>JBARWY010000207.1:0-1548 GCA_049647065.1 Devosia sp. | reverse complement strand
ATCGAGTTCGATTTGCATGCGGGCCTGGGCTTCAACCACAGCCGTGTCGATATCGGCGCCACCGATGACCGTGTTGTAGATCAGGTCGTAGAGCACTGCGCCCGGCTCGGGGGAGGCCAAGGCGGTCCAGACAGATGTGGCGTGCTGGGAGGTGTGGCCGTAGTTGAGCGTATCGGCCATCACGGCCTTCCAAGGCTTGTCCGACCAGAATTCCGAACTCATTACGGCGCGGCGCGGGCTGGCAGCGCCAGTCGTCTCGCTGATCAACTGCATGTTTTCAGGTTGCGACAGGAACTTGATCCATTCGACGCAGGCATCAACGTCGCTTGAGCCATAGAGGACGCCCCAATAGCCGACACCGGAGAAGGAATCGCGGTTTTCCGGACCCTCAGGATTGAGTGCCATGGCCCAGGTGCCTTCGAGTTCGGGATAGTCGCGATCCATCTGGGCAGGCCAGGCATTGCCCATGCTGCCATTGATGGCCACGGCGCCAGAGGTGAAGTCCGTCAGCGGATCGGCGCTTTTCTCAAAAATCTCGGGCGAGGTTATCTTGTGTACCTGCACTAGGTCCTGCAGGAACCTGAGCGCCGTGCGCATGGCCTCATTGTCGAGGGTGGCCGTCTTGCCATCTTCGGACAGCATGGCACCACCGGCCTGCCAGTAATAGGGCAGGAGCGTCTGGGCCGGGTTGTTATTGCCCGGAGTGAAGCCCCAACGGGTCACGTTGCCATTGGCATCGCGCTGGGTCAAAGCGAGGCCCTGCGACACGATTTCGTCCCAGTTGGCCGGGGGTGCGGCGATGCCGGCCTCGGCCAGATAATCGGTACGATAGAGCAAGGGGCGGATATCGACACGCCACGGGATACCGTAGAACTCGCCGTTCCAGTTCACGTCCTGCAGCGCACCGGCATAGAAATCCTCTTCCAGGGTGGGCCACTGGTCCTTGTAGGCAGTGATGGGCATGGGGCCGAACTTGCCGGCACCAATGCCCGAAAAGGAGTGCAGCCAGTACATGTCGGCACAATCGGGCGCCGCGCCGCCCTGCGCCACCGTAAGCCAGGTGTTGAACGCTACCGACCAGTTGATGACCTCAACAGACACGTTGATGCCGGTCTGGTCACGGAACTGACCGGTCAACTGGTCAAACAGGTCCTGATAGGCCAGCAGGTCGCCCTGCGGCTGCGTCCAGAACGTGATGTCCTGGGCGCTGGCGCCGGCCAGCGTCGTGGTGCTCATAATGGCGGCCAGAGACAGGCTGGCGGCGATGCGGGCCAATGGATGGCGACGCGGGCCGGTGTGGAGATGGATCGATGCAGTCATGATGTCCTCCCTTTCAGACAATAGTGACGTTGTGGTCCCGCTCGGGTCGCTATGACCCCGTGCCGCCTTCAGCGACGGCCTTGTTTCGCATCAGCGAGATGGTGGTGCGGATGTGCCGGAGCATGGCGCCCTCGGCGGCATCGGCGTCGTGCGCTTCCAGCGCATCAATGATTTCCAGGTGTTCCGGCAGCGTCTCACTAGGCGATCGCAGCAGGCCCTGAGCCAGCG
>JBARWY010000206.1:0-17837 GCA_049647065.1 Devosia sp. | reverse complement strand
CCACGGGTACGAGTGGCCTCGTCATCAAGAATGCCGGAGGCGCCGGCTCACTGACTTCGGGCAATGGCATGCTCGTCATCAGCGCGATCGGCGGCGGCACCACGGCACCAGGCGCTTTCACGCTCGCGGCGCCGGCCATCGCCGGCCCCTATGAATACTCGCTCTATCAGGGCAGCATCGACGGCACCGGCCCGCAGAACTGGTACCTGCGCTCCGACTACGTGCCAGAGCCGCTGCCGCCTCCCGCGGTACCACCGGCGCCACCACCACCGACCTCGATCCCGCACTACCGCCAGGAGGTGTCCCTGATCGCCGCCATTCCGCCGATGGCAGCGCTCTACGGCCGGCACATGCTGGAGACGCTCCACGGCCGGCGAGGCGAGCCGGACACGCCGCCCGGGACCATCGACCTCGGCGAGGCCAGTGCGGGCTGGGGCAGGGCGCTAGGGCTCTCCGGAAGGCACTCGGGAGATCCGCTCGGCATCTATGAAGGCTCGGAACCCAGCTTCGAGTACACGCTGATGGGCCTGCAGGCCGGCCAGGATCTTTATCAGTATCGGGCTCCCGACGGCGGCGAGGATGTCGCCGGGCTCTATTTCGGCATCGGCAGCGCCTGGGGCGTGGTCGAGCACGATCTGCCCGATCGGCACTTCGATGCCGGTACCACCAGCCTCACCGCCTATTCCCTGGGCGGCTACTGGACTCGCCACAATGCTGACGGCGCTTACCTCGATGCAGTGGTCCAGGCGACGTTCTACAATTTCAGCACCGCTTCGCGCCGGGTTCCGGACGCGCACACAAGCGGGCTGGGCCTCGCCGCCTCCCTCGAAGCGGGCTATCCGCTCAACCTGGGCGAGGGCTGGATACTCGAGCCGCAGGCCCAGGGTATCGTCCAGCTCATCGACATCGAGGGCTTCAACGACGGGTCGGCCACCGTCGGCTACTCCGGCACAAGCTCATTGCTCGGCCGCGTGGGAGTTCGATTGGCGCGATCCTTCTCGACGGACGGTCTCGAAGATCGGCCGGCCACGATCTGGGGCACGGTGAACCTGATCCACGAATTCCTCGGCAAGCCGACGACGACCTTCTCGTCGGAGGATGGCCCGGTGCCGTTCACGGCGGATCTGTCGGACACCAGGATCCAGCTCGGCCTCGGCGCCGACATCACGCTCGGCCCGTCGGTGACCTTCTTCGGCCAGCTCGGCTATGACACCACGATCGACGGAAGCAGCAATGCGGTCTCGGCGCGGCTTGGGCTCAAAGGCCGCTGGTAGGAGGGCAGGTGCAGTTCCTGGTCGACAATAACGAGGCCCTGCAGGCGATCAGCAGCATCACGCTGATCCTGGGCCTGCCATTTGCCATCCTGGCCTTTGTCCTGGATCGCCGGAAAGCCCGCCAGAACGAGATCACCGAGATCTACGTGAACCTGGGCGACTCCTATTTCGACTTCGTCCGCATGACCCTCTCGGCGCCAGACGCCAATGTCTGGGAGAAGCACGACAACAAGGACCTGACGAGCCGTGAGATCGGCCAGAAGTGGGCCTTGTTTGAGGCCCTGGTGTCCCTGTTCGAGCGGGCCTATATCTTCAGCTACGATGCGGGCAAGACCGGCGACAATGCGCGCAACTGGCGTCCTTGGGAGACCTTCATGCGCGAATGGTGCGCGCGGGAGGACTTTTCCGAGTGGCTGCCGGACCTGGTGGCCGACGAGGATCCGGCCTTTGCCGCATACATCCTCGATCTCTGCAAGATCGTGCAGGCCGCGCCACGCAGGTCTCCGCTCAGTTCACGGCGGTCCACCGATTGAGGGGAACTGCCAAACTTCAATGGCAGCTTGCTACCCCCAAGCGAACTGGAAGGCCCGCCGGTTGGCGGGCCTTCTTCGCATGTCCTGAGGCTATTTGGCCTGGGTGGCTTCGCTGCGCGCCTTGAGCAGGTCGAGCCATTCGACCAGGGACTGGTCGAGCAGCGGCTGCAGGTATTCGGCTTGAGCCTCGAGGCCCTCGCCGGCCCAGGATTCTTCGGTATGGACATGGACCCCCGTTGCGGTCGGGGTGAACTCCCAGACATGGACAGCGAAAATACCCTGGGCGGGTCCTGTCCACACGATACGGCGATTGCGCTCGATCTCCTGGATGGTGGAGGTGATCTGGAGCCCGCTATCCTCCCAGTCGAAGGACGAGCCGACTTTCAGGCTGTCGGTGAAGGAAGCCGAAGTGACCTTGGAGCGCCAGAGCGGCCAGGCGTTTATTTCGGTCTGGATAGCCCAAACCTCTTCGGCGGTTGCATCGATGTCGATGTCGTGGCGGGAGATGATCGGTGCGGTCTCGTCGATCGCGATCGAGGGCGCCGCGACGCCCGGATTGATGACGGCGAGGCCGGCGACAAGCGGAATGAGGGCAAGCATGACAGTCTTGTTGGTCGACATTTTTAATCTCCGAGGTGGATTGTTGGTTTGGTCTATAGGCAGTTCATGGCGGTGAGGCTGGCGCGCAGCGCTTCATCGAGCGGGGTGCGCGGCTCAAGGCCGATTGTGGCCGACAGGCGCTCATTGCGCAGGCGCACCGGCTGGTCCCAGAGGTATTTGACCTCGGTGAGTTCGCGCATGAGGGGGACCAAGGGCGCGGCGAGCCGCATCGCCCACCAGGGCAGGCGCTTTACCCGAACGGGCTTGCCGCCCAGCACCCGCTGGATAGCCTGAACCATCCTGATGCCGTCGGCATCCCAGTGTCCCTCCATGTGGAAGGTCGCAAAATCTGCCAGTCCCGGATGCTCGACGAGGCGCACCATGGTCTCGGCGACATCGGGCAGATAGGCCCACTGGTGGCCGATGCCGGGCTTGCCGGGATAGGTGATGACGCTGGGGCGCCGACCTGGCGTGACAATCCCCTGGCTCAGCCAGTTGTTGGCAGCCCTGGCGCCAAAGTAGTCTCCGGCACGAACGATGAGCACCCGGGCCTCGCCGCGATCGGCGGCTTGGCGCAGCCGGCGTTCCATCACGGCGCGAATGCTGCCCTTGCGGGTCGTGGGGTTCTGCGGGGCATCCTCGTCGATATCGGGAAAGACCTCGGTGCCATAGTTGTAGATGGTACCGGGCAGCAGTATCCGGGCCCGACTGGCCTTAGCTGCGGCGATGGTGTTGGCGAGCATCGGCAGGACCAGCTCCTGCCAGTTCTGATAGCCCGGGGGGTTCACGGCATGGACGATGAGGGAAACGCCCTTGGCGGCGTCCGCGACGTCTGCGGCGTTTGAGGCATCGCCTTTGATCCATTCGAGGCGCGGGTTCTTGCCTGCAGCATCGGGATTGCGATGCAGAGCGCGCACCTGCCACCCGGTGCTGACGAGGCGGCCGGCGACCTCACCGCCGATGCCGCCGGTGGCGCCAAGCACCAATGCCAGCTTCTGGTTGTCCATTTTCTGTCTCCATCCGTTTGATGAAGCCAGTATCGCCGCGGTCCGGGTTGAACAACATTGCGTAAAAACCTGCCCATGCTATACGGAAATATATGAACCGAGAGCTCAGCTGGGACCTATACCGAACGCTTGATGCCGTGTTGCGGGAGGGCTCGCTGTCCGGGGCGGCCCGGAGCCTTGGGCTGACGCAGCCAAGCATTGCCCGCCACATTGACGCGCTTGAAGAAGCCGTCGGCGCGACGCTATTCCTCAGGACACCACGAGGCCTCTCACCCACGGATGCCGGGCTGGAGCTCAAACCCTATGCCGAAATGCTGGCTGCGACGTCGGCAGCTTTGGTGCGCACGGCAGAAGGCCGGGCAGGGGAGGTGAGGGGGACGGTAAGGGTCAGCACCAGCGAGGTGGTGGGCGTCGAATACATGCCCCAGATTCTGACGCGGTTGCGCCAGCAGCATCCGCAACTCGCCGTCGAGCTGGTCCTGTCCAACGCCGTGGATGACCTGCTGCAGCGCAAAGCCGACATTGCCATTCGCATGGTCCGTCCAGAGCAGCAGGCGCTCGTCGCCAGGCACATTGGCGCCTTCGCGATCGGATTTCATGCGCATCGGGACTATCTGGCGCGGCGCGGCACGCCGGGGACACTGGATGACCTGAGGGGGCACGACCTCATCGGCTTCGATGTCGAGACGCCCGCCATGCGAGCGCTGGTACAAGCCTACCCGCTGCTCGACCGATCCAACTTCGCTCTACGCGTCGACAACGACGTCGCCCAGCTGGCGGCTATTCGCGCCGGCTTTGGCATTGGCATTTGCCAGGTCCCCATAGCGGCGGTGAACCCGGACCTCACGCGCGTTCTGCCAGACCAGTTCCAGGTGGATCTCGAGACCTGGGTGGTCATGCACGAGGACCTGCGCAGCAGCGCGCGCTGTCGGGTCGTGTTTGACTTCCTCGTGCAGGAGCTGGGGTCAGTAGCGTCGGCCGGTTTGGGGACTCAGGACTGAACTCCTGCTGGGATAATCACCCGTGCATTGTGTGTCCGCTCCCGATCCCATTTCGGTCTTTAGAGACATGACTGCGCATTCTAAAAGCAGCAGGCATCCTCACAATTTTACCGCGGCGTTGCCACCGTCAGCCCAAAGAGCAGTTCCCGTGACGAAGCTCGACATGGAGCTGGCGAGGAACAGGGCCGCCTGTGCAATTTCCTCGGGTTGAGCGATTCTCTTCATGGCATGGAGATTTGCTGCCCATTTGCGCTGGTCCGCATCGCCCGCCATGTCGGTTGCAGTTCCGCCGGGAAGAAGGGCATTCGCGCGAATGCCCTTTGCAGCGTAATCTGCGGCGATGCCCCGGACCAGCCCCAGCAGGCCCGATTTTGCCGCCCCATAGGCACCCATGCCCGGCAAGCCCACGCTGTTTCCGACGAAGCTGCTCGTGAAAATGAGGGCACCTGAGCCACTCTCTAACATGGCTGGTATTTGAGCTCGGGCACCGAGAAAGGCCGCAGTCAAGTTCACTGCCAGAACTTCCCACCATTGCGAAGGTTCTATCTCCGCCAGCGGCCTCACGCTTCCGACCAAACCCGCATTGTTGAAGGCAACATCCAGCCCGCCGAATGTTGTTAGCGCGGCCGCGACTGCCTCTTGATGCGTGCGCTCATCGGTTACGTCTCCCACGATGGCAATCGCCCTTCCGCCGCTTCCTTCAATCTCCTCGACCGTAAAGTCCAGCGGACCTTGCCTGCGGGCAACGAGGACAAGAGACGCGCCGTTGGCCGCGAAAAGCGTTGCTGCTGCCTTCCCAATCCCCGAGCTGGCACCGGTGATTACTGCTACTTTTCCTTCCAACAGTTTCATTGCTTTGCTCCATTTTGATAATTCCTTGCAGCTAACGAATTTGGTTGATGCAGGCGACCCGCTTTTCACCTGCGGCGCGGCTGGCATCGCCCATTGCCCCGGTCCAAGCATCGCGGCACGCCCAGCAGCCAAGCGGTCGCAGGGCAACGCTGGCGATTCGAACAGGGGCTTGAGTCATGCCAGGGTCTCTTAGGGCGGCAATCGCGACCCTGCCAGTGAAGTCCGTTCCCCCTCACGCGATGTCCCTGCATCTGTACATTTTGATTACACGATGGCCGTGCTTGAACGAGCGGTAAGCGGCTGGGGTCCCATCAAATTCCTCCCGGCCGCGTGCAGCGATTACCACAACGCCGTGCTGCGGCATCACCTGACGAAGGGCCGTGATCATCGCCGCCAAAGGCCTGACGGACTTGCCCTGCCAGTATGTCCGCTGGCCGTAGGGCACATCGGTTAAGACAATGTCGACCGAACCTGGGGGGATCGCCTGGAGCGATCCTGGGTTGGTCGCATCTGCCAATGCAGTCCTGACCGGGATGTCCCGTCCCCTGACGATCTCGACAAGCCGCTCAGCGGACGAGATGCGGCTGTCGTCGGCGCCTCCGTGCCTGAGGTCGACTATCCGGCGGAGCACCCCATCTGCCGCGATCAGCGATAGATTTCGTTTTGCGAGTTCTAGCGCGGCACCAGAGACATCCGAAACGAGGATGCGGGAGATCGCATCTCCGCATGCAATTCCTACCGTGGTGGCAATACCGCCGGCCCCGCACATCGGGTCCCAGAAGGACGCGCGTTCGACGCCCGCCACCTCCCGGGCGCGTTCGAAAAACTCGATGCTCAGGCGGGCGGGGAATGAGGGAAAGCCAGGCGCGGAATAGAGAACCTGGCCGCTTCCCATATCCTCATAGTTTGGCAAGTTGGCGAATCTGAACTGCATGGCTAATCCCCCGCCGAGGGACCATCAGGGTGCGGTGCCTGCGCAGCCGCCTCCCACCGTTGCAAGGCTCGCGCCATCGTGGTTTCTGGCCGAGCCGTGAGTGGCGATTGCACTGCCAGGACGTAGAGCGTTGTCCAACTTCCGGCGATGCAGATGGCGAGCTTGCGATCCAGTGCCAGTCCAAGTTCGGACCATTCCGGCTGCCCCGCGGCGTTATGGACCAACACTGCCGCGCGCCCTCGGCCGGAAAGCACCCTGCGCAGCTCGTCCCAAAAAGGGCGCTCCTCGAGCGCGAGTTGTCCACCAGCCGCCACCTGATTGCCCCAGGGTGGGTTCGACAGCACCAGATCAACGCATCCATCAACCAGCGGAACTCGGGCCGCATCACCCCCGAGGCCGACTAGTGGTACGCCAGCTCTATCGGCATTGTGCACCGCCGCGCCGATATGGGCGGTGTTAATGTCCATGCCGACAACGCTGCCTAGCGCCGCACTGCCGCTCGCCTCAATCAGTAGGGTGCCGGAGCCGCAGCAAGGATCAAACACCCTGTCCTGATCCGCTACCTGGGCAATCAATGCCATTGCGCGTGCGACCGGTGGATGCAGCGCTCCCGGCACCGTGGCCAGTCGATAGTCCCTGCGGTGAAGGGGGCGGGCGTTTACCCTGACGCCCAGCACAATCCAGTCATCCCAAATGTGGACGCGGTAGCTGGTCGTTACCAGGCCTGGAGGGCCATTACGGCGGGACCGGAATTTCCCGCCAAACCGCTGCCTCAACCTGCTGCCGAGATGGTCCTCTATGTCGAAACGGGAATAGTTCCGACGGCCGATGAAGCTCGCCACCACCTCGAAGAGATCACTGCGGCCCGGTTTATAGTCGGGTGCGATGCGGTCAACGACATTGCCGATGTCGACCAGCGCGTCGGCGGTCGTTCGGATGCCCGAGCGCGCGGCAAGCTCTTCGAAAACGTCATCGGCCGTTCTCAGGTCACAAACTGTGGCGCTCGGATGCTGGACCGCAAACCTCACCAGCCGGTGACCAAGCTCGGTTACGACCGTTTCAGGAGAAGCGTCGATCTCGGCTGCCGTCACCCATTCCAAGCCTCGAGTAGTCCGGGCGAAGTATCGCCTATGGTCGGTGGTGATGTTGGGTGGCTTGGCGGAGGACGAGCGATAGGCGGGTGCGCTGGAGCGAACCCGGTTGGTTTCACTATTGGACAAGGCAAATCTCTAGGCAAAGTCCAGCACAATTGGCCCCGGCTAGGGGTGTGCTGGTATTGAACCGGAACGCCGTGGCGTTGCACTCGGCTCAAGGGCGAGCCGGCCCTTTCAGGCGCGGTAACGGCTCGCGATGGTGCTAAAGATCATCATCATGGGCGCAATCCCTAATATTTTCGGTCGATCTTGGCAATGGCTGCAAATTCATCTGACGTGGCCGATCCGCGATGGTGTTCCCGGCTCGCCTTATTGCCTGCGAAGGCCGCAGAGCTGAGCACCTCCGGCCTTCACGCGGGCGAGGATTTCGGGGCTATGGCGAAGCTGGAAGGCCCATGGATTATTTTGTTTGCGCGGACAGGCCGATGGCAGGCCAGGGGAAGCCCCACGCCAGGGTTAGGGTTCGTCCCGGACCATGCACCGCGGCAAACAGCAGTCCGGCGATAAAGGTAAGGTGGTTGATGAAGAGACCCATCTGCATCAGATTGCCCTGCCAGGAGGCTGGACCGTAGAACGCAAATCCGAGGAACAGGACATAGGCAACGGCCAGCGTTGCGGCCTCGGCAAAGAACGCTCCGGTGAGAAACGCCAACACAAGGCCAAGTTCGAAAAAGGCGGCAACCCAGGCTAGGAAGAGCGCGAACGGCAAGCCGATCGATGCGATGGCGGCCGCTGTCCCCTCCATTCCAGCGAACTTCATTATCATGGCCACCAAAAAAGCTCCGGCGAAGATCAGTCGCGCCACCAGAATTGCAATTGTGCCGATCATTGGGTTTCCTTTCTTGAGTTGCTGCGGCATGGCAGATGCCATCACCTTGGATACTCGAGCTGCATCGCCACGACCTGGGCCGTGGTTTCGCCGTAGCGAGCCGTGATTGCTTCGAGCGTTTGATCAAGTGCTCCTGCCGGCGCGTGATCTGCGAAGCTCGGGACAGTGGCCGGTGCCGCCCACTCACTCACATTCCGGTCTGGGATGATGCGAACGCCGCCAACGGACGCGATCTCGGAGGTCATTGCGTAGGTGATCGCTTTGGACCGATACGTTCGCGACCAGGCATCTGCAACCAAGGCCAGCGAGACTTCGTCCACACCCTGTTCGAGCGCGATGCCGAGTTCTTCACGGTTCCAGAGGGCGAGCATGTTCCCGAGCACGCCGGTGGCGAATGCCCGGGTGAATTTGAATGCTTCGCTGGCGTGCCGCGCGTCCCAATGATCGAGACCCAGATTAAGCGCCACCGCCTCGGCTTTGCCCTCACCGCCGAGTGCCTCGATCAGCGTCAGCATCATGGGCATGGATGCGGTGATGCCGGTGGTCGTCACAACGTTTCCGTCCATCACCATGCGACGGTCGGCGACATAGTCGATCGATGGGTGCGGCTGCAGAAGCTCGCGGAGATAGTACCAATGCGTGGTGGCACGCTTCCCGTCCAACAGGCCGGCGGCACCCACTACCTTGGCCCCGGCGCATACGGCGATGATCCTGGCGCCCTTTGCCGATTGCTCCTGAAGCCATGCCAGTACAATCGGGTCGTCGTCGCGGCTCATCGCCGGAACGATCACGTAATCCGCTCCATCCGGATGCGTGGCATCGAATTCGGCAGTTGTTGCATCCGGCTGCACCTTCAGAGCGGGGTAAAGCTGCACTGGGCCAGGACCAGTGGCCAACATTAGCACGTCGGCCACATCGGCGCGGCGAAGGATACCCGTCGGCATAAGATAGTCGGTGGTCTCGGTTGCATCGTTGATGCCGACAACGGCTATGAGGGGCCGCCTTTCGGGCCCTGGTCGGAGGGCGGAGAGCATGGTCTCCGTTTCCTCGCGTGGTACTGATGGTGCAGCTGCACTCGGCCCTTCGGAAGGGAGACTGATCATCCACCCGGCAAATCCTGCCAGACACAAACAGAGGAGAGCTATGCCACCCCTGATGCCAATGGATTTTGACACGGCCACATCTCCACGTTGGAGCGCGCCGGGACGATCAATTTGAGTTAGGCCGCCCGGTTGATCTCAACCTAGTCCCGGGGCAGATTGGCGGGAATGACAAAGTGATGGTATTTTCCGCCATGCATCAGATCGTATTTGTCCTTTATCCCGGGTTCGAGTTGCTCGATACATCCGGGCCCACATCCGTTTTCAACGGTGCCAATCGGGCTTTGCAGCAAGGTGGCAGGGCTAAGCACTACGCGATCGACGTGGTCTCGGCCGCTGGTGGGCTCGTGCCCTCCAGCAGCGGCGTTGCTCTCGACACTCGCCCGATTGAGGAATTCTTGCCAAAGAAAGTCGACACGCTGTTGATCGTTGGCGCCGAACGCGAGCCTCTAGTAGAGGCGATGTCCGATAATGCACTTCGCGGACCGCTCGTGCAGCTCATTGGACGTGCGCAGCGGTACGGATCGATCTGCACCGGCGTCTTCTTCTTTGCGGCGCTCGGCTTGCTAGGGGGTAGACGCGTCGCCACCCACTGGGATGCATGCATGCCCTTCACGGAAGCCTTCCCTGCAGTCACGCTCGATCCGGATGCCCTCTATGTCACGGATGGATCGCTCTGGACATCGGCAGGGGTCACTACTGGTATCGATATGGCCCTGGCAATGGTCGCACACGATCTCGACGCCACCATCGCGGGCCAGGTGGCGCGACGACTGGTGCTCTATGCCCGGCGGCCAGGCTATCAATCGCAATTCAGCCCATTGCTGGAGGCACAGGCCAAGGCGGACAGTCCCTTTGCGGATTTGATTGCCTGGATTCAAACCAACCTGAATGCAACGCTGGACGTGCCGGCACTTGCGGCCCGGGCCGGCCTTTCGGAGCGCACCTTCCATCGCCGGTTTGTGGCAGCAACGGGCGAAACCCCGGCGCGCTTTGTCGAGACTGCACGTTTGGATGCGGCACGCATGCTGCTGTCGCGCGGACTATCCTTGAAGTCCGTCGCCGCCAAAGTAGGGCTATTTCCGGCCGCGCGTTTTACCGAAGCGTTCGTGCGCCGATTTGGCGTTGCACCGCGGCTGTTCCGCGACATGCACGTCGCGTTCTAGGCTGGCCCTATTGTCGTGCGAAACCTGCTAAATTGGCATACCCCGTTACCAGAGCCCGACGCTCGTCGTGGCTTGCTATCTGCTCGATGTCAGTGAAGCCATCGGGCGCGCGTGCCTCCACCAAATCGATCACTCCTTCTGGGCCACCCTGTCGGTTGGATAGAACGATCCTGGACGTGGACGGCCGTCGTTCGGCATCATACGCGGCGAGGGCAGTCTCCACCGATCCCAGCGAAGCAAGGTGCGTCCCCAGGCTCCGCGCATCCAGAATTGCCTGGCTGGCTCCGTTTGAACCAACCGGATACATGGGGTGGGCGGCGTCACCCAGCAGGGTGACGCGACCGAACGACCATTGCGACAGCGGATCGCGGTCGCAATTGGGATATTCGTAAAATTCCTCGGTTGCCTCGATGATGCCTGCGGGGTCGACGCCATCCAACTTGAACCGATTATGCACCAACGGTAGAACGTCGGCCGGCTCGCCGCGTCGGCGCCAATTCTCGCGACGAGGTGGGGACGCTCCGGCGACGCCCGTGTTCGCCATTACCGCCCAGTTCGTCAGCCTCTCGCCGGGCTCCCCGGGGCGAACGGCGATCGGGTAGAAAACGAACTTTGCGGCATTGCCGCCGGCGATCAACATGGTCCGGCCATCCCGCCATGTTGGCCAGGGTGTGCAACCGCGCCATAGCATTGCGCCGTTCCAGATCGGCGCGCCCTCATCGGGAAAAAGTTGCGCGCGCACGGTGGAGTGGATCCCATCGGCGCCAACAAGCAGATCACCGGAAGCGGAAGCCGGGGTGCCCTGGCGATCTGAAAGTTCGACGGTGACCCCACCCTCATCCTGCCGGAAGCCCCGGACCTGCCAGCCCGTCCGGATAACGTCGCGGCCAAGGCGCTCCGCGACTGCCTGATGGATGACCCCCAGCAACTTGCCGCGATGAATGCTGAACTGGGGCAGGGCATGTCCGGCATCGATGCCCCGCAATTCGTGCCACACGATCTGTCCGAGACGGTTTGCATAAATGAGTTCCCGGGTGCGAATGGCTTGCGCGTCAAGAGCTTCCAGCAGGCCTAGCTCAGACAGCTCCCTTACTGCATGGGGCAGCATATTGATGCCGACGCCTAGTTCGCGGATTTCACCGGAGCGCTCGAAGATTTCCACTTCGATGCCCAGCCTGGCCAGAAACAAAGCGGCTGTCAGCCCGCCGATGCCGCCACCGGCGATCAGTGCTTTCATCGTCCTGCCCGTTTCTTATGCAATTGCCACCGGGTCGCGGCGTCGACGTGACGCCCGCAGGCGGATGGAGGCCTAGATGTGTCGGGTGGGGCGGTAGATGAGTTCCTGGATGTGGCTGTCGAGCGTTCGGCTTTCGAGAAGCTCAAGGTCGAAGTCGGCTCCGCCCTGGAAGATTGGATCGTCGCCGGTCTGCCCGGTGATCACGGGAAAGAGCGTCACCTGAACGCGGTCGACCAAGCCGGCGGCCATCAGAACCCGGTTCAGCGAAAGACTGCCATGAGAGCGCAGCGGTACGGCAGACTCTGCCTTGAGGCGCGCAATGATGTCGACGACGTCACCACTCACGACGGTCGCATCCGGCCAGTCGAGGGGCCATCTCAAGCGAGTGGAGAAAATCGTTGCCGGCAGCTTGCTCATTCGGGTGACCCAAGGGTCGCGGACCTCGGCCCCCTCACCGCTCGCGGCCAACATACCGACATGTGACCGATATGTGTTAGCTCCGAGAACTAGCCGTTGGTCCACTTTGTACAGCGCTAGGCGGCGGGCAAGAAGCTCGGGGCCCTGCTTGCCCCAGTATCCACCCCAGTCGCCGTGATGGGCGCCGAAACCGTCCAGACTGGAAAACACGTCAAACGTATAGGTGGCCGTCATGATTCTCTCCGCGCATTGAGTTGATCGCTAAGCTGCTGGCAGGGCGACCTTGCCGTCAAAGCTGAGGTCGCCGCCCCACACGGGCGGGATGTCACTCGAAACCCGCCTTAGGGGTCTCGCCGGCGAGAAACGGTCCGATGAACGTCATCAGCGCGTCGGTCTGGCGTATCACCGCGGTGTGCGAGGACGCGGGCAGGATCGCGAGCCGCGAGGCAGCTAGCGGTTCGGTGCCGTCCCCCATGACGCCGCCGCCGAGCATCCGGAACATCTCGACGCTGTGGTCAAGCGTCATGCCGTCGGCGTCACCTGCGATGATCAAAACCGGTGTGTTTAGTTCCGCCACTTGTTCGCCCCAGGCGAAACGTAGCTTCTCGAGGTCGATTACCTTCTGCGCCATCGCCGGGAACCCGTCAGGGTCAGCGGCAAGCTTTTTGTAGTCCTCCGCGAACGGCGAGGAAGTGAACATTTCCACCGTCCACGTCGGGATCGCCGCCTGGAATGCCGGCTGCCAACCCTCGTAGTCGTATGCGCCCGAGGCGAAAACCAACTGATCGACCTTGTCTGGGTGGTCGATGGCGAGCCGCAGCCCGGTCATTGCGCCCATCGAGTAGCCGAACACGTCGGCCTTCTCTATCCCCACCGCATCCATGAAGGCGGCCACATCCTCCGCTAGGTTGGGATAGGTCAGCGGCCGGTCAATGTCCGTCGTACGACCGTGACCCTGCAGTTCCAGCGCGTAGACCTGATGCGTGTCGTCCAGGCGCCCGACAATGTCGGCCATCATGGGGATGTTCATGAATCCGCCGTGCAGCACTATGATGGGCTCACCCGTGCCGGAGGTCTCGTAGTACATCTTCATGCCGTTGACCTCGACGCGGTTGCCTGCAGGCGCCTCTTGGGCGAAAGCGGCGCCTGTAGTCATGAGAGCTGCTGCGGTAATGATAAATCGTTGCATCTTATAGGTCCTCCTTGTGGTGTTGCGGGCGGGTCCCCTGCCTGCCTTCGCGGATCTCCGTTCGAAAGGCCATGGGGATGCATCTGGTAGTTGTGTTTCGAAAGGCCCGGCTTCAGGCGCTCCGCGTGGTATCCATCGGGAAAACCAAGTGGGTTACGCCATTGCCCTGAACGCATTCTGTTGGGTCGCCTAACAGGAAGTCGCTGGAAGAGAGTTTTCCGAAGAAGGGTCGGTTGCCCTCACCCATCACCACGGGCACAAGGTTGACGGCCACTTCATCCAGCAGCCCCAGCTCGAGGCACTGCCTTGCGATGGTGCCTCCGGTGACCGAGACAACGCGGTCGCCCGCTATCTCCTGAGCGCGTGCGATCGCGGCTTGCACGCCGTCCGTCACGAACGAGAAAGGGGCGTCGGGGTGCGCGTCGACCCAGTCCGAAGGGACGTGATGGGTGACGACGACGACGGGGAGATCCAGGCTATGTCGACCGTGCCAGCCGTTGGTCACGTCAAACAAAGTGCGGCCACAGACCAATACCCCCAACGACGAGACCCACTGCCGCCAGTACTCTGCGCTCGGCGGACTGAGGTGGACCTCGAAGTCTCCGGCCGGTGTGGGTACGGCAATCTCGCCGTTCTGGAGCCAGTCGAACAACCGGCCGATGGTGTTGTCCTGCTTGGCGACGTAGCCATCCAGGGACATGATCGCTTGCGCCTGCACGGTACCCATCAAAACGAACCCCTCAGTTGCGCTGCGGTCGGCAGACCTGAACATCGCCATAGCCAGGACGATACAGAGCGGTAGTGGACAGTTGTGCTGATCATTTGGGAGTTCCTCCGTGTGAATTTTCTGTAGCGGTGAACCGCGGTCGGTCATCACGCGCAGCTAGGCCCTCGAATATTCGAGTTACATCCCCGCCATGTTTGTCGTGCCCTGCCTCAACGGCAAACTGCACCGGCAACGCCGGTCGAAGATCAGTTGCTCAGCGCCCCCACCCTAACTCTGGAGAGTGGATGCGAACTGACATAAATCGCGTAAAACCTGCCAAGACGTGCAGGGCCGCACGCGTCCATTTCTACTCACGTTTTTTACGTATGTTCTAGGCAAGAGCGGGATCATGAGAGCTTGTGGCATGGTGGCCGGCGGCAGTCGGGGAGTAGGGCGAGGAAACGCGTTGGAGCTTCTGAGCGACGGCGCCACGGTACATGTTACTGCGCGTACGATGACCGAAGTAACGCCAAGTTCCACCTGCAAAGCGCAGGATCATTGAGGGGTTGGGAGCGGAGGCTATACCAGCAGCTTCGGCACGGCGCGGCGTGGAATTCGCTGTGACCGATTCCGTGGGGAGCTTACCGGACAAAGTAGTCTTGTTGGCGGCGGCGCCGCTCTTCGACTCGGCCAAGGCCACTGCCGGTCTGCAGTTCCAGTGTCCTGAGGCTATTTTGAGCTGGGTCGCTTCGCTGCTCGCCTTGAGCAGGTCGAGCCATTCGACCAGGGACTGGTCGAGCAGCGGCTGCAGGTATTCGGCCTGAGCCTCGAGGCCCTCGCCGCCCCAGGATTCTTCGGTATGGACATGGACCCCCGTTGCCGTCGGGGTGAACTGCCAGACATGGACAGCGACAAAACCCTGGGCGGGTCCTGTCTTTCAGGCTGTCGGTGAAGGACGACGAGGTGACCTTGGAGCGCCTGAGCGGCCAGGCGTTTATTTCGGTCTGGATGGCCCAAACCACTGGTGCGCGGCTCGGGGCCGATTTGTGGACGCCAGGCGCTCATTGCGCAGGCGCACAGGCTGGTTCCAGAGGTATTTGACCTCGGTGAGTTCGTGCATGAGGGGGACGAAGGGCGCAGCGAGCCGCATCGCCCACCAGGCCAGGCGCTTTAGGGACAGCATCACTGTCGCCTCGGACGAAGTCGAAAAACCGCGCTCCACGCTTCCAAGCAATCGCCTGTCGCAAAGCCCTCGAGCCAGAGGTGATCCGGTCCCCACAGTGAGATGCCATGCAGGGGTTCACCAGAGAGGTTGCACGCCATGGACAGCTCGCTTCCGTCCCCCAAAGTCCATGCCACCTGAACCGCCTTCGGTCCGATGACCTGGTAGCGTCCGCTGTATCCGCAAACACCGTGCAGGCGCGGAACGATTTCCTTCTGTCGGATCGAGAGGAGTCGCCTGTAAAGCGCCAGATGTCGGGCCGCTTCAGCACCCTCCAGTGCGCTCCAATCCAATTTGCAGGCCTCGAAAGTGGACGCCGCCATGGGATCCGGAGGTTGCATCCCATTGGATAGTGGTACCTCGCTCAGCTCATCCCGACGCGACTGGCGGATGGCGTCAGCAAGATCTTCCCCGATATCTGAGAAGAACATGAAAGGTTGCTTGGCGGCCCATTCCTCTCCCATGAAGAGGAGGGGTATATGGGGCGACAGGAGATTGATCGCAGCAAGCGTGCGGGCAGCCTGGAGGGGCACCAACTCGGTGATCCGTTCGCCAAGTGGTCTGTTTCCTGCCTGGTCGTGGTTCTGGATATAGGAGACGAACGCGGTCGGAGGCAGGAAATCGGACGGCTCGCCCTTATTGACCCCCTCATGCTCCATATACTCCCCCTGCCACGCAAGGCCTTCGGCAAGGGCCCGACCCAGCAAGTCGGTGCGTCCGGCAAAATCGGCGTAATACCAAAACCGTTCTCCCGTCACGGCGCTGTGCAGTAAGTGGTGGATGTCGTCGCTCCACTGGGCAGTATAGAGGCCCGGAGTGCCGTCCTTCCGCCGTTGTAGCCAGTTTGCCTGGTTCTCGGAGTTCTCGCATACGAGGTGGATATGGCGACCATCGGTCGATGCGCGCACCTGTTCGGCGAGGTCGTGAAGCATATGCCTGGGGCCGGAATCGTTGATGGCGTGGACCGCGTCGAACCGCAGACCGTCCAGGTGATATTCGTTGAGCCAATATCGCGCGTTGGCAAACACGAAATCCCGGATCATGTGCGACCCCTCGTCATCGTAGTTTACGCCTGGGCCCCAGGGTGTCTGGTGTTTGTCGGTGGTCAGGGGGGCGTAGATGCCCATGTAATTGCCCTTGGGACCAAAGTGATTGTAGACGACGTCGAGCATGACCATGAGGCCAAGGGCGTGGGCCGCGTCGACGAATGCCTTCAGCTCCTCGGGCCTACCGTAGCTGGCGTCCGGAGCGAACAAGAAGGCTCCATCATAGCCCCAGTTCCACCGTCCCTTGAAGTCCGCAAGCGGCATGATCTCGATGGCCGTGATGCCCAGCTCGGCCAGGTGGCCGAGGCGTTCCATGGCCGCCGCGTAAGTCCCTTCCGAGGTGAACGTGCCCACGTGGAGTTCGTAAAGGACTGTCTCCTCCCAGGGCCGGCCACGCCAGCCGGCGTCGGTCCAGGCGAAGGCACGCGGGTCGATCACCTCGCTCGCACCGTCGACATCATCGGGCTGGAAACGCGATGCAGGGTCCGGGACCTCACGACCGTCGTGAAGAACGAAGCGATACCGGGCGCCGTGCGATACCCCGTCTACCTCGACCTCGTACCAACCACGCGGCAAGGCCGTCATGGGCACTACCCGATCGGGAGTGTAGAGCCTGAGGGAGGCAGCGTCGGCACCAGGCGCCCATAGTCGGAACCTCACGCCCCTGGCCGTGATCTGCGTGCCGAACTTCATTTCCTGCTCCCGGTGAACGGGAGGGTGGGCCAAGACCTGGTCCATCTTTGTACTCCGTAAGACAACGTCGCCTAGCGTGCGGCCACGCCCGCGAGACTTCAGTAAAGATCGTTGAATTCTTCCGGCCTGCTTCCGGTCTTGCCGTTCCGGGGATCATCCAGGGTCGCGATCCGGGCCAAGTCCTCCGGATCGAGCTCGAAATCGAAGACCTCGATGTTTTCCCGGATACGTTCTGGTGTCACCGATTTTGGGATGGCCACGAGGCCTTCCTGGATATGCCATCGTAGAATGGTTTGGGCGACCGACTTGCCATACTTCGACCCAATCTCGGCCAGGGTCGGGTCCTCCAGCACGGCGCCGCTTCCCAGAGGGGAGTAGGATACGTGCTGGATGCCGTTGCCGGCCAGGAAACTGCGGATATCGCGCTGCTGGTATCGCGGATGGGTCTCGATCTGGTTGACCACCGGCACTATGCCGGTCTCGTTGATAATCCGCTCGAGATGTTCCACCAGGAAATTCGAGACCCCGATGCTTCGCACCAGTCCGTCCTCCCGCGCCTGGACCAGCGCCTTCCAGGTGTCGACGTAGGTGTCCCTGGCAGGAGTCGGCCAATGGATGAGGAACATGTCCAGATAGTCGAGGCCGAGGTCATCGAGCGACTGGCGAATGCCGGCAAGGGCGCCGTCGTAACCCATCGCCTTCGTCCGCAGCTTGCTTGTGACGAACAGTTCGCCGCGATCGATATCGGCCTGCCGAAGCGCAATTCCTACGCCCCGTTCGTTATCATATCCCTGAGCCGTGTCGATCGAGCGATACCCTCGCCTGATCGCCTCGCTGACAGCCGGGCCGACTTCATCGTCCGGAACCTGCCAGACGC
>JBARWY010000205.1:0-7493 GCA_049647065.1 Devosia sp. | reverse complement strand
GGCGCCGATCCGGTGGCCGCGGCTTTGTTCGATGCGCTCGTGGTGGCGACCAAGGAACTGCCTGTCGACAAGCACTGAAAGCATGACGGGCGCGAGCGGCCACAAGAGCCGCCGCGCCCACCGAGGAAAATGGGGTCCGCCCCGAGGAGGAATTCATGGCAGATATCGTCCTGAACGAGGTCAGCAAGTCCTATGGCACTGTGCAGGTGCTCGACAGCGTGTCCATGCACATCAAATCGGGCGAGTTCATCGTCTTCCTGGGGCCGTCCGGCTGCGGAAAGTCGACACTGCTGCGGATGATCGCCGGCCTCGAAGAGGTCAATGCCGGCCAGATCCACATCGGCGACACCAGGGTTGACCAGCTGCCGCCCAACCAGCGTGGCGTCGCCATGGTGTTCCAGAATTATGCGCTCTACCCCCATATGACGGTGCGCGACAACATGAGCTTCGGCCTGCAGAATGTGGGCACCGACAAGGCCGAGATTACGAGGCGCGTCGATGACGCTGCCCGCATGCTGGAAATCGGCCCGCTGCTCGATCGTCGGCCGAGCCAGCTGTCGGGCGGACAGCGCCAGCGTGTCGCCATTGGACGCGCCATCGTGCGCGAACCCAAGGCGTTTCTGCTCGATGAGCCGCTGAGCAATCTCGATGCAAGCCTGCGCGTGCGCACCCGGGTCGAGCTGGCGCAACTGCACCAGCGCATCGGCACTACCATGATCTTCGTGACCCACGACCAGACCGAAGCCATGACGCTGGCCAGCCGGATCGTGGTCATGAACAACCGCAGGATCGAGCAGATCGGCACGCCGATGGAGGTCTATTCGCGGCCCGCCTCGCGCTTCGTCGCGGCCTTTGTCGGCTCGCCCGCAATGAACTTCCTTCCCGTTGCCTCGGTCGGCGAGAGTGATGGCAAACTCGTGGTCAATGCCGGCGGCGCCAGCATGGCGACCGACATCGCGGCCAATCTGCTGCCGTCGCGCGATGGCCTAACTCTGGGCGTGCGGCCCGATGCCTTGCGGGTCAGCAGTGACACGGGTGGCTTCAACGGTACGGTGGAACTGCTGGAGCGGCTCGGCGATCGCACGCTCGTCCATGTTCGGCTGGCCGACGGCACGCTGGTCGTGGCCGAGGATATCGGCAAGAGCACGCTCGAACCGGGCGTGCCCGTTTCACTCGCTGCCGATCGCCGCGAGACGCATCTCTTCGACGCCGAGGGCGTCGCCTATCACTCGAGCTGATCTGGGTTTTCGGCGGTGCGGGCTACGGCTCAATGCGACGCACCAGCCGCTTAAGGAGACGCATAGAGCTGCAAAAACCCATTGGGAGGAAAGAATGACGAAAACTCTACGTCGCCTTGCCCTGGCTTCGACCGCGTTTCTCGCGCTCGCAACCGGCGCCATGGCGCAGCAGACTGTGGTGTGGTGGGATTTCCTGGCCGGCGGTGACGGCATCCGCATGAAGGCACTGATCGACGCGTTCAATGCCGAGCACGCTGGTGAAATCACCATCGAAGGCACGACCCTGGAATGGGGTACCCCCTTCTACACCAAGCTGCAGACCTCCGCGGCCATCGGCGAAGGTCCCGATATCGCCACCTATCACCTCTCCCGCATTCCGCTGGCCGTCGATAGCGGCACGTTGAGCGAAATCACCGACGAGGACATGGCCGGCGCGGGCATTTCCGACGCAGACTTCACCGCTGCCGCATCCGACGCCGGCAAGGTCGATGGCACCCGCTATGCCGTGCCGTTCGATCAGCATGGCCTGATCCTCTACTACAACAAGGACATGCTTGCCGAAGCCGGGTTGATCGGTGACGACGGCCTGCCGACCGGTCTCGACGGGCTCGAGAACTTCAACGCGGTCCTCGCCAAGTTTACCGGCGACGGCAAGTATGGCGTCTCCACCCCGACCGGCGATCGCTATCGCACCATCTACAGTCTCTTTGGCCAGCAGGGCGGTACCATGTTCGACGAAGCCGCCGGCGGCTTCTTCCCCACCGACGAAGACGTCACCAAGCTGACCAATGCCATTGACGTCGTCAAAGGCTGGGTCGATAGCGGCTATACGCCCGTGCAGGTCGAAAGCCCTGCGGCACTGGCCCTGTTCACCTCGCAGCAGGCGCCCTTCTTCATCATGGGCAACTGGGAAATCCCGACCTTCGTGGATCTGCACGCCAAGGGCGAACTGTTCGAGTGGGGTGCAGTGGAACTGCCGACCCTGTTCGAGACCAAGGCCGCATGGTCTGACTCGCACGCCTTCGTCGTCCCTGCCAATGCCGGCAAGGAAGCCGATGCTGAAAAGCGCGCGGCCGTGATGCAGGTCATCGCCTGGATGGACCAGCACTCGCTCGATTGGGCAGGCGCAGGCCACATCCCGGCCTTCAACGCTGTGCGTGACAGTGCTGAATTCCAGGCCCTGAAGCCGCAGTCTGACTATGCCGGCTTCGCTGATACTGCCGTGTTCGATCCGCGCACCATCCTCGCAGGGCCCGCTGCCCCGCTCGGCGACGCCTGGAGCAACTACATCAATCCAGCCACCACTGGCGAAATCGAGCCTGCCGACGCCGCCACGCAGATGCGTGACGACCTCAACGGCCAGCTCTAGCCCGCTCCGCAGTCGACACCCTCCCCATATGGGGAGGGTCAAGGGTGGGGTTGTTCGGCCCAATCGGGGCCCCTGCACCCCCACCCACCCTCCCCATCAAGGGGGAGGTGCCGTTCAGTGGTTGTGGCGGTCGAGGAGGTTAGTCCATGCTCAGGGATAAAAAACAGGAATATCTGACGGCTTTGGTTCTGGTGGGCCCGTTCGTCCTCATCTATGGCGTGCTGTTCGTGTGGCCGACCATCCAGATGGGGATGCTGAGCTTCACCAAGGCGCCGCTGATCGGCAGCGGCGACTGGGTCGGCTGGGACAACTACGTCAAGATCCTCAACCACAAGCTGTTCCAGTCCGCCTTCTGGAACACGGCCTATTTCGTGCTTCTCACTGTCATTCCCAATACGCTGATCTCCCTGCTCATCGCGATGGCGGTGAACCGGCTCAACGGCTGGGTGCAGGGCTTCGTGCTCGCCAGCTTCTTCCTGCCCTATATCCTGCCCGTCTCGGTGGTGTTCCTGACCTGGAACTGGATCATCGACGTGCAATATGGGCTGGCCCAGGTGTTCGTGCGGCCCTTCAACGGCGGCGAGCCGATGTCGCTGACTCGCACCATCCCGGCATTCATGCCGACGGTGGCCTTCGTCACCATCTGGTGGACCATGGGCTTCAATATCCTGTTGTTCATCGCCGGCCTGCGCAATATCTCGCCCGAGATTTACGAGGCGGCGCAGCTCGACAGCGCCGGTCGCTGGCGGCAGTTCGCCCGCATCACCTGGCCGCTGATCTGGCCGATTACCGCCCTGGTGCTGACCATCCAGCTGATCGCCCAGCTCAAGATCTTCGATCAGGTCTACCTGTTCTCCATCGGGGGGCGGCAGGACGCGACGATCACACTGGTGCAATACGTCTACAAGCTGGCCTTCCAGCAGAACAAGGGCGGCGAGGCCGCCACGGCGGCCGTACTGCTGTTCGGGATGATCATCATCCTCTCCGTCCTGCAATACCAGTTGCTGCGCACGCGAGGTGAAAAATGACCGCCGAAGCCCTTCCCCGCAGCGTCGACAAGGCTGCCGAACAGGGTCGCCGCGACCGGCCGCTCGACATTATCGGCCTGGTGCTGACGGCGATCACGCTGTTGGTGGCGCTGGCCTCGTTCTTCCCCATCTACTGGGCGATCATCACCTCCATCAAACCCGATGGCGAGGTGATCTCGGGCAGTAATTCGCTCATCCCCAGCCGCGTCACCTTCGACAGCTACATCCACATCTGGAACAACACCAACATCGCCATCTGGTACGTGAACTCGTTCGTGACCTCGATCGTCATCACGGCTTTGGTCATCGTCAGCTCGGCCGGTTGTGCCTATGCGCTGAGCCAGCTCGATTTCCCTGGCCGGCGTGTCATCTACTTCCTGATCCTCGCCTGCTTCATGGTGCCGATGCAGGCACTGATCGTGAACCACTTCGTGCTGATGGCGCAGTTCAAGCTGCTCAACACCTGGGCCGGCATCATCCTGCCGCAGCTGATCGTGCCGGTGGTCATCATCGTCTACAAGCAGTTCTTCGACTCGGTGCCCAAGGAGTTCCGCGAGGCAGCGCAGATGGATAGTGCAGGGCACTTCAAAATCCTGTTCCGCATCTACCTGCCGATGAACTGGGGCGTAACGGCGGCTCTCGCCATCATCACCTTCATCGGCGCCTGGAACAGCTTTCTGTGGCCCTTCCTCGCCGCGACAGGCGAAGCCACCATGACCGTGCCGGTCGGCATCACCCAGGTCAAGGACGCCTATGGCATCGTCTTCGGCAAGCTCATGGCCTCGGCCGTGGTGGCGGGCCTGCCGGTCGCCATCATCTACCTGATCTTCCAGCGCCGGGTGACCCAGGCCATCATGCTCTCGGCCGGCGTCAAGGGATGACCCAGTGACGTTGGCGCGCTTGCGAAGCGGAAAACTGGCATCCACTTTTCCTGAAAGCGCGCCAAGGCCATCCCGCCTGCCTGAACTCGATCTGTTCAAGACCATGCTCGTGGTCGGCATGGTGGCGACCCATGTCATCCAGCTCGTCAGCAGCTCGTTGCCCGGCTGGACCGACAGGTTCGCCGATTTCATCAACCTCGTCACCTTTTCCGGGTTCCTCCTCGCCATGGGCATCGGGCTTGGACTGTCGCGGGGCAGGGCGCGGCCACTGTGGAGCCGGCTGCGACCGGTGCTGCTGCTTTTGCTGGCGGCCTATGTCTCGTCCTTCGCCTTCGCCTTGCTGGTAGACCGGTTGCCGCTCACCACCACGCTGGTTCTCGACGTGCTGACCATGCGGCGACTGTTCGGCTGGAGCGAGTTCCTCGCTACCTTCTTCGTGCTCTATGCACTGGTCGCGGTGGCACGTCCGCTGCTGCTGGCCATCGCCACCAATCCGTGGCTGCTGGCCCTGGCGACCGTCCTGTGCTTTGGCAGTACCTGGCTGGTCATGGATCAGGGCTGGCCGCTGACCGCCACGCTGATCGGCACCACGAACTTTGCCAGCTTCCCGTTGCTGCCCTATCTGCCCTGGTTCCTTGTTGGCATCGCCCTCGGCCGTGCCGGCGGGCGCCTGACCATCTGGCACTGGCTTGGCGCCGTCGCCGCCTCGGGCTGGCTCGTATGGAGCCTGTGGCAGACCGGTCAGTTGCCCGGCCGCTTCCCGCCCACCATCTTGTGGATCATCGGCCCCGCTCTGGCGCTACTGGTCTACCTGATGATCGCCAAGGCCATAACCAGCCGCCTCACCGTTCAGGGCTGGCTGACCGTTCCCGGCCGCCACGTCCTCAGTTTCCTGCTGGTCTCCAACCTCATGCTCTTCACCCTCCGCAACCTGCTGGGCCGCCCGGTGCTGAACGTGTGGACCTGGCTGGCAGCCACAGTCGCCGTTCTGGCGCTGATCAGCACTTGCTGGCTGCTTTGGGAACGAACGCAAGCGCGCACCAGGGTCCCCGCCATGCCGACAAGACCTCGCGACGCGAACACCTGATCGAGCTGCTCCGACCCAGCGCGGAGTCACAGCCTTGACCGAACTCAGCGTCCGGCGCGGCGGTCGTGGCCAAACCGGCGAATTGGAGAGATTAGCCGGGGGACTGGTATCCCAAAACAAGGGTCCCGAGTCACCGGAACACTGACATCCCCAAAGTCCGGCGGGGGCGCCGCGGTGCGGCGCCCACATTGGCTGCTAGTCGAGCAGTTTGAGGTTCACGGCCGATTCCTTGCCGTCGCGGCCGGATTCGACTTCGTATTCAACCTTGTCGTTCTCGTAGAGGCCCTGGAGGCCCGACTGCTGAACGGCAGAAATGTGCACGAAAGCGTCCTTGCCGCCGCCTTCGGGCGAGATGAAGCCGAAGCCCTTGGTGGTGTTAAAAAACTTCACAATGCCCTTGGTCATTCTTAGTCCTCGATGCTCACAGGCGAGCCCTGCTGGCGAAATGCCGGCGGTTGAACGTTCGCAGCGCGCTGTGACCAATAGCCGGTGATTGTGTACCGACTTTGGCCGCAAACGGATGGAAGTACGCGCCAAGCAGTACACCAGAAATCCAGGGGTGAATATCCTGAAGATCGCCTCATAAAATCCCATGCTTGAAAGTACTTCGCTAACCCTCTGGCAGAAGTACGAAATTTTCATGCCGTGGGTTGGAGATCAGAATTGGGACAGGCGCCTTACCTTGGTCATGCTCACAGGGGACGATACGTTGAGGTAGACTTCAAAAGGCCCCCGCGTCTCGAGACCAGCTCTGATGATGTGGGGGAACAACCCTGCCTCACACGCGATCCTGATCGTTGGCGGTCCAGCACTTGGAACTGGCGGCCTGCCAAATCAGTTCTGAGTCCATTACACCTTGGAGGAAAACATGAAAAAGCTTGCCCCTATTGCGCTCGTTCTTGTCAGCGCCCTTTCGATGACGGCCTGCACTACCACGCAGAGGACCATAACCGGTGCCGCTGTCGGCGGCGCGGCTGGCGCCGCGGTTGGCGGTGCCGTGGGAGGGTACGGTGGCGCAATCATCGGCGGAGCGGGCGGCGCAGCAGCCGGTGCTGCTATCGCCAATAACTAGGCAAAGCCGCCTATGAGCGGCCATCGGAACTTAGCGCAGGACGCAGCCTTGTGATCCTAAAGCCCGCTGACGTGGCAGGCCGATGAGGCTTGGTACATCAGCGGGCGCATTGCGTGGAGCCTGGGGTGCAGTCCGTCGCTTCTCGACACTTCCCAGTTCTGCGCAGCGCCCTTCGTGGATACTGAGGGGTGGCAGAGTGCGCAACGAATGGACACCGGCGCGATCGGCTTTGCCACCAGTGGCCGCTCCTGATCACACAGGCGGCTTGTGTTTTTGTCGGGGACGGGTCAGGTACGGTCCTTTAGAGAAAGTAGCACCATGGCACGCCAGCCCAACTACGACTTCGAGCGACGGGAACGCGACAGGCTCAAGAAGCTGAAAAACGCTGAACGGGCCGAGGCCAAGCTCAAGCCAGCGCCGGAAGCCGAAGGCGAAGGCTCCAATCGGACCGACAGCGAATCTTCCGATCCGACAGAGGGCAAGGCATAATGTCCCGATGATCTGTCGGCTCAAAGCGTGATGGTTCACACACCCAGTGGAGCGCCCGGCCAGCTGGGTCACCTTGGCTGGCATAGCTTCTTCGAAGACCAGCTCGCGGCCAGCGATGCCGGACTGTTGCGTTTGCGGGTAGACGCGATCCATCGCGGGCGTCTGACCGGGCTTGATGGCGCCAAGCAGCTCGAAATCGATCTTCCTCCACGCACTGACACCGCCGAATTCGCGGTTGGTGACTGGGTGCTGGCAGATCCCCTGACCATGCTCCTGCAGCGCCGTCTCGAAAGACGGACGTTGTTGCAGCGCGCGGGGGAGGGTAGACG
>JBARWY010000204.1:0-3014 GCA_049647065.1 Devosia sp. | reverse complement strand
CGCAACTGTGTCTGCGTCAGCGACCGCCGCAGTCTTGATAGCGGCGGTCGCAGGGTTGTTGTCGTGATCGAAATCAAACGTGCCGGGCACCGCGTTATGCGCGATATCGTCGAGGAAGGCGTTTGGTGTGCGCAGCGCGCCACCATATGTGATGCCGCCCACAATCACGGACGCCGAGGGATTGACGGGCGCGGTTGGCGTGCCGGAAATGACGATGTCATCAGCAGTATTGGGAACGCCGTCGGCGCCTACGCCGATGATTAGCTGTGCATAGCCGGCATTGTTGGGAAGGAAGTTGCCGTACGGATCGGTGCGCAGCAGCGGCACCTTGCCGACATCGGCGTCAGTCAGGCGAACACCCAGCATCAGGGCCTGTGCCTTGACGTCGCCCCAGGTGGCGAGGCCGCCCGAGGCACCTTCGAGCAGATCACCGGTGGCTATTGGTTTGCCTTCGTGCAGGCGATATTCCCGCAGGAACGTCTGGTGCGAGGCGTGCGAGGTATAAGTCTGGTTCTGGTCGACCCACGGCGTCGTCACGTTGGTCGCATCGGTCGATACGCGCGTCAGCACCATGAAATTGGTTTGCGGCGAGGCCGGGTTGTACAGCGGATCGTCGGTAGCAAGGGGAATGTAAACGGTGCCGTTGCCGCCCTTCTGAACCAGGTCAAGGCCGTGGTCGAAGAACTGGCCGAACAGGGTGAACATCGAGTTGTACGGCGCGGAGTCGCCGATATCGGGCGAGACGTTCTCGAAAGTGTAGACAAGCACCGGGCTGCCCGCGGGGAACAGTACCTGCCCGTCGAAGCCAAGCACGTCGTCTGTATGCAGAGCCGCCACACCCTCCGGTGTCAGCATCGGCGTGGCGACAACACTCTTGCCCTCGGAAAGCATCGCCTCATAGAGCGCGACAGCAGCGGGGTTGTTGCTCGTTTGGTCGACGATAAGGTTCGAGATGATGCGCGGATCGGCATCGGCCACGCTTCCCGGCTGGCCGTAATTGTTGTTGTTGCCTGGTACGTAGGCGAACACATCGTCGCCCTCGTTGACATAGGTTGGGTCGACCAGTTCGGTGAACGGCTGCCCGCTGGCGCCCCATTCCTCGCGGCCGTCGATCAGGTTGTTGTAGCTACCATCCACCGTGCGCAGACCATAGGGCAACAGGTGCGGCTGCAACGCAGCGCCCGGAGCCGCGTTGGGATCGACGCCACCAGCTACCGCCACCAGCTTAGCCAGATCGCCACCACCAGCATGGGCTTCGGCGATCTTGATTTGCTTGAGAATGAATTCCAGATCGTGTTTGACCAGATTGACCATTTTACCTTTTCCCCCCGGTTGGCGGTTCGATCGAACAACCGGGAACAAGCCCGGCATCCAAGACATGCCGTCTACTAAGTCGGAGAAAAGGGTGATTTGATATATCGGTAGGTACTACAATTATTTGGTACTTTTGGCGCGACGGGGTGAGTACTTTGAGGTCTCCGGTATCAGTACTAAGGTCTGTTGGAAGACTGACAGATACGACGAAGATGAGCTTGGCCCGGCAGTTCACACTGGTCGGCGCAGTTGTGACCGTATGCGCGATGACTATCCTGGGGGTCTGGGTGGCCGAAACCACCCGTTCGGGCATGCTGCGAAGTTCGGCTTTCGCCAGTGCCATATTGATGAAGAGCTTTTTCGCGCCATTCGTGTCGGCGGTTGCTGAAACTGGTGCAATCAGCACTGAACACCGTGAAGACCTCAACAGGCTCTACGCCGAGACGCTGTCCGAGGCGGGCATGCGTTCGGTCAAGCTGTGGGATCCCGATGGCACCATCTTGTATGTGTCGAACGACGTGCTTGTTCCGGAGGAAGTTGGACCCGGCCGCATCGCCCATGCCGCCGCCGGCGAGATCGTGGTCAACTTCGAGGAAGGCTACAATCACCCTGATCTCAGCACGCCCTTCATCGAGATTTACGTGCCCCTTTACGCCCCTGGCTCTACAGAGGTAACGGCGGTGGGCGAGTTCCACCAGGAAGCCTCGCTGCTGCAGGCGGCGGTCTCGGAATCCTATGCCCGGTCATGGATGGAGGTCGGCTTAGTCGGCTTGGCCATGATGGCGGCGCTCTATGGCGTGGTTCTGCGCGGCAGCAAGACCATCAGCCGGCAGCAGACTGCGCTGCAACGGGCCGCGGACCAATCGGCGGAATCCGCTCGGCAAAACGAACAATTGCGCATTGCGTCCGATAAGACGCGGTTGCAGGCTGCCGAGGTCAATGAGCAGCTGCTGGGTCGCGTGGGGGCCGATCTTCATGACGGCCCGATTCAGGTGCTGAGCGTACTGAACTTCAAGCTCACGCACATGCTTTCAACGAAGACCCAAGCCCGAAAGACTGAGTGGCAAGAGCCGGCGCAGGTCGAAGCCAGGCTCCGCAGCAATCTCGACGGACTGGTGGCCCTCAATACTGAAGCACTTGACGAACTACGCGACATTTCAGCGGGTCTGGTGCTGCCCGAACTCAGCGATCTGACGCTGGAGGGGACCCTCGACCTCGTCATCTCGCGTCACGAAGCCCTGACGGGCGGAAACGTGCTTTACCGGAAAGAGGCACTGCCCGCACACACGTCGCACCTCATCAAGACCTGCCTCTATCGCGTGGTACAGGAGGCCCTAAACAATTCCGCCCGCTATGCTGGAGGCGCCGTCCAGCAGGTCACGGCAATTACGGCGGGTGATGTCATCATCGTGGAGATTTCCGACGGCGGACCCGGCATCGACCAGGCCCGGGTCGAGACTGCGGGTAGCAGAGGGCTCGGTTTGCTGGGCATGTCAAACCGCATCAACGCCGTGGGGGGAACCTTGGAGATCGAGGCTGCTGCGGGTCGTGGCACCCTAGTCCGGGCTACCATTCCTGTTGTAGGCTCCGACGCTACGAACTGGCCCTGATCAGGCAAGGTCGTTCAGGTTCTTCGCCGCCATGACAACCTCGACGCGGTTGCGCGCATTGAGCTTGGCCATCAGCGCGGACATATAGTT
>JBARWY010000203.1:0-3945 GCA_049647065.1 Devosia sp. | reverse complement strand
TGCCAGGATCGTGCTCACCGACGCCAAGGTTGGTGACGTACTCTCGGCTGTCAGCGGTTCGAGTATCACGGCAGTGGTGGGGCCCTTGGCGGCGGGACAGATCATCGTCACGCTTACTGGTGCGGCTTCATTCACCGCCTATCAGGGCGCCATCAAGGGGGTTACCTTCGCTAGCACCAGTGACGATCCCGATACGTCCCGCACGATCCATGTGACGGTCAACGACGGGGAGGCGGACTCCAACGTTGCAGTGACGACTATCGAAATAACGCCGGTCAATGATCCGGTGGATGTTGTGAACGACAAGGTCATCACCAACGTCACGGACTTCTCGGCGATCCAAATCCCGAACGCCGCACTGCTTTGGAATGATGTCGACGCTGATAGCGAGCTGACAATCAACGCAGTGAGCAATCCGGTTGGCGGCACAGTGGCGAATGGCGTTGTGTTTGATCCTGCATCGCTGCCACCTGTGGTGAAGATCTACACTTTTGCCGGCGTCACACAGAACACCAATAACCATACTGCGCATTACTTCGAGGTCGATCCTCCGGGCCAGGTCGCAGCCACCTTAAGCCACCTGAACGGGCAGGGCGTTGGCAGCAACGACGCCGTCGAGGCGAGTAACGATAATTACGAGTGGCTCGAATTGTCCGATGGCGATCGGTGGAACACGAATACGCCGAACGGGAGTAGCGACGATCGTGATCACGCCGTATTCAGGGCGCAGTTCTCTATCGCCGAGGCTGCCTCCTCCATAACGCGACTAGATCTCAAGGTCGAAGGGCATCAGGACGATCCGGGAACCGGCGACACAGCCCAATTCGGCATCTGGAACCACCATGAGCAAAGATGGGACCTGCTCGCATCCGCTCGCCACGATGATGTAGATGGAAACTGGGTCGGAGCGATCACCTCCAATGTCAGCCACTATGTGGATGGAAGCCAGAAGGTAACGATCGCGCTGGTGAACTCGGATAACAACAAGGGCTTCGATATCGATTATGTCGAAGTAAAGGTGACCTCGTCGCCATCCTTCGGAACGGGCTCGTTCACCTATACCGCCACCGATGGCGCGACCCTGGACAGCGCAAGCGTGGCCATCACCGGCGTCGCCGGCAACACCATCTCCGGTACGGGTGTGGATGAAATCCTGGTCGGCGGGGATGGCGATGACATCCTGTTCGGCATGGGTGGCAATGACGTCCTGGTCGGCGGCAAGGGCAACAACACCCTGACCGGCGGTGCCGGGGCCGATCTGTTCATCCTCGATGTGGACAAGCTCGGCGCCAATCTGAAGGACATGATCGCCGACTACGACTTCGCCGAAGGCGATGCGATTGATCTCAGTGCCTTGCTGAACGGGGCTGCGACTACTGGCACTGTCGGCCAGTATGTCGATGTCGATGCCGCAGGCAACGTCCGTATCGACACCACCGGCAATGTTTCGGCTACGAGCGACATCGTTGCCACCGTGACCGGTGCTAGCACCGGAGAGACCATCCGCTTCGTCCTTGATGACGACGGGAATGCCGCGGACTTCCTGATCTAAGTCGCGAAAGATGCAACAAAAGGGCGGTCCACTGGGCCGCCCTATGTCTTTCCTAGAGCCCCTCGCCGGGGCGCACAGCACTAAGCGGACCCGCAGCGACGCTGGTGTCGCGGTTGGTGAAGCCGTGCAGGTAGCCCTGGCTGGCTGTGAAGCTCATGATCGGCAGGTAGTTGGAATAGGCGGTGTCCGGCACGACCTTGATCGCGAGGTTGTCGAGGATCTGCGACCGGCCGTCGACATGCACCGCGAGCACCGCGTGATAGAGGCGGCGGCGCGTGTCCTGCAGCACGACGATCTGCAGCTCGGCCGCCGCAAAGCCCAGGCTGCGCAGCGCCCACATCTTGAGATTGGCAAAATCCTCGCAGTCGCCCGCGCCGTTGACGGCCATCTGTGACGGATTGGCCCAGTGATCGCCCGCGCCCCAGTTGGCGGAGTCGGACTGGTAGGCCAGAGCCGCGTTGATCTCGCGATTGACCAGATCGAGTATTTCCTCGCGGCCGAGTCCCCGCGCCTTGTCGGCAAGGCCAGCCAGGCGACGACCCAGGCGGCTGTCGCAACCGTCCAGGCCGGACGCCGCGCACTCCTGGGTGAACAGGGCGCTGTAATCCTGGCCGTTGGCCCGCTTGTATTTGTCGAGCATGGGTAGGCGTGCGGCGGAAATGGCCACCGAGGCGAAGACGCCGAAATCTGCGGGCACGGCCCTCGGCGTATTGCTGATGGCGGCCGGCTGCGGCGTGGCGGATGCGCGGAGCAAGGATGCCAGCCGGGCGGCGGGCAAGGGCGCGGGAAAAACGCTGGGCTGGGCGGCGGGCGGGGCTTCGCTCCGCGTCATTGGCATGACGTTGCGCGATGGCGAAAGCTCGCGGTCCAGCGGAACTGCGCTTGCCTGACCCGTGGCGAGGGCAAAGGCGATAAGCGTTGTCGTGATGATCTTCTTCATTGGACGCCCCTATTACTTGAGGGGAGTCTGTCAGACGGACAATAATCGTCGGCAAATAGACGTAATTTATTATTACTCTATTTATTCAATAGTATTTTATCGAATTTGGTGCGGCTAGCGGACAGTGCTGATTTCGTAGCGGCGGGGCTCGACCATGTAGGCACTGCCGAACCGGAACGGCCCGCTAAACCCGGAAAAGCCCTGGCTGCTGGTGAGGACCGCCGGCGCATAGGGCGCGTCGGGATAGGCTTTGGGCAGAGCGGCTGCCAGGATCACCAGATCATAGGCGACGGCGCCCATCAGCGTCGGGTTGCTGCCATAGGCGGCGCGGAACTTCTGCACGAAGGCATCAAGTCGCGCGCGCGGAAGGCTTGGATACCAAGCGCCTTTGAGAGCAGCAGGGAGGGGCTCTGCCATGGCCCAGCCTGCGTTTCCGACCATTCTTGCATCTGCAAGAAGGCCAGCCACCTGCAATTGCTCAACCAGCATTGTGCCGTGCTGCGGCCCAACCGCGAAAATGATGGAGCTGTATGGGGCTCCTTGCTGCTGCAAGCCTTGAAGGGCAGCGATCAGGCTCTGCGGTGAACTCGCATCTACCATGACGGAGGCAATCTGCTGGGCGCCAGCCACGGCCGCAACTGCGGTGGCAAAAGTCTGACTGGCCGGATCGCCCGTCGCTGCGATGACGACGGCTTTCTCGCCGCGCCTGGTCAACTCGCTGGCAAGGGCAATGGCTTCCTCTCGAGGCATCAAACCAGCACCATAGAGTTGCCGACCGGTGTCGGCGATGCCGGACAGGGAAATGGTCGTTATGCCCTTGGGCGCCAGCGCGGCGGCTGCGGCGCCAGCCTCTTGGTTAGGGTCGGCAACAATGACGATTTTGGCGCCGGAATTGGCGAGATTGTTAGCGGCCCCGCGGATGGCGGACTCGCTGGGGCCTGCCTGCCGAATTTCGACGGAAGCGGTGCCGGCAGGGAGGGCATTGGCCGCAAGCTTGGCGGCAAGATAAACACTGTCGGGGGCGCCGCCGGACAAACTCGCGGCTTCCGTGACAGGAATCACGCCGACGATGGCAGTGCCATCACCGATCCGCTCGGCGGCAGGCGCGGTAACTGTGCCCGGTGTCATGCCGACAAACTGGCCGGTGCTGCAGGCCGAAAGCGTGGCGAGGGCGACAATGACCAGCGGCTTCCGCAGTAGCGAGGGCAGGCTAATTAAGCGGTTCACGAAACTCGTGGACATAATAACCAAACCTCTCATGCCAACAGATAGCCGACCAATACACTGGCCGGGCCGGGCGGAACGACTAGAATGCGCGCCGTTGACCGCCGTTCGCGATTGTCGATGCGAATTGCCACGCCGCACTCTATCGACGTTCCAGGTTCGACCTCAGCGAAGATCTGCTCGGTGGGGCGGTCGAGGGTCAATTGTGCGGTCTCCACCGGTACATTTC
>JBARWY010000202.1:0-7002 GCA_049647065.1 Devosia sp. | reverse complement strand
ACGACACCATTGAGGGCGACCAGGGGGATGACATCCTCATGGGCGGCACAGGCAACGATATCCTCGACGGTGGCGATGGCGACGACCAGCTTGAAGGCAATGAAGGCAACGATGTCCTCGTCGCCGGTGCCGGCCAGGATACCGCCAGGGGCGATGAGGGCAATGATGTAATCGAGGGTGGTGCAGGTGACGACGAAATTGAGGGCGGTGACGGCAATGACCTGCTTATGGGCGGCTCCGGCGAGGATATCGTAGAGGGTGCCAGCGGCGACGACCAACTGCATGGTGACTGCGGCAACGACACCCTGGTCGGCGGCGACGGAGACGACGAACTCCATGGCGGCGACGGTGACGATACTGTCCTGGCCGGGCATGGCGATGACCAAATTACCGGCGATTCCGGCAATGACGAGATTGATGGCGGCGACGGCCACGACATCCTCGACTATTCCGACTTTGCCGACGCGATTACTGTCCATCTCGACGATGGCACCGCCACCAGCGCGGAGATCGGTCAGGACCACTTCAGTCGGATAGAGGAGATCATCGCCGGTCAGGGCGACGACGTGTTCTTTATCGGTGCCACGGCGGCGGTGATCACCGGCGGAAGGGGAAATGACCTGTTCGTCTTCACGGTAAATGACAATACGCCGGCCCTCAGCCACCAGCTGGTGCACGAGATCCTCGACTTCGTGGTCGGCGATCGCATCCATGTGGCCGAGTATGAAATCTCTCGTCGGGCCGAGCGGCTTGAAGAGGAGCGCTTCGAGCAGTTCTACGACGAGCTTGACGACGGGTTCGATTCCGCCCTGCCGATCCGGATCACCTATGCATTCTATGACGACATGGATCACACCCTCATCGAAGCCGATGCCAACCGTGACGATGTCTACGAAATAGCCATAGCGCTGCACGGCGTTTCCGTGCCGCTGAGCGTCGACCACCAGTTTGCGTAATCGAAGCCAAGGGAACCAGTAAATGACTACGATGGAAAACGCCTCGCCCTATGGCTTCGCGCAGAGTGCTCCTTCGCGCCGCAAGGGCAAGGAGACCCAGTTCGGCATGCGTGGCCGGGTCGTCGTCGGCAGCACCATGGCCGTCCTGTTGCTAGCCGGCATCGGTGGCTGGTCGGTGACAGCGAAGCTGTCGGGAGCGATCATCTCTAACGGCACCGTGCTGGTCGACGACAGTGTCAAGGTAATCCAGCATCTCGATGGCGGCGTGGTCCGCTCCATCGAGGTGCGCAAGGGAGAAATAGTTGCTCTGGGGCAAGTTCTGCTCACGCTGGACAACGTGCAGATCCGCACTGAGCAATCGATCCTGCGCGGCCAACTCGCCGAGCTGACCGCGCGTCGGGCCCGGCTGATCGCCGAACGCGACGATTCGGCGGCGATCGTCTTCCCGGCTGACTATCTCGATGCCTACCCCAATGCAGGCGCTATCCTGAGTGGCGAACAGCAATTGTTCGACAGCACGCGGCGCAACCGGCAATCCCAGCGCAACCAGCTCGAGCTGCAGGTTGCCCAGTTACGCGAGGAAGTGGAGGGCTTGGATTTCCAGGCCACTGCTCTGGCCGACGAGCTTGCTCTGGCTCGTCAAGAGCGCGCACGCATGGGCTCACTGTCCGAAAAGGGGCTGCTCGAAACCACTCGCCTCAACACCGCTGACCGTGAACTGGCGCGTATGCTGGGCACCCAGGGTGAGCTCACTGCTGGAGAAGCTCGGGCGAACGCGCGGATCAGCGAAGTACAGTTGCAAATCCTGGCTATCGACGACCTGGCCTATACCGAGGCCCAGCGGGAGCTGCGGTCGGTAGAGGCAACCATCGCCGAACTGCAGAATCGCCTCACCGAAGTCGACGACCGCCTGGCGCGTACGCAGATACGCTCCCCTGTTGCCGGCACCATCAACGAATTGTCCGTCACCACGGTGGGCGGTGTTATCAGCCCGGCGGAGAACCTGCTGACCATCGTGCCGGAAGATGCCCAGCTCAAGATCGAGTTCCGCGTCGCCATCAGCGACATCGACCAGATCCAGCTCGGCCAGGACGCCAAGCTCCGCTTCAGCGCCTTCAACCAGCGCACGACGCCGGAAATCGAAGGCATGGTGTCGCGTGTTTCTGCGGCAGCCACCAGCGATCTGCAGGCGGGCCAGAGCTACTATCTCGCGGAGGCGGAAGTGACGGGCGACCTGTCGGAGCTCGGCGATCGGGGCCTCATTCCCGGCATGCCGGTGGACGTGTTTGTTCAGACCGAGGAACAGATCGCCATCGCGTATTTCGTGAAGCCTTTTACCGACCAGATCACAAGGGCGTTCCGGGAGGAGTGAATGCACATAGATCACACGCTTTCTACCCAAAGACCTCCACACCGGACGATTACGATCGCCGATGACCATCCGGTCTTTCTCGCGGGGCTGAGCGACCTGCTGAGCACCGAGGCGTCCGTGCAAATTGTGGGCGAGGCGGACACTGCGGCTACCACCGTCGAGATGATTGCAGCGACCGTTCCAGACATTGCCATCCTCGACCTTTCGATGCCAGGCGACGTTATTCGCGCCATCACAGAGATATTGGGGACCGCGACCAGCACCAAAATTCTCATATACACCGCATATTGCAGCACTGAATCGGCGGTCCGAGCGCTTGAGGCGGGAGCCGTGGGCTTTGTCCTAAAGACGTCTCCTTACGAAGAGTTGCTTGAGGCCATAGAGGCCGTTTCTTCGGGAAAGATCTTTGTTTCCAAGAGATATGCAGCTGCCGTTTTCGGGGCTCTGCGGGAACACTCGCGGGTTGCTGCCCTATATGAAGCAGCAAGGCTGACAGTGCGGGAACTGGAAATCGTCGCTCATTTGCTTGAGGGATGTACCAATCGACAAATAGCCGTTCGGCTTTCGCTGAGTGAGCGAACCGTCAAGTACTACATGACGCATATCATGCTGAAGATGAAGGCCCGCAACCGCGTTGAAGTCGTCATATCCGCTCGCCAACACGAGCGCAGCATCAGGTTGGCGGCGGGTTCCGGCCAATAGCGGAACGGCAGGTTCCAGCGTACTCGACGTTATTGCACACGCGTGTAGAGCAGCTAATCACGATTCCAGCATTAGCCGGTCTTGATCCACGGGCCTGTTACGAGACAGGTGTGCCCGGCTCATCGCTCTACAACCGCCCTGCATTCCCTAGCTGCTGCGAAATCGGCAAAAGCCGCCGTGGTCTTTTTGCATACGAATGCAAAAATCTCTTGCATGCGTATGCACAGCTGCGTACCAATTGTGACGTGCGGAAGACAAAGGCTGGATCAGGACGGGTTGAGAAGTGTCCAGATCCCGGTCGCGGGAGCGTAAACGACAACAGGGGATGGTGGGCGCACTACCCAAGGGAGCGCCGTTCACCGTCAGGAGAACGACATGAATCTTATGCTGAAGACCACCGTATCGCTTGGGGTCCTGTGCCTCACCGCCGGCGCTGCATTTGCCGATTGCGGCATCGAGGGAGCAGGCTCCGTCCGGATTCTCTCCAATGACTTCGAGGCCCTGCGCCTCGTCAACACCACCGCCGAGGAATGCGCGGCCGCTGGTGTCACCGTCACGGCCAATGCCAATGCCGAGCACAAGAACCTGCAGGTTCCGGCGCTCTCGATCAATCCTGCCGAATATACCGTGGCCGTCGTCGCCAACAATTCCATCGTGCCGCTGCTGAACGACGACCTGATCCGTCCGCTGGACGATCTGGTCGCCAAGTATGGCTCCGACCTGCAGCCCAACCAGCTGATCAAGATCGACGGCAAGGTGATGGCGATCGCCTTCATGGGCAATGCCCAGCATCTGTTCTACCGCAAGGACGTCCTTGACGCCGCCGGCGTTGCCGAGCCGAAGTCCTATGAGGACATCCTGGCCGCTGCCGAAAAGATCAAGGCATCCGGCGCGATGGAATATCCCGTGGCTGCTTCGGTGAAGCCGGGCTGGGACCTCGCTGCCGAATTCGTCAACGCCTATCTGGGCACCGGCGGCGAGTTCTTTGCGCCCGGTTCTGCCGAACTGGCGATCGACAATGAGAACGGCCTCAAGGTTCTCGAGACCATGCGCGCGCTGACCGCCTACATGGACCCTGACTATCTGACCTTCGACGCCAATGGCATCAAGGCCGAATACGAAGCCGGCAACACCGCCATGATGGTCGAATGGGGTTCGCTCGCCGGCGCCACCATCGATGAAGAAGGCGCTGCCGAAGGCGTCGTCGCCAATACCGTGCTGGCCGCTGCGCCGACCATCGGTGGCGGTACCACCCCGGCCGTCGCGCTGTGGTGGGACGGCTTCACGATCGCCAAGAACATTTCGGACGAAGACGCTGCCGCCTCGTTCCAGGCCATGGTGCATGGCATCAGTCCCGAAATGGTTGCCGCCAACCCGGCTGTCGCCACTTGGCTGGTCGCCGGATACGAGCCCGGTCCGGCCGCTGTCGGCGTGATCGCCACCGCCAATGCCGGCGCCCGTGCCTATCCGATGCAGCCCTATATGGGCCTGCTGCACACGGCCCTCTCGTCTGAACTGGCCGAATTCATGGCCGGCAGCGAAGACGCCGCCCAGGCGCTGGCCGACGTCAAGGCTGCCTATGATACCGCTGCCAAGGAAGGCGGCTACCTGTAGGTCAATCGCCTCTCCCGAGACGACTGACCGAACGATGGAGGGGCTCATCCTCTGCCCCCAATACCTGGGCCCCTCCACCCAGCCTCTTGTTTTTACCGAGGCCCACGCGGCAGCCTGCCGCTCCGCTCCAATTCATCCGCCGCGAACGGGAGGCAGTGCATGCCGCATAAGACATTCTTTGCCTTCATCCTGCCCTCGCTTATCGCGATGGTCCTGTTCATCGCGCTGCCAATTGTCTCGGTGGTGGTGCAGAGCTTCCATGTCGAGCATCCGCGCATCCTCGTGCAGGTCGAGAGCTGCCAGCCGTTTGGCGGCTGCACCACCGAGACGCGTGTCGATACATCAGCGATGGCCGAGCTCGAGGCCGAGCAGCCGATGGGCCAGTTCAATGGCTTCGGTACCTATCTCAATCGCGGCCACCTAGCCGTCAACGAGATCGGTGCCATCCTCTCCAGCAACAATGGCTTCGGGGATGTCGTCACCCGCATCTACAACCTGCCATTCTACAAGGCCTTGGCCTTCACGCTGGTGTTCTGCTTCGTGGTGACGCCGCTGGCCATGGCGCTGGGTTTTGCCATCGCGCTGGCGGTCAATGCGCTGCCCAAGGCGACCAAGGGCCCGGTGATCTTCTTCTCGCTGCTGCCCATGATCATCACGCCGCTGGTGGGTTCGCTGATCCTCTACTGGATGATCCAGGCCAACGGCATTATCGGGGCCAGCCTGCAGAACCTGTTCAACGACCCGACACTGTCGCTGCGCGCCTCGCCGGTACTGACCTGGGCCTCGCTGCTATTCTACGGCGTGTGGACCAATGCCCCGTTCAGCTTCGTGGTGTTCTATGCCGGGCTGCAGACCGTGCCGGGCGATACCCTGGAATCGGCGATGATCGACGGTGCCAGCCGCTGGGAGCGCATCCGCTACGTCATCATTCCCCATCTCGCGCCGCTGGCGACTTTCGTGGCGCTGGTGCAGCTGATGGACAATTTCCGGGTGTTCGAACCCATTGTCGGCTTTTCGGCCGAGGCCAATGCCACTTCGCTGAGCTGGCTGATCTTCAACGATCTCAGCGGCGATGCGCAGCTGTTCGGCTCGGCCGGCGCCACCTCGGTGCTGACCATTGCAGGGGTCATCGTCCTGCTCATGCCGGTGCTGATCCGCACCTGGCGCGAATTCAACCACAAGGTGGTGTGACATGTCCGAAGTCGTGCTGACGCAACGCCGCCCGCTGCCGTTGAACCTGCTGATCTATGCCTTCATCCTGGTGTGGGTGGTGCTCGCCGCGTTCCCCTTCATCTGGACGGTGTGGGGATCATTCAAGGTCGAGCCGGACTTCTTCTCCCGCGAAAGCTGGTGGAATGCCATCGTCGGCACTTACACCCAGATCCAGACCGGCGCAGCCTTCACCGGCGACGGCTATCACGGGGCCTGGGTCACCCGCGAATTCTGGCGGGCTGCCGGCAATACCGCCATCGTCACGGTCAGCGTCACCGTCATCTCGCTGACGCTGGGGACGCTGGGGGGCTACGCTCTGGCCCGTTCCGGCCAGCGCTATGCCTTCTGGATCCTGATCGCAGCCCTGGTGTTCCGCGCCATGCCGCATATCACGCTGGTCTCGGGCTATCTCCTGCCCTTCTTCCAGCTCAACATCTGGGGCGTGTTGCCGACCACCATCATCGTGCTGGTGGCGATCAACCAGCCCTTTACGCTGTGGATGCTGCACTCGTTCTTCCTCAGCATTCCCAAGGACCTCGACGAGAGCGCCATGGTCGATGGCTGCACCCGGTTCCAGGCATTCCGCATGGTCATCATTCCGGTGATGTGGCCGGGCGTGGTGACAACGGGTCTGTTCAGTTTCCTGCTGGCCTATAACGACTTCGCCGTGACCTCGATGCTGCTCAGCGCGCCCAACCAGACCATGGTGCCCAAGATCTCGAGCTTCCTCGGCTCGGTGCAGGAGCAGGGCAATGTCATGTATGCCGTGGCCGCCGTGGTCTCGGCGACGGTGCCGCTCTTCATCCTCGTGCTCTTCTTCCAACGCCAGATCGTCAGCGGGCTCACCGCCGGCGCAGTGAAAGGCTAAAGCCATGGCCCAGATCCGTCTCAAGAATGTATCGAAGCGCTGGAGCAATTTCGTCGGCGTCGACAATTTCAACCTCGACATTGCCGACCAGGAGTTCCTCGTCCTGCTCGGGCCCTCCGGCTGCGGCAAGACCACGACCATGCGGATGATCGCCGGGCTCGAGGACATCACCGAGGGTGAGATCTGGATCGGCGACCGGCTGGTCAACCAGCTCGAACCCAAGGATCGCGACATCTCCATGGTGTTCCAGAGCTATGGGCTCTATCCGAACATGACGG
>JBARWY010000201.1:0-24515 GCA_049647065.1 Devosia sp. | reverse complement strand
CGCGTGAACAGGCGATCGACCCCCTCATCCAGGGGGCCGAGGAGCTCTCTGTGCTGCGCTCCCGTTCTCCCGCCCATGGCAGTGACCTCATCGAGTTCACCGGCCAGTTTCTCGGCATATCCGGCACAGCCGAAACCGACGAGGAACGGCGTCTGCGCATCGTCGCATGCCTGTTGGCCGATATCGGGTGGCGCGCCCATCCGGACTACCGCGGCCCGCAAAGTGTCGATGCAGTCACCTATGGTGCGCTGAGCGGGGTGGATCATCCCGGCCGCTCGTTCCTGGCGCAGGTCATTGCGGTTCGCTATGACGGGCTCAAGAGCAAGGCAGCTGGGAAGCTGGCAGGGCTGGGCTCTCCGGAGCTGACGGCACGCGCACGGCTGATCGGTGCCCTGTTCAGGGTCGCCTATCCGATGACCGCAGCCATGCCCGGCATCCTGCCGCGTATCCGTTTCGAGGTGACTGGCGGCATGCTGTCGCTGCTGCTGCCGTCCGATCTCGCCTTCCTCGACGGCGAGCATTTGCAGGGTCGCCTTGAGCAGTTTGCTGGCTTGGCCGGTTTCAAGAGTTCTGTCGTGCGGCCGGGGTAGGCCTACTCCGCCGGCGTCGAGTCCTTGACTGCAAATTCCAGCACGCCCTTGCGCGTGGCCACCAAGCCGATGCGGCCGTGCTTGATGTCCAGGGCTTTTTCCCCGAACAGCTTGCGGCGCCAGCCCTTGAGGGCCGGGACATCCGCATCGTCGTCCAGCACCAGGGCGTCGATATCGTCGGAGGTGGCGAGAATCCGTGCCGCAACGCCGTGCTGCTCCGCGACAGACTTGAGCAACACGCGGATGAGATCGCCGACGGCGCCCTTGGGCGAAGGGCCGCGATAGCGTTCCGGCATGTTGGGCAGGTCGCCCTTGGCCAACGCTTCCACATCCTTGAGCAGGGTCATGATCTCTGATGCGGCCGAGCTGCGGCCGAAGCCGCGTGGCACCGCGCGCAGCTTCTCGAAGGCATCCGGCGTCAGCGGGCGCTGCATCGCCAGCTCGAACAGCACGTCGTCCTTGAGCACCCGGCTGCGCGGCTGATCGCTGTCTTGCGCCCGCCTCTCGCGCCACGCGGCCAGCTTCATCATCGCCGCAAGGTCGCGCGGACGATTGATCTTCATCTTGAGCCGTTCCCACGCCTGCTCAGGCTGCACGACATAGGTATCGATACTGCGCAGCACGCCAAGCTCGTCCTCGACCCAGTCCCAGCGCTTGGTGGCGTCCACCTGCTTGCGCAGCTCCCGGTAGATGTCACGCAGGTGGGTCACGTCGGCGACGGCATAGAGACGCTGCTTTTCGCTCAGCGGCCGGGCCGACCAGTCGGTGAAGCGCGATGACTTGTCGAGCTCCACGTTGGTGATGGACCGCACCAGATTGTCGTAGGAGACGCTGTCGCCAAAGCCGCAGACGCTGGCGGCGATCTGGGTATCGAAGATATTGACCGGGACCTTGCCGGTCAATTTGACGAAGATTTCGATGTCCTGCCGTGCGGCGTGGAACACCTTGGTAATGTTGGGATTGGCCAGCAGCACGAAGAAGGGCGACAGGTCGAGGTCCGGCGCGAGCGGATCGATCAGCACCGCTTCATCGTCAGTTGCCGCCTGAATAAGACAGAGCTTGGGCCAATAGGTCGTTTCGCGCAGGAACTCGGTATCAACCGTCACAAAATCGAACTTCGCAGCGCGCTCGCAGAAAGCGGCGAGCACGTCTGTGGAAACAATGAGGTCCATACCGGCGTCCGTCTCAAATTCGTCAATATTCTTCCTAGCAGGTGCAGAAGGTGCACTCCATACCGGATTTGTTGAGTATTCGGGCAGGGTTAGCGCGCACCGGACCGGGATGGTTTCAGCGGGGCCCGTTCAACTTGACAAGCCGGGGTTCACATGCGCTTTTCCCGCCCAAGATTCAGGCCTTTTCCCAGAGTTCCGACATGACCTCACATCGCTACCGCTCGCACACCTGCGGGGCCCTCACCGCCAAGGAAGCCGGCCAGACCGTGCGCCTCAGCGGCTGGGCGCATCGCATCCGCGACCATGGCGGCCTGCTGTTTATCGACCTGCGCGACCACTATGGTGTGACGCAGGCCGTTATCGACCCTGATTCTCCCGCCTTTGCCGCTGCCGAGAAAGTGCGCTCCGAGTGGGTCATCCGCATCGATGGCGAGGTGAAGCTGCGCGACGCGACCGCCGTGAACCCGAACCTGCCGACCGGCACGATCGAAGTGTTCATTCGCGAGATCGAAGTGCTGTCGGCCGCCAAGGAACTGCCGCTGCCTGTCTTCGGCGACCAGGACTATCCAGAGGACGTGCGCCTCCGTTACCGCTTCCTCGACCTGCGCCGCGAAAAGCTGCATGCCAACATCGTCAAGCGCACGAAGGTGATCGCGGCGATGCGTGCTGGCATGACCGAGCAGGGCTTCGCCGAATATTCGACGCCGATCCTGACTGCGTCGTCGCCTGAGGGCGCGCGCGACTTCCTCGTGCCCAGCCGTATCCACCCGGGCAAGTTCTTCGCGCTGCCGCAGGCCCCTCAGCAGTACAAGCAGTTGCTGATGGTCGCCGGCTTTGACCGCTACTTCCAGATCGCGCCGTGTTTCCGCGACGAAGACCCGCGCGCCGACCGCCTGCCGGGCGAATTCTATCAGCTCGACCTGGAGATGAGCTTCGTCACCCAGGAAGACGTGTGGAATACCACCCAGCCGGTGATTACCTCGATCTTCGAGCAGTTCGCCGAGGGTAAGCGCGTCACCAAGGATTGGCCGCGCATTCCTTACGACACAGCCATCCGTAAATATGGCTCGGACAAACCGGACCTGCGCAACCCGATCGAAATCCAGGCCGTGACCGAGCATTTTGCCGGTTCGGGCTTCAAGGTCTTCGCCGGCCAGATCGAAGTCGATCCCAAGGTTGAAGTCTGGGCTATTCCTGCCAAGAACAAGGCCGGTGCCGAGCCGATCGGCCGCGCCTTCTGCGATCGCATGAATGCCTGGGCGCAAGGCGAGGGCCAGCCGGGCCTGGGCTACATCTTCTTCAAGGAAGGGCAGGGCTCCGGCCCCATCGCCAAGAACATCGGCGAGGAGCGCACTGCCGCCCTCAAGGCCCAGCTTGGCCTCGACGACGGCGACGCCGTGTTCTTCGTCGCCGGTCGCCCGGAGAAGTTCTATAAGTTTGCCGGCGAAGCACGCACCAAGGTCGGCACCGACCTGGGCGTGATCGATACCGAGCAGTTCGCACTCTGCTGGATCGTCGATTTCCCGTTCTACGAGTGGAGCGAGGAAGAAAAGCGGGTGGATTTCGCGCATAACCCGTTCTCGATGCCCCAGGGCGGGATCGACGCGCTCAACAGCCAGGACCCGCTGACCATCAAGGCGTATCAGTATGACGCCGTCTGCAATGGCTACGAAATCGCCTCCGGGTCGATCCGTAACCAGCTGCCGGAGACCATGGTCAAGGCGTTCGAGCTGACCGGCAAGAGCCGCGACGAGGTGGAAGAGCAGTTCGGCGGCCTCTACCGCGCCTTCCAGTATGGCGCTCCGCCACATGGCGGCGCTGCCTTCGGCGTCGACCGTATTGTCATGCTGCTCTGCGGCGTGCAGAACCTGCGCGAGATCACCGCCTTCCCGATGAACCAGCAGGCAGAAGATCTGCTGATGGGCGCGCCGAGCCAGGCCTCGGCCAAGCAGCTGCGCGAACTGAGCATCCGCCTCAACGTTCAGTAAGCGGCTCGAACCCTTAGGACAGGCGGCGCCGGTAACGGAGCCGCCTATTTCTTTGCGTGCACGTAGTCCTTGAGGTTGTCGATAATAGTGTCCTGGGCACCTTCGCGCCACTGCATGCGGATCTGCCGGTCCTGTCCGCCAATACGGACGAACAGCGACAACCCATCGTCATAGGGCAGGAAACTGGATCCGATGAAAGTCCAGCTTTCGCCCACCGGATGCTCTTGTCCGTCGAAATCGCGGAACGACTGCACCACCGTATAGTCCCGCTCGGGCCAGAGATGGGCGAAGGGTGTTGTCGGCCACGCGTCGTTCATGTCCTGCTCCGCCGTTCGCAACCGGTTAACCAGCGTTAATGATCCGTTAAAGGCTTGGTTGATACCGATGAACGGTCGACTGGTCTTTACGGATTCGGAATCTTGAAGTCCAAATATTCTCATATCCTGACGCTGCTGGGGGCGCTTCTTGCGTTCGTTCCCATTGTGGCGGTGGATTACCTGCTGGACAGTTATGTCCGCGTAAGAGAAAAAGTCGAGACGCAGAAATACGTTAGCAACGTTACCTCACAAATTGAAATCGGTGTGAACGACGCCATCGGCGCGCTGCGCCGGATACTGGCCGAGAGCCCGTCGCTCTGCACGTCGACCTTCGTCGCCAACGTGCAGCGCGAAATCGAATCCAGTATCAATATGAAGCAGGTGCTGGTCGAGAACGCCGATGGTGTTCAATATTGCGACGCCTTTGGCCGCACCGTGGCCGTTTCGCCGCTTTCCGAGAGCCTGCCGGTCCCTGGGCACACCGAGACCATAACCCTGGTCCAATTGGGTGGCCTGGCCATGCCCGCGCTCAAGATCACCCAGGCATTCGGCCAGACGCGCCGCGTATCGGCCTTCGTACCGTTGATGGGCCAGACCCCGGATGGACTGGGGGAGGGACTGCCCAGCGCCGCGATGATGCGCGTGCTGCTCACCAATGGCACGCCGGTGTTGACTGTAGGCGATGCCAGCGCCTTCGAACGGCGCGCCTCCAGCAGCGAGTTTATCGTTGCCCAGGGCTTCGCCGGCGAGCTGCCGCTCAAGGTGGAGTACGCCGTTCCCTTTGTCATGGCGCGGGCGACCTACGCCGACCTCGACATGGCCTTCACCGCCATTGCCTGCGTGATGAGCGCCATCGTCCTGTTGCTGTCGCTGGGCTATGTGCGGCGCTCGCGCGTACCGGCCTTCGATCTCGAACGCGCCATCGCCCGTGGCGAGATCAAGCCCTACTACCAGCCCGTCATCAATCTGCGCACCGGCGAGCTGATGGGCTGCGAAGTGCTGTGCCGGTGGGAAAAGAAGAACGGACAGGTAGTGCCGCCGGGCGCCTTCATCGACTATGCCGAAGTGACGGGCCTCGCCATTCCCATGACCCTGTCGCTGATGCAGCAGGTCAAGTTCGATCTGGGCGATCTCAGCCAGATGATGCCGGAGATGAAAATCTCCATCAATCTGTTCGAGGGCCACTTCCGCGACGACAGCATCGTCGAGGACGTGCAGGCCATCTTCGGCAATTCCCCGATCAGCTTCCGCCAGCTGGTATTCGAAATCACCGAGCGCCATCCGCTGGCCAATTCGGCGGTCGCCAACAGCGTCATAGCGGGCCTCCATGCCCTCGGCACCAAGCTTGCCATGGACGATGCCGGTACGGGGCACTCCAACCTGGCCTACCTCGGCACGCTGGGCATCGACATCATCAAGATCGACCGCATCTTCGTCGATATGGTGAAGCCCGGCACCACGCAGGTCCCGGTGCTCGATGGCCTCATCGCCATGGCCAAGGACCTCGATTGCGACATCGTGGCAGAAGGCGTCGAAACCGAGGAACAGGCGTTGTATCTGCGGGCACGCGGCGTGGTGCAGGCGCAGGGCTACATCTTTGCGCCGGCCCTCAAGATCGGGGCGTTCCGCGAGCTTGCTACGGCACTGCACGCCACGCAGGCGCCTCGTAGCCGCATCGAGAGCATTATCGCCAGCGCGGCCTGAACGCCTCCTGCGACTTTAGTTGCAGCACTCCTTGGACTTAGCCACTTTTCAACCGCAGCGATTGGTGGCACCAACGCTGTCCCGAACTATGCCCGCCATTACGCGAAGCGGGCGAGGAGGACTGCGTGACGACCGACCTCAACGAACAGCGGAAAGCTCTGCGCGAAGCCGCCCTGCATTTCCACGAGTTCCCCAAGCCCGGCAAGCTCGAGATCCAGCCGACCAAGCCGCTGGGTAACCAGCGCGACCTGGCCTTGGCCTATTCGCCCGGCGTCGCGGCGCCCTGCGAGGAAATCGCCGCCAATCCGGAAACGGTCGCCAAGTACACCTCCCGACAAAACCTGGTCGCCGTCATTTCCAACGGCACGGCCGTGTTGGGCCTGGGCAATATCGGTGCGCTGGCATCCAAGCCGGTGATGGAGGGCAAGGCGGTCCTGTTCAAGAAATTCGCCGGCATCGATGTGTTCGACCTCGAGATCGACGAGATCGACCCCAAGAAATTCATCGATGCCGTGGCGCCGCTGTGGCCGACCTTCGGCGGCATCAACCTCGAGGATATCCGTGCGCCTGACTGCTTCGAGATCGAGGAGACGCTGCGCGAGCGTATGCCAATCCCCGTCTTCCACGACGACCAGCATGGCACGGCCATCATCGTGGGAGCGGCAGTGCTCAACGGGCTCGAGCTCAAGGGCAAGAAGATCGACGAGGTCAAGATCTGTGCCTCCGGGGCAGGGGCCGCGGCCATTGCCTGCCTCAACGTGCTGGTCGCCCTGGGCGCCAAGCATGAAAACATCTGGGTCGCCGACAAGGATGGCCTGGTCACCCACAAGCGCAACGACGTCAATGACAAGTGGCGCGGCCAGTTCCGCCGCACCAGCGAGGCGACGACGCTGGCCGAGGTTATCGACGGTGCAGACATCTTCCTTGGCCTCTCGGCCGCCGGCGCTCTGAAACCCGAGATGCTGGCCCGGATGGCACCCAAGCCACTGATCCTCGCGCTGGCCAATCCAAACCCGGAGATTACTCCGGAGCTGGCCAAGGAGACGCGCCCCGATGCCATGGTCTGCACCGGGCGGTCGGATTATCCCAACCAGGTCAACAACGTTCTCTGCTTCCCCTTCATCTTCCGCGGCGCGCTCGACGTCGGCGCCACGACGATCAACGAGGAAATGAAGCTGGCGGCGGTGCGCGCCATCGCCAAGCTCGCCCATGAGCCGGGGCTGGAAGTCTCGCCCTCGGGTGCACCTGCCGTCTTTGGCCCTGACCACATCATCCCCAATCCCTTCGACCAGCGCCTCATCCTGCGCATCGCTCCGGCCGTGGCACGGGCGGCCATGGAATCGGGCGTCGCCAAGAACCCGATCACCGACTGGACGGCCTATTACGACAGCCTCAACCGCTTCGTCTTCCGCTCGGGCCTGGTGATGAAACCCATCATCGATCGGGCGCAGGGCCAGAACAAGCGCATCGCCTTCGCCGATGGCGAGGACGAGCGCGTGCTCCGCGCCACGCAGGTGCTGCTGGAAGAGCGTATTGCTCGCCCCATCCTGATCGGACGTCCCTCTGTCATCGAGTCGCGCATCGAGCGTTTCGGGCTTAATCTGCGCCCGGGCACCGACTTCGAGATCATCAATCCCGAAGACGATCCGCGCTATCGGGACTATGTCAGCCTGTTCCACTCGCTGGTGGGCCGCGATGGCGTCACGCCAGACACAGCACGCCAGGTCGTACGCACCAACACCACTGTCATCGGCGCCCTGGCCGTGAAGCGCGGCGAAGCCGACGCGCTTATCTGCGGCTTGCAGGGCCGCTACATCAAGCATGTCCGCGATATCCGCTCGGTCATCGGCCTGCAGGACGGCGTGTCTGACGTTTCCGCGCTTTCCATGCTCATCATGCCCCGCGGGGCGTTCTTCCTGGCCGATACCTATGTGAATCCGGACCCGACGCCTGACGAGATCGTCGGCATTGCCCTGCAGGCCCGCGACCATCTCAAGCGCTTCAACATCGAAGCCAAGGTGGCGCTGCTGAGCTATTCGAACTTCGGCTCACGCGACGGCGACAGCGCTTTCAAGATGCGTGAGGCCTACAACAAGCTCAAAGCCGTTGCTCCCGACCTGATCGTCGAGGGCGAGATGCAGGGCGACCTGGCGCTGAACCAGGAGCTGCGCGAGCGTTACATTCCCGACAGCGTGCTCGGTGGCGAAGCCAACCTGCTGATCTTCCCCAATCTCGATGCGGCCAACCTCTCGATGACGCTGCTCAAGGAAATGAACAACGCGCTTGCCGTCGGTCCCATCCTGATGGGACCGCGCTCGCCGGCGCACATCCTGGCACCGTCCACGACGAGCCGCGGTATCGTCAACATGGCCGCTATCGCCGCCACCGAAGCTATTGGAAACGAAGCATGATCCGCCACACTGTCGTCTTCACGCTCAAGCATGCCGCCGGATCTGCGGAGGAGGGGACTTTTCTGCGCGACGCCAGGGTGCTGGCGGCGATACCGGGCGTCGAAAAGTTCGAGCAGTTGCGGCAGGTCAGCCCCAAGAACGACTATGCCTTCGGCTTCTCCATGGAGTTCGCCGACCAGACAGCCTATGCGGGCTACAATGACCATCCGGACCACGTGGCCTTCGTGCGTGATCACTGGGTCCCGGAAGTGGCAAAGTTCATCGAGATCGACTACGTGCCCGTCTGAACGGCCAGGAGGCGCGGCCGACGGCGCTTTAGAAAGGCGCCCGCAGCCCCCATGGCAACCCACCCTTAACCCCTTGTCAGGCATAATGGCGTCGTTCAATTCTGGTTAGCCCATGCCCACCCGTCTCAAACGTCCCGCAATCTGGCGCCCACTGGCGTTGACCGTGGCGTTGCTCGGGTTTCAGGGCTATCTCGGATTCTCGGCGATCGGCGGGCAGTTCGGTATCGAGAGCCGGACCCAGATCATGCTCGACATCGATCAGCTCAAGGCCAAATCGTCGGCCCTACAGGCCGAAATCGACGCCTATAGCCACCGTGCCACGCTGATGGACTCGCGGCGGCTGGATCCCGATATCGTGACCGAGCGGGCGCGCGCCCTGCTGAACATGGCCAATGCCGACGATGTCATCGTCATGGTCGACCCACATACGGGTAAACCACTTTCCGGTAAATTTGAAGAATTAGCTCCAGACGAGTTAATCCGACTTATCGAAGCCGATTCAACGCTCTAGCTGCGATTTGTTGCCGCCCACGAGCATTGCTTTCCGTCAATTGCTTGCAGTATGATGCCGAACTATGGCCAGATCGGGCCAAAGCGGCAAATCCATTTCGATGCGGAGCGTTCTCTATGGCGCGTAAGGCTGTGGCCACCAAGGCCAAGACGCAATCCAATGTACCTGAATTCACCAAGGAACAGGACCTCGAAGCCTATCGCGAGATGCTGCTGATCCGGCGTTTCGAGGAAAAGGCCGGCCAGATGTATGGCATGGGCCTGATCGGCGGTTTCTGCCACCTTTATATCGGCCAGGAAGCTGTGGTCACCGGTATCACCATGGCCTCGGAAAAGGGCAAGGACGCCCAGATCACCGGCTATCGCGACCACGGTCACATGCTGGTCATGGGCCTCGACCCCAAGGGCGTCATGGCCGAGCTGACCGGCCGCCAGGGCGGTCTCAGCCGCGGCAAGGGCGGCTCGATGCACATGTTCAGCAATGAGCATCGATTCTATGGCGGCAATGGCATTGTCGGTGCCCAGGCATCGCTCGGTACCGGCCTTGCCTTTGCAGCAAAGTACAAGGGCGATGGCTCGGTGAGCCTGGCCTATTTCGGCGACGGCGCTGCCAACCAGGGTCAGGTCTACGAAAGCTTCAACATGGCCAAGCTGTGGAAGCTGCCGGTCGTATTCGTCATCGAAAACAACAAATACGCCATGGGCACGTCGATCGAGCGCGCTTCGGCAACCACCGATTTCTCCCAGCGCGGCGCTTCGTTCGATATTCCGGGCGAGCAGGTCGACGGCATGGATGTGCGACTGGTCCATGATGCCGCCAAGCGCGCCATCGAACATGCGCGTTCGGGCAAAGGTCCCTACATCCTTGAAATGCTGACCTACCGCTATCGCGGCCACTCCATGTCCGACCCGGCGAAGTATCGCTCCAAGGACGAGGTGACCAAGTACCGGCAGGAGCGCGACCCGATCGAGCAGGTCAAGGCCCGGCTGATCGACGGCGGCTTCCAGACCGAGGAATCGCTGAAGGCCATCGAAAACGATATCCGCGCCGTCGTCACTGCCGCCGCCGATTTCGCCACCAACGATCCGGAGCCGGATGCCGCCGAGCTCTGGACCGACATCACCATCAGCGCCTGAGGCGATAGATGAGCGTCCTGCTCGGGGTTATCCTGCTTTTCGCGGTGCTCACGCTGATCGTGGCGGTCATGCAGGCCGTGGCGATCGTCCGCGTGGCGCCGGCCAGCGAAAACCTCGCCGGTTTCATGCCCCTGGGCTGGTGGAAATTCCGCCAGCTTGAGCAAAAGGCCGGTCCCGCGGCGGCGCAGCCGCTCAACATCTATAAGCGGGCCGTCATCGCGTTTGTCGTCTTTCTGCTGATGGGACTCATCCTGAGCGGCTGGGCCGTTAATCAGGCGCCTTCCTCGGCCAGCGCGTCCGCCGAGCCGCGGCTGATCAACGATCCGCGCGTCATTCCTGCCGAATTCGCCTTCAATACTGACCTTCGCCGCGTGGCCACCATGCCCGGCGCACCAAAAATCCTGGAGAGCTGATATGCCCCAAATCCTGATGCCCGCGCTGTCGCCCACCATGGAAGAGGGCAAGCTGAGCAAGTGGCTGGTCAAGGTTGGCGATACCGTCAAATCCGGCGACGTGCTGGCCGAGATCGAAACCGACAAGGCGACGATGGAAGTCGAGTCGGTCGACGAAGGCGTCGTCAAGGAGTTGCTGGTGGCAGAAGGCACCGAGGGTGTCCTGGTGAATACCCCAATCGCTCTTGTGCTTGCTGAAGGCGAAACTGCCGCCGCTACGCCAGTGGCGAAGACGGTGCCAGAGCCATCCGAGGCTCCCATCGTCGCTGCCGAGAAGGCCGCGGAGGCAGCCCCGTCGGCCGCCGCCGTCCCGGCTGCTCCCAAGTTCGAAGCCCAGAGTGATCCTGACCTGCCTGAAGGCGTGGAAATGGTCGAAATGACCGTGCGCCAGGCGCTGAACGAGGCCATGGCCGAAGAACTGCGCCGCGACCCTGACGTCTTCGTCATGGGCGAGGAAGTCGCGGAATATCAGGGCGCCTACAAGATCACCCAGAACCTGCTGCAGGAATTCGGGCCGCAGCGCATCATCGACACCCCGATCACTGAGCACGGCTTTGCCGGTCTCGCCGTGGGCGCTGCCTTTGCCGGCCTCAAGCCTATCGTCGAATTCATGACCTGGAACTTCGCCATGCAGGCGATCGACCAGATTATCAATTCCGCTGCCAAGCAGCTCTATATGTCGGGCGGCCAGGTCAAGGCGCCGATGGTGTTCCGCGGCCCCAACGGCGTCGCTGCCCGCGTCGGCGCCCAGCACAGCCAGGACTATTCGGCCTGGTACAGCCACGTTCCCGGCCTCACCGTCATCGCGCCCTATAGCGCCGCCGACGCCAAGGGCCTCCTCAAGGCCGCCATCAGGTCACCAAACCCGGTGATCTTCCTCGAAAACGAAATCCTCTACGGCTCGACCGGCCTCGTGCCCAAGGTTGACGATTTCGTGCTGCCGATCGGCAAGGCCCGCATCGCCCGCAAGGGCGCCGACGTCACCATCGTCTCGTTCTCCATGGGCATGCGCTACGCCACCCAGGCCACCGAGAAACTGGTCGCGGCCGGCGTCGATGTGGAACTGATCGACTTGCGCACCCTGCGCCCGCTCGACAGCGACACCGTCATCGCCTCGGTCAAGAAGACCGGCCGCATGGTGACTGTGGAAGAGGGCTGGCCGCAGGGCGGTATCGGCGCCGAGCTTTCGGCCCGCGTCATGGAACAGGCCTTCGACTATCTCGATGCTCCGGTGATGCGCGTCACCGGCAAGGACGTGCCGATGCCCTATGCCGCCAACCTCGAAAAGCTGGCGCTGCCAAACGTCGATGAAGTGATCGCGGCGGTCAACGCCGTGACCTACCGCTCGTAAGGAGAACCGGGATGCCAATTGATATCACCATGCCGGCGCTCTCTCCGACGATGGAAGAGGGCAAGCTCGCCAAGTGGCACGTAAAGGAAGGCGACAGCGTCTCTTCCGGGGACGTGATCGCCGAGATCGAAACCGACAAGGCCACGATGGAAGTCGAGGCCGTGGACGAGGGCAAGATCGGCAAGATCATGGTCGCCGAAGGCACCGAGGGCGTGAAGGTCAATGCCGTGATCGCGGTGCTGCTGCAGGAAGGCGAAAGCGCCGATGCGGTGGCTGCACCCAAGGCGGCTCCAACTCCTGCGCCCGCCGCCAAGGCCGAGGCGCCCAAAGCCGATGCCGGCGCGACGATGCGCGAGAATAGGGCGACGCAGGCCGACAAGCCCGCTGCCAACAGCAATACCGGTTCGAGTGCTTCTGCTGCTGCACCGGCACCTGCACCGGCTAAGTCCGAGGGCGGCAAGGTGTTCGCCTCGCCGCTGGCACGACGCCTGGCCAAGGAAGCCGGCATCGAGGTTTCGGCGATCTCCGGCACCGGCCCCAAGGGCCGTGTGGTCAAATCAGACGTCGAAGCCGCCAAGTCCGGCAAGACGCCGCTCAAGGCTGCCTCCGCGGCGGCTTCGGCTCCTGCCGCCGGCGGCGCCGCTGCCACGGGCATGACCAAGGCTCAAGTTCTGGCGCTCTATCCTGAGGGCAGCTACGAGCTGGTCCCGAACGATGGCATGCGCAAGGTGGTGGCTGCACGCCTCACCGAATCCAAGCAGACCGTGCCGCATTTCTACCTGACGCTCGATTGCAAGATCGATGCGCTACTGGCGGCACGCGAGCAGATCAACAATTCCGCGCCCAAGGGCAAGGACGGCAAGCCGGGCTACAAGCTCTCGCTCAATGACTTCGTGATGAAGGCCTGGGCCGTGGCCCTGCAGCGCGTGCCGATGGCCAACGCCACCTGGGCGGTCGACTCGATCCTTTACCACAAGCGCTCGGACGTCGCGGTTGCGGTCGCGGTGCCTGGCGGCCTGTTCACGCCGGTGGTGAAATCCTGCGATACCAAAACGCTTCGGGAAATCTCCGAAGAGGTCAAGGACCTGGCGACCCGCGCCCGCAACAAGAAGCTGGCGCCCCACGAATACCAGGGCGGCGCGTCGTCAGTGTCCAACCTGGGCATGTTCGGCATCAAGGAATTTGGCGCCGTCATCAACCCGCCACATGGCACGATCCTGGCTGTTGGCGTCGGCGAAGAGCGTGTCTATGCCGACAAGGGCGAGATCAAGATCGGCCAGTTCATGACCTGCACCCTCAGCTGCGACCACCGCGCCGTCGATGGCGCGCTGGGCGCAGAAGTACTGGGCGTGTTCAAGGGCCTGATCGAAAACCCGGTAATGATGCTGGCCTAAGGGGCAGGGCGCATGAAAACCATTCTCGCCTATGGCGACAGCCTGACATTCGGCTCCAATCCGCAGCCCGGTGGGCCGCGCCATGCCTATGAGGATCGCTGGCCGACCGTGCTCGAACAGGGTCTGGGCGGCAAGGCGCGGGTGATTGCCGAAGGCCTCGGCGGCCGCACGACGGCTTTCGACGACTGGACGGCCGATGCCGACCGCAACGGCGCGCGCATCCTGCCGACATTGCTGGCCAGCCACGCACCGCTCGACCTGGTGATCATCATGCTGGGCACCAACGACCTGAAGCCGGCCGTCAACGGCAGCGCCCTGACGACGTCGTACGGTATGCGCCGGCTGGTGCAGATCGTGCGCGGACATTTCGCCATGCTCAATGAGCCTATGCCCGAAATCCTGATCGTGTCGCCGCCGCTGGTCTGTGCCACCGACAATGCCGACATGATGGGTCACTTCGGCGGTCTTGAGCACGCCCTGCTGCAGGCGGGCGAACTGGCACAGCATTATGCGCGCCGGGCGCAGGAGTGGAATACAGGGTTCTTCGATGCCTCGACGGTCGCTCAACCCGATCCACTCGATGGCATCCATCTCGACGCGGCCAATACCCGCGCGATCGGCGAGGGGCTCGTGCCGGTCGTCAAATCCATGCTCGGCCTCTAGGCCGGGATAACAAGACTTTCTGGAGGCCCAAATGGCTGACCAATACGACCTTCTCGTCATCGGCGCCGGCCCCGGCGGCTATGTTGCCGCCATCCGTGGCGCCCAGCTCGGCATGAAGGTGGGCATCATCGAGCGCGAGCACATGGCCGGCATCTGCTCCAACTGGGGCTGCATTCCGACCAAGGCGCTGCTGCGCTCGGCCGAGATCTACGGCCACATGACCCATGCCAAGGACTATGGCCTGACAGCCGAGAAATTCGGCGTCGACGTCGATGCCGTGGTGAAACGCTCGCGCGCGATCGCAGCGCAGATGAACAATGGCGTCCAGTTCCTCATGAAGAAGAACAAGGTCGATACGATCTGGGGTGAGGCCGTCATCACTGCGCCCGGCGAGGTCAAGGTCGCGCCCACCAAGAAGGCCATCCAGCAGCCGCAGGTACCGCCGCCCAAAAATGCACTGGGAGAGGGAACCTACAAGGCCAAGCACATCATCATCGCGACCGGTGCGCGCCCGCGCGTGCTGCCTGGAATCGAACCCGACGGCGACAAGATCTGGACCTATTTCGAGGCGATGAAGCCTGCCGCGCTGCCCAAATCGCTGGTGGTGATGGGCTCGGGCGCCATTGGCGTCGAGTTCGCTTCGTTCTATCGCTCGATGGGATCAGAAGTAACGATCATCGAACTGCTGCCGCAGATCATGCCGGTTGAAGATGCCGAGATCGCTGCGCTGGCCCGCAAGCGCCTCGAAAAACGCGGCATCAAGATCCTGACGGACGCGAAGGTTGCCAAGGTTGAAAAGACCAAGGACGGCATCACGGCACACGTGGAGCTCAAGGACGGCAGCAAGCAGCAGATTTCCGGCGAGAAGCTGATCTCGGCCGTCGGCGTGCAGTGCAATATCGAAGGCCTCGGCCTCGAGACAGTCGGCGTCAAGACCGAGCGTGGCGCTATCGTCATCGACGGTTATGGCAAAACCAATGTGGATGGCATCTGGGCCATCGGCGACGTTGCTGGCCCGCCCATGCTGGCGCACAAGGCCGAGCATGAAGCCGTCATCACCGTCGAAAAGATTGCCGGCCTCAAAGTGCATGGCCTCGACAAGACCAAGGTCCCCGGTTGCACCTACTGCGAGCCTCAGGTGGCCAGCGTCGGGCTGACCGAGGCCAAGGCCAAGGAAGCCGGGCGCGAGATCAAGGTCGGTCGCTTCCCCTTCATCGGCAACGGAAAGGCGATTGCGCTGGGTGAGCCGGACGGGCTGGTCAAGACCATCTTCGATGCCAAGACCGGCGAGCTGCTTGGTGCCCACATGGTCGGTGCGGAAGTGACCGAACTGATCCAGGGCTTCGTCATCGCCATGAACCTCGAAACCACCGAGGAAGAGTTGATCCACACCATTTTCCCGCATCCGACGCTGAGCGAAACGATGAAGGAAAGCGTTCTGGACGCATATGGCCGCGCGCTGAACATCTAGCGCGGCTCACCCAAGCGAACGCAAAGGAGTTATCCACATGGTCAAGGCTATCCAAGTCGGCCTGGGACACTGGGGATTTAGCTGGACCAAGGAAGTTATCCCCAAAGTTCCCAACATTCACATGGTGGGCTATGTGGATAGCAGTCCGGAAGCCATCAAGCGGGTGCAGACCGAACTCGACATCGAGGAAAAGCGCTGCTTCGCGAGCCTCGAAGAAGCCGCGCAGGGCGTCGAGGCGGACCTCGCCATCTGCACGCTGCGCACCGAGGCGCACTACCCGGTGGTCAAGCGCTGCCTGGAACTCGGCTTCAACGTGCTGGTGGAGAAGCCATTCGCCTCCACCATCGCGCAGGCGAAGGAACTCGTGGAACTGGCGCGCGCCAATGGCCGGGTGCTGATGGTGAGCCAGAACTACCGTTTCCAGCCGGCGCCGATTGCCGCTGCCGAGTTGATCGGCGCCCAGAAGTTCGGTCCGGTGAACCTGGTCTCGATCGAATTCCGCCGTCACGCGCCGAGCCAGGGCTATCGCTACTGGGACATGCCCGATCCGTTGCTGGCCGACATGTCGATCCACCACTTCGACCTGATGCGCATGGTGCTGTCAGACAATCCCAAGCGCGTCTCCTGCCGCACCTGGAACCCACCAGCCAGCCCCTTCGGCCACCATCCGATCGGCGTGGCAACCCTGGAATTCGAGAAGGGCACCATCGTGTCCTATCGCGGCAGTTGGATGAGCAGCGGCCCGGTGACGCCATGGTCCGGTGAATGGACCATGGATTGTTCCGAGGGCGAGATCATCTGGAGCTCGCGCGACCATTTCATGGGCAAGGCCGGGCCGGACAAGCTCAGCCTGCGCGAGCGCGACGGCGAGGCCGTGACCTTCCCGCTGGAACCCATCGAATACGCCGACCGCACCGGTACGCTGGCCGCGATCGCAAAGGTGATCGAGACCGGCTCGGTGCCGGCACGCTTCAGCTCGGGCGAGGACAACCTCCATTCCCTGGCGCTGGTGCAGGCAACGATCCTGTCGGCCTCCCGCCATGGCGAATGGGTAGAGATCGCCGAGGTGCTGCAATGAACCGGGCGATAATGCTATCGTGGCAGTAAGAGCAGGGGCTTGAAGGACGCACGGCGGGACGCAATATCTCGTCGAGAGTTTTGAAGGGCGGATCATGGCATTACCGGAACGGCAAACTGCGGGTGGGGGCTTCACCATGGGCAACAACAACAATCGCGCGATCCTGATCTTTCTGGGAATCGGCATCCTGGCGGGTTTCCTCGCCAGTCTTATCGTCGGAGGCGGCGGGCTGATCACATACCTCATCAGCGGGGTGATCGGTTCGTTCGTGGGAGGGTATCTGTTCACAGCGCTGCGGATCGATCTTGGGATTCGCAATGATCTGGCTCGCCAGATCGTGACGTCGACGGTCGGCGCCATCATCGTCGTGCTGCTGGCACGGCTGATCGCCTAACCCGCGGTCATACCCTAAAGTCAGGACATCCCTTGGTCACTCTGATCGACAATTTCGCGCTCAAGCCGCGCCACCCTGAAAAGGCCAACCGGCCTGACAGCGTAGTGCTGCGCAAGCCGGACTGGATCCGCGTCAAGGCTCCGGGTTCCCCGATCTACAAGGAAACCCAGCAGATCGTGCGTGAGCATGGGCTGGTGACCGTGTGCGAAGAGGCGGGCTGCCCCAATATAGGGGAGTGCTGGTCCAAGAAGCACGCCACCATGATGATCATGGGCGAGATCTGCACTCGCGCCTGCGCCTTCTGCAACGTGCGCACCGGCCTGCCGGGACCGCTGGATATCAACGAGCCGGAAAATGTCGCCAAGGCCGTCGAAAAGCTCGGCCTTCAGCATGTCGTGATTACCTCGGTCGACCGCGATGACCTCGCAGATGGCGGTGCACAGCACTTTGCCGACGTGATTTTGGCCATCCGCGCCCGCAATCCGCGCACGACCATTGAAATCCTGACGCCCGACTTCCTGCGCAAGGACGGCGCGCTTGAAATCGTCGTGGCCGCCAAGCCCGACGTATTCAACCACAACCTCGAGACGGTACCCTCCAAGTATCTCAAGGTGCGTCCCGGCGCCCGCTACTTCCATTCGATCCGCCTGCTGCAGAAGGTCAAGGAACTCGATCCGACCATGTTCACCAAGTCGGGCATCATGGTCGGGCTCGGCGAAGAGCGGAACGAAGTGCTGCAGCTGATGGACGACCTGCGCTCGGCCGATGTGGATTTCCTCACCATCGGGCAATATCTGCAGCCGACCAAAAAGCATACGCCACTGATCCGCTTCGTGACGCCTGACGAGTTCAAGTCCTATGCGACGGTGGCGACGGCCAAGGGTTTTGGGTTGGTGTCGTCCAGCCCGCTGACCCGCTCGTCGCACCACGCTGGCGAGGATTTTGCGCGCCTCAAGGCCGCCCGGATGGCAAAGCTCGGTCACTGATGAAGCGCTTCTTCGAGCGGCATGTGCCGCACCTGCCGCAGCGCATGTACGAGATCGTCGCCGACTTGGGCGACTATCCGCGCTTTATTCCCAACTGCAAGGCGATGGAGGTCCGCAAGGACCCCGCCGCCGGCGATGCCGATATTCGGCTCGCCCGCATGACGCTGTTCTTCGGGCCGATCACCCAGGCCTATACCAGCCGGGTGACACTCGACGCCAAGGCTCTGACGATCACTGCCAAGGCGGTGGATGGTCCCTTCGCCTATCTCGACAGCGTGTGGAGCTTCGTGCCCGAGGGCATGGGAGCGCGGGTCCGCTTCGAGATCGATTTCAAGATCTCCAATCCGTTCATAGCAGCCGTCGCCGAACCGGCCTTTGCGGCCAAGCAGGCCGAGATCATGCAGGCATTTGCAGACGAGGCCGACCGTCGCTATGGTGACTGAACGTTCCTGATTTGTTCGGGCACGAATCATCAGGTGATCCATGATCCGCAAGATCGAATGTGTCTGCATGCCGACGAAGGATATCGCTGCGTCCGAGGCCTTCTACATCTCGCTCGGCTTGCGCCGCAGCTGGATCATCGAACGCCCGCGATCTAATGGGAAAACGTGGACACTGGTCGGCCTCAAATTCCCGGATGCCTCCGGCTCCGAACTGGTGTTGAGCGACAATCCCGATATCGACTTCACTGAAGTCGAGCTGGCCGTCGACGATGTACGCGCGACGTTCACGGAATTGCGCGGCAATCCCGCCATAGGCTGGATCCGCGAACCCTTCGCCACCGAATCCGGCCATGTGGCCGTCATGGAGGCGCCAGACGGCAATGTGTTCGTGCTGGTCGGCGCCTGACGCCGATCAGTCCGGATCGCTGGTCAGGACCTGGAGCACGAGATCGAGAGCCGCCTTGACGCTGGCCTTGCGGATTTCGTCGCGGCCCAGATCGCCAAACCGGTGCTCGATGACAACAGTCGCCAGCTCCGACGACACGGCGATGTAGACGAGGCCGATCGGCTTCTTCTCGCTGCCACCGTCCGGGCCGGCAATACCAGTGACCGCCACGGCATAGTCGGCTCGCGCCGTATTGCGGGCGCCATCGGCCATGGCGCGGGCGACCTGGTTGCTCACAGCACCATAGTCACGGATCAACCGCGCCTGCACATGGATCATGCGCGACTTGGCGGTGTTGGCATAGGTGACGTAGCCGCCATAGACCGCCGCCGAAGCGCCCGGGATATCGGTGAGCGCAGACGCCACCATGCCGCCGGTACAGCTTTCGGCGGTGACGATACTCTGCTTTTTCTCTGTCAGGATGTCGATGATCCGTTTGCCTGGATCGAGCGCCGCGGTCTCCGATTTCTTGGCTGCCATCAATCGACCCTCGGGACTTCTACGCTCGCACTAGCCATCGCCACGATCCCTTCCTCCCGCCCGATGAACCCGAGCTTCTCATTTGTCGTCGCCTTGATGGCGATCCTCGACGTCGCAATCCCCAGCGTTTCGCCGATCACTGCCCGCATCGCCGGCACGTGTTCGGTGATCCTCGGCGCTTCGCAGACGATTGTCACGTCCAGATTGACGATGCGGCCGCCGCGTTCTGCAAGCAGTTTGCCGGCATGCTTGAGGAAAATCGTCGACGCCGCGCCCCGCCACTGCATGTCGGATGGAGGGAAATGCACGCCGATATCGCCCTCGCCAATGGCGCCAAGAATGGCGTCGGTCAGGGCATGCAGCGCCACGTCGGCATCCGAATGTCCGTTGAGGCGAGCCTTGTGCGGAATGCGTACGCCCCCCAGCCAGACGGCATCGCCAGGCTCGAACGAATGGACGTCGAAGCCGGTGCCGACGCGGGTTTCCATGGCCTGATCTCCTCTCAGTATCCGCTCCGCCCGGGCAAAATCCTCGGGATGCGTGATCTTGATATTGTCGCGGTCGCCCATGACCATGGCCACGCGTAGCCCCGCCCATTCGGCAATTTCGGCATCGTCGGTAAACTGCCGCCGGATGGTTGAAGCCCGCATGTGCGCGGAAAAAATCTGGCTGAAGCGGAAGCCCTGTGGCGTCTGCGCAGCAAAAAGCTGGCTGCGGTCCTCTGTGGTCGCGATCTGCCGGCCATCGAGCGAGCGCTTGATGGTATCGGTGACCGGCAAGGCGGGCAGGGCGCCATCATGCTGTTCAAGCGCGGCCACCACATCGCCAATAACCCCAGCGGTGGCGAAGGGTCGAGCAGCGTCCTGAATGAGCACCAGGTCGGGGCGGCTTGGCGCCAGAGCCTTGAGCCCTTCAAGCACGGAAGCCTGGCGCGATGCGCCACCGATCACCGCCGGCAGCAAGCGATCATCGGCGAGACCAAGCGCTGCATAGCGGTCAGAATGGTCAGCATGGATGATTGCGGTGACGCTCGTGACAAAGGGCAGCGCGAGAAATTCCCTTATCGTGCGGGTCAGCACGGGCACGCCACCCACCATCCGGTACTGTTTGGGGTCGGTTGAACCATCGAGGCCTGCCCGTTCCCCCTTGCCGGCGGCGACGACGATAACGGCGATGGACTTCTGACGCATGGAAACCGGGCACTCTGGACTTGAAACCGTCACATCGTCGTGGTCTAGCGCCCGCCATGGCATGCGGCAAGTGCAGGGCTGCCGCACCGTCGCCGACACCACATAAGGTGTTGCGCTGCCGGCCTTTTTGACTATTGTGCAGGCATTCCTTTTAAGATGACCATTTCTGGGGCAGTTTGTGTCTGAAGGTGCCTGCAAGTTGAGCATCGGAACCCACGTGGTTCGCAATAATGCTTTCCTGGCGCCGATGGCCGGAATTACCGATCGCCCATTCCGTAAGCTGGCAGAGCGTTTTGGCGCCGGCATGGTGGTCTCCGAGATGATCGCCAGCAATGCCCTGGCCGTCGGCAACCAGGACATGGCGCGCAAGCTGGGCAAGCCGGGCAGCCTTCCACACATGGTGCAACTGGCTGGCTGCGAGGCCGAGTGGATGACCCGTGGTGCCAAGATCGCCTACGAGGCCGGCGCCGACATCATCGACATCAATTTCGGCTGCCCTGCCAAGCGCGTCACCAATGGTTATGCGGGCTCGGCACTGATGCGCGTGCCGGATCACGCCATGACGCTGATCGACGCCGTGGTCAGTGCCACTCCATTGCCGGTGACGGTAAAGATGCGGCTCGGTTGGGACGATGACAGCCTCAACGCACCCGAAATGGCGCGACGCGCCGTGAACGCAGGCGTGCAGATGATAACTGTCCATGGCCGCACGCGGCAGCAGTTCTACAAGGGCTCTGCCCGCTGGGAGCTGGTGCGCGCTGTCGTGGAGGCTGTCGACGTGCCCGTCGTGGTCAACGGCGACATCATCGACCTCGCAACAGCCCGCGAGGCGCTGGAGCAGTCCGGCGCCGCTGCCGTGATGCTCGGGCGCGGCGCGCAGGGACGCCCGTGGGCTGTGGCCCAGATCGGGGCAGGGCTGGCGGGCCGGACCGGCCCCCAGGCGCCAGAGGGTGCGGACCTGGCCGACCTCGTGGCCGAGCACTACGAAGACGTGCTGGTCGAATATGGAACGGCAGTTGGCCTGCGTGCCGCCCGCAAGCATCTCGACTGGTACACCGAGGCGGCCGGCATCGTACTCGACAAACCGGCCCGCAATGCCTTCCTCAACAACGAAGTGCCGGCCGACGTGCTCCGCCAGATCGGCACCATCTTCTCCAGCGAACGAAGGGCTGCAGCATGAGTGCCATCGAGGCCACGGCGTCTGCCGCCGATCCCATCCCGTCGACTGCCGTGTTGCAGGCCCTGCCGCAGCCGATCATCGTCTGCGGCGAAGATCGCCAGATTACCTTCGTCAACTACGCGGCCGAGGCCTTTTTTGGCGCCTCGCTCAGCGTGTTGACGCGGCAACGACTGGACGACCTGATCGCTTTCGGCTCGCCGATCATCGGACTGGTCGAAACGGTGTCGGCCCGTCGTGCGCCGATGACTGAATATCGCGTGCGCATCGGTTCCTCACGCTTCGGCGACGAGCGCATCGCCGACGTCTTCGCCAGCCCGCTCTCGGATAACGACGGTCGCGTTGCCTTGCTGATCCAGGAGCGTACCATGGCCGACAAGATCGACCGCCAGATGGTGTCGCGCGGCGCGGCACGCTCGGTGACCGGCCTCGCCTCGATGCTGGCCCATGAGATCAAGAACCCGCTCTCCGGCATTCGGGGCGCAGCGCAATTACTGGAACAGACTGTCACCAGCGACGAGGTGCCGTTGGCCCGCCTCATCCGCGAGGAAACCGACCGCATCGTGCACCTGATCGACCGGGTGGAAGTGTTCGGGGACGAACGCCCGATGGAGCGTGAACCGATCAATATCCACGTCGTGCTGGATCGGGTGAAGCTCCTCGCCCGCAACGGCGTAGCGCGCGGCATAGCCTTCTCCGAGGAATACGATCCCTCGCTGCCGCCGGTCTACGGCAACCGCGACCAGCTCATCCAGGTGTTCCTCAATCTGGTGAAGAACGCGTCGGAAGCCCTTGAGCGGACACAGAAACCAGAGATCAAGTTCTCTACCGCTTTTCGCCCCGGCATCCGCATCAGCGTGATGGGCGTGTCCGAGCGCATTTCGCTGCCGCTTGAGATCATCATCGAGGACAACGGTCCCGGGGTCCCCCCCGACATCCTGCCCTTCCTGTTCGATCCCTTCGTCACCACCAAGACCAACGGCTCGGGCCTTGGCCTGGCGCTGGTGGCCAAGATCGTCGGCGACCATGGCGGCGTCATCGATTGCGACAGCCGGCCGGGCCGCACCAAATTCAGGATACTCCTTCCCGTTGCGAGCGGGGCTTACCAGGCTACCAACGAAGAGGAAGTGGCGAAATGAGCCATGTCGTCCTGCTCGCCGATGACGACGCCGCGATCCGCATGGTGCTCAACCAGGCCCTGACCCGGGCCGGCTACGAGGTTCGCCCCACCGGCAATATCTCCACCATGTGGAACTGGGTCAGCCGCGGCGAAGGGGATATCCTCATCACCGATGTCGCCATGCCCGACGGCAATGCCTTCGAGGTGATGCCCAAGATCAAGAAGCTGCGCCCTGATCTGCCGATGATCGTGATGAGTGCGCAGAACACTTTCATGACCGCCATCCGGGCGTCCGAGGTTGGTGCCTACGAGTATCTGCCCAAGCCCTTCGACATCACCGAGGTGCTGTCGGTGGTGGCCCGGGCGTTGGCCGACGCCAAGAAGCCAACCAATGCCGAGCGCAAGGCCGCCGATGAGCCGGGCGAGACCATGCCTCTTGTGGGTCGCTCGACCGCCATGCAGGACATCTACCGCGCTTTGGCGCGGCTGATGCAAACCGACCTCACTGTGATGATCACCGGCGAGAGCGGCACAGGCAAGGAACTGGTGGCGCGGGCCCTGCACGACTTCGGCAAGCGCCGCAACGGGCCTTTCGTGGCGATCAACATGGCGGCCATCCCGCGCGACCTGATCGAAGCGGAACTGTTCGGCCACGAGAAGGGCGCCTTTACCGGCGCCAATACGCGTTCGTCCGGCCGCTTCGAGCAGGCCGAGGGCGGCACGCTGTTCCTCGACGAAATCGGCGACATGCCGATGGATGCCCAGACCCGCCTGCTGCGCGTGCTGCAGGAGGGCGAATATACCATGGTCGGCGGGCGCAGCTCCATCAAGACCAATGTCCGGATCGTCGCTGCAACGCATCGCGATCTCAGCCAGATGATCCGCCAGGGCCTGTTCCGCGAGGATCTCTACTATCGCCTTAACGTCGTGCCCATCCGCCTGCCGCCTTTGCGTGAGCGCGTCGACGACGTTGGCGACCTGGCTGCACACTTCCTCAAGGCCGCGCAGCGCGAAGGCGAGCCGATCAAGACCATTTCGACCGACGCCATCCGCCTGATGCAGAACTATTCCTGGCCGGGCAACGTGCGCGAACTGGAAAACCTCGTCCGGCGGCTGTCGGCGCTCTATGCCGACGAATCCATCTCCGCCGAGATCGTCCAGAACGAACTCAACATCGCCGAACGCCCCGCCGCGCCGGGCGCCGCCGGACCGATTGACGTGTCGATGGCCGTAGAAACCCATGTCGGGCAGTTGCTGCGGGAATACGAACCCAACCTGCCGCCAGCCGGGCTCTATCAGCGCGTCATCGACCGGGTAGAGGCGCCGCTGATAGCCATGGCGCTCAATGCCTGTGGCGGCAACCAGATCAAGGCCGCCGACCTTCTCGGGCTCAATCGCAATACACTGCGCAAGAAAATCCGCACGCACAGCATCGAGATCGTCAAGCACAGCCGCCGCAACGGCTAGCGGTCAGGCGGCGGCAATAGCGGAGACGGCCGCGAGCATGCTTGCGGCCGTGCTCCCGGTGACGATCACACCCAGCAGCGGCGCGGCAATGCCGGTGGCGCGCAGGGCCGGCATATCCGCCGGTGTGAACTTCTTCTGGCTCGGAGCAATGACGGGGACGCTCGATAGCCCGGCGATGTGCCTGTAGCGAGCGAAGTCTTCCCCGGTCAGGGCCGTGCCGTAATCCGTGAAATCCATGATCGATGCCTCGATCATCGCGCCGGGGATCGCCGCGAGGCGGGCGATATC
>JBARWY010000200.1:0-16522 GCA_049647065.1 Devosia sp. | reverse complement strand
CCCCTACCCTGCCCCGCTGATTTGAATGCACTCGATCTCTCAAGTGACGCTCTGCGGTCACACACCGTTGAGTCAAACAGATACGTACTCTTGGAGAAGCGGGAGCTGACATCAACCGTCTGACGCCAACTGGCTCTCCCTCGAAATACTTTGCCTCTGCGGATAGCGGCAGCGTCCTATGAGATCGACCTCACCTAAAGGACGACTCTGCTCAGTGCGGCGCGCCGACGACCCGCTGTTCCAGGTCGATACTCGTGCCGGTCTGCAAGCCCGACAGGTCCGACAGCAGGTAGATGGCCAGGCGGGCGACTTCGGCCGCCTCGAGCATGCGGCCCAACGGCTGACCCTTTGCTACCTTGGTCGCCCAATCGGGTCCCTTGCCCAGGGTTTCCCCCTGCATCTTCTGCTCGCCGGGTGTCGGAGCCCAGCCCATATTGATGCCATTGACGCGGATGCGATCCCCGAGATGGGCATTGGCGGCATTGCGGGTCAGCGTCTGCAGTGCCCCCTTGGTCGCCGAATAGATCGCCAGTTCCGGGGAACCGCAATGAGCGTTCATCGACTGAATGTTGACGATGGAGCCGGGCGCGCCGCGCTCGCGAAGATGCCTGATCATGCCCGACATCAGCAGGAACGGCGCCCGCGCATTCACTGCGAAAAGCTTGTCCCAGGTCTGAACTGTGCCATCGAGAAAGCTGGCGCGATCGGTAATCCCAGCGGCATTGACCAGCCCGTCGAGCGGCCCACCGGCCAGCGCCTCCGTCATCAGCCGCGCCGGGACTTCCGGATCGCCCAGTTCCCCGAACACCAGCTCCACTCCGGCAATCTCCGCCCGCGCCCGCTCGGCCTTGCTTGGATCGCGTCCGGCCAGCACGATGCGGCTGGCACCATTGGCCTGGGCATGGCGTGCGATCTCGAGGCCAAGGCCCTGGAGGCCGCCGGTAATCAGCACCGCCTTACCCAGGAGGCTCTGTCCAAAAGGCTCTGTCATGCAATGCTCCAGTCAGTGGTCAGCGCTGGTCGGTGAGCCGGACATAGGCGGCGGTGACGGGAAGAATGATCCCGCCGTAGATCATCAGGCGCGCGCCCTCGGGAATCTGCAGCAGGGTGAGCAGCGTATTGAGCACCGTCAGGATCAGCGCACCGACAATGGTGCCGGAATAGAAGCCCCGGCCGCCGAAGATGGATGTGCCGCCGATCACCGCAGCGGCCACCGAGGGCAGCATCAGCCCGTTGGCGAGCGATAGCGACGGCGCCCGGATGATGCCGACATATACCAGTCCCGTGATGCCAGCGATGAGCCCGGAAAGGGTGTAGAGCGCAAGCAGCACCTGCCAGGAGCGGACGCCGGACAGGCGCGTCGCCTTTTCGTTGGCGCCCAGCGCATAGAGCAGGCGGCCGAAGCCGGTGCGCTTGAGGCCCCACAGGATGATCAGGGCGAAGGGAATGAACAGGAAGATCGCGTTTGGCACGATGCCGAAGGTGCGGCCCGTACCCAGCCATTCGAGCCCCGGCGGAACGACCGAGCCGGTATTGATCACGAAGCGCTGATAGACCTGAAGGCATCCCGTGCCGATCAGGCTGGTCGCCAGGGTCATGATTAGCGGGTGGACCTTGCATATGCCGATGCCGAAGCCGTTGATGGCGCCCATGAGGATGGCCGGCACCAGCGCCACGGCCATGGCCGCTTCCGGCCCGATCTGCGGCGTCATGGTGGCGACGACGAAGGCGCTGACCGTGGCCGTGACAGCCGCGGACAGGTCGATGCCGCCGGTCAGCATGGTCAGCGTCTGGCAGGCTGCCAGCATGGCCAGCGGGATGGCGAAGCGGATGGTGTTGCCGATCCACCGCTCGTTGAAGATGCCGGGCTGGCGGAATTCGAGGAAGGCCACCAGCGCGACTAGCAGCAGGATCAGCGGCACCACTGGATAGTCGCGGGCGATCTTGCTGGCGCGCTGCCAGGGGGAAGGCGTGTCGGTTGCGGTTGTTGTTGCCATCAGCGACGTCCTCTCAGAGCCAGAAGGCCGCCCACCATCACCACGGTGACCATGATGATGCCCTCGATGATCGTTGTGACATTGGGGTCGACCGACAGCAGGGTCAGGTCAAGCCGCACTGTACGGAGAATGAAGACGGCAATGAGCGGGCCCAGGAGGCCGCCGCGACCGCCGGTCAGCGCGACCCCGCCCAGGACGACCGCAGCGACGCTAGCCAGCAGGTACGGCCCTGGAATCGGTTCGCCGACCCCGGTGTTGAGCGTGATGGCAAGACCACCAAGCGCGGCGAAGACACCGGCAATGGCATAGGCGGCAATGCGGGTGATGCCGATAGGCACACCGGAGCGGAACGCGGCGTCCTGGTCGCTGCCGATGGCGTAGATGGAGAGGCCCAGCTTGGAGCGTCGCAACGGCTGCCAGACCAATAGGACAATGGCGGTCAGCGCAATGACGGCATGCGGAATCCATGCGGTGAACTCGGGTGGAATGCCTGGAATTGAGAGCCCGCCGGCGACGAGGCTCCGGAGCCAGGGCGTTGCCGTGCCACCGGGCGCATTGAGGATGAGCAGAGCCACACCTTCCCACACGAACAGCATGGCAAGCGTCACCACGATATCAGGGACCCGCGTAAGTACGATGAGCGTGCCATTGATGGCGCCCATGGCAGCGCCGGCAAGCAGCACGACGCCAATGACCGGGATCGTCGCATCCACACCCCATTGCTGCATCAGCACGGCGCCCGTGACCCCGGCCACCGCCATTACCGACGCAATGGACAGGTCGATGCCACCGGCAATCACCACAATGGCCATTCCCACAGTGGCAAAGGCGAAGGGCAGTGCGGCACGGGCGAGCGAGTCGAGCCCCGTAGCTCCGAAATTGGGCTGGATGACGCGCGTAAAAATGAGCAGCAGAACCAGAACGGCGAGCAGCCCGAGCGGCCAGCCGTAGCGCGAGAGGACGCGGCTCATGGCTGCGTCTCCGTCATGCGTTCTTTCTCGGTCAGCCCATAGGCGGCCCGCATCAAGTTCTGCTCGGTCGCATCATCGGCATCGATGACGTCGACCACCTTGCCGCCGAAAATCACGATGGTGCGGTCGCAGGCCAGCGCGATCTCGCCCAACTCCGAGGTATAGAACAGGATCGACGCGCCCTGCGCCGCGAGTTCGCGTAGCAGCGGATAGATCTGGTGCTTGGTCCGCACGTCGATACCGCGCGTCGGATCGAACAGCAGCAGCGTTTCCACCCCGGCCGCGACCCACCGGCCGATGGTCACCTTCTGCTGATTGCCGCCCGACAGGCGCCGCACCTCGGACTGCGCCCGCATGTCGATCTGCAGCCGTTCTACGGCATTGGCCACCTTGGCCGCTTCCTCACGCATGGGGATAGCGCCCCATTTCGACGGCCGCGCCAGCAGCGGCAGCGCGATGTTCTCGCGCACCGAGCGCAGCATCAGCAGCGCATCCTTGCGGTCGCCCGGCACCAGTGTCAGCCCTTTTGCGATGGCATCGGCCGGGTGGCCGAAGCTCTCTGCCCTGCCGTCAACTTCGATGGTCCCCGCCTGGGCGCGCCGGAAGCCGGCCAGCACGTCGAACAGTTCGTCCTGGCCTTGACCCTCCAGCGCCACGACGCCGAGTACCTCGCCCTTGCGCAGGTCGAAGGACACGTCCGCGAGCTTGGATCCGGCGGCGAGGTTGCTCACCCGCAGCCGCGGTGCCTCGACACCCGCGGCGACCCGCAAACGAGCGCCCGCCACCTCGACTCGCGTCGGCACGCCGCCCAGCATGAGATCGACAATCTTGTCCTCGATGCCCGGCTCGATGACGAAGTCACCTACCGTGACCCCGTCGCGCAGCACCGATGCACGATCGCAGACCCGTGCGATCTCGGCGAAGCGATGGGAAATATAGATGACCGAGCGGCCGGCATCGGCCTGCGCTCTGATAACCGTCAGCACGCGCTCGACCAGGTCGGTCGGCAATGCCGCCGTCATCTCGTCGAGCATCAGCACCTTGGGCTCCTTGGCCAGCGTCAAGGCCAGGTCGAGAATGCGCAGCGTCGCCAATGGCAGATGCGCGATGGTGTCGTCGAGTCGCAGATCGGTGATGCCGAGTTCATTGACCCAGTGCCGGAACGGCTCGATGGGCACATCGACCAGCCGCATGTTGTCGGCCACATCGAGGTCGGGAATGAGCGATGGCTCCTGGTAGACCGGCATGATGCCGCTGCGGCGCGCCTGGGCGGGCGACGCAAACCGGCGATCCTGGCCATCAAGATGGATATGCCCGGTATCGGGCCTAAGCGCACCCGTCAATATTTTGACGAAGGTCGATTTGCCGGCGCCATTGGCGCCCATCAGCGCGACGATTTCCCCAGCGGCTATCGTCAGCGATGCGTCCCTGAGTGCGGAGACGGCGCCAAACCGCTTCGCCACGCCGCGTGCGTCCAATACCGGACGCCCGGCCGCTGCTTCCGTCATGCCGACACCTTGCCTGGGAGAGTGTCCCCGGCTTTAAAGCCGGGGACGTTGGTCAAATCATTCGCCGGGGCCTTTGCAGGCGATGATTTCGTCCGTCGTGTAGGTGGTGAAGTCCGCGATCGAGACGCTCACCGGCCATTCGGGATCAAGGTTCGGGTTCTGCGCGGCAGCAATCGCTGCCTTCCCCTCTTCGCTCACATTGTCCCACAGCGCCGGGGTCACCAGAACAGTCTGCTCGGCAGGCTTTTCGCCCTTGAGGATATTCAGAGCCACCGTAACGCCGGCGCCACCGATCGAGCCTGGATTGGTCACGGCGGCGCCGACCAGACCTTCGACCGAAGCCAACTGCCCCACGAAGCCGGCATTGTCGGCACCGACGATCGGCACCAGCGGAGCATCGGATTCCACGAAGGCGTCGACGATGACGTTATCGATGCCGCTCGTCCAGACGCCGTCGAACGGCACGCCGGTGGAGAGCAGATCAAGAATCTGCTGCTTACCCTGGTCCTGCTGCCAGCCGGTAAACACTTCCTGCGCCACCGTCACACCCGGATATTCGGCGAGAGCGCGCTTGAAGCCCTTGTCGCGGTCATTGTCGGCCGATGCGCCCGCGGCGCCACGCATATAGACGACGCTGCCTTCGCCGCCGATCTGCTCGAACAACCACTTGGCGCCGAGATAGCCATACTCTTCCTGGTTGTTGGAAACGACATAGGCGGACGGCTCGGTCACGGCCTGGTCGACGGCGACCACGACGATACCGGCATCGGTGGCTTCCTTGATGGCGGCATTGACGCCGTCAGGATTGGCGGGGTTGACGACGATCGCATCGACTCCGGCCTGGATCAGGTTGCGGATGTCTTCGAGCTGGCCCGCAGCATCGGTATTGCGATGCGCGATGTTGAGCGAGGCAACTTCGCCTGATTTCAGCGCCTGCGCCTTGATCGCGCAGATCATTTCCTCGCGCCAGCCGTTGCCCTGCACGGTGTTGGAGACGCCGATAGTATATTCTTGGGCAGCGGCGGCGCCGCTGAACCCGACGAGAATGGAGACCGCGCTGGCGGTCACGAGCCATTTGTTCATGTTAGTCCTCCCTTGGAACTGTTTGCATCGTTGCATATTATTTTCGTCACTTCACGTATGGATTGAGCACGTCGCGGGCCAGAAGAAAACCGCGCTTGAGCCTGTCATCCGTGCCCTCGAAATTGCGGTCCTCGTGTTCGATGATGACGGAACCGTCATAGCCGGCGCGATAGAGGCCGGAGAAGAACTGGGCCCAGTCGATATCGCCAAGGCCCGGCATGCGCGGCACCTGCCAGCCGATACCGACCGACATGATGCCGTTCTCGTAAAGCCCGTCGCGGTCGATCATCACGTCCTTGGCATGGACATGGACCATTTTCGGGCCGAATTCCCGGATGAAGCGGGGCTGGTCGATCATCTGCCAGACCAGGTGCGAGGGATCGTAGTTCATGCCGACGCCCTCGCTCCAGGTGTCAAAGATGCGCCGCCAGATCTTGGGCGAATAAGCAATATTGTGCCCGCCAGGCCATTCGTCATGGCTGAAGATCATTGGGCAGTTCTCGAACGCCAGCGTCACCCCGGCATTGCGCGCATGCGCGACGATATCGGGGAAGATGGCCTGGGCCCGGGTCCAGTTTTCTTCGATGTTGAGCGTACGATCGCCGCCCATGAAGGTGTTGACCACCGGCACCTTGAGCAGGCTCGCCGCGGTGATGACTTTCTTCAAGTGGCCGATGACCTGCTCGCGATGGGCGGCATCGGCATGCAGCGGATTGGGGTAGTAGCCGAGGCCCGAAATGGTGACTCCCTTGGCGGTCAGCGCATCTACGATCTCACTAGCCTTGCTGGCGTACAGCCCGTCGACATTGATGTGCGAAGTGCCCGCATAGCGCCGTGTTTCGCCACCCACCCCAGGCCAGCACGCGACTTCGAGCGCCGTAAAGCCATTCCCCGATGCCCAGTCGGCGACGTCCAGCAGATCGGTATCGGCGAACGGCGCCGTCAGAATTCCGAGCTTCATCCCTACCCCTCCACATCGATCCAGCGGCCTTCTTTGGCGCTTTTGATCACCGCGTCGCAAAACAGCATCTCGTAGTGGCCATCCTCGAAGCTGGCGTAGTTTGACCCTGCCGAGCGTGCTCCGGCAAGTACGTCGCTGTAGACGGCCCGGAAGAACGAAAAGAACGTGTCGGCGAAGCCCTCGACATGGCCGCCGGGCAGGCTCGCGGCGGCGGCGCCCAGCGCATTCATCAGGCCCGGATCGCGCTGCAATATCTGGTTGGGTTCATCGCGGCGCCCTAGCCACAGGTGGTCAGGATGTTCCGAGTGCCAGGCCGCCGAGCCGTCTGCCCCCGAGATTTCCCAGCTCATCGCATTCTTGCGGCCATGACTGACCTGGCTGGTGGTGATCGACCCACGCGCCCCATTGGCGAAGCGCAGCAGGATCAGCCCGGCATCGTCGGTCTCGACAGACCGTGTCTCATTGGCCCGGTCACTGATTCTGGAGAAAGTCTCAACAGGCCCTAGCGGCTTCAGTCGCTCGGGAATGAAGGTTGCCAGTTCAGCCAGCACAGAAGTCGGCTTGAGCCCGCTGATAAAACTCGTCAGGTCGACCCAGTGGGTGCCGATATCAGCCACCGAGCGCAGCGTGCCACCCTCGTCGGTTTCGAGCCGCCAGTTCCAGTCGGTCGCCTTGGCCAGCCAATCCTGATGATAATGGCCGGTTACCAGCCTGATCTCCCCCAACTCGCCGGCGGCGACCATGCCGTGGGCCTGCTGATTGAGAGGATAGAAGCGGGTATTGTAGCAGACGGCGGCCACGCGTCCGCTGGCGCGCGCCAGCTCGACCATCTCGGCCGATTCCACCGAGGTCATAGCCAGCGGCTTTTCGCAGACGACGTGCTTGCCGGCCGCAAGGATGGCCTTCACCTGCGCATAGTGCGCGTGGTTGGGCGACGTCACATGCACGACGTCGACCGCCGGGTCGGCCAGCAGTTCGTCGAGCGAGGCATAGGCCTGGCTGACGCCCAACGCCGCCGCTCGCTCGGCGCCGCGCCCGGCGCTGGACCCCAGCACGCCGGTGACGCGGACGCCGAGCCTGCGCAGCGCCCACAGGTGCACCGTGCCGATGAAGCCCGTGCCGATAACGGCAACGCCCACATCGTTGTACCCAGTCATGTCGTTCTCTCCAAGTCTGGCAGCTCCTCAACCACCCGACACGTTATACGACCGAATATCCCCCATCCACCGGCAGGCATGCGCCGGTGATGAAGGCCGAAGCCTCCGACGCCAGAAACAGCACGACGCCGACAATGTCGTCCGGCTGGCCCCAGCGCCCCAGCGGCGTGCGCGCGCTGACATTGGCGACATGCACCGGATCGGTGCGGCTGCGCGCCGATTGCTCGGTGACGATGAAGCCAGGTGCCACGGCATTGACGCGGATGCCATCCGGCGCCCAGGCGATGGCCAGCGATTTGGTCAGTTGCTCCACGGCAGCCTTGCTGGCGCCATAGGCCGGATTACGCGGGCTTCCGAAGCGGGCATACATCGAGGCGATGTTGATCAGCCGCCCGCCACTAGCCTTGAGATGGGGGTAGAACGTCTCTGCTGTGCGGAATGTGCCATGCAAATTGACGTTGACCACTTTCTCGAAAAAGCTGGGCTCCATTTCCTCGCCCCGCGCTGTGATGGCGGCGCAGTTGATCAGCACGTCGAGCTTGTCGATCGTGCTGCCCAGCGCACGAACAGCCGGGGTGTCGGTCACATCGAGCTTCTCGTAGCGGAAGCGGCCACGGTCTTCCTCTGCGGGCTGATCCTCGACGCCTGTGATGATCACCTCGGCGCCCGCCGCCTGAAAGGCCCGGGCGATCGATGCGCCAATACCGGCCCGGCTCGCACCGACAACCAGCACTGACGCGCCGGAAAAATCGAAACTGGCCTGCATGTCGATGTCCCCCTCTGGCGCCACCATCGCCGAGGCCGAACCGACTTGCAATCTATTTTTCGTTTTTCGTTTTTTGGTTCTTTGATTTCATTTTGCCAGAACTGTCCCTTTCGCCCAGCCGCCGTCCCAGACTGACGATGATCGCCTGGCACACCACCAGCGCCGGCACCTGTGACCGAAAATGCCCCAGCCGCGCCTCGGTGACGTACAGCACGTGGCTGGCGAGCCCCACAACCGGACTGAGCTCGTTATCGGTGATGGCAAGCACCGTGTGCCCGCGCGAGGCGGCCACTCGCGCCGCCTCCACCGTTTCAGGGGTATAGTCATCGAAGGTTACGGCCAGCAGCACATCGTTGGGACCCATGGCGCCGAGCTGCTCGGCGCGCATGGCGCCAAGATTATCCACCAAATGGGCCCGCTTGCCGATATTGGCGAGACCATAGACCGAATAGGCGCCGATGCTGAAGGCGCCACGGGCGGCGGCGACATGCACGACATCGCAGCCCGCCAACACATCAACGAAAGCGGACAATTCCGTCCGATCGAGACTCTCTTCGATGCGGACGAGGGAATTGACCGCGGCCTGCACGAAACCCTCGAATACCCGGCCCGAATCCTGAAGGTCGGTATCGTCGATCTCGCCAGTCCGCAGCTTGCTGACGCGCTCGCCATAAGCCATCCGTGGCCCCACCAGCCGCTCGCGGAATACCGCCTGCAATTCGGCAAAGCCGGCAAACCCGAGTTCCTTGGCAAAGCGCGTAATCGTCGCGGGCGGCACCTGAGCGTGATCGGCGAGCGTCACCAGCGTACTGATCGCTACCTCCTCAGGGTGGTTCAGAAAGAACCGCGCAACCTGGTCCAGCCGTCGGCTGAGCGAGCCCTGCCGCCTGGCCAGCTCCGCGCAGAAGCTTTCATAATCCTTGGGCGCGCCGGATGTCTTGGTGTCAGTGGTCACGTGGGCCTCGATTGGCAGCCATCCAATGCTTGCATGGCCCGTAGCCGATCAGCAAGCCGATGCCAACCACCTTGCCCTCGCCTGCCGCGCCATGGTCTCGTGTCGCCAAACAGGGAGACTCGAGATGAGCGCGCCAATAAGAATTCTCGTCGTCGGCTTCGGCAATATGGGACGCTCTCATGCCAATGCTTATGTCAGCAATCCAGGCTTCGAGATTGTGGGGCTGATGAGCCGCTCCATGAAGTCGATGGCGCTACCGGAGGCGTTCACGGGTATTCCGATATTCGAGGATTTCGATCAAGCGCTGGCGGCCACGAGGCCCGACGCGGTCTCCATCAACTCCTACCCCGACACTCATGCCCAATATGCCATCAAGGCGATGGAAGCCGGTGCGCATGTCTTCATGGAAAAACCTGTTGCCACCAATATCGAGGATGCGCTGAACGTCGTCGCCACCGCTCGGCGGACCCATCGCAAACTGGTGCTCGGCTATATCCTGCGCGTCCACCCAAGCTGGATCAGGTTCATTGAGCTGAGCAAGACGCTCGGCAAGCCGCTGGTGATGCGGATGAATCTCAATCAGCAGAGCAATGGTCCAGCCTGGTTTGGCCACAAGAATCTGATGGATTCGCTCACGCCCATCGTCGACTGCGGTGTGCATTATGTCGACGTGATGTGCCAGATGACCGGCGCCAGGCCCGTCCGCGTGCACGGCATCGGCGCCAAGCTATGGGACGCTGCCGAAAAGCAGAATTACGGCCACCTGCACGTCACCTTCGATGACGGCTCGGTCGGCTGGTACGAAGCCGGCTGGGGTCCGATGATGAGCGAGACCGCCTATTTCGTGAAGGACGTGATCGGCCCCAACGGCTCGGTTTCGATGGTCCCGGCAGCGTCGGAGGGCAAGGACAAGCTCACCGAAATTACCGACTCCGCTGATATTGACCGCCACACCAAGACCGACATGCTCCGCTACCATCACGCGCAAGTCGGCCCCGACAAGAATTTCCTCACGCCGGACGAGTTCATCTCTACGGAAGACGAGCCCACCCACCAGGATCTGTGCGACCGAGAGCAGGCATTTTTCCTCAAGGCGATCCGCGAGGATCTTGACCTGAGCAACGACATGGAAGCCGCCGTCAAAAGTCTCGAGATCGTGCTAGCCGCTGAACAGTCAATCGATGAAAAACGTGTCGTAGAACTGGTTACGCGGCAGTGACCTTGTGCGTCATTCCAGAACCTAATGCCGCATTGCTCGTGTCCTAGAAACAGCCGGTATCGGGGCCTCGGGTCTCCGGCGAGTGAGGTGCGCAGCAAGAGACGAGGCCGCCAAAGCGGAAGAAGACGAGCTGGTAATCTCCAGATCCGCCTACCCTCTCACGATTTTGGCACCCTCGCGGCTTTAAGCGCGGGCGTGACCTGATCGGCGTCATCGGGAAGCGCAATGTAGCCCTGTCCCATCAGCCAATCTCGCACAATGACGCTTATCGCATCGTCGTAGGTCATCTTTCCACGCTGCGGCTCATCGCGGTCCGCAATGAACTGCTCGACACCATCGAGCAGGTCATCATCCAGCGTTATGGAAGTCATTCTGGACCAGATCCCTCGTTCTTGGGACGTGGCGGCGCCTTTTTGCCATCATGAGCATAAGTGTTCGGTCCGATGTCGGGGCCACGTGGCGTCTTCGTCCCGCCAGGGTGCGGGATCTTGTCGTAATCCTCTTCCATGGAGGGATGCGGGTCGGCGACATCATTCTTGTTGGCAGCATTCTCGCCTGCCGATGGCTCGTCGCGGGTCATTTCGAGCCCAGCTTCTTTTCCACAGCCTTGCGGCTGTTGCCTTCCGACTTCACGGCGTCTTTCACCTCGGACCTCGAAGCGCCGGTCTTGCCGGCTTCATACTTCACTTCATGATCCTGGCCGCCCGCGACGCGGGCGCGATCCTGCTTCGTATTAGGCATTGTTCTCTCCTCTTGGTGACCTCGCAGCCTAACGCTCTCCGCTGTCGAAGAGTTCACCGCTGAGAATGCGCTTAGAGGGCGAGCTCGCCGGGCCGCACAGCAAAGGGCCGAAGACCCGACGCCCACAAACGAAAACGGCCGCCCGAAGGCGGCCGCTCAAAGCTGAACTAACCAAATCTTAGAAGTGGTAGAACACACCAACGGTTGCCTTGGCACCTTCAAAGAAGGGGTCGGCAGCACCGTCGAAGTCGCCCTGGCCAACCAGTTCACCGCGAACGGAGACCGAGTCGGTGACAGCGAGTTCAACGCCGGCGCCAACCTGGTACACGGCCTGATTGAAGCCGGTACGGTTGTTGGTGCCGAGACCGCCGATGGCATAGACCAGGACCGAATCGGTCAGGACCGCACCAGCGCGCAGGTTGGCGAAGAATTCGCCAGTGCTGAACGAGTTGTTCCAGATGTAGTCGCCGGTGACTTCAGCGCCGATCAGGAAGGGATCGACGGGGATGAAGTTCACGCCGACAGCAGCGCCGAGGACGCCCGAAGTCGAGTTGATCGGGTAACCAGCGTAAAGGCTGGCGTCCGAACCGACGAACTGGCCACCGGCGCGAACGCCGACATAGAGACCTTCCCAATCGAAACCAGCAGCCTCATAGATCGGCTGTGGGGTCGTCGGGATGATCAGATCGGCGGCCTGAGCAGACGCCGAGCCGATGGCGGCGAGCGATGCGCCGATGAGAAGTGCACGTACAAACATTTTAGGCCTCCTAGGAACGGACAAGGTAGGTGCATTGATGGTCCACGACAACACGCCGAACCTTAAGCATATGACAAAATGGCTACCTGTTGCGCACATGCCGCAACAGGTGTTGCAGAAAAGCAAATGGCCCGACATGGGGAGTGCAATCCCGTCGGGCCATTGCGCGCGACTTGCGCACGGTCCTCGATCGTACATCACAACGGAACAGATGGGCAAGCCGGCGCGGGAGCGGTGCGAGATGGTCGAAGCGGGCATGCTTGCTCGCACTTCCCATTTGTCACATCCGAAAGGGCCAGCGGCTCAGCTCTTTGGTCGCCACCCCTGTCAGCGATGACTTGCCGCCGCTACGTGGCTTCGGCGAGTTGGCCGAGCTTGACCTGCACCAGGAGGCTGAGCTCGTCATAGACGTTCCACTCGTCGACGATCTTGCCGTCTTTCCAGTGATAGTGGCTCATGCCCATCACCTGGACGCGCTTGCCGGTCGGGTCGCCCAGTTCGCCCAGGATGCCGTAGCCGAGGTGGTGGCCCTCCATGATCCAACGGACGGCTACCTTGGTGCCCCCCTCCTCGCACGGGTTGGACGCTACATGCTGGATTTCATAGCTGGCATCAGGCAGCGAGCCGATCAGCCCCAGATGCTGGTGGATAATGGCGGCTACGCCATAGAGCTCCTTCATCAGCGGCCCATGATATTGCGCATTGGGCGCGTAATCCTGCGCGATGCGGCCGAACATGCGCTTGGTAAACACCTCATGCAGCATCTCGATGGTTTGCACTTCGATGTCATTATGGGCGAGCGACCTATCGGCCTTCTCGGCGGGCGGCGTCTGGCCCAGGAAACGACGGTTCTCGCCGATATCGAGAGAAGTGAGCCCGGCATCGAATTTCTGCTTGGCAGTGCGCGCCGCGAAGTGGTTGGGGTCGAGCCCGAGCTGCTTGATGATGGCCATCTGGTCGGCGACGACCCACTCACGATAGATCTTGTTCCGATGGATCATGCAGTCGGCAATCGTGCGGCTGACAAAAGGCCTGCCGGTCGGCTGGCCGAGATGGCCATACTGGGTGTGCCGGCCTGAGCCGGTCACCAGGTGACTGGTATAGAAGCCGTCCTGGTCATTTCCGTTCCAGATGACCTGCGTGCCCATGCCGCGCCGCTCGGGGAACGAGACCAGACGCTGGATGGTATCGCGCACCACATCCTCGCGATTGTAGATTGTGCCGGTGGTGCCATAGAGCACACAGTTATGCGTGTAGTGGGTGTAGATCAGGCCGATATCGCGCTCATCCCAGATCTTGTGCGTGCAGCGGATGATGTAGTCGACGATGTCAGTGTAGATGTCGTCGAACCCCTCGAGCGCCTGGCTGCGCTTCCGGTTGGTCGGCGCCAGGTCGGGATAGTCGCGACGTTCCACCTGCAGCACGCTTTCTTCGTTGCGAAGCGACGGTGAGGCGCCCTTGGCCTTGGGGTTGGTCTCGATGTCGCTCATGATCGCTCCTTGGTCGTCTGCCGGAATGGCCTGATTGATGTCTGTCCAGTCCAGCCACTCGCGTACATGACGCGCCACTGCGGCTGGATTTTCAAGCGGCGCGAAATGGCCGGCAAGAGGAATGGTAAAAAATCGGGCGCCCGGAATGGCCTCGGCCATCTCCTGATGCCCCTCGAGCGAGCAGACCTGCTCGGCCTCGCCGGCGAGGATCAGCGTAGGCACGGCTATTGAGGCAAGGCGCGGCCCGCTGTCGGCGCGGGTGATGGCGACGTCTACCTGTAATTTCAGACGCGACGCGCCGAGGTCACGCGCCATGGCCGTGATCGTGTCGCGCAAGGCCGCGTTGTCGCGGTTGGCGGCAGCGACCGAGCGGCTCCAGCCCTCCAGCACATAATCGTCCATGCCAGCCGCTTCGGCGCGTTCGACCTGGGCAAGGCGGCGATCGACCTCGTCATCCGGCAGCGGCCGGGCCGTGGTGTCGAGCAGCGCCAGCCGGGCGATGCGTCCGGGCGCCTGCGCCATCATTTCGAGCGCGACGATGCCGCCAAGGGAGAAGCCGAGCAGCGAAAACCGCTCCGGCGCATCGGCGAGGATGCGGGCGGCGAGCTCGGCGCTTGTCCCCGCCTGCGCCATATCGGCGACAATGGCGACCGGCACACCGAGCCGGGCCAGCATGGGGGCGAACAGGCGCTCGTCGCAGCCGGTGCCCGGCAGCAGCAACAGCGGCAGCGGCACCGTGACGGCGCCCTCCAAATCGGACCTCGCAGGAATAACTCTGTTCATCACCATCCTACCGCCTCGACTGGGGCCGAGATGGATTTTGCCAAAAAACTCTGGCAAATTTTGAATACGTATGCAAGATCAAAACGACACCCTTATGTGACGCTCGATGCTAGCAGTCTGCTAACGCATTGGCGCCTTCGGTTACGCTTTCGGAGTGCCCTGCGAATGACCCAGAACACCACCTCCCCCTTCCCCGGCGTCAGCTATGTAAAGGCGCCCGAGCGCTCCTCGATAGGCGACAATGCGCCGGTGGAAACGCTGGTCAGCGAGATCATCGCCAATGTCCGTAAGAACGGCGATGCCGCCGTACGCGAATATTCGGCCAAGTTCGACAAGTCGGACATTTTGGTGTTCGAAGTCACTGCTGCGGAACGCGAAGCCGCCGTAGCCGAGCTCGATCCGCAGACCCGCAAGGACACCGAATTCGCCATCGCCAATGTGCGCAAATTCGCCGAAGCGCAACTCGCCACCATCCTGCCGCTGGAAGTGGAAACCCTCGCCGGCGTGCATATGGGCCATCGCGTCATCCCGATCCAGCGCGTCGGCTGCTACGTGCCCGGCGGCCGCTATCCCCTTCTCAGCGCACCAATAATGACCATCGTCCCGGCCAAGGTCGCCGGCGTCGACGAGGTCATCGCCTGTCTTCCGCCCAATGCTCACAAGGCCATGATCGCCGGCTGCCACCTCTCGGGCGCGGACCGCATATTCAAGATCGGCGGAGCCCAGGCCATCGCCGCCATGGCCTATGGCACCGAGAGCGTGCCCGCCGTCAACAAGATCGTCGGCCCCGGCAATGCCTTCGTCAACGAGGCCAAGCGCCAGGTGTTCGGCCCGGTCGGCATCGACCAACTGGCGGGCCCGTCAGAGATTTTCATCGTCGCCGACAAGACCGGTGATGCCGAAATGATCGCCACCGACATGCTGGCCCAGGCCGAGCATGACATCCGCACCCGCGTCGGCCTGATCACCACCGACAAGGCTTTAGCCGAGGCGACGCTGGTCGAAATCGAGAAGCAGCTGGCAACGCTCTCGACCGCTACCACTGCCCGCGAAGCCTGGATCAACTATGGCGAGATCACCGTCTGCGCCGACGAAGCAGCGATGATCGCCTATTCCGACCTGATCGCCGCCGAGCACCTGCAGGTACACACGGCAGATGCCAAGGCTTTCGCCAAAAAGTTGAGGAATTACGGCTCGCTGTTCATCGGCGAGCTGGCCAGCGTGGTTTATTCCGACAAGTGCTCGGGCACCAACCATACGCTCCCCACCATGGGCGCCGGCGCCTATACCGGCGGCCTGTGGGTCGGCGCTTATGTGAAGATCGCCACCCATCAGTGGCTCGACGAAGAGGGTGTCAGGCAAGTCGCTCCCCCGGCCGCCCGCCAGTCGGCCAGCGAAGGTCTCGAAGGCCACCGCCGCGCCGCGCAGCTCCGGCTGGACCGGATGCAGGCGAAGGCCTAGGCGAGCAAGAAGGCCGGTGGAAGCACCGGCCTTTCTCACATCCACCTCCGGCTTGAGCCGAGAACTTTACACTTCCCTATGATCGCCAGTGAGGTGTCCTCGGCTCAAGCCTGAGGATGACGATCTGTAGCTGGTACCGGATCAAGACCCCTACGAAATCTTGTCCGCCTCAAGCCAAGCCGCCTTGAGCTTCTCCACCGTAAATCCCGGCGCCCGGGCCGCCGTCAGGATCGGCACTTCCTTGCGCATTACCACGTCGATAGCCCAAGCCATGCGCTCGATATGTTCCGCCGGGATGACCACGCCGCCATGGCGATCGGCATGGATCAAATCACCAGGACGCACCTGCATCCCGAATACCGTCACCGGGCAATCGAGCTCGATCACATGCACGAAGGCGTGGCTGGGGCCGAGCGAGCCGGCAATGACCTGATAGCCTTCATCGAGCATTCCGAGATCGCGCAGCACGCCATTGGTCAGCGTTCCGGCAATGCCGAGGCCCTTGTGCTGTGCCACCTGCATTTCGCCCCAGAAGCCGCCGATGGCGTGGGGAAAATCCATGTCCTCGATAACTACGACATTGGGACCGTCACCGCCGGCGACATATTCGTAATAGGCCATGCGCAGTGCCCGCACTTCGGCGGCGGGCTTCTGCGCCGGCGACGAAGCGCGG
>JBARWY010000199.1:0-8189 GCA_049647065.1 Devosia sp. | reverse complement strand
CCGGCGATGTGCCTGTAGCGAGCGAAGTCTTCCCCGGTCAGGGCCGTGCCGTAATCCGTGAAATCCATGATCGATGCCTCGATCATCGCGCCGGGGATCGCCGCGAGGCGGGCGATATCATCATCGGTGCTGGTTGCGGAGAGTGCCGGCATCGGTCGCAGCCGAGATTGCAGCAGGTGCGGCTGCAGATGATCGACATAGACGTTGAAGCCCTCGAAGCCGAGTTCCGCGAGGGCGTCCATTTCCTCGACTGTGGGCACGGTTTCCTGCCCGGCCATGACCAGCATCGGTGCACCGAGCTTCGCAAGACTTTCAAGAAAGGGGCGCTCCTCGGCAAAGCTGCCGAAAGTGGTGCCGCTGGCCCTGTGAAAGGCATTGAGATGCGCCTTGATGGCGCCCGCACCCCCGTCGAGCGCCGCCCGGGCGAGGTCCAAATCGTGACGCGGTAGCGAAACGATGATGGGAAACTCGCCAGCGGTGATGGCGCGATGGAGTTGAGTCTCGGGATAGGTGGGCATTCAGTTGATCCGCAGGCCGGTGCTGACATCGAAGAGATGTATATTGGCGACATCCGGCCGGACACTGAGGGTCGAGCCTGGCATGGCCTGAACCCGTTCGCGGAACACGCCGATGACCTTATGTTCCCCCAGCGTCATCGTCACCTGGGTCTCCGACCCCATGGGTTCGACCAGCAGGACTGTCGCCGGCAAGCCGTCCGGTGACAGCTCGAAATGTTCCGGCCGAATGCCATAGGTGGCATTGCCGCCACTTACATTGGCTGGCAGCGGCAGGGTGATCCCCGCGGCGACGAAGCCCTCTGGAGTGATCTTGCCGCCGATAAAGTTCATCGAGGGCGATCCGATGAAGCCGGCGACGAACTGGTTGGCCGGACGGTCGTAGAGCTCGAGGGGCGCACCGATCTGTTCCACCTTGCCAGCGTTCATGACCACGATCTTGTCGGCCATGGTCATGGCTTCCACCTGGTCATGCGTGACATAGACCGTCGTGACACCGAGCCGCTGGTGCAGGCTCTTGATCTCGCCGCGCATGACCACGCGCAGCTTGGCATCGAGGTTGGACAAGGGCTCGTCGAACAGGAACACCTGCGGGTTGCGCACGATGGCGCGGCCCATGGCCACGCGCTGCCGCTGCCCACCGGAGAGTTGGCGCGGATAGCGCTTGAGCAGTGGCACGAGGCCCAGGATGTCAGCAGCCCAGCTCACCCGCTCGGCGATCTCGGCCTTGCTGGCGCCGCGATGCTCCAAGGAGAAACCCATATTGGTCTCGACTGTCATATGCGGATAGAGCGCATAATTCTGGAACACCATGGCGATGTCCCGGTCCTTTGGGTCGAGGTCGTTGACCACACGGGAGCCGATAGAGATTTCGCCATCGGTGATGGTCTCGAGACCAGCAATCATCCGCAGCAGGGTGGACTTGCCACAGCCCGATGGCCCGACCAGGACGACGAACTCGCCGTCCGCTATCTCGATGTCGACGCCATGGATGACCGGAGCGTCGCCATAGCTTTTCTTGACGTGGTTGAGGGTGACAGGCGCCATCGAATAAATCCTTTAGCCCTTGAGGCCGGTATGGGCGAGGCCCTCGACGAACTGTTTCTGGGCGACGATGAACACGACCAGCACGGGCAGGGCGGTCATGGTCGCCGCGGCCATCTGGATGTTCCACATGGCGCCGCCATAGGCGTCGGTAAACTGCGTCAGGGCCTGGGGCAGGGTGAACATGTCGCGGGCCGAGATGAAGACTATCGGCTCGAGATAGAGGTTCCAGCTATGCAGGAATGTGAAGATCGCGACGGCGCCGAGCGCGGGCTTGGCCAGCGGCAGCGCGATGATCCAGAAGATCTTGAACCGCCCCAGCCCGTCCACGCGCGCCGCCTCCTCCAGCTCGCCCGGTAGGGCGATGAAGAACTGGCGCATCACGAAGGTAGCAAAGACCGACGGCGCACCAAAGATCGGCACGAGGATCAGCGGCCAATGTGTGTTGATCATCCCCCATTTGAGGAACATCTGGAACAGCGGCACGATGGTGACCTCAGACGGGATCAGCAGGCCCAGCAGCACGATAGTGAACAGGAAATTCGCGCCGGGAAACTTGATGCGCGCGAAGGCGTAGCCGGCCATCGACGAGAAGATCATGGTGCCAACGGTGACGATCGCAGCGATATAGGCCGAGTTCCAGTATTGCTGGGCAAACGGCTGCAGCTCGAACACCTTCTGGTAGGTGGTCCAGTCGAAACGGCGCGGCCACAGGTCAGGCGGGAAGGCGAAGATGTCGCTGATCGGTTTCACCGATGAGGTGACCATCCACCACGTGGGGAACACGAACGGAATCAGCAGCACGCACATCAGCCCGTACAGCGCGATCTTGATGCGAGGGGACAGCTCAGTTTTCATAGAACACGATCCGCTTGCGCAATTGCCACTGCACGAAGGTCAGCACGGCGACAATAAGGAACAGCAGGATCGACAGCGTCGAGCCATAGCCGAAGAAGTGGAACTGGAAGGCCTGCTGATAGAGGTAATAGACCAGCACGGTGGTCGAGACGCCCGGACCGCCCTGGGTCAGCACGGCGATCTGCGCGAACACCTGCAGCGAGCCGACAATGGTAATGATCGAAGTCAGCAGGATCGTCGGCGAAATCATCGGCACCGTGATGCGACGAAACTGCTTCCATGGCGAAGCGCCATCGACTCGCGCGGCCTCGTAGAGTTCCTTTGGCACGCCCTGCAGCGCGGCCAGGAACAGGATCATGTTGAGCCCGACATTCTTGAACACCTGCACCACGATGACGGAGAGCATGGCGGTGCTGGGGTTGCGCAGCCAGTTCGGCCCGGTAATGCCGAACATCTGCAGGAAGCCGTTGATGCCGCCATTGTTCTGCAGCAGGAAGCTCCAGACGATGGTCCAGGCAACCAGCGAAACGACGACCGGCGAGAAGAACAGCGTGCGGAAGACCACGATGGCGCGCAGCTTCTGGTCGAGCAGCACCGCCAGCAGCAGCGCCAGGCTCATGTTGAGCACGACCAGGCCCGCCGAGAAGATCGCCGAGGCCGTCAACACCTTGGGCAGGGATGGGTCGCGCAGCAATTGCTGATAATTGGCGTCGCCAACGAAGTTGAAGCTGTTGGCCAGCACGTTCCATTCGTGCAGCGAATACCAGAACACCAGCCCCAGCGGGATCAGCACGAAGACAATGGTGCCGATCAGCTGCGGCGCAATGAACGCATAACCGGCGACCGCGTCACGGCGCTCGATAGTCCAGAATGGCCGTTTTCTCGGCGGAATTGCCGTCGTCATACTGCGCTCCGGTGGGGCGGAAGGTGGAGACGGGGCTGCGGGCAGCCCCGTCATTATGCGCAATCAGCGGGCAAGCAGCGGGCTGACGCTATCGCAGACCGATTGCAGCACGGCCGGCACGTCGGCATCGGCCACCCAGAGGGCGTCGAGGCCGGCGCGCACCGTCTGCTGGATCTGCGCGAAGTTGGTGTGGCCGGGCAACACCTTGCCATTGGCAATGCCGCTGATGACCACAGTCTCGATCTGTTCGGCCGAGAGCAGCGGGTTAGTCGCGGCGAGGGCGGTCGAATTCAGCAGGCTCGCACGGGCCGGCGGGAAGAACTGGGCCAGCTTCTGGCTGTTTTCCTTGTTGGTCATGTAGGCGAGGAATTCGACGGCCGTAGCGGCATTGGGGCTGGCGGCGAACGCGCCGACACCGGCCTGGCCGACCACGGCATACTCACCAGCCGGTCCTGCGGGCAGCGGCACCAGGTCCCAGTCAAAGGGATTTTCCTTGGGCAGCAGCGATGCCCGCGAGATCTGGGTGATGGTCATGCCGGTTTCGCCGGCAAAGAAGTCGATATCCTCACCCGGCCCGGGCAGGGCCTTGTCGGCGAAAACAGCCTTGTGGATGGCGGTCAGGGCATCGACCATCGGCTGCTCGGTGAAGGTGCAGGTCTTGCCATCTTCCGACCATGGCGATGCGCCCCAACCGTTCCAGATCGAGGCCAGGTTCTGCCAGGTCTGGAACTTGAAGTCGCGAACGACGAGACCGGTCTTGCCGCTCTGGCCGACGATGGCTGCATTGGCAAAGGCATTGTCCCAGGTCCATTCGCCGGCAGCGATCAGCTCAGCCGGAGTCTTGGCCCCGGCGGCGGTCAGCACGTCATTGTTGGCGAAGATGGCGAAGGGCGAGGTTGAGAAGGGATAGGCGTAAAGCTGCCCGTCCTTGGTCCACAGCGCGGTCGCCTGCGCACTGACATCGGCAATGTCATAGCCCTCGGTCGCGGTGAACGCGTCGGTCAGCGGCGCCAGGGCGCCCGAATTGACGAAATCGGCGGCCGTGGTTTCAAGGATCCAGGCCAGGTCCGGCGGATTGCCGCCGGCTATCTGAGTGGTCAGGGTCGTGGTGTAATTGTCGAAGGGGATGGGTTCGAACGTGACCGACACGTTCGGATGCGTGGCCTTGAAGCCCTCCGCGATCTCTCCGAACATCGCCAGATGCGCCTCGTTGGCGCTCCAGATCGTCATGCGCAGATTGACGGCATCCTGTGCCCAGGCAACGCCGCTCCAGGCGAGCGGCAGGATCAGTCCCGCCATCGCGACGGTGGATTTGAGAGATGTGTATTTGGACATGTTTTTCCTCCTGTTTTGATTAGTAGCCACGGACGTCCGGCCAGTGGATTTCGATCCCCTCGCCATGCAGACGCGCCTGGAAGTCGTTGAGCCGGGCGTCGTTTTCCTGCACCTGGTGTGGTGTGAGCCCGTTGTTGAGACAGTGTGCGGCGAGCAGCCCGGCGACTTCGCCGACATTCCACTCGACCGGATGCAGCCGGTAGCAACCGTTGGTGATATGCGTGGTGCCGATATTCTTGCCCGCCGGCAGCAGGTTCTTCACGCGCTGCGGCAGCAGGGCGCCGAGCGGAATTTCGAACGGCGCGGATTCGACATCGACGTAGTTGTCGCCGCCCGTCGAAGGATGCAGGTCGATGCGGTACATGCCCACGCCAATGCTGTCGCGATACTGCCTGGACAGCTGGTTGCCATGGATGGTCATCGACACATCCTGCTCGACGATGGTGGTGACCGCCTGGATGCGCCGGCTTTCGCGGATGTAGGGCGCCATGGCGAGGCCATGATCGGTGCCGGTAACGTCGCCACGAAGGCGCAGGCCAGGGAAGCCGACGCCGCCATCGACGCGCGGAGCCTCGGTCTGCAGCCAGTAGAACACCGAGTAGGAGAGTTCTGCCGCGGCATCGAGATGCCGGGCCTTTTCCTCTTCGGACACGTCGATGATCGAGCCTTCCATGTAGTCGATCATCGGCCAGTTCACGAGGCAGATGTCCGACCCATAGGCGCCGGACACGAAGTTGCGGCGCGCGGCGATGCGGCGGAAGGTCCAGAGATTTCCGTCCCCGGGATTGCGGCGCTGGTCGGCATCGACCAGCAGCGGATCGTCATCGGGATTGGGCGTGAAGGAGCGCTCGGTGATTTCGAGCGTGCGCGGGTGCGGCGCCTTGAAGCCGAGCAGCGGACCACCCCAGAAGCTGGGCTGGTACTTGCGCCAGAAGTCATAATTGGCTGGCTTGTCGATGGTCTGGTCGCCATCGACATGGTCGATGGCGAAGCACACTGAGACGGCCTGCACATTGTCCGGCTGCGCCACGTCGGGCGCACTGGGCTCGCCGGTCTGGCTGCGGCTTTCGAACCCGGTGACATATTCGGTTGATGTCATTGGCAGCAGGTCGCCAAGCTCGGTGGCGTCGATGACATAGGGTGCCGATGCGACGATCTCGGCGCCATTGTCACGGTGGCGTAGCGTGACGGAGCGTACGGTATCGCCCTGCACATCGGCGGCAAACGGCCGATAGGGTTGCAGCAGCGTCAGCTTGCCGCCGCCGATATAGGGCATCAGCATGGCGTTGATGACGGCGACGCCAACGCGCGGCTCGGCACAGAGCCGGCTGACGAAACCGGCGCCAGGGTTAAGGTCGCCCCAGGCACGGCTGGCCGCGGTCAGCGGATAGTGATCGCGGTAATACTGGCGGATGCCGGTACGCAGGGCGCGATAACTGCGGGTGATGCCGAACTGCTCCACCCAGCTATGCTCGTCCGGCGGCACGGCCTGGCTGGTCAACTGTCCGCCGAGCCAGTCAAATTCCTCGCTCATGATGACGCTGCGGCCGTTGCGCAGCGCGCCAAGCGCCGCCGCAACGCCGCCAAGGCCGCCACCGACGACAAGGATATCCGCGCTGAGTTCTTTTGTGGTCATGGTCTCGTCTTAGGGCTTGTTCGATAGGGCAGGGCCGAGGGTTTCCCCCTCGACCGGTTCACAGGGCAGCAGGATCTGCTCGACGGCAGCGTCGCTTTCGACGCGTCGCACCAGCATCTGGGTCGCGGCGCGGGCCATGGCCTCGCGGGGTATCGAGAATGAAGTGAAGCGGCGGCCGGTCTGCTCGGCGCGGATATGATTGCCCAGCACGACGATGGACAGTGCGCCAGGCACAGATATCCCGCGGCGGCGGGCCGCTTCGTCCACCTGGATGGCGTCGGCGAGTTCGGTGAAGAACACCGCCGTCGCGCCACTGGCGACAAGGAAATCCAGGGTCTTGCTGCCGTCCTGCCCGACTTCGGAAATGTGGGCCACCAGATGCAGCCCGGCGATCGCGCCAGAGAATCCGGCCCAGCGGTCAAGGGTGGATTCGGCGCCGGAGGAGGGGCCGACATAGGCGATCCGCGTGTGGCCAAGTCCCCGCACGCGATCGACCAGTGCGGCCGTACCGGAGGTGTAGTCACCGCCCACAAATGCTACAGGGCCACCGGCATCGTCGCGGCGGCCGACGGCGACAAACGGATAGTCGCCGGCAACCAGCCGTTCGAGTTCGTCGCGATCGAATTCACGGCCCAGCACGAGGCAGCCATCGGCCAGGCGCAGGCGGGTATTGCTGCCGAATATCTTACGTTGCGCGCCACCGGCGGCGCCCGTCAGCAACAACAGGTCGTAGCCCAACTCCTGTGCGGCCTCTTCGATGCCAAGCAGGAATGGAGTGAAAAAGTCGGCCTGCGCACTTGGAAAGGCGGGCTCGTAGGTGAAGACGCCCAGTATGCGGTTGAGCCCCTTGGCCATCCGCCGCGCCACCGGATCGGCGACATAGCCGGTATCGCGGATGGCCTTGTTCACCCGCTCGCGGGTTTCCTGCGGGATTCGGCCTTCGGCACTCACGGCCCCATTGAGCACAAGCGACACCGTTGCCTGGCTTACGCCGGCAAGCCTGGCAATGTCCCTCTGTGTCAGGCGCTTAGTGGCCGCCACGTCTTCCTCCAACCCCCGCAAGTTCGCTAATACGTATTAGCAGCTAATGCGTATTAACAGCAGGGCGCCTTATCGTGTCAAGATAGAATTTTGGGCACGCTGCGGCATCGCCGGTGCCACTTTCAGGTCGCGCCTCGCGTGGACGCGGCCCCAGCCTTCGACAATTTTGCGAGAATGCGGGGCTTTGCCCTACCGAATACAGGCGTCTAGCCAAAGGGACAGGGCAGGGTAGTCACATGACGAGCGCACTGACCGAAACAATAGCCAGCGGCATGATCAGACATCAAAATAACAGGCCGCCAGAACGAGGTTCTGGCGGCCTGCTTCCGGGATGAAGTGCCTACTTCAGGAATTCGGCTACGTTCTCGGCGGTCACGACGTCCACGCCGGTATAGATGATGTCTTCCACCGTCTCGCCTTTGGTCAAGGCAAGCAGCGTGTCCATGACCACCTGGCCCATTTCATACGGCCGCTGGCCGACGAGACCATGTGCATAGCCCTCGCTCAGCAGCTGGAGCTGCTGGGGCAGGGTGTCGGCGACCACCAATGCAAGTGCCTTGCTGTCAACGTCAGCCTTGAAGCCATCAACGAAGTTCTTCCAGCCGTCGGGAGCGAACATCGGCCAGCCACCCACGGGAACAATCGCGCCGATGTCGGGATTGGCGGTCTTGAGATCGCCCATCTGCTGCACTGCCAGTGCGATGTCGTCATTCGAGAAGGTCGGCGAGCCGGGCACCTCGGTCCAGGCCGAGCCGGCAAGCGCTTCACGCACGCCGTCGACGCGCAACGCAAGGTTCGGAGCAGCAGCGCCGCCCGAGATCATGCCATAGGTGCCACCTTCCGGCTTGACCTGCAG
>JBARWY010000198.1:0-21316 GCA_049647065.1 Devosia sp. | reverse complement strand
GGCCCGGAGAGCTTCGACCTGCTTCAGGCGATGAATACCGGCCATGACGGCTCGATGGGCACGCTGCACGCCAACAGCCCGCGCGAAGCCCTGTCGCGCCTTGAATCCATGATCACTATGGGCGGCTACAGCCTGCCCAGCCGTACCATCCGCGAGATGATCACCTCGTCCATCGACGTTGTGGTCCAGGCCGCCCGCCTGCGCGATGGCTCGCGCCGCATCACCCACATCACCGAGATCCTCGGCATGGAAGGCGATGTGATCGTGACCCAGGACATCTTCCTCTACGACATCATGGGCGAAGATTCGAACGGCATGCTGGTCGGCAAGCACCGCTCCACCGGCATCACCAAGCCCCAATTCGCCGAGCGCGCCCGGTATTTCAACGAGGAAGCCAACCTCGTCGAGGCGCTCGAAAAGTCCAACACCGAACAGCATCAGCTGCTGGATTCGTGATGACCACTATTCTCCTTATTGTCCTGGCCATGGTGACCGTCGGTGCGGCAGGATTTGCGCTTGTTCCATCGGCACTCGGCGGCGGCCGGGCCGAGAAGCGGCGCAAGGCGCTACAGGGCGATGTGCGCGTCAATCGCCTCGAAGCCACTGCTGCCCGCACCCGCGACGATCGCCGCAAGAGCGTCCAGCAGGCGCTGAAGTCTCAGACCGACGCGCTCAATGCTCGGAAGCGGGTGAAGCTGCCGCAACTGCTGTTCCAGGCGGGCATGACCATCAAGCCCGCCGCCTTCATTCGAAACAGCGTTATTTTCGGCGGCGTTGTGCTGGCGATCCTGGTGCTCGTTCAGGTGCCGATCTACCTGGCGCCGGTCTTCGCTCTGGCCGCGGGCTACCTGCTGCCGCGCATGTATGTGGGCCAGAAGCGCAAGCGCTATCAGGACAAGTTCCTGGACGAGTTGCCCAATGCCGTCGAAGCCATCGTGCGTGGCGTCAAGACCGGCTTGCCGCTTAACGACTCCATCCGCGTCGTCGCCAAGGACGCCAAGGAGCCGGTGCGATCCGAATTCGGCCGCGTGCTCGACCAGCAGGCTTTCGGCATGTCGATGACGGAAGCGGTGACGGTGTTGCTCGATCGCGTGCCGCTGGCCGAGGTCAACTTCTTCGTGGTCGTTATCACCGTGCAACAGCAGGCAGGCGGCAACCTCAGCGAAGCCCTGGGCAACCTCGCCAAGGTGCTGCGCAACCGCAAGAAGATGAAGCAGAAGATCAAGGCCATGTCGTCCGAAGCCAAGGCTTCCGCGGGCATTATCGGCTCACTGCCCTTCGTCGTCGGCACATTGGTCAGCGTAGTGTCGCCGGCCTATCTGGCCCCACTCTTCTTTACCGATTTGGGCCATATCTGGCTGGGTGTGGGCGTGTTCATGCTGGCTCTGGGCATCTTCGTCATGAACCGCATGATCCAGTTCGATTACTGATGCACAACGGGGGCGTGCTGTCGTGAACATCTTCCAACTTCTGACCGAGCGCGATTCCCTGATCGCCATACTCGCAGCCATCTCGATGGCCGCCGTCGTCTTCACTTTCGGCTCCAGCTTCATCGTCAAGTCCGAGATGCGTGATCGCATCAAGCGCGTCGCCCTCGAGCGCGAAAAGATGCGCGCTGAAGAAATGGCGCGTCTGCGCGGTGGAAGCGTCGCCGCCGAAGGCCGCGGCATTCGCCGCAATACCGAAACCAAGACCTACATGAAGAATGTGGTTGAGCGTTTCGACCTCAAGAAGGCGTTCCAGGACGATGCCACGGTCGACAAGCTTGCCATGGCCGGCTTTCGTGGACAGGGGCACCTGACCACCTTCCTGTTCATGCGCTTCATTACACCCCTGATCATCTTTGCGGTGGCGGGCTTTTATGTACTGGTCATGTCCCCGGGCGACCGCCCGCTCTATCTCAACCTGGTCTATGCTATCGGCGCGGGCCTTCTTGGTGTCTATCTCCCCAATCTGATGCTCAAGAACACGACCAGCAAGCGCCAGGCATCGATCAAGAAGGCTTGGCCCGATTGTCTCGATCTGATGCTGCTCTGCGTCGAGGCGGGCATGTCGATGGAACACGCCTTCAAGCGTGTCGCCAAGGAAATCGGTGCCCAAAGCGTCGCACTGGCCGAAGAGCTGACCCTGACCACCGCCGAACTGGCTTTCCTCGAAGACCGCGGACGCGCCTACGACAATCTGGGTCGGCGCACCGGGCTCGATGGCGTCAAGTCGGTCATGACCGCCCTGATCCAGGCCGATCGTTATGGCACGTCAGTGGGTCAGGCCCTGCGCGTCATGGCCGAGGAAGGCCGCGAAGGCCGCATGATGGATGCCGAGAAGAAGGCCGCCTCGCTGCCGCCCAAGCTCACGGTGCCGTTGATCCTGTTCTTCCTGCCGGTGCTGTTCATCGTCATCATGGCGCCCGCCATGATCAAGGTATTCGGCGGGCCGGTCGCTGGAGCGGTCGGCGGCTGAATCCGTCATCGGCGTCGCAGTCGACGTAGAGACTGCTTCCACGCTTCGATTGTCTGGGTCTGGTCTTCGCCGCCAGAGCGCGCGGGATTCTCAGCGATTTCGAAGCGCGGCAGGTGGTGCCGCGATGCGAGCCCTCAGCCCTGCTCGATCATGTCCCAGCGGTTCTGCTGCGTCAGCAGGGCCCGCACATAGGCCATGTTGCTCTCCACCTGCGGGGCCGGCAGCTCGGCGGCATACATGGCTCGGCATTCTTCGAACCGCCCCTGCAATCCGACGATCAGCGCCAGGTTCTGACGGATCTGGCTGGTGGCGCCGCGCATCTGCACCGCACGGCGCAAATGCTGTTCGGCCGCGGGAAGCTCGTTGGTCATTGCGTAGGAGAGGCCCATATTGGCCTCGATCGAAGCTTCGCCCGGCGCGAATACCAGCGCCTGCGTATAAAGCGCCCGGGCTTCCTGGTTGCGACCCAGCTGGTCAAGCGTCGCGCCTTTGACCAGCAGTGCATTCCAGTCCGGCGCTTCCGGACGAATGACGTTGTCAAGCACCAGCAAGGACTGTTCGAACCGCCCGTCGGCGGTCAATGCCTTGGCATAGGCAACCGCGATATCGACATCCTGCGGATAATAGCTGACGCTGATTTCCAGCACTGAAACAGCCTGTTGGCTCTGCCCCACGGCACGCAGGGCAGCCGCATAGTGGATGGCTGTGCCCTTGTCCTTTGGGTTGGCCTTGTAGCGCGCGGTGAGTTCGGCCAGCCCCTGCTGGCTCTGGCCGGCCGGCATGCCGGAATAGTCCGGTGAGGGCATGCTGCCGCGGTTCGAGGCACAGGCGCTGATCGCCACGACCGCGACACCGGCCAGCAGCACTGTCCGCAGGGGTCTGTAAAGGCGGGTCAGCGACGTCACGAGCAACTCCTCGAGCCAGGCGGCACGATGTGAGTTCAATAAATCATTAACCCTAACAGCCGGTTAAAGCGTGCTGCCAGCGCGTTGCGACAACACCGCCGGCTCGATACAACGGAAGCCTAACCAGCTGGAGTTCGCCAATGCCCAAGGCCAACATCATTCCCTTGATCTGCGTCGATGAGGGGGGCCTCTCCGGCGCCGACATCCCTGCAGTCCACGCAACCTGGGCACAGGCCAACGGCTTCTCCGGTCAGCGCGGGCGCCTCCTGGCGCTGCCGGCTGCCGACGGTGCGCTGTCAGCTTATCTCTTCGGTATGGGCGACGCGGTGCGGCGGCCTGCTCTCGTCACCGGCCTCGCCGGCGCCAATCTTAGTGCCGGCACCTATCGGCTTGAGGGCGCCCTTGGCGATCCGACGCTGGCTGCCATCGGCTTCCGGCTTGGCGCCTATCGCTACGACCGCTATCGCGAAGGCAAGCCCGCTCCAGTGCTGGCCGGGCCGGGTGGAGCCGACGCAGCCGAGGTTGATCGCCTGGTCGAGGCCGCTACACTGGCGCGCGACCTTATCAACACCCCCGCTAATGATCTTGGCCCCGATGCCTTCGAGAGCGAAATCCGGGCTTTTGCCGCGACTCGCAAGATGAAAATCAAGGTCACGACAGGCGACGACTTGTTGCGTGCAAACTTCCCGATGATTCATGCTGTGGGCCGGGCGAGCTCACAGGCGCCGCGCCTCGTCGACCTCAGCTGGGGCAATGCCCACGACCCGAAGGTGACGCTGGTGGGCAAGGGCGTGACCTTCGATACCGGCGGCCTCGACATCAAGCCGGCCTCCGGCATGCTGCTGATGAAGAAGGATATGGGTGGCGCCGCCAATGTGCTGGGTCTTGCCCACGCCATCGTGTCAGCCAAGCTGCGCGTCCGCCTGCGGGTGCTGATACCCATCGTGGAGAATTCCATCGCTGGTGCCGCATTCCGCCCGGGCGATGTGCTCAAATCCCGCAAGGGCGTCACCGTGGAAATCGGCAATACCGATGCCGAGGGTCGACTGATCCTCGCTGACGCTCTGGCGCTCGCCGACGAGGAACACCCCGAACTGTTGCTCGATATGGCGACGCTGACCGGCGCGGCCCGCGTCGCGCTCGGTCCCGATCTGCCGCCGCTCTACAGCACCGACGATGGCTTGGCCCGCGACCTTATGCAGGCCGGTGCCACGACCGACGATCCGTTGTGGCAGATGCCGCTCTGGCACCCCTATGACGCGATGATGAGTTCCAAGATCGCCGATGTGAACAATGCCGGCAGCGGCGGCTTTGCGGGCTCGATGACAGCGGCGCTGTTCCTGCGCCGGTTCGTCGCAAATGCCGGCGCCTGGGTTCACCTCGATATCTTCGGGTGGGTCCCCGAGGCGCGTCCGGGCCGGCCGCTGGGCGGTGCCGACCAAGGCATTCGTGCCGTCTATGGCGTGCTGAAGCAGCGTTATCCGACATAGTTGACTGTGACAACTAGTTGGTTGATTGTGTCAACAATCACCCCCGGAGTCGGGCACATGTCCGCCAATCCCGCCGATATCGCGCAGGTTCGTGCCTTCAATCGCTTCTATACTCGTATTATCGGCCTCCTCGAAGAGGGCATGCATAAGAGCCCTCATAGTCTCAGCGAGGCCCGGGTCATCTACGAACTGGGCAAGCGCGGCCATGCCACGTCCTCCACCATAGCCGAGGAGTTGGACATGGACCGCGGCCAGATGAGCCGGCTGGTCCTGCGGCTGGTCGATCAGGGGATTGTCGCGGTGCTGCCGCGCAGCCGGGATCGGCGCTCAACGCCGCTGGCCCTAACCCCAGAAGGCGATGCGGTCTTCCGCCATCTCAATGAAATGAGCGATGCCGCGGCCGCCAGCGGCCTGCTTGAGCCGCTCGACGAATTTGGCCGCCGCGACCTCGTTGGCGCGATGCGGCGCATCGAGGCCTTGCTGGGTGAGCCCGGCGACGAACCATTGGTCCTCCGTCCGCATCGCGTGGGCGATATCGGCTGGCTCATCCATCGCCAGGGCCTGCTCTATCATCTCGAACAGGGCTGGAACGGCGAGTTCGAGACGTTGATCACCCGTATTTACGCTGAATACGAGGCTGCGCTGGTCAGTCCACCCAAGTCGCTGTGGATTGCCGAGCACGACGGCCAGATCGCCGGATCGGTCTTCATCATTGCCGCCGCCGAGGAACCCTCGGGCACCGCTCAATTGCGCATGCTCTATACCGAGCCCGCCTTCCGCGGTCGCGGCATCGGCAAGCGCCTGGTCGATGAAGCCGTCCGTTTCTCGCGCGCCTCGGGCTATAAGCGCATCATCCTTTGGACCCAGGATTGCCTGGTCTCTGCCCGCCGCATCTATCAGGGCGCCGGGTTCACCCTGCTCCGCGAAGAAAAGCACCACTCCTTCGGCGCAGATCTCAACGGCCAGTATTGGGCGCTGGAACTCTAGTATCCCCGATCTCGATCGACCACGTTGATCAGCGGCCTGCCCGCTTCATGGACACGGATGATCTGTGAGAAGTAGATCACGCCTGTCGTGATGTTGCTGATCGCCGCAATATGGGGCGTGATGTAGCAGTTCTCGATCTCCCAGAGCGGGCTGGTCGCCGGCAGCGGTTCGACTTCGAATACGTCGAGACTTGCGGCGCCCAGCGTGCCGTCGCCCAGCGCCCGCACGATATCGGCCTCCCTCTGGTGTCCGCCACGCGCCGCGTTGACGATGACGGGTCCGCCATCGAGCCGGTCCCGTCGCAGTTTGCCGAAGGTCTCGTAGTTGAGGATACCAGTCGTATCCGGCGTCAGCGGGAGCAGGTTCACCAGGATGTCGGTGCCCGCGAGAAACGCATCGAACCGCTCCACGCCGGCAAAGCCTTCAACGCCATCGACAGCCTTGGGCGTGCGGCTCCAGCTCCGCAGCGTGAAGCCGAGCGGCAGCAGGCGTCTGGCGGCGTCCTGTCCGAGGACACCCATACCCATGATGCCGACCGTCGTCTCCGACGCGGCGGGCGGATAGAGCTGGGTCCACCGCTTAGCCTTCTGGTCGGCACGGAAGCGCGTGTAAAGCCGATGGTGCATCGTCACATGCGCGACCACGTAGTCGCTCATGCGCTGGCTGAGGTCCGCATCGACGAAGCGCACGATGGGTGCATCAGGCAGCCGCGGATGCTTCAGAAGCGCATCGACGCCCGCCCCCAGCGACAGAATGGCCTTGAGTCCGGTCAGCCCGTCGAAGGCCTCGGGTTTCGGCTTCCACACGAAAACATAGCGCACCGCCGCCGGATCGAAGTCGTCGCCGCGCTGAACCACGGGGTAGGGGGCCAGCGCCGCGCGCAGTTTTTCGGTCCAGCCTGCCTCGTCGACATCGGACAAATGTAGCAGCAGCATCGCAAAACCTCACAAAAAAAGCCGCGCCGTTTGACGGGCGCGGCTGATAACTCGGAACCGGCAGTCTTACTGCGCCGGGGTGGCGGCTGGTGCTGCCGGATCGGCCGGCGTCCCGCCGCTGGTACCCGCGGGAGTGCCGCTGCCGGTGGCTGTGCCTTCCACCGGAGTTTCGCTCTGCGTGGTGGTTGGAGTATCGACCACCGCAGCGGGCGCTTCCGGTTCTGCGGCATCATCGGGGCTGGCGACCGCTGGATCGGCCGGGGTCGCAGCATCGGTCTGCTGGGTGCCTGCGGCATCTGCTGGGGCTGCTGCTGACGGCTCGGCGCCCTCGACAGCTTCGGTCGGAGCCACATCGGCAGCCGGGAAGGGTACCGGATCGGCCGACAGCGTCTGCAGGTATGCCAGGATATCGGCGCGTTCTTCAGCCGTGCGAACGCCCGGAAACGCCATTTTGGTGCCAGGCACATAGTCGCTTGGCTTGGTCAGGAAGTGGTCGAGGTTTTCATAGGTCCAGATGTCACCGGCAGCATTATGCGCCAGCATGCCATCGGAATAGCTGAAGCCCTCGACGCTGCCTTCGGGGCGACCGACCACGCCAAACAGATGCGGGCCCTGCTTGTTGGGCTCACCCTCGCCGAACGTATGACAGGACATGCACTTCTTGACCGCGGCGGCACCGCGCTCGGCGCTGGCGCTGGCCAGCAGCACGCCAAGCGGCACTTCGGGTGCAGCTTCGGCCACTTCGCCATGCTCGGCGGCCTCCGGCTCTGGCAGGGCATAGCCCGGACCGTTGCCCTGGATGGGATGGTAGATGGCTTCTGCGACAAAGCCGGCGCCCATGACGAACAACAGCGTGCCCAGCACGGCGCCCATGATCTTGTTAAGCTCGAACGAATCCATTTGGTCTCTCTGCCAGTCCATCCCCTGTGGACGATAGTCGAACCCGGCTCAACTTTCGATATCCCAAGGGAAATCGCCTCAACAGAGGGGCTCGACGCGCGCGGAAGATAGTCGCAAGGCGGTAGCGGCGCAACCATCCAAAGCCGCACTGCGACAATTCCCCACCGCGCCCAACGCGGGGGTGGCTGGCCGGGTTCAATTGACTCCGCACCGGCCCCGGTTCAAAAGCCTCTCGCCCACCAGCAACGGACCTCCTCGATGACCAAGAAGATCGCTTTCCAGGGCGAGCCCGGCGCCTTCAGCCATGCCGCCTCCACCAATGTCTTCCCTGGCGAAGAGGTAATCGGCTGCGTCACATTTGAGGAGACCATTGCCGCCGTACAGTCCGGCCGCGCCGACTATGCTGTCGTGCCGGTCGAGAATTCGCTCTATGGCCGCATCACCGACATCCACCACTTGCTGCCCGAAAGCGGTCTCTTCATTATCGGAGAGACCTATCTGCGGGTCGAGATGAACCTGCTCGGCGTACCCGGCGCCGCGCTGGCCGATATCAAGGCGGTGCAGTCGCTGTCGGTCGCGCTGGGCCAATGCCGCAAGTTCATCACGGAGAACGGCTTCCGTACCATCAATGCCGTCGACACCGCCGGCTCAGCCCGGGAAGTGGCACAGAAGGCCGACAAGTCAGTTGCGGCCATCGCGTCCAAATTCGCGGCTGAAATCTATGGTCTTAACGTGCTGGCCTCCAATATCGAGGATGCCGCACACAACACCACGCGCTTCCTCGTCCTGTCACCCACGCCCCGCGAGGCACCAGCCGGCGAGGGCAAGGTCAAGACCACCTTCGTCTTCCGCGTGCGCAACGTTCCGGCGGCGCTCTACAAGGCCATGGGTGGCTTCGCCACCAATGGGGTCAACATGACCAAGCTGGAAAGCTACATGGTCGGCGGTGCATTCACCGCCACCCAGTTCTATGCCGATATCGAGGGTCATCCCTCCGATCCGGGCGTCGTACACGCCTTTGAGGAACTGAAGTTCTTCACCGACTATTTCAAGGTGCTCGGCGTCTATCCGGCCAGCGAAAACAAGTAGCCTTAGCTCTCCATCAGGCCCGGCGGCAGCTTGCCGATCCGCAGCAGGACGCGCGGTTCGTCGTAGGTGTCGGTTTCTATATCCACCTCCTGTGAGAAGGCGATCACGCCTGCTCGGCTGGGCGCCAGTCGTTCGGCTGTGGCCAGGGCCTTGTCGGCGGTCTTTGCCTGCTGCACCGGATCGGCGATCAGCTTGCTGCCGTTCTGCTTGAATGCCTGCACGAGATACATCGTTGCCATGGTCGCTCCTGATCAGCAGCAGGCCCTATCACCTCGGTGACCCAACCCCTAGTCAATTGACCGCAGCTACGTCGGACCTTTCTCAGTCTCCCCGCAGGACCTCGTCTATTTCCGGCAGATTGTAGAACTGCCGCACCACGTCCCAGCCTTCTTCGGCCGTGTCCACGATGCTGAACAGCTTGGGATCATCAGGCGCGATGGTGCCGGCTTCCGCCAGCGCTTCGAAATTGATGACCTTGCTCCAGAACTCGGCACCGAACAGCAATAGTGGCACCTTTTCCATGCGCCCGGTCTGGATCAGCGTCAGCGTCTCGAAGAACTCGTCAAGCGTGCCGAACCCGCCCGGGAACACCGCCACCGCCTTTGCCCGCATCAGGAAGTGGATCTTGCGCGTGGCGAAATAGTGGAAGTTAAAGCTCAGCTCGGGCGTCACATAGATATTGGGCGCCTGCTCGTGCGGCAGCACGATGTTGAGGCCGATCGACGGGGCGCCGACATCGGCCGCTCCGCGATTGCCAGCCTCCATCACGCCCGGTCCGCCGCCGGTCACCACGACATAGTCCTTGTAGTCGAGCGACTTGGAGGTGAACGAGGCTAGCTGAGCGAAGCGCCGCGCCTCGTCGTAATAGCGCGAGGCTGCTTCGAGATTCTTCTTCTGCACCTCGTTCTTGGCGGCCCATGCCGGCTGCCCCGGCGCGGGAATACGAGCGCCGCCAAACAGCACGACGGTCGAATTGATGCCGCGCTCGCGCAGGCGAAACTCAGGCTTCAGATATTCGAGCTGGAAGCGGACGCCGCGCGTATCCTCCGAGGTCATGAACTCGTCATCGGCGAAGGCCAGCCGGAAAGCCGACGATTGCGTCTGCGGTGTCTGCGGCGCGCGTTTGGACGCGGCGACGTCTTCGACCGAAGTACGCAATGGGGTGGGACGACGTCTCGCCATGCCGGATTCTCCACTATGTCGGATAGCGAAGCATCGCCATAATTCCGAAACCTTCGACAGGGCATATCCAGCCGGGGCGCTGTGAGCAAGGGCGAGGGGCTTGAACCAGTTCACGAGTTTGGAAGCGCGGATCGATGCCGCGGCACATGCCGTGCTCGCTCGCCTGCCGCGCGGGCGGCTGGCCGACAGTGCGATCGAGTTCCTGGTGTTCGGCCTCAAGCAGGCCTGGGCCTGCCTGTTTGGCGGGCTGATGCTTGCCATGATCCTGCTGACGCGCCTGTGGTGGCCCGATATCGGCATCGCGCGCTATGACGCCTGGTTCATCGCCGCGCTGCTGATCCAGATCGGCATGCTGGCCTTCCGGCTCGAGACGCTCGACGAGGCCAAGGTCATCCTGATCTTCCACGTCGTTGGCACCGGCATGGAATTGTTCAAGACCTCTGCCGGTTCCTGGATTTATCCCGAGGATGCCTTCTTCCGGATTGGCGGCGTGCCGCTATTCTCCGGCTTCATGTATGCCTGCGTCGGCTCCTACATGGCCCGTATCTTGCGCATCTTCGATATCACCTTCACCCGCTACCCGCCGGTATGGATGACAGTGCTGCTGGCCCTGGCCATCTACGTCAATTTCTTCAGCCACCATTTCATCTTCGATTTCCGCTGGGTGTTGTTCGCGGTCGTGGTGGCGCTCTACGTCCGCAGCTCCATGCATTATCGCGTGTTTCGCTTCCGCCACCGCATGCCGATGCTGCTGGCGTTCCTGCTCGTGGCCCTGTTCATCTGGATCGCCGAGAATGTCGGCACCTGGTCCCGCGCCTGGATCTATCCCGATCAGGTCAACGGTTGGTCCATGGTGAGCTGGAGCAAGCTGGGCTCCTGGTATCTGCTGATGCTGATATCGGTTGTGCTGGTGACTTTGGTGCATCCGCCCAGGCGCTATGAGCCAGAGCGTTAGTCGCGCGCCAGCACCTTTACGCGCAATTGGGCCAGCCATTTGCCGAAGGCGGCGACCGGGCTGGGCGGGTCCTGGTAGTTGCGCAGCATGTGCTCGGCGAGGCGGTAGCCTTCTTCCACAATGCGGCGCTCTTCGGATGTCAGGCCAACGGATGGAACACGCATGCAAGCCTCCCGCTATGGTTGACGAAACCTTAACGCGAGACGCGGCAAGTCGCCCTGCCTATGTGGATTCATGGTTTACAGCCGGAAGGATGAGCCTGCGCTAGGACGCGTCGTCCTGTTCCAGCAAATCCATCAGCTTGAGTGTCGTTCCCCAGCTCCGGATGGTCATGGACAGGTAGAGCGGCGAGGCCATCATGCGGTTGAGCCTAGTCTTGGTCCGCTTGGCGCTAACGCGCTGCGAGTAGATCACCCCATCGCCGGGCCAGATCGTATCGACGCCCTCCATTGGAGAAAAGGCAGTCAACGCCTCGTCGAGGCTGAGGCCGATGAGGAAAATGGCATCGCTGTGATATTTTTCCGGTTCGTCGCCAAAGCCCTTGGGCTTGTTGTCGATCACCGCCCGTAGCCGGTCCCGGCTTAACGCCAGAACCTTGATCGAGACGCTGTCCAGCTTGAATTTCGTTCCCAGTTTCGTGGCGATCTTCCGGGCAACTGTGTCCGCGCCGAGCGGCGACTGCAGGATGACATTACCGCTCTGGATGTAGGTCTGGACGTGCTGGAAGCCCATGTCTTCCAGCCGCGCCTTCAGCTGGGCCATGGGTATCTTGTTCTTGCCGCCGACATTGATGCCGCGCAGCAGAACCAGGTAACTTGTGATGGTGGCCATGTCGAATCTCCCGCTGCGTTTGTGCGGCCCTTTCCACTCTTGTCATCGCTGGGCCAGGCCGGGCGCCGTCAGGTGCTCTTCTGAGCGTCCGTGAAGACCGCCAGCTGCGCCACAAAGGCGCGACGGTATGCTGGCCTCGCCTCGGCACGCGCGATGTAAGCGGAGAGCGTTGAAAACTCTTCGAGAATTCCCGACCCCTCCAGGCGGCGCAGGACATGCACCATCATGATGTCCGCTGCGCTGAAGGCGCCATCGATCCAGTCCGCGCCGCCCAGGCTGTCAGACAGTTCGCGCAGCCGGTGGCGGATGCGATCCTTGACCAGGTGCAGGCGCTCCGCGGACCATGGCTTGTCGCCTTCCACCAGTTCGGCCACTTCCAGGTCGACTATGGGTGGCTCGACGGTGCCGACCGCGGCAAACATCCAGGTGATGGCGCGTGCCTTGGCATTTGCGTCCTCTGGGAGCAGGCTGCCGTGGCGCTCGGCAATGTGAAGCAGGATCGACCCCGTCTCGAACAGTGTCAGGTCGCCCTCCTCATAGGTCGGGATCTGTCCGAAGGGTTGTTTCGCCCGATGTACCGGCTCCTTCATCTGCTTAAAGGAAACCAGGAGCACGTCGTAGGGCTGGCCCACCTCCTCCAATGCCCAGCGAACCCGCATGTCCCGTGCAAGGCCAGCGCCCTCATCGGGTGAGGTCGCAAAGGCAGTTATGGTGGGCGGCATGGCAAGGCTCCGTTTGTGGACATTATCATCATCTAGGACGAACCTCCCGCGCGACTCCAGACAGCCCGTCCGGCATCCGTTTTAGCGGCATGGTCTTGCCTTTGCCCGATTTTGTTCGCATATAGCGCTCCGGGAGGTTGGCGCGGACGTGTTCCTCGCCAACCGGGTCAGGTCCGGAAGGAAGCAGCCCCAACGAGACCTTCACGGGTCGTTGCCAGCCTCCTACTGAAATCCCTGTTCAAGATATGGCTTTTTTGACCGGCAAGCGCCTTCCGGCTTTTGCCGCCAGCGGCCATTGCCTTATGGTCGGGACATGATGAACGGCAGATTCCCCACGATGCAGCGAATGGACGGGCTGGATGGCTGACGCACCGACCTCGCCCTATCTCGTGCTCGCGCGCAAATACCGGCCGCGCGACTTCACCACGCTTGTCGGCCAGGACGCGATGGTCCAGACGCTGGGCAATGCCTTTGCGCAGAACCGCATCCACCATGCCTTCATCCTCACTGGCGTGCGCGGCGTAGGAAAGACCACAACGGCCCGCATCCTGGCGCGCGCCTTCAACTACGAAGATGCCTCCGGTCCCCATCCCACCCTCGACCTGCGCGTCGAGGGCCAGCATTGCCGTGCCATCATTGAGGGCCGCCATGTCGACGTCATCGAGATGGACGCCGCATCCAATACCGGCATCAACGACATCCGCGAGATCATCGACTCGGTGAAATATGCGCCCTCCTCGGCGCCCTACAAAGTCTATGTCATCGACGAAGTGCACATGCTCTCGACCGCGGCCTTCAATGGGCTGCTCAAGACGCTCGAAGAGCCGCCGCCCTATGTGAAGTTCATCTTTGCCACCACCGAAATCCGCAAGGTGCCGGTGACGATCCTCAGCCGCTGCATGCGCTTCGACCTGCGCCGCATCACGCCCGAGATCATGACGGCCTACCTGGAATCGATCCTGGGGCAGGAAGGCATCTCCTTCGAGCCCGAGGCGCTGGCCATGATCGTCCGCGCCGGCGAAGGCTCGGCTCGCGACAACCTCTCGCTGCTCGATCAGGCCATCGCCCATGGCAACGGCACCGTAACCGCTTCGACCGTCAAGGCCATGCTGGGCCTGGGCGATCGCGCCCGCATCATCGATCTGTTCGAGGAATTGATGGGCGGCCAGATCGGCCCGGCCATCGAGACCATGCGCGCCCTCTACGACATGGGCGCCGATCCACAGACCCTCGTCGCCGACCTCGCCGATTTCACGCATCTGGTGACCCGCATCAAGGTCGTCCCGGCAGCGGCAGACGATGTTTCACTGACGCCCGACGAACGCCGCCGCGGGGCTGAGCTCGCCGGCAAGCTGCCGATGCGGGCGCTGACCCGCGCCTGGCAGATCCTGTTCAAGGGTTATGACGAAGTTGCCCGCGCCAACAATGGCCTCCAGGCTGCCGAAATGGCCCTGATCCGCTTGGCCTATGCCGCCGATCTGCCCAGCCCTGACGATCTCATCGCCCGCCTCGCCAACCAGCCCGCGCCCGCGCCGAGTCTGCCGCCCATGGCGCCGATTTCCCGCGCTCCGTCGGGTGGCGGCGGTCCTTCTGCCATGCGGGTCGAAGCTCCGCGCCCGGTCATGACCGAGGCCGTCGCTTCCCAGCCAGCAGTCCCGCAGGCAGCGGCGGCCCCTCAGCCGCAGGCCGCCTTGGCGACCGTTGCCAGCTACAAGGAACTGATCGCGCTGGCCGGCGCCAAGCGCGATGTGCTGATCAAGCTGGCGCTCGAGGGCCAGATGCGACCGATCTCATTCGAACAGGGCCGCATCGAAGTCGCCCTGGCCGATGGCGCCGATCCGGGCATGATTGCCACGCTCTCGGCGCGGCTCCAGCTCTGGACCGGCCAGCGCTGGCTCATCACCGTATCGAGCAAGCCGCCCGAGGGCCTCACGGTAAGACAGGAAGCCGTGCAACGGCAGGAGGCGGCGCAGGCTGCCGCCCATGATGATCCGCTGGTCAAAGCCATTCTCGACACATTTCCCGGGGCAAAAGTGGTCAATGTGACGGTGCGCGAAGACGCAACCGCCGTGTTGCCCGAAGCGCCCCCACCCCCACCCGAAGAGGACGACGAATGAAAGACATCATGGGTATGATGAAGGCCGCCGGCGAGATGAAGGGCAAGATGGAGGCCATGCAGGCCGAACTCGCCAATCTGGTAGTCGAAGGCCGTTCCGGCGGCGGCATGGTCGTGGTGTCGCTGTCAGGCAAGGGTGACCTCAAGGGTCTCAAGATCGATCCGGCCCTGTTCAAGGAGGACGATGTCGAGGTGCTCGAGGATCTGATCATCGCCGCCCATGCGGACGCCAAGGGCAAGAGCGAAGCCGAGATGCAGCGCCGCATGGCCGAAGTCACGGCCGGCCTGCCCATCCCGCCCGGTATGAAGTTCCCGTTCTAGGCATCGCAAGTGGCTAATGGCGGACCCGAAATCGAACAGCTGATCCAGCTCCTGGCACGCCTGCCCGGGCTCGGGCCCCGTTCGGCCCGCCGGGCGGTGCTGCAGCTGATCAAGAAGAAGGATCAGCTGATGATCCCGCTCTCGGCTGCGCTCGATCGCGCCGTCGTGGCTGTCCGCACCTGCGAAGTCTGCGGCAATGTCGATACCATCAGTCCCTGCACCATCTGCGCCGATCCGCGCCGCTCCGAGAGCGGCTTGCTGATCGTGGTCGAAGATGTCGCCGACCTGTGGGCGCTGGAGCGAGCAGGGGTCGGAGCCGTCAGATATCACGTCCTTGGTGGCGTTCTGTCGGCCCTCGATGGCGTCGGGCCAGAGGACATAACCATTGATGACCTGTTGCGGCGGGCGCCGACCTTCAAGGAACTCGTGCTGGCCGTGAACGCAACGATCGAAGGCCAGACAACGGCGCATTACATCACCGATCGCCTGGCCGGCTCGGGCATCAAGGTCACCCGGCTCGCCCATGGCGTGCCGGTTGGCGGTGAGCTCGACTACCTCGATGAAGGCACCCTCAGCCAAGCCCTGCGGGCACGCACGGAAATCTAGGCACCGGCCCGGCCCCGCTCATCGTGACGGCCGATGGTTGGCAATTGAGGATTCCGCGGCGGGCCTAATGCAGGTCCGTCTCGGTCTTGAACTCCTCGCCGCCATCCCATGTCTCTTCCTCGAGGCTATCATCATCCTCGTCGTCGAAGAACGCCTCCTCGTCGCCCTCGATGGCGTACCGGGCTTCATCATCGTCGGGTGACAGTGTATCGAGCCGGTCAGCGGGGTCGTTGTCGAGGCTGGGAGCCAGACCCGCATAGTCATTACCGTCATCGGCATTGGCCATGGTAGCGCTCAATTCGTCGATCGCCCGGTCCAGCTCATCCAGCATGGCCGCCGGATCCTGATCGCCCCAGTCTCCGCTTTCACGGATCGCGCTCTCGTCGCGCAATTCGCGCAGCCGCGCCAGCCGTTCGCTGGCCGGACGGTCGTCGCCAAAGAGCAGTTCCTCGACCTCGCTCTGCGTATAGGGCTGGGAAATGCCCGGCTGGTCGGCATTATCGAAATTGGTGTCCTGTGGCACCATGGTGCCGTGATGGTCGTGATGCTGCGCCATTCTCGTCTCCCGTGCACGTTGATCGGTAAACAACGCGGCACGGGCAGGGTGGTTCGAAGAACGTGATCAGGAGAGATCGCCGGGGTCCTCGCCGACCAGGCGCAACGTTGGCTGCCGTTCCTCCGCGCCGCCTTCCCAGCCCGATGGCAGCGGCTTGCTGGACTTGGCGCCGAGTTCGCGCAGCATTTCGACCTGGCGGACGACGCTTCCCTTGCCTGACGAGAGCTGCCCCTTGGCGTCGGCGAAGCTCTGCTGTGCCCGATCGAGATTCGCGCCGACCTTATCCATGGTAGAGAGGAAACCGACGACCTTCTCGTAGAGAGCACCGGCACGCTCGGCGATCTGCTCGGCATTCTGATGGCGCTTTTCGATGTCCCAGACATTGCGGATGGTGCGCAGCACCGTCATCAGTGTCGTGGGCGTGGTCAGCATCACCCCTCGGCTCATGCCGAACTCGACAAGGCTGGCATCGGCCTGGATGGCAGTGGCCAGCGCCGACTCGATGGGGACGAACATCATCACATAGTCCATCTTGCTGCCGGAATGGCGGTGATAGGACTTCTCGCCCAGCGTCTTGATATGATTGCGGATGGAATTGATATGGGCCTGCAGATGTAGCCCACGGTCTTCCTCGTCGCTGCTGGTATACGCCTCGAAGGCATTGAGCGAGACCTTGGAGTCGATGACCAGCCGGTCGTTGTTGGGCATCAGCACTTCGACGTCCGTCCGCACGCGCGACCCGTCTTCGCCGGTGTGGCTCTGCTGGGTGATGAACTGCTCGCCTTCACGCAGGCCCGAGCGTTCGAGAATGGTCGAAAGGATCATTTCCCCCCAGGCGCCCTGAGTCTGCGAATTGCCCTTGAGGGCCCGCGTCAGGTTGTTGGCCTCGGTGGTGATCTGCAGGTTACTGGCGGCCAGTGCGCGAATTTGCTCGGTCATGGTTGACCGATCGCGCAGCAATTCACCTTGGAACTCGACGATCTTCTCGTTGAGCGGCTTGAGCAGCACGTCGACCTGTTCGCGGTTCTGCTTTGAAAAAGTCTCACTATGGCTCTTGAGTACATCGCCGGCTATGGCCTTGAACTCGTCGGTCATCTGCTGGCGGGCACCAAGAAAGCGCGCCAGGTTTTCCTCCGACTGCCGGGTCTGCTCTTCGAAGCGGGCACGTAGCGCCGACAACTCGGCCCGCAGGCCCGCGCCCTTTTCACGCTCCGCATCGAGCAGGTCTGCACCGCGGTCGCGTTCGACGCGCACCTGATGGTCCAATTCCTGGATGCGACGGTCGCGCTCAGCGATCTGGTTGGTGAAACTGGAGCGAACCTGTTCGGCCATTTGCGTGGCCGTCTCGGCGGCATGGCGACCACTGGCGCGCATCGAAGCGATCAGGATGGCGACGACCAGGAGTCCCACCAGTACGCCGACGCCGATGGCGGTCTGCAACGGCGTTACGGGATAGTCACCGAGGATAAAGAGCACATTTTCCATCAGGTCAGACTAACGCGATTCGTCTGTTCGCATAATGTTCTCTTTTCTGTCCGTCCACAAGAGTTGACCGGAAGCTCGGAAATACCATATCGAAAGGCAAATCCCTTTCTGCCGGACCTTTGCCATGGCTGTTCGCCCCATTCTTGTCATTCCCGATGCGCGATTGCGCGCCGTCGCCGACCCGATCATCGACGTCGACGATGAGATCAAGGCGTTGGCCAAGGACATGCTGGACACCATGTATGACGCGCCCGGCATCGGTCTTGCCGCGCCGCAGATCGGCATCATGAAGCGCATCGTGGTGATGGACCTGGCGCCCGAAGGCGAGACGCCTGATCCGATGGTGCTGATCAATCCGGAAATCACCCATTTCGGTGAGCAGATGCAGGTGACCGAAGAGGGGTGCCTCTCGATCCCCGAGCTCTACTACGAGGTCGAGCGCCCCAATGAGGTCACGGTGAAATACACCGATCTCGACGGCAACGAAGTTGTCAGGGAAGCCGAGGGCAAGCTCGCCGTCTGCATCCAGCACGAACTCGATCACCTCGATGGCGTGCTTTACATCGACTATCTCAGCCGCTTGAAGCGCGACCGCGTCATCAAGAAGTTCGACAAGCAGGCCAAAAGGGCTGCTGGCTAACAGGGGCGCTCGCTGCCCACAGGAGTTCCCATGCGCGTCATCTTCATGGGCACGCCCGATTTTTCGGTTCCGACGCTGACGGAGATCGTGTCCTCGGGGCATGAGGTCGTCGCCGTCTATACGCGGGCGCCCAAGCCCGCCGGCCGTGGCCAGGAGGAGCGCAAGTCGCCGGTCCACCTGGCGGCGGAAGACTTCGGTATTCCGGTCTTCACGCCGAAATCGCTCAAGGGCGAGGCCGAGCAGATCGTCTTTGCCAGCCATGGCGCGGAAGTCGGCATCGTCGTCGCCTATGGCCTGCTGCTGCCCAAGCCTGTTCTCGATGCGCCCGAACTGGGTTGCCTCAACCTGCATGGCTCGCTGCTGCCGCGTTGGCGCGGTGCTGCGCCGATCCAGCGCGCCGTGATGGCTGGCGATACCAAGACCGGCGTCATGGTGATGCAGATGGACGAGGGCCTCGATACCGGCCCGGTGGCGCTGGCCGATATGATCTCGATCGGTCCGAACATGACCTCGGGCGAACTGCACGATCAGATGATGCGCGTCGGCGCCGACCTGATGGGGCGGGCCCTGGCGGCGCTGGAACGCGGCAGCCTCGATTTCAGGCCGCAGCCGGAAGACGGCGCGGTTTATGCCAGAAAGATCGAGAAGACCGAGGCTCGCATCGACTGGTCGCGGCCAGCCGCCGAGGTCCACAACCACATCCGCGGGCTGTCGCCGTTTCCCGGCGCCTGGTTCGAACTGGAACTGGCGGGGAAGCCGGTGCGCGTCAAGGCACTGCGCTCGACGCTCGGGCAGGGCAGCGGCGCACCCGGCACGCTGCTCGACAATCTCACCATCGCCTGCGGCAGCGGCGCGGTGCGCCTGACCCAGGTGCAACGCGAGGGCAAGGGCGCCATGGATGCAGCGACGTTTTTGCGCGGGGCGGGCACTTTGCCACCGACCGTCAGCTAGATGCCGCGCTACAAGCTCACCATCGAGTACGACGGAACCCCCTTCTCGGGCTGGCAGCGCCAGTCCGAACGGCCCAGCGTGCAGCAGGCGGTGGAGGAAGCCATCCACGCCATGTCGGGCGAAACGGTGACCACGCAGGCAGCGGGCCGCACCGATGCCGGCGTGCATGCGTTGGGGCAGGTGGCCCATTTCGACCTGTCGAAAGACTGGGACCCGTTCCGCATCCGCGAGGCGTTGAACTTTCACCTCCGGCCAGCTCCGGTGGCGATCATCGCGGCGGAGGCCGTGGACGACGATTTCGAGGCGCGGTTCTCGGCCAAGTCCAGGCACTATGAATATCGCATCCTCAACCGCCGGGCCCCGGCCGTGATCGAGCGCAATCATGTCTGGCACCTGCCGATGGAACTCGATGCCGAGGCAATGGATCATGCCGCGGGGCTGATCCTGGGTACACACGACTTCACCACGTTCCGCTCGTCGGAGTGCCAGGCTAACTCACCGTTGCGGACGCTGAACTGGTTTGCGGTGCGGCGAGAGCTCGACCATGTCGTGATCACCGCCAGCGCCCGCAGCTTCCTGCATCATCAGGTCCGCTCGATGGTTGGATCGCTGCGTATGGTGGGGGAAGGCAAATGGGCGCCCACCGAGCTTCGGGCAGCGCTGGATGCGCGTGATCGGCGCCGGTGCGGCGCTATGGCGCCTTCCACCGGGCTCTACCTGATGCGGGTCGATTACTAGACCGCGGGCGGACCGAGGATAACGGCGACGACAGCCAGCGCCAGGAACACGCCGACGGCCTGCGAAATGAACAGGATGCCGATCTGCAGCGCCGTCAGCGTCACGATGAAACGGCCGATATTTATGAAGGTCGCCAGCGCCAAGATAACCACCAGCACCAGGATTATGATGCCGGCGGAACCCAGCATGATCGACAGCAGCAATAATAGTGCCGAGGCCAGGGTCACCCAGTTGGAAGCGACCAGATAGGGGATGAACCCATCCTGCCGCCCCATCTGCCGCAGGGCGATGAAGGCCGTCGCGGCCTGGGCCAGGAACAGCGCCGCGTTGACGATGATGGACTGGGTTGCGGCGCCGGCGGGCAGCGGAATGCCTGTTAGCAGGGGGCCGAACCCGGCCAGTCCTACGGCGATCACGGTGGCGATGAGACTGCCCACCAGCCCGCGCTGGCTGAAATCGAAATAGCTTGATGCCTCCCGGCGGCCGAGCAGCAGCGCGATGCAGCCTCGCGCGGCAGCCGTCAGTTCATCGAGGAAGGTCGTGGTCGGTTTGGCCAAGGGCTTGTCTCGATGCGTCAGAGGGCGGGGTTGCTCAGCATGTAGAGCGCCAGGGGGATGCCGACAAGCAGCACCACGGTCAAAATGGCAAACACGACCGCATTTGCCGCACGCCAGCCGGCTACGACCCGGCCAAGCCGGTAGAACGGGTAGGTCAGGCTTGCCGTGAGAACCAGCACCGCCAGCGGCATGATCAGGTTGACCAGGGAACCCGCCAGCAGATAGCCGATCATCAGGTAGATGGCCGGAACCATCATGTCCATCGTGCGGATATCGGACTTGAGGATGCGGGCATTGAGCAGAACCGAAATCAGCACCGCCACGATCCACAACGCCTGCGCCAGCAGGGCATCCATGACGCCGAAAACATCAGGCATGCCCTGGTAGGTGGAGGCTACCGCAACCGCGAGAAAGGCACAGAACAGGAAGATCACCACGCTGGTGACGAGACCCGGCAGGGTCAGCGAGAACCGCTCGCGCCAGCCCGGCTCGCCCTGCAGGATCATCCTCCAGCCGGCCCAGGCATTGCTGACCGCAGCCCACAGCTTCATGCCGACACCCCAAAGAAGCGGACCATGAAGGCGCGGTAGATTTCGGTCAACCCGATGAGGTCGGCGACGGCGATATGCTCGTCCGCCTTGTGCATCGATGGGCCGACCAGGCCGCACTCGACCACCGGGCCATACTGGGCAATGAAGCGGGCGTCGGACGTACCCCCGCCGGTCGACAGTTCCGGGCGGCGGCCGGTGACGGCGGCAATCGCGTCGCCGAGCGTGTCGACATCGCCGCTGAGCGGCGACAGGAATGAGCGCGACGGCACGCCGGCCACACTGAAGTCGACCTTGGCTCCGGTGTGATCGACGCCAGCGATGCGGCCGCGTACCCAGTCG
>JBARWY010000197.1:0-1882 GCA_049647065.1 Devosia sp. | reverse complement strand
AGACAATGTTGTGCTGACGCGAACTGGATGCGCTTCCAGATCCGCGCGACTTGCTCCTCTTCCTCTCCGAAACGCTGCACCGACTCCTTATCCGCCTCATCGAATGCGCACCGAGGCGGAGCGTGTCTGCGGCTCGTTCGCATGAAAGATGCAGCTCGGAGTACAGTTCGAACAGCTCTTCGCGTTCAGTTGCGTTTTGCGCCAGTCCATGCGGACACAACGTCCAAGGCCGAAATCGGTCTGTCATGTCAGCCAGAGTACCGGGCAGAAAATTTCCTGCTGGCCCCTTGAAACCCGATCGCGGCTCCCGAATTAATTTGGCGGCGCAGACGGCCTTCCGGGCGTCGGCATTGTCTGGGAGGCGTTCTCTCGGGCGCCTCTCTTATCCATGTTGCTCAAGGAGAATATGGCTATGAGGACCACTCTCGATTTTGCACCCCTCTATCGGTCGAGCATCGGCTTCGATCGCATGTTCAACCTGCTGGAGAATGCAGGCCGCGTTCAGTCCATCGACAACTGGCCGCCCTACGACATCGTCAAGAACGGCGATGACGACTACCAGATCACCATGGCTGTGGCGGGTTTCGCTCAGGACGAACTGAGCCTGACGCACGAACCCAACCTGCTGGTGATCGAAGGCCGCAAGTCCGGTGAGGACGAACGGCAGTACCTGCATCGCGGTATCGCCGGTCGCACCTTCCAGCGTCGCTTCGAACTGGCTGACCACGTCAAGGTCACTGGAGCAAGCCTGGTCAACGGGCTGCTCACGGTCGAGCTGAAGCGGGAAATCCCCGAAACCATGAAGCCTCGCCGCATCGAAATCGGCGCTGCCCAAGATGGCACTTCTGCTCCCCGGCAGATCGAGAACGACAAGCAGGCTGCATAAATGGATGAAGCGGTGCCGGAACTGCTCCGGCGCCGCCGTCCAGTAATGCACTCCAGACAGAAGGAGATTCAAAATGCGAAAATTTCCAGCCTTGATCGCTGCCGCCCTTTGTACTTTGGCCCTTTCGGCAGAGGCCTACGGCGCCGGACGCGGGCGGATTGCACAGGCGACACCACCGACCTGGCTCGAGTTCCGGACCGCATTCGCCGCAGAGGACCTCTGGCCGCAACAGGCGGCCAAGGTGAAATCGGGCAGCAAAGGAAAGGTGGCGGCCGCAGGCGACCCAAACACCACGTCGCTGCACCAGTCGCAAGACAGCGGGTTCGATCGGTCCTTCCAGAACGCACTTGTCAAACTCCGGGAGTGGAGCGGAATAGCCGGCCAAATCCTGGATCGGAGTCCCACTACTTTCGACGTAGCGAGGAACTGACCATGCGCGCCGATTTTTACCCCTCCGATGAGTATGAAACGGAAGAATTCGGCGAAGGGTCGGCGGTGGTAATCTGTTCCCCGCGTCAGGTTTTGCTGGATCGGACTCTTTCCACCGATCAGAAGCGGGCCTTGCTGGCATCTTGGGCGTCGGATCTGCGGGCTGTAGAGAACCACCCGGCGCTGCGGCGGCTTGATGACGGGACCGTTTTGTATATCGACGACATTCTCGAGGCACTCAAGGCTTTAGACCTACCGCCTGATACTCAGGATAACCGCTCGAACATCCTGACATTTCCCGGTGCCCATATTGGTCGGAGCGACGGCGGTAAGGGATCCGGTGACGACGATCCGCCGCCCGGTCCGTTGGCAATGGAACTGCCCAAGCCCAGAAACTTCATCGACGCATTTGCTCCGTCTGGTCTGTCAAACAGTCGGCGTTCCCCTGCCGTTGTCGCGTAGCTAATGAGGAGGTCCCGATGAATCTGGAATGGGAGTGCCTTACCACACCCCAAAAGGCAGCGTTGATGGCGCTGGGCCAAAGCGGACCTTGCAGTCTGCCTGGGG
>JBARWY010000196.1:0-11627 GCA_049647065.1 Devosia sp. | reverse complement strand
GCTTAACCGCGCAGTGGATCAGCCCGTTCGATTATCTGCAGCAATCGCCATTGACCCGGTTTGCAGCGCCCGGCGCCATTGAAGGGCACCTGCTCGGCACGGACTACATCGGGCGCGATCTGCTCAGCAACATTTTGGTCGCCACGCAAACGTCACTGGGTATCGCACTGGCAGGGTCGATAATCTGCGCCTTTATCGGCACGAGCCTCGGTTTCGTGTCAGCACATTTCGGCGGTTGGGTGGACAACGCGATCATGGGGTTTGCCGATGCTATGTCATCGGTGCCTTTCATTATCATCGCGCTTGGGACGCTGGCATTCTTCGGCTCCAGTCCGATCCTGTTCGTGTTTCTGGTGGGTATCGCCTCTTGGGAGCGTTACGCCCGCCTGACGCGCGGTCTGGTTCTGAGTGCAAATATGGAAGGGTATGCCGAAGCGGCTCGCATCGTTGGCGTGCCCCCTTTGCGGATTTATTTCAGGCACGTCCTGCCCAATATCGCAGGCCCTTTGATCGTCCAACTGACCGTCAACTTCCCCGAGATCATCCTGCTCGAAAGCGGATTGAGCTTTTTGGGATTGGGCATTCGTCCCCCGGCAACGAGCCTGGGGCTCATGGTTGCCGATGGCCGCAACTACTTGGTCAACGCCTGGTGGCTTACCGCATTTCCTGGCCTGATCATCGTTCTCACCACCCTGTCCATTAGCCTGCTCGGCGATTTCCTTCGGGATCGCTTCGATGCCCGGCTCCGCTAAACCCAAGGAATCGACCATGAACCCGCTTAGAATGACGCCCTCCACCATGCGTCTGGCCGGACATCGGGGCCACAGCGAAGGCGCGCCCGAGAACACTTTCGCCGCCTTCCGCAAAGCCCGGGAATATGCCGGCCCGGGTGTCACCTGCGAAACTGACCTGAGGATAACTAGCGACGGCGAACTCGTCTTGATCCACGACGAAACGGTCGATCGTACGACCGATGGTCATGGCCTGATCTCGGCGATGTCCTATTCCGACATCGCGAAGCTGAGCGCCGGTCGTTGGTTCGGTGCCGATTTCTCGGAGGAACGCGTGCCGCTACTGCGGGACGCCCTGAATTTCGCGCGCCAGAACCAGATCATCTACCAGCTTGAGCTCAAGGCCTATGATCTCGACGAGGTTCTGTTCCCCAAGCTACGCACTCTGATCGAGGAGCTCGACTGTGCGGATTTGCTGCAGTTCTCATCGTTCGATTTCGTTCAGTTGCGCGCGCTCAAACAGACAATGCCGCAGGTCCCCACGGTCGGACTCTCTCACTCACGCCTGATCGATCCGGCTGCTCTTGCAAGGGAGGCCAATGTCGACGCGATCAACCTCGAAATTCATCACTTCCCGAGCGGTGAAGCCCGCCAGTTGCATGACGGTGGAATTGCCGCTTTTCTGCATGTTCCGCCCCCGTCGCGCCTCAAGAACCTCAAGGAATACGGTGTCGATATTGAAGCCAAGGTCGTCGATTGGATACGAGACGGTCAACTGGACCAACTGATCAGCAATGACGTCGAGCAGGTCACCCGCCTGCGGACCCAAGCCAATGGTTGAGCCGACCGATTACACTGATATTGCAGCTGTCGTTGAGGACATCGCCCGCAGAGCCGGATCTATCGCCCTCCGTCATTTCAATTCCTTTTCGGACCTCCCGGTCGAGAAAAAGGGTCACCTCGACCTCGTGACCGTTGCAGACAGGGATGTAGAAGCCTTCCTGATCGAAAGTCTTCAGGCTGCTTTCCCAGACGATGGGGTCTATGGCGAAGAAGGTGCCGACATTGCCGGTACATCAGGCCGCGTCTGGATCCTCGACCCTATCGACGGCACGTTCAACTTCGTGCGCGGCGGTCAGGGTTGGGCGATCTCGATCGGACTGTACCAGGATCGGCGGCCGGTATTCGGTGTCATCCACGCGCCCACGAGGGATTTGATGCTGACCGGTGGCAAGTGGTTCGGCACGGTCCTCAATGGAAAGCCGCTGGCGCCGCTTCCGCCGCTCGACCTCGCACAGGCATCGATAGGTATCGGCCTGCATCCGTCGGTAGCGACGCAAGACAGGCTGGAAGTCGTGCGGTTCATTTCCGACGACTTGCGGATTAGCTTCCGATGCTGTGGCTCGGCCACTCAGTCGTTCATGCAGGTCGCTATGGGCGAGACGGATGGCTATCTTTCGCTCGGTGACTCCACCTGGGACGTCATGGCTGCTCTCCCAATTCTGAACAATCTAGGTCTCTCGCATACGATTGACTGGGACAAAGTCGGCCTCGACGACAAGCTGCGCTTTGCATGCGGCAGCGAAAGCTTCCTCGAAAAAGTGCGTCCGCTCCTCGATCGGGTCGCGGAAGCAGCGTGATTTTGACCGATTTCGTCGAGGCGGACGGTGACGGAAGCATTGGGCCCAGTCCGGTGGTACGGCAACTCGATGGCCCTACCGAACCCAGCCACTTCGGCGCGCTGTGCGTTCGCGAGCGTGCAGATAAGAATGGACTCGAAGTGCTGCTCATAACCAGCCGGGACTCTGGTCGCTGGGTTATCCCCAAAGGGCGACCGATACGCGGTCACAAACCCCATCAGGTCGCCCGTCGTGAGGCTTGGGAAGAAGCTGGGGTGCGCGGCTTCGTCCACAAACCGCCTTGTGGACATTTTCATTATCTCAAGACCCTGCCTCGGGGCGGGTTGGCGCATTGCCTGGTTCAAGTTCATGTGCTCGAGGTCGCCCGGGTGATGCCAGCGTTTCCAGAGATGGCTGAACGCAGGCAGCAATGGTTCTCTCCGCAGGAGGCAGCAGCGGCCGTCAATGAGCCGGAACTGTCTGCAATGCTGCTTGTCGTAACCACCCAACCCTGAATTGCTGGGAACCGGTAAGGACAAGGGGACGAAAAATGGACACCGATCTGCTGAAGCGCTCGCCGGACCTGCGGGCCGTTGCGGATATCCGTCTCATGTCCATGGAGGATGGGCCCGGACGCGGACAGCGTATTCTAATAGCGCGCAATGCCGCTGGCATCGGATTCGAAGTTGCCGTCGACCGCGGGTTCGATATCTCTGCGCTATCCAAGGGCGGCACCAATATAGGTTGGAATTCACCGACCCAGATGCCGTTCCCGGCGGTAGACGCGGACTCCGAGGATGGCTGGGCATTTCTGCGCAATTTCGACGGCTTCATGGTCACCTGCGGGCTCGACCATTTTAGCCGTCCCCGCGAGGTGGATGTGAGTCATTATAACCACCCGCACCTCAAGTCGATCACTGCTCCCTTACATGGCCGCATCTCCACCAGTCGCGCCAGGATAACGGCCTACGGCGTCGATCCCGACACGGGCGAAATATCCTGCGAGGGAGTGGTCCGCCAGGCCAGTGTATTCGGGGAGACGCTCGAATTGCGGCGTCGAATATCCCTGCCGATCAATGCAACGGCCCTGACGGTCGAGGATGTGGTGATCAATCGCGGCTTTCGGCCGACGCGACATGGCATCCTTTACCACCTGAATTTCGGCTATCCGTTTCTTGACGAAGCGCTCGAATTTTCAGGACTGCCGGCTGCGTTGGCGAGCGCGCTGATGCAGGACAGACCAGTGCCCGCCGGCGACTATGGGGAGCGCGTCGACAATGTCGAAAGCCGGGAAATAGGCGGTTCGGGCGTAACTTTGATGAACTCCGTGGTCGGCCTCGCCGTAAATTTGCGGTTCAGCGGCGAAACATTACCCCGGTTCGCGGTTTGGCGCGCGTACCAGTCCGGGATTTTCGCCCTTGGGCTAGAGCCAAAGACTGAAGCGGCTGAGGAGGGGCCCTTGCTGGAGCCCGGTGATCGGAGAAAGTACCGCCTCGAATTGACCCTGTCCGATCTTGCATGATCGATCTGACCGACGCCAAATCCGCCGCGTCGGCTGTCCGGATTTACAGGCGAGCGGTTCGTCCCCGGGCGCTCGTCAACCTGCTAGGGGGTTTCTCCGCAGTCCTTCCCGGTACCTGGTTCATTCCGGACCCCAATCGGCAATGCGTCCAATCTTTTGGGTAGGCTTTAAAGTGCGTCCTTGAGCTCGGAAATATTTTTTTAGGCCAGCGCAGCGATGGTGGCATACGGCTCCAACTGCCTGCGAACAAATCGAAACTAGGTCGGAGCATCGGCAACCGGGTTGTCGTCGCCAGGGCGAACATCCTCAGAAATCTCCGTGCGCAGTTTTGGACCTTGGGCGAGCCGGCGGCCGAGCGCGGCCACGAAGGCGTCGTAGCGCTTGCCGGACTGGGCGCGTGCCGCTGCCTGCGCGGGCTCGGGCAATTGCGGCGTCGTGGTCAGCCAAAAGCGCACGAACACCGCGAGCGTTTCGACCGAGATGCCGAGATCGCGTTCGAGCCGATTAAGCCGCCGGTCGATCTGGTCGAGCCGCTTGCTTATGGCAGCTTCCTGTCGCTCTGCCGCGTCAGGCGAGAGAAAGGATGCGATCGCAGCCTCGGCGACAAGGGACCGTGAGAGGTCCCGTCTGGCAGCGTGCTCGACCAGCGCCTTCATTACCGGCGGGTCGAGATAGATCGAGAGGCGCTGCTTCTTGCCAGGCTTGGTCACGGTTGGCCTCATAGCATGCCGTCGCTGGGGTCGAGATCGGCCTGCCGGGCGATCCGCTGCATGGACCGATTGAGGTTACGGGCAAGAACGGCCGGATTTTCGTCGGCATCCCGATCGGCATCGAACTCGCCTTCGTTTGCCAGCTCGATCTGGGCTGGGGTGCTTCTGCTCAGTTCGGGCTGGCGGCGTTTCTCAGATTCGGTCGGGTCTTCGTCGTCGCCCATGAGGACAATTGGCAGGTCGCGCGCGTCGAGGACCGGCCGCTCTGGAACTGCCAGCGCGCTCCAGTCATCCGCTGGAAGTTTGTGGACATGCGGAATGCCGGGGGGCGGCACGATGCGCTCGGTGAGCCGGACATCCTCATAGTATCGGGCTTTATGCGCGCGAATGGGGTGGATGCCGGCCACCATGACGATCTCTTCGCTGGGCGGCAGTTGCATCACCTCACCGGGGGTGAGGAGTGCCCTGGCGCTCTCCTGGCGCGACACCATCAGGTGCCCGAGCCAGGGCGAGAGCCGATGGCCGGCATAGTTCTTCATGGCGCGCATTTCGGTGGCGGTGCCCAGGGCATCGGAAACGCGCTTGGCCGTGCGCTCATCGTTGGTGGCGAAGCTCACCCTGACATGGCAGTTGTCGAGGATGGAGTTGTTGGGCCCATAGGCCTTCTCGATCTGATTAAGCGACTGGGCGATCAGGAAGGCCTTCAGCCCGTAGCCGGCCATGAAGGCCAGGGCTGATTCGAAGAAGTCCAGCCGGCCGAGGGCAGGGAACTCGTCCAGCATGAGCAGCAGCCGATGTCGGTCGCCACGAGCCTTGAGGTCCTCGGTCAGCCGGCGTCCAATCTGGTTGAGCAGAAGGCGGATGAGCGGCTTGGTCCTGTTGATGTCGGAAGGCGGCACCACGAGGTAGAGCGTGGCGGGCCTCGTATCGCCGACGATATCGCCGATCCGCCAGTCGCAGCGCGACGTCACCGTCGCGACGACAGGATCGCGATAAAGGCCGAGAAAGCTCATCGCCGTGCTCAACACGCCCGACCGCTCGTTGTCCGACTTGTTGAGCAGTTCGCGGGCGGCCGACGCAACCACGGGATGTGGGCCGGCCTCGCCCAGGTGCGACGTTTTCATCATCGCGGCCAAGGTCGCCTCGATCGAGCGGGCCGGGTCGGACAGGAAGTTGGCAACCCCGGCCAGCGTCTTGTCCCGCTCGGCGTAGAGGACGTGGAGGATGGCGCCAACCAGTAGGGCGTGGGACGTCTTCTCCCAGTGACTGCGGCGCTCCAGCGAGCCTTCGGGATCGACGAGGATATCGGCGATGTTCTGGACGTCGCGGACCTCCCATTCGCCGCGGCGAACCTCAAGGAGCGGATTGTACGCTGAGGAACTCGCATTGGTCGGATCGAATAGCAGCACCCGGCCATGCTGGGCGCGGAAGCCCGCGGTGAGTTGCCAGTTCTCGCCCTTGATGTCGTGGACAATCGCCGAACCTGGCCAAGTCAGCAGCGATGGGATGACCAGGCCGACACCTTTGCCGGACCGGGTTGGAGCGAAGCACAGCACATGCTCGGGACCGTCATGACGGAGATAGTCGCGCTCGAGCCGGCCAAGGACGACCCCGTCCGGGTCGAGCAGGCCGGCGCCTTTCACCTCGGCCGGTGTGGCCCACCGCGCCGAGCCATAGGTCGCGACGTTATCGGCTTCCCTTGCGCGCAAGACCGACATGAGAATGGCTGCAGCAATGGAGACAAAACCGCCCGATGCCGCAATGAGCGCACCCTCGTTGAAGATAGATCGCGCATAGGCATCGTAGGAGAACCACCACCAGAAGAAGGCGGGCGGAGAGTAGACTGGCCACCCGACAAGCTCGAACCAAGGCGTACCGAGCTGTGGCTGGAAGCCGAGCCGCCAGGCCGCCCATTGTGTCGCGCACCATACTGTCGTCAGCACGATCAGCCCGACGACGACAAGCTGGCCCCAGAGGATTTTCGTTCCCGACATGGCTTTCTCCTTGCCAAGGAGAGGTCGGTCCACGCTGCCCCAGAATTCAAGGGCGAGTTATCTCTGATCGCAACGTGGCGGGCGCAATCGTGCAAATACTGGAATGCGCCGAAATTGCCCGGTGGCCCCTAGCGTTGAAATGCCGGCCTTTGAATGACAAGTCTCGAGCGGCGTGGCATAGGGCAAGGGTCATATTTGAAAGAGGACCCATTTCATGACCACTGCAAACGAGATCGCCGACAAGCTCGCCACCGAGCACAGCCTGACCAAGGCGCAGGGCAAGGCGCTGGTGGATGGCGTGTTCAAGGCGATTGCCGACGCGGCCGCCGCGGGCGAGGAAGTTTCCCTGCCGGGCTTCGGCAAGTTCAAGGTCAAGGCGACGCCCGAGCGCGACGGCCGCAATCCCTCCACCGGCGCCACCATCAAGATCGCGGCCGCCAAGAAGCTGACCTTCGCCCCGGCCAAGGCCCTCAAGGAAAGCCTCAATAGCTGAGGCCCTGCGCCGGCTCCTCCTATAGGCCGATCCCTCGCTTCCGACCAAAACTCCAATCGACACCGGCGTCGCCTCGGGCGACGCCGGATATGTGCTGCCCGAGCTTCTTGTCGAGCGACGGCGTCCACGGCACGAGCTGGAAGCCGAGCCCGTCATCGATCATCGCGAAGCGGCCCGATGCCAGGGCGACGCGCTGGCGGTAGGTGCCGGCAACATAGTCGCCGGTGGCAGCTTTGTTGAACGGTCGGCCGAGTTCGGTTGCGAGCTTGTCCCCGAGCGCTTCGACCTCACGGCTCCGCAGGGTGTCCAGCAACCTTCGCGCGAAGACGATCCTGCCGCCCTGACGTTGGGCAAGGCCTTCTGCGATCAGACGCTCGGCCCGGCGCTCTAGGGCATCCTGGACCTCGCGCCCGAAGCCGCCATTGCCGAGGGCGACGGGATCACCAGACACGGCCTGCCGGTCGAGCCACGTCGCGCCATTCGCCGAGATCTGACGTTCGAGAGGAAGGTCCGATCGAGAGGCGAGGGCCAGGCGACGCCGGCCCTGCGTGTCGGTGAAGCCGCGTAACTCGACGATCGATCCGGGCGCGCTGTCGCCGGCGGCCTCCAGGTCGGGGAGCCTGATATGGTGAGCGCGGCCGTCGATGGCGTCGATTACCGCATACGCCGTTCCCTTGAGCTCATCATTGAGCCCCCGCTCGACCAGTCTGCCGATGATCGGTTCGTGCATGTCTTCGCCGGCAAGCACCAAGCTGGCTGCACCACGTTCGAGACCGGCTTCGGTCAGGCTGCGATGCATGCGCCTGATGATGTCACCGCGCTCGCCCAACTCGCGAAGGGTGGGTTCGGCATCTTCGGCAATATACCATTGGCTGTGACCGATCTGGTGCGCGACGCCGAGCCGTTCGAGGGTGCGGAGGCGGCCGACCTTGAGGGCGTGGAATTCGTCCGGCTGCTCGCCGGGGCGCGGCGCGAGATCTATGACACCGCTATTGCGGCCATCCCGGACGAGTTGGCGGTCGAGATTGGTCCAGCGTTCGGCATCGACCTGACGTTCCAGTGTGCGGCGGATATCGTGGTCGTTACGCGGGCCGAGTTCCTGGGTAATGAGATCCCGCGCCCGGTCGCGCATGCCCTCACTGATATAATCGCGGGAGATGACGAGGTTCTCCCCATCGTCGCGCATACCACGCACGATCAGGTGGACATGGGGATGCTCGGTGTTCCAGTGATCGACGGCGACCCAGTCGAGCCTAGTGTCGAGATCTCGCTCCATTTGCCCGACCAGGTCACGGGTAAAGGCGCGCAGGTCGGCCATCTCGACCGCATCGTCAGGCGAGACGATGAAGCGGAAATGATGGCGGTCATCCTTGCAGCGATCGGCAAAGCCGCCGCCATCCGCGTCGTTTGTCTCGGGACCGAACAACCGCGCCTTCTCACCATCCCGGGTGACGCCCTCGCGGCGCAGATAGGCGAGATGAGTCGGCAGGTTCCCGCCGCGCAGATTCATGCGCACCACGCGGGCCTTAATCACAGCGCCGCGGGAGCGCGCCGTGAGCAGGCGATTGGCCTGGACCGATGCGCGCTGACCTCGCCCAAAGCGCGATCGGTTGCCGGGACCGATCCTTCCCTGGCGCGAGACCGAGCCACCTGCCTTCTGTGCAGCTGCCAGAGCCTGGGCGACGAAGGCTCGAGCGCGCTGCGCCGTGCTCGAGCGGATGCGCCCAGGGCGGACACGGAACCCGCTTTCGTCGCTCATCGCCGCGGCCCCGCACATCGCGCTAAGTTACTGCCATTGCTGATGAAGTGCCGGCATCGCGATGTAGGCGCCAGAGACGCACATCTAAAAAGCGCCTCGCAAGTTCTTGAAATCAAACGCCCCAACCGCCGCGCACCTCGCGCCCCTTTATCCTGCCATCCTCCGGTTGCTCCTCTCGGTTCCCACCTGCGCGCCCTCCATGCTGCGCTACGGTTCGCCATGATGCGACAAGCTGAAACCGCGCTCATATGGACGAACCCTCGCTAGATCTCGCGACGAAGATGCCCTCAGGTGGAAGCATAGGGGCGTCGCCGTGGGGCGCAGGTTCTGCCTTCCCCTCTGCTGTCGATTGACCGCCGGACTGCAACGGACCGGGAGGAGAACTGCCACCGGATGGTCCTACGAACAGCGGCGCTTCCCGCCAATCTGTAGGCCGGGACGTGCTCGATTCTGTAGCTTCAGCCAGCGGGTTGCCCCCGAGAAGCGGCGCGAGCTTGGCGACATAGGCACGGGTCTCAGCCGGTAGTGGGCGGCCGGTCGCGAGGTATTCGTCGTAGCGACCGGGACCGGCATTGTAGGCCGCCAGCATAGCGCCGACATTGCCGTAGCGGTCGAGCATTTGGCGCAGATACGCGGTGCCGGCGAGGATGTTGTCGCGCGGATCGAACGGATCGTCGCCAAGCCGGTGAAGCGCGCGCAACTCGACCCACGTGTCAGGCATGATCTGCATCAGTCCTCTCGCCCCGGCGGACGAAACGGCGCCCATGTCATGCGCGCTTTCGGCATCGAGGACAGCGTGTATCCAGTTCTCGGGAATGCGGAAGCGCTGCGATGCCTCCGCGATGGACGCAGCGAAGCGCTGGTCGGAGGCCGGCCGAGTGACGGTTGCATCTTGGGCGAACGCGGCGGACGGCGGGATGATGATCACGAGGCTTGAAAGGAGCAGGATGGCGGTACGGCGGCCAATGCCGTGCCATCGAGCGGCAAAACGTTTGCTGTTCCTGGACATAATCAGTCCTGCGCCTTGTCACGGTCGTCGGGCTTCTTGGGGCGTGTCCAATGCAGCCCCCAGTCGCGGCCGCTCTTATCCGACTGGAAGAGCCGGGCGCGGATTGGCCGCCCGAGCGAGGGATCGTCGAGCAGCACCGAGACGTAAGTGCCGGCACGGTCGCCGCTCTGGATCCATCCCACCCCGATCTCGACGCCGTCCTCATCGCCGAGATGAATGCGGTAGTCTGGAGCCTGCTCGGAATCACTATGCTCGGCTGGGACGAAGACCAGAACGAGGTTGAGCGAGAGCGTGCGGACACGCCCGGCATAGCCCAACTGGGTGCGAACGAACTGACCGATCTGCGCCATGGACAGACTCCTATTTTGATGGTGGGGAAGCGGTCACGGCGCGTCGGCCAAGTCGCCGAGGTGCCACTGGAAGCGGCCGTCGCCGTCGACGTCAGTCCAGAGCGGAAGCGCGCGGGCGACAATAGAGGTGACCGGAAGCGGCCCGAAGTAGCGGCCGTCGAGGCTGTCGGGCGCGTCCCAGTTCATGAGGAAGATTTCGCTCTCAGCGAGCATCCGGCAGCCCTGCCAGACGGGCAGCGGCCGGCCGAGGCGGTCGCGCGGGCGCGCCTCACCATAGGCGTGGTCGTAGGCGATGATCGTGAGACCCTGCCGGCAGACATTGGCGCCGGGCAGTGCTAGCACGCGCTTGATCAGCGGCACGCCGGAGGGGAGGTAGCCGCGTTCGGCCAGGAAGGCAGCGAGCAGCTCGGGCGGCGAGACGACGACATAGTCGCCGATGTCGGGGCGTTCCGCGGGCGCAAGCCGATAGAGCCCGACAGGCACGCTGGCCGAAGCGTTCCAGATGAAGGCGGGGACGTAGTCAAACCCGGCAGGCGCGACGACGAGTGCGGCAGAGGCGAGCATGGTGACGATGGTGGCGCGTTGGCTCATGGCTCGACGCTCCGACGCTTGAGCCACGCGGCATGGCGGTCCGTACTATAGGGGTTTGGCTCGAGACCAGCGGCGATGCGGTGATGAACGTGTCGCCAGTGATCGGGAACGACATCGCAAGCTTCGATACCGAGCGCCTCGATGGCGTCGATAATTTCGAGCACTCGGGCGACCTTCGGCCAGCCCTCGGCCTTGAGCAGGATGTCGCCGCCGGGGCGCACGAACGGCAGGGTCTGGAACGGCTCTCCACGCTCGACCGCGCGCACTATGTCGATGCGCGACAGCACCGTGCCAAAGTCGTTGGCCGCCCATCGGATGAACGCGAAAATCGTGCCGGGAGCGAAGCCGACAAGGCGCCGATGACGATCCAGAATGTGTTCGTAGCTCTGCGGGCCGAAGCGGATCCAGTATTCGATGCGCTTTTCCCGCCATGTCAGTTCGACCAACGTGGTGTAGAGCGGCGGTCCCTCGACCGTCGGCTGCATGCTTAGCGGCAGGCTGGATCGATCGGTCATCGGGCTCCTCCATCGTCGCCGGGGAACTCACGCGCTAAGAGGTCGCGCAGCATGTCGGCTACGGTGTTCCCGCGCTGGAAGGCGGCGACCTTGATACGGCCGCGCAATTCCGGTGTGACATCGATGGTGAGCCGCGCGGTGAAGCCGGACGCGACGATGCCTCGTCTCGGCGATGCGTCGGCGGCTGACTTGATCCATCGGTCGGGATCGCCTGGCCGTGAGGCGAAGCCCTGCTTGGTCGCACGGCCGCTCATGGTGCCGCCGTCCCGACGCGCAGACCGTCGATCTCGGTAACCAGCGCCGCGATCTCATGCGCTGCCAGGCCGTCGTCACC
>JBARWY010000195.1:0-26479 GCA_049647065.1 Devosia sp. | reverse complement strand
TGGGGCACGAACTTCCCGATGTGGTGGGGCGCCGAAAGCTTCGCGGCGCGCTTCGTGCTGGAGCTTTAGCCTCTCCGGGATCGCCTTCTCCCTTTGGCGGGAGAAGGTGCCCGAAGGGCGGACGAGGGTCCTGCGCTATCCACCTAGAACGGCTGGTTCACACCAGGGCCGATCGGCTGGTTGATCTGCGGCCGGGGCAGCCCAAGATCGAGCGGTCCCGGCGCAGGCTGGCCCGGCAGTGTCACGATCGACGGGCCCGTAGTCTGCGGCGCCTGCTGCTGTTGCTGGAGCCGTTGCGCCTCTTCTTCTGCAGCCAGCCGCGCCGTCTCCTCGGCGGCCAGCTTTGCCGCTTCCTCGGCAGCCCGGCGACGCTGCTCCGCGATCAGCCGGTTGCGTTCCTCAGCCGCGGCGCGCTGCCGCTCCGCATCTTCCGCCCGCAGGATTTCGAGCCGATCCACTTCCAGCTCATTGGCTCGCACCAGAACCGCAGCAACCATCTCCCCGAGATCCAGCGTCACGACAGGCGCCGGGAGCGTACCGGCGATGCGCGTGACGACCCGAGAGGTATCCGCTGCGACAAGGCCACTGGTATCGGCGAAGTCACGCGGCGTCATCACGAAGCTGCCGTTGAGGCCGAGGTCAGCCAGCGCCAGGTTGAGATCGCCGGCCAGCCGTGCACCCACCCCATCCACGATAAGATTCGCCAGCCGGACCACGCCGCCTGCAATAGAAAAGGCGCCCGTCGCGGTGGGTGCGGTGAATGGCCCCTGCCCCAGCGCCACCGCCATGAGCGTGCTCATGGCATCCGGCTCCATCGTCAGCACATCTTCGAGACCGGCGACCATACGGTAGATTTCCGGCGACATCTGGTCGATCGAGAAGTCGGTCAGCGTAAAATTGCCCTCGCCGGACAGCACAGCCATGACTTCGGCGAGGCTGGCGCCAGTACCCTCAAACTGTACGCCGCCGTCGAGCACACCACCCAGCATGCTGGCGATGGGTGGCGTCGCCAAGAGATCGATCGGCGTGGCGGTCAGGCCAACTCGGCCACTCACGGTCTTGTCGGCCAGCGGACCGGCACAGCACACTGCAATATCGAGGCTGAGCGTGCCAAGGTCTGCCACGGCCTCGAACCGCGTCAGCCGCGTCCTTGTCTCATCCCAGTCCAATTCGAAGCTGGTCTCGCCCAGGCGCTCGACTCCGCCCGCCGCCAGCGCATCCGCAGTCACGTTGATGCTGCCGCGGCTCCTCCGCGCCTCGTCGCCCAGGCTGATCGGTCCTTCCGGCCAGGCGTCGCTGCCCCCGACCAGCGCAGCCGGACCGAACAGCGCCGCCGCAAGGCCCTCCGCTGAAACCAGGTCCACCGCAATATCGCCTGCGAATGCCGCCGTGTTGCCGGTCCGCGACAGCGAGAGTTCGCCCGCAAAGCCAGTATCGCCCGACACACCCGCAATCTGGGTCAGCCTCGCCAGCCGGCCACCCTCGAAATGCAGTTGCGCACTGCCTTGTGCCATTGGCAGCGTCAGACCGCGCACGCCGGCGATCTGCGCCAGCCCTCCGGCTTCCGCCAGCGCGACGTCGAGCGTGCCGGTTCCCTGGATTTCGCCATCGTCCAGCGACAGCAGGACGCCGGAAAAGCTGACGCTCTCGTCGCCCAGGCTCGTCGTGATATTGGCATCGAGACTGTTGCTCGGCGCGCCTTCGAGGCTGAGGCTGACCAGCATCGAGCCTTCCCCGTCGAACAGCGCCGCGTCGCCAAGCCCGATCTGACGGGTCAGCCCGGCGACATCGGTGGCTTCGAGCCCCGCGGTTATCCGCAAGGGCGCTGTGGCCAGCGCACCCAGGCCCCCGCTGAGTTCGGCCCGCAGGTTTACCTGCCCGGCCCCGAGCGAGCCTGCGATGGTCACGGCTTGGCTACCCTCGAACAGCTCGCCCACATCGACCAGCAGATCGGCCGGAGCCGAAAGCGCCAGGGCGTCACGCCAGCTTTGCGGCGTTCCGAGCAGGTCATGCAAGCTCGTCAGCCCCGGCGCGTCACCCGCGTGGATCCGGACCATGCCCGAGCCCGAAACATCCGGCTCAGCAACACTACCAGCGACCCGCAATGTCGCGTCGAAGCCAAGGCCGCCCCAATCCTCGGCGGAGAGCCGCGAGAAGCTGACCTCCCCATCGCGCCATTGCCCCTCGGCAACGAGGCCGGTGCCATCCAGTCCCAGGACGCGGGCGTCCTTGCCGGTCAGCGAAAAACTGCCGAGCGGAAAACTGATGCCGAAAGCCGGCTCGTTGGCGACGGTGGGCAACAGCGCCCCGACTAGCGCACTGCCCCTGCTACCCAGCTCGTCGAAATTGGCGATTAGGTCGAGCCGCTTCTCCTCGCCGAAGCCGAGGCGTATTTCGAGGCCATGCGTCCGCTCCCCCAGCGTCAGCGCGCCATTGACCAGACCGAAGGCGTCGCCTGCCAGCATCACGCGCCCACTCAGCGAGCCGGGCTCGTTGAACAGCACATTGTCCTCGTCAGACTTGCGCCACAGAGCCGCCAGGCCGTCGAGGCGCGCGCTGGTCAGCGAGACATCGCCGCGGAAGGCCGGGCGGTCATTCTCATTGGTCAGTTGCCCGCTGGCCCGCAATTCAGTGTCGCCCGGCAACTGGCCCACGAACTGCTCGATCTCCCAGGCGGTGCCATCGGTGCGTGCGTCAAGCCGCACGTTGCGCAACGAAAAGCCGCGCAGGCCAACTTCGGCAAGATCGATTCCCACGCGCCCCGCCATTGGCGGGATAACCGGCGCTGGCAGTTCGGATAGCAAACGCACTGCCTCATACGGCAAGCTGGCAGCATCCTCCTTGGCATCGCGCGGCGGCAGCGAGAACACGCCGCCCGAGATTATCGCATCAAAGCTGCGCACATCGCCCAGCTGGATGCTGGCAGCGCCCGTCAGCCGCGTACCGGCGCGGTTCTCATCCGGCCGCAGCGTATAGCCGGAAAGCACGATGCGGTCGGTGGAGCCGGTGACCTTGCTTTCCAGCACCAGATCACCCCGAATGTCAGTCGCCACCTCGGTTGCCGGTGGCTTCCGGCGAAACACCATGTCGCCTTCGAATTTCGGCGCCATGCCGGGGGCCAGCAGTCCCTCCAGCGCGAATGAAAATGCCGCCGTTTGCGGCTGCACGAACAGCGACACCCGCGACTTGCCGGCCTGGTCCACCACGCTGGAATTGAAGCGAACTGCATAAGGCTCGCCGCGATGCTGGCCGTTGCCCTGGAACGAGAACGGACCGCTGAAATTGCTCAGCTTCAGCTCGCCGCTGACATTATCCGCCACGAAATTCTCGCCAGATCGCCGATCCATCAGCCGTAGCGTGCCGTCCACTATGGTCGTCTGCCCCAGGCCGACCCCGCCGGTGCCCTCGGCAAGGCTAACCCCGCTGCCGAGAAAACCGCTCTCGTCGATCGTGAAGTCGAGCACCGGCTGGCGCAGCACCAGACGAGTGACGTTGTAATTGTCCCGCAGGAAATCCATCAGCGAGAATTCGGCTTCGACACTGTCCACCGTGGCGGCCGGCTCTTCGGGCGAGCCCACCAGCACATCGGAAAAACGCAGCCGCGGCTGTGGCAGCAGCGTGAAGTCGATGTCGCCGCGCACCGTCACCGGCGTGCCCAGCATGCTGGTCGCCAGCTCCTCCATCCGGCCGCGATAATCGCTCCAGCGCACGAAGTTCGGCGCGATGAATGCACCGGCGAGTACGATGATCGCCAGCATCCCGACAATGATGTAGATGCGGTTCAGCACTGCGCGCGATCACCCGGTTCCCCGCGGCAGAGTGTAGGCAAGCGCACGGCCCGCGCAACCCCGCCATTGCCTTGAATACACGCAAGGATTTAGGCCAAAAGCCGCCCCCTGCCATCACGTGTCGGTCATCGCCCATAAAACAAGCGGCCGGACCCGCGGGCCCGGCCTTCGATCATGCTGCTGCGATGCCTAGAGTGCGCCGATAGACCAGAAGAACGTCTCGCCCGACGAATCGTCCACGCCGTCATTGTCGGTGATCACGTAGCCCGTGCCATCAGCACCGACCGCGAAGCTCTCGACCTTGTCGACCACATAGCCATTGTTGGCCTTGAGGTCGGGTACCAGGTCGCGCACCAGTTCCTTGCTGACGACAGGCAGTTCCCCGCCCAGTTCGGCCGCAACCAGCTCGCTTACCGGCACGCGGTAGATCGCCTTGAGGGCTGCCTTGCTGGCTATCTGGTTGTCGCGCTCGATGACGTAGGCAAAGTCACCATGCACGGTGATCTCGCTGAGCCCGACCCAGCCACCTTCCGGTGCCGCTTCGAGTGGGTAGCTTACGGCGCCCCATTCTTCGCTCTCGGTATTGTAGGCAACCAGCTTCACGAAGCCCTTCTCGTCATCCTTCCATTCGCGCTGGATGGCGATCCACAGCGTGTCGCCTATCTTCGCGAGGCCTTCCGAACCCGACCGGGTCTCACCGGCCAGCAGAGCCGCCGGATAGGCGATCTCGTCTTCGATCTCCCCTTCGGCATTGACGTGGAACAGCGCATGCGGGGTCAGCGCCGCGGTGTCGCCTTCCGAAGCCAGCCAGAACCCGCCCTCGCCGTCCAGCGTGATGCCCTCGAGGTCGAGCTTCTGCGCCGGCACACCATCGCGGGTGATCACGACCTTCTTGACGATGCGCGCCGGCTTGGCGGTCGCGTCGATCTCGTAAATCGCGGCTTCCCTGAAGGCGCTGTCGCTGACGGCATAGAGAATGCCAGGCTTTTCGGCGTCGCCCACGGCGCCCGAGAGCGCCGCCCAGCCAATAGGCTTGTTGTCCGCATCGAGGTCCGAGATGATCTGCGGATAGGCCGGTTCGCTCTCGCGGAGCTCGAAGATCATGACATGGGCGCCGGCTAGCCCATCAGGGCTCAGGTCGGTTTCGTTGGCAGTCACGTAGAGATTGCGCGACGGAATGGCCAGCGCGCCTTCCGGCCCGAGGCCCGAGGGAACCGACTGCCAGTATTCCGGCACATCGCCCGTATCCTTGTAGATGGCAACCAGCGAGGAGCGCTCCTGGTTGACGAAGATGAACTTCGTCTCGCCGAACGTGCCCACTTCCATGCCTTCGGGCTCTACGCCCTTGGCGTCCGAACGGCCTTCCGGATAATGGCCAAGCTGGGCCGCGATATATTCCATCGACGGGCCGCTCTCATAAAGCTCGGTGCCGTCCTTGTGGAAGAAGGTGAAGCCGCGCGAGCCGCCTTCATAGTCGCCCTCATTGGCGACGATGATGCGGTTCTCGTCGAGCCACTGCACGGCATCGGGCTCGCGCTTGCGGCCGGGCTGGCTCTCTGTGAAGCTAAGACGCCCGTCCTCGGTGGCATCGATCCCTTCAAGATCGACCGTACCGGCGCTGAAATCACTGATGATTTCGCCGGTTTCGCCGTTGAGGATGACGATGTGGTTGTTTTCCTGCAGCGTCACGGCCAGTTCGTTGGCGCTGTTGAAGTCGGTATATTCGGGCTCCGCGTCTTCACCGGCAAAGTCAGCCACGCCGGCTAGTTCGGTGACGCGCATGGTGGCGCAGTCGACGGTACCATTGGCAACGTCGAAGAACGTGATATTGCCGCTCGGCAGCTGCGGGATCGCACCGTCGTTGAGGTCTTCGTCGCGCTGGTTTTCCATCGAGATGGCGATCAGCGAGGCGTCGGAATTCTTGGCGATGGCGTCCGGCTGGCCGCCGAGTTCGCAGGTGGCCTCCACGGTCTTGCTGGCAATGTCGATGATCGACAGGTAGCCGGTCGGCGCGGTGAAAGCCTCGGTCGTGTCCGAAGTCACCAGCGCCTTGCCCCCAATAACGGCAACAGAGGTCGGGCCGCCATCGAGGGCTACGAAGCCGGCCGGCTTGGGCGCAGTCGGGTCGGTAATGTCGACAAAGCCGATGCCACCCAGCAGCGCATTGGAATAGACCAGCGTCATGCCGTCTTCGGTGGCGGTGATGATTTCGGCCGAGTTCTCGATACCAGCTTCGGCGTCGGGATTGTTCAGCGCCACCGGAAAGCTGGCAATGCGGTTGAAATATTCGGCGGCGGCGACTGAAGCGGTCGTTGCCAGCAACGCGGCAGTGATCGCGACCAGATGTCTTGGCTTAAGCATGATGGAGCCCCTGTTGAATAGGCTCCGCATAGGGCGGCGGAAAGACAGCGCCGTGACACCTGCATGACGGATCAGTGACAGGCCGGCGTTCTATACACCGGGCCTGTCAGACCCTATATTGCCAACGAGAACAAAATAAGATTCGTCAATCCCCGCGCTGCCCTGGCCCTCCCTGGCTGCAGCGATGGAAAGGCCCTCTATGCCCGGTGCAAACCACCCACTCGACCGTCCTGCCGCGGGCTCGATCACCAGCCAGTTCGGCCGGAACCAACCGACGCCTGACTACCTCAATGGCCTCAATGAGGAACAGCGCGAGGCCGTGCTGACCATCGACGGTCCGCTGCTGGTGCTGGCCGGCGCGGGCACCGGCAAGACGCGCGTGCTGACCACCCGCATCGCCCATATCCTCACCACCAAGCGCGCCTGGCCGTCCGAGATTCTGTCGGTGACCTTCACCAACAAGGCGGCTCGCGAGATGAAGGAGCGCATCGGCCATCTCGTCGGCGCTGGCGTCGAGGGCATGCCATGGCTGGGCACCTTCCACTCCATCGGCGCCCGCATCCTGCGCCGCCATGCCGAGCTGGTCGATCTCAAGTCCGATTTCACCATCCTCGATACCGACGACCAGATCCGCCTGATCAAGCAGTTGCTCGATGCCGAGAATATCGACGAGAAGCGCTGGCCGGCCCGCCAGTTCGCCGGGATGATGGACACATGGAAGAACCGCGGCCTGCTGCCAAAGGACGTGTCGCCGGCCGATAGTGGCTCATATGCCAATGGCCGTGGCTCCAAGCTCTATGCCGATTATCAGGCGCGGCTGAAGGTGCTCAACGCCGCCGATTTCGGCGACCTGCTGCTCGAGAACATCCGCCTGTTCCGCGAATATCCGGACGTGCTGGGCTATTACCACGACAAGTTCAAATACATGCTGGTAGACGAATACCAGGACAGCAACGTCGCCCAGTATCTCTGGCTGCGCCTGCTTGCCCAGGGCAAGCCGGCCAGCGAAGCCAATATCTGCGTAGTGGGCGACGACGATCAGTCCATCTATGGCTGGCGCGGCGCCGAGGTCGACAACATTCTGCGCTTCGAAAAGGACTTTCCCGGCGCCAAGGTCATCAAGCTCGAGCGCAATTACCGCTCGACCGGCAATATTCTGAAGGCCGCCTCAACCGTAATCGCTTTCAACGAGGGCCGGCTGGGCAAGACCCTGCATAACGACTCGGTTGAGCCCGGCGAACTGCTTTCTGTCACCTCGCTATGGGACAGCGAGGAAGAGGCACGCACGGTCGGCGACGAGATCGAGAATTACCAGCGAGCAGGCGAAGCCCTCAACTCTATGGCCATTCTCGTGCGTGCCTCGCACCAGATGCGATCGTTCGAAGAACGCTTCATCACGCTGGGCCTGAATTACCGCGTCATCGGCGGCCCGCGCTTTTACGAGCGCAGGGAAATCCGCGACGCCATCGCCTATCTGCGTGTCGTCTCCAACCCGTCCGACGGCCTGAGCTTCGAGCGCATCGTCAACGTCCCCAAGCGCGGTCTCGGCGATACCACCGTGCAGGTGCTCTACAACGCTTCACGTTCAGCCAATGTTTCGCTCCTCGCTGCCACGCGCATGCTGCTGCAAACCGAAGAACTCAAGGCCAAGCAGCGTGTCACCCTGCGTGACCTGACCAGCCAGTTCGACGACTGGTCTGCGCGGCTGTTCGAGAGGGTCGCCATCGAGACAACAGAGACTGAAAGTGGGGAACTAGTCGAGAGCGAGAGGGTGATACCCCCCGTTCCCCACTGGGAACTGGCCCAACAGATCCTCGACGAGAGCGGCTACACCGCCATGTGGCAGGCCGACAAATCCCCCGACTCCCCCGGGCGCCTCGAAAACCTCAAGGAACTCGTCCGCTCGATGGAGGACTTCGAGACCCTGGGCGGCTTCCTCGAACACATCTCGCTGGTGATGGATCGCGACACGGCCGAGGCCGAGGACGCAGTGTCCATCATGACACTGCATTCCGCCAAGGGCCTGGAATTCGATACCGTATTCCTGCCCGGCTGGGAGGAAGGCCTGTTCCCCAGCCAGCGCACCATGGACGAAAGCGGCCGCGCCGGCCTCGAAGAAGAACGCCGCCTCGCCTATGTCGGCATCACCCGCGCCCGCAAGCGCGCCCGCCTCTCGGTCGCCCAGAACCGCCGCATCAACGGCCTCTGGCAGTCGGCCATTCCGTCCCGCTTCCTCGACGAACTCCCGGCCGATGCCGTCGAGGTCAGGGACACCGGCTCATCCTATGGCGGCTACGGCTATGGCGGCGGCGCCACCTCCCGCTTCAACAAGGCCGATCCGTTCGAAAGTGTTTACGAAACCCCCGGCTGGCAACGCGCCCGTGCTCAGCAATCGAGCCGCAAGAGCGGCGGCGGCGGCCCGCTGACCATCGACGGCGACCTCGTCGCCCGCTCGGTAGACCTCGGCAACGACCGCTCCCCCTTCGGCCTGGGCGAACGCGTGTTCCACCTCAAGTTCGGCTATGGCGCAATTATCGACATCGAGGGCAACAAGCTCAGCATCGAGTTCGAGAAGGCCGGGCGGAAAAAGGTACTGGAGAGCTTCATCAAGAAGGCGTGACAACCGCAGCGGCGGGTCATTTCTGCCGCGGACACGGCAAATCTTGCCCGACGGCCGGGACCGCGTTGTGAAATTCGCTTCGGCACGGAGGATTTCCGGCGATTTGCCGACGGATCCTTTGGCACAGGCATTGCATGTCAGCCTGCAGGCACGAACTGGAGGCGGGCATGACGACCGAAAGCGTTGGCGGGGGATATCGCGCCGGATTGCTGGAGCGACTATTCGTTCGGGCCGACCAGGATCAGAGTCAGTTGATCGGCGCCGAAGAGCTGGCCGGCATGCTGTCGGGTGAAGATGCGCCGGCCAGGGCAAGCGCCATCCTCTCCAAACACGACCTGGATGGTGACGATAAGCTCACCCTGGCGGAACTGACCCACGGCAATCTTGCGCCCGAAACCCTCGCCAGCCTGCTGTCCCGGCAGGAATATGCTACCGCCGACCGCGCCGGTCGCCTGGCCGATGATCGCAATGCCGTGGACGATTTCTTTGCCCGCGCTGACATCGACGGTGACGGCCAGCTCAGCAAAGACGAATTCGACGCCGAGCGCCTGCTTCGCATGGCGCAAAGCCTCGACGCGGGCGAGTATGCTCCCCAGCATATGTTTGGCATCCTGCCTGGAGCCATGGAAGATGACGTGATTGCCAGAGGCGAGATCCCTATTGGCCGACGCCTCGTCGACGTGGCCACTCCAGTCAAGCTGGACGAGGCGAATATGGACCCCAAGCTCGTCGAACGCCTGAAAAACCTGCGACACCTGTCAGGTGAGGCGGAAACACCAGGGCCTCCGCGGCCGGACACGCCCACCGCACTCGGCAATGCGGTTCGCAGCGCCGAACTCACCCAAACCCTCATTGCCCGGCTCATCCAGCAACTCGAACGCGGCAGCTCTCTGGCGCCGACTCAGGATCTGATGGCCTAGCCCAGCGCCTATCCGGGAAACCTCTTGGCGATCTCCGCGATATAGGCCGTCGCCAGTCGGCCGAACTTCTCGGCGTCCAGCACGATCGTCTGCCCCGGCTCTATCCCTGCCGCGGCCTTCTCAGCCTTGTACTTGATGGTCTTGTTCTCCTGCAGCACCCCATCATTCTCCATGATGGCGTCGCTGAGCATCCGCGCTTCGTTGAGCGGGTTGCCATCCTTACCCTCGGCGCCACGCATGCGATGCATGAAGTGGTGGTCGAGCGCCAGCAGCATGGCGTTGAAATAGCCCGGCGCGAAAGCCGCCAGTGCGGCTTCCGCCTGGGCGTTGCCCTTCACTGCCGCTTCCAGCGCGGCATAAGCGGCGAGCTGCTCGTCCACCTTGGCGGCTGTGAGCTGGACATAGACTTCCGGATAGCTGGTGACGGCAAGCATGGCTAATATCCTCATCCTGGGCCGGACCCATCCGGCTCTCGATCCCATGTCGCCCAGCTTGGCCGGCCTTCGACAAATCAGTCAAAGATTTTTGGAAGGGGCCCAGGCCTGATCTATCAGAGCCCTATGCCGCCCAGTGGCTCGGTCTCGAACCGCTCCCCGAAGCCAGCGATGATGGGGCGTGCCCTGGTGATCATCGCTTGCACATGCGGCAGTTGCAGTGAGCCATGGTGCTGCGCCTGGCTGTCCCATACCTCAGTGATCCAGATGCCGTCCTCGCTGGCGGGGTCGCGCGCCACAATGTAGGTACGGCAACCGGGCATGGTCCCGTCGTTGTCGAGAAGAATGGCGAGCAATTCCTCGCGCTTACCCGGCGCCGCCAGCATCTTGCCGATCAATCCGTACATGGCTCTGCCCCTCATCGAATCGACACTCCCCTACCAGCGCAGGGACAAGCCAGATTGACCTCGCGCCGCACTTGGCGCAACAAGGCGACGAACAAGGATTTCTGCCATGGCCGTCGATCAGCTCTCCTCCATTCCGCTCACCAAGGAGCAGGCCTATGCCCTGGTCGATGCCGTAATGGAACGGGACGATCTGGCGCTGACCGCCTCGGCGCATGAGAATGAAGAGACCGGCGAATGGGTGTTCGAAGCCACCTGCGACAGCCCACCCAACGTTGAATCCTTTGTTGAAGTGGCGCGGCAAACCCTTGGCGGTGCTGTGGAATTTTCGGTCTCGCCGATCGACCCCGAGATCAACTGGGTCGCAAGGTCGCTTGAGGGCCTTGCCCCGGTCACCGCCGGGGGCTTCTATGTCTATGGCAGCCACGAGACCGGACCTGTCCCGGGCGGCCTGACGCCGATGAAGATCGATGCCGCCCAGGCTTTCGGCACGGGCCACCACGAGACCACCACCGGCTGCCTCGAGGCCATCAGCATCATTCTCAAGCGCAAGAAGCCGCGCCACATGATCGACGTGGGCACCGGCACGGGCGTCCTCGCCATTGCCCTGGCCAAGCGCACCAACAAGACTGTCATCGCCAGCGACATCGATCCGATTTCGGTGGTCACCACGATCGAAAATGCCGCTCAGAATGGCGTCGGCAAGCACATCATCGCCCTTGAGGCGACCGGGGTAAGCCACCCCACCATCCAGCAGAATTCGCCCTATGACCTGATCGTCGCCAATATCCTGGCCGGTCCGCTGATGGCGCTCGCGCCATCCATCGGCCGCATCGCCAGCAAGGGTGCGACGGTGATCCTGTCGGGAATTCTCCAGCATCAGGCGCGCGGCGTTATCAACGCCTATGCGAGGCAGGGCATGGTGCTGAGCCAGAAATTGCAACGCAAGGACTGGACGACGCTGATTCTGGAAATGCCGTAGGCAACCAGCGAGAAATCAGCAGGCATCCTTGCAGCATAAAAGCAAAATCCCCGAAGCATGCTCCGGGGATCGTCAGATCGTCAGCAGTAAACTGCAGCGGCCTTACGGGCGCTTGGTGAACGCGCCGATCAGCTGATGCTGCATGCGATAGCTGACCTGGCGGCTCGATTCACGACCACGGGCGTCGATGACGGACCCCAGGGCCTTGCGGAAATCGTTCTTGCTCTCAGTCATTTAAGGCTCCATGCACTTTGTGACGACAGTCTGTTGCCACCGTCACGATCTAACTAGGCGCTCGCGTAAGGTTTGGTTAGGCCAATCTGGTCACACCAGCCCTGCGCTATCAGCAAGTCCCGTTACCGCTTCGTTAATTTGGCATTCAGCTTGCCGTAGTCGCGCTCATAGCGATCGACATAGCGGCGCGCAGCCCGCTCGCGTCCAGCGATAACAGCGTCGAATGCCCGTGCGAGGAAATTCTTGTCCTGTTCCATCTTCGCTCTCCTTGGTTCTGCAACTAAGTTAGGGCGCGGCCGGCGATTTGCTATGGCCCAATCAGACACGCCAGCCATGCCCGGAGCGCAATCCGGCCCGAGGAAATCCGATGACCGCCCAGAGCTTTCCCCCCGCCGTGTTCCAAAGCTTCGAGGAAAAGGCCGACAAGAAAACCGTGGCGCCCCGCCTCGCCGCCCTGCGGCAGGCCATGAGCAAGGCAGGCGTCGATGCCTTCCTCATCCCCCGCGCCGATGCGCATCGCGGCGAATCGGTGCCTGCGAGTGAAGCACGGCTGGCCTACATTACCGGTTTCACCGGCTCAGCCGGGCTGGCGCTGGTCGGGCCCAAAAAGGCGGCCCTCTTCGTCGACAGCCGCTACACCCTGCAGGCACCGGCCCAGACCGACACGCGCAAGATCACCGTCGTGCAGACCGATCGTGGCGGCATGAACGAAACTGCCAGGATGATCATCCCAAGGGGAGGCAAGCTGGCCTACGATCCCTGGCTGCATACGCCGGGCGAGGTCCGCGAGATGGCCACGCTGCTGGCCGGTCACGCCACGCTGGTGCCCGGCACCAACCTTGTCGACACCATATGGACCGACCGGCCCGGCGCTCCGGTCAGTACCATCGAGTTCCTGGGCCATAACCGTGCGGGCCGGACCTCGACCGACAAGATCGCCGAAATCCAGCAGGCCCTGGCAGATGACCATGCCGACGCCGTGGTGCTGACCCTGCCGGAATCGATCTGCTGGCTGCTCAACATGCGCGGCCGCGACGTCCCCAACACCCCCTTCGTGCTGGGCTTTGCCATTCTGCCCAGAAAGGGTCGGCCGACGCTCTATCTCGACCCCACCAAGATCACCGACGAACTCAAGGCTACCTTGGCCAGCGTGGCGAAGGTAGCGAGCGTCAAAGCGCTGCCCGCGGCGCTCGCCCGGCTCGGCAAGTCCGGCAAGGCGGTGATGGTCGATCCGGCCAGCGTGCCAGAGGCAATCCTGTCCTCGCTCCAGCAGGCTGGCGCCAGGCTGGTCGAGAAGCGCGACCCGGTGCTGTTGCCCAAATCGCGCAAGAACGCAGCAGAACTATCTGGCATGCGCGAGGCCCATGTCCTCGATGGCGTGGCGTTGGCCAAATTCCTCACCTGGTTCGACGATACTGCGCCCAAGGGCAACTTGACCGAGATCGGCATCGTTACCGCGCTCGAGGCCTTCCGCCGCCAGGAGGAAACCTGCGTCGATGCCAGTTTCGACACCATCTCAGGTGCCGGCCCCAACGGCGCCATCGTCCACTACCGGGTGACCGACAAGACCGACCGTAAGCTCAACGCGGGCGAAATCATGCTGGTGGATAGCGGCGCGCAGTACTTGTCAGGCACCACCGATATCACCCGAACCCTGTCGACCGGTAAACCCAGCGACGAGGAGCGCGACCGCTACACCCGCGTGCTTAAGGGAATGATCGCCATTTCCATGGCTCGCTTCCCCAAAGGCACGACAGGTGGCCAGATCGATATCCTGGCCCGCCAATTCCTGTGGCAGGCCGGCGTCACCTACAATCACGGCACCGGCCACGGCGTCGGCGCCTATCTCGGCGTCCACGAGGGGCCGGTCGGCATTTCCTCGCGCTACACCACGCCGTTCGAAGTGGGCAACGTCATCTCCAATGAACCCGGCTACTACAAAACCGGCGCCTATGGCATCCGCATAGAGAACCTGATCAGCGTGGTCGAGAGCGCCGAATTCCCCGGCTACCTCGAATTCGAAACGCTGACCCTGGCGCCTATCGACAAACGGCTGATCCGCAAATCGCTGCTGTCAGAAGCCGAGCGGGCCTGGCTCGACGCCTACCACCACCGCGTCTGGAAAGAAATCGGGCCGCAGGTGAAGGGCAAGGTCAGGGATTGGCTCCAGGACGCGACGGCGGAGCTGTAGACCTGCCTCAAAACCCCAGCGGGTCATAGGTAAGCGCCCAGCTGAGTAGCCAGTGATCCTCATTTCCCATCGAGGCGACGTCATCGACTTTCCAGCCGTCGCCCTCATGGATCATGGCGATGCCCAGCAGGCGCGGCTGATCGAAATTGTGGTAGCTGACATTGATGACAGCGCGGTCATCGATGATGGACGGCTGCCCGATGGCGACGTCGAACAGCAGCGCATTCACATCGGGCAGGAACGGATTGAAGGCCGCTTCAAGCGTGAATTCGGAGCCGGCCATTGCAGCGTCGCTGGCAAAGATGTCGTTCTCGATGGCCTGGTCGAAGATTGCCTTGAGCCGCACGGAATAATAGACCGACGGATCCGCCACGGTGCGACCGAGATTATAGTCGTCGTAAATGGCGGCCACCAACTCCCCGGGTTCGCTGAATATCTCGGCCGCATTCACCGCCGGGGACAGCATCAGTGCCGCCACCACCATCACCAGACTCAATCGCATTCTCGTGCCCTCACATCATGCTGCCGATTGGCTAGCGAGACGGCACGGCGCGACTGTGATCGGCCGGTGGCGGATTTGCGGCGGCAACCTGAATTATCGGCAAGTTTTCAGTAAGCCGCCGCGGCCTCGGCGAAGATATCGGTGAGCCGATACGCATTGTCCGGGTTGGTCGAGACGACGTCGTCGATCTTCCAGCCGCCGTCCTCCAGCACCAACTCATAAGTCAGGGCACGCGGCTCACCGAAGTTGTTGAAGGTGACATCGGCCGAGGCATAGTCGCCGGCAATGCCGGGCGCCCCGATCTCGAACTCGGTGATCTCATAGTCCTGGCCGTCGATATAGGGGTCGAAGCTGATGGCGCCCATCTCGCCCTCGGGCGTCAGCTCGGCATCGGTATCGTAGAGTTCTTGCAGGGCTGCGGAGCGGAACTGGCTCTCATCCTCCGGAAAGTTGCCGCTGAAATAGGGCTCATAGAATGCCTCCAACAGCGCTTGTGGCGTATCATAGGTCTGGGCGGCAGCAAGGCTCGTCAGCGCGAGGAACAGGCCGGTGGCGAGGGTAGCGAGGCGCATGGAAGTCTCCAGCTAAGGACGCATCAGTTAAACCAGAAAGCGTAGTTGAGCCAGTCGGTGCCGAAGACACGGTTGGCTTCGGCGAAGCTCTGCGCATCGGCGATGGGGCCCGCCTTGATATAGGGCAGCGCACCCTGCCCCGCGATCAGCATGACGATATCGGTTTCGGTCGCGGTCTCGAAATAGGCCTTGAGGTCGAAGCCTTCCTTGAAGCGCCAATGCGGTACCAGCAGCTCACCCGCCAGAACCTGGTCGACCGTATCAAGCGTCGCCATCCAGGCGTCCACAGTCTCCTGCGTCACGGGCGTATCGGGCACCAGCGAGGTCTGGCTGGGCGATGGCACCAGTTCGCGATCATCGTCGGTCTCGGCCAGGATCAATTCCCAATTCTTGCGCGACAAAGCGGTGATCGCCTTCAATCGTTCAAGCACACCAGCCAGGCGTTCCTTATCCGTCACCGGGAAATCCAGCGTGTGGATGGCGGCGATGATGTCGGCAATGCCGGTGTCGCTCTCGGGGTCCATGAACAGCGTGCCGCCGCGGGAAAAGTCCTGCATCGGCAGGCCCGACTTTGGGAAGACGCGGTGCAGGTAGGCGTCGAAGAACTCCGAAAAATCATGGGCCAACAGCAGATCGATCGGCGCGGCCGTGACCTGCATGTAACCGGCGAACCAGATCGCGTCGGCGCCATCGAAGCCAATAGTCGTGTCGATAGTGGTATCCGGCGCCTTGGTCTTGCTCTTGCCGCCCGGCGGCGGGCCATCGGGCGCGGGGATATCGGTGAATTCGCCGACCGAGCCAAGCAGCGCGCCCAGCGTCTCCGCTTCGCCCGCCGCGCCATCGCCGTCGAAATCGATCCGCACCTTGAGCGGGTCTATCTTGATCACATACTCGGGGACCAGGTCGGCGGCCTCAAAGCCGATACGGGCTTGGTCGACATCGGCCAGGAAATCCATGAACACCGTGCGGAGCGCCGTATAGGTCAGCTTTTCGGGATTGGGATTGGCCGGCGCCGCCTCGAGGCTGGCGCCCACGCCAAGCAGCATGGCGGCGGCAGGCGTACCGGGCGTCGTCGCTCCATAACGGTAGAGGTCCTGTGCCAGGCCTTCATAGGCCAGCACCATCTGTAGCATGCCGGTCGCGAAACACGCCTCTGAATCGAGCCTGTAGCAGGCGTCGCGGGCATCGGAGAGCCCATCGGCAGCCGTGCCGGCATAGAGGTGGTTCACCAGCGCGTCGCCGGCTTCCCCCGCCATTGCGGCGCCCGGCAGCATCAGCGTGGCCATGGCCACCGCAGTCAGTCCCCTCATCGCGCTCTCCCCCGTGACGGTTCGCCGTATTGTCTTGGCCTACGTGCCGACGCGCTCGAACCATTCGTCTTCGGTAATGACCTCGACGCCCAGCGCCTCGGCTGACTTGAGTTTGGACCCCGCCCCGGGTCCGGCGATCAGGATATCGGTCTTGGCCGAGACCGAGCCCGCTACCTTGGCACCGAGCCGTTCGGCCATAGCCTTGGCTTCGGATCGTGACATTTTTTCGAGCGATCCGGTGAACACCACGGTTTTCCCGGCGACGACGCTGTCGGCCGAAACATTGACGACATAGGGCTTCGGATGAACCTGGGCCAGCAGGGCATCGAGCACGTCGTCATTGCGCTCATTGCCGAAGAAATCGACCAGCGCCTCGATCACCGTGCCCCCAATGCCATCCACCGAGGGGAACACACTATTGGGGTCTTCAGCAGCGGCAGTCTCCTTGCCGACCTTGATGAGCTCTTCCATCGTGCCGAAAGTGCGCGCCAGGGCGGCGGCAGTGGTTTCCCCGATATGGCGGATGCCCAGCGCAAAGATGAAGCGGTCAAGCTCCGGCTCGCGCCGCGCGTCGATGGCTGCAAACAGCTTGTCGAGGCCCTCGTAGTTACGATCCTCAACGCTGCGCACACTCTTGCGCGTCTTGCCCGAAGCCGCCTCGCGGATTTTCGCCTGCTCCTCGCGACGCTCCGCCAGAGCCTTGGTGACGGCAGGGCGGCGATCCCTAAGGGTAAAGATGTCGGCCGCGGTCTTGACCAGTCCGGCATTGAAGAAAAGGTCGATATTTTCGGCCCCGAGGCCCTCGATATCCAGCGCGCCGCGCGACACGAAATGGCGCAGCCCCTCCACCGCCTGGGCCGGGCAGATCAACTCGCCGGTGCAGCGGCGGCGGGAATCTTCCTTGCCGGTCTTTTCGTTGATCTCGCGCGTCGCCGGCGATTTGCAGATCGGACATTCGTGTGGAAACTCGTATGGCACGGCATCCGCCGGACGCTTCTCCAGCACCACGCGTACAATCTGGGGAATGACATCCCCTGCCCGCTGGATGACCACGGTGTCACCGATGCGGATATCTATCGGCTCGTCGCCGCGGATCGGCAGGCCGTTACTGTCGATACCAGCGATATAGTCCTCGTTGTGCAGCGTCACGTTCTCGACCACTACGCCGCCCACCGTGACCGGCTCCAGCCGTGCTACCGGCGCCAGCGTACCAGTGCGGCCGACCTGGATGTCGATGCGCTTGACCACGGTCGTCGCCTGCTCGGCGGGAAATTTGTGCGCCACGGCCCAGCGCGGCTCGCCGGTGACGAAGCCCCAGCGCCGCTGCAATTCGAGCTGGTCTACCTTGTAGACCACGCCATCGATGTCGTAGCCGAGCGAGGAACGCTGCTCCTCAATCAACCGGTATTGCGCGATCAGTTCATCGACGGACTTCGCCCGCACCATCAGCGGGCTGACCTTGAAGCCCCATTCGGCGAATTTCTGCACGGCGTCATACTGTGTCGGCGCCGGATCTTCGCTCGTTGCACCCCATGCATAGGCAAAGAACTTGAGGTTGCGGCTGGCGGTGACAGAGGCATCCTTCTGGCGCAGCGAACCGGCGGCGGTGTTGCGCGGATTGACGTAATCCTGTCCACCGGCGGCGGCGGAGCGAGCCTTCAGCGCCTGGAATTCAGCATAGGTCATATAGACCTCGCCGCGAATTTCGATGCTGTCAGGCCAATCCGAGCCGTGCAGCTTGTGCGGGATATCGGCAATGGTCCGCAGGTTCGCCGTGATGTCCTCGCCAACAGCGCCATCGCCGCGCGTGGCGCCACGCACGAAGACGCCTTTCTCATACAGCAGCGACGCCGAAAGCCCGTCGATTTTGGGCTCGGCCGTGAATGCGATATCGAGGTCCTTGTCGCGCTCGAAGAAGCGCTTGCCGCGGGTGATAAAATCAACCACGTCCTCGTCGGTATAGGCCTTGGCAAGGCTCAGCATCGGCACGGCATGGCGGATCTTGGAGAAACCCTCCGCCGGCGGCGCACCGACGGACATGGACGGGCTGTCCTCGCGCACCAGCGTCGGGAACGCTTCCTCAATGGCGTCATTGCGGCGGCGCATCGCGTCATAGGCCGCGTCGGTGATCTCGGGCGCGTCCTTCTGATGATAGGCGATATCGGCATTCGCGATTGCTTCGGCCAGGCGCGCCAGCTCGAGATCGGCTTCCTGTTCGGTGAGATCGTCGACGGGTTTCTTGGACAGGTCGGTCATTGGATCACTCGGACGCAAACGAATTTTTGAAGAGGATACCCCCTCCTAACCTCCCCCTGATAGGGGGAAGAACCGATCGAGTTGAGGCACGGTCACGCCAAGGCCACCGGACGGATTCCCCTTATGAGGAGGGCTAGGGGGATATCTCCTACCCCACTTCGCTCAGCAGCTTGCTCGCAGCAGCGCGGGCCTCATCGGTCACCTTGGCGCCGGCCAGCATGCGCGCGACTTCTTCCTGCCGCGCCGCCACATCGAGCGGCTTTACATGGGTGCGCATGAAAGCGCCTTCCTTGACGGCCTGCTTTTCGATGAGCAGGTGGCGCTGGGCGCGGGCGGCAACCTGCGGCGCGTGAGTGACAGCGAGCACCTGCACCTTGCCCGCGAGACGCGCCAGGCGGCGACCAATTGCATCGGCGACTGCGCCGCCAACGCCCGTATCGATTTCGTCAAAGATCAGCACCGGCGCCGAACCGCGATCGGCCAGAACGACCTTGAGCGCGAGCAGAAACCGGCTGAGCTCGCCGCCGGAGGCGACCTTGAGCAAGGGCCCCGCCGCTGTGCCCGGATTGGTCTGCACGTGAAACTGGATCTGGTCGAAGCCAGAGGCTGCAATGCGCGCCTTGTCGACCTGATGGTCGACGATGAACTTGGCTGCGCCGAGTTTGAGATCGGGCAGTTCGGCACCGACGGCCTTCCCCAGCGCTGCCGCGGCCTTGCCGCGACCACCACTCAGGGTCTCGGCCGCCTTGCGATAGGTCTCCAGCGCCTTGGCCTCCGCAGCTTCGAGGGCCACGAGTCGCGTCTCACCACTCTGCAGCGTCTCGAGATCGGCGCTATACCTGGCCAGCACCTCGACGAGACCATCGCAACTGGTCTGATGCTTGCGCGCGGCCGCCCGCAGGGCGAACAGGCGCTCTTCGACGCTCTCCAGTTCGCTCGGATCATAGGCCATCTCACGCTTGAGCTCTTCGAGCGCATCGCCGGTGCGGTCGAGCGTGACGAGTGAAGCATCGAGCGTATCGACGATGGGCTGGAACAGCGTCTGGCCGCCATCGATCTTGCGCATCAGCCGGCGCATCAGGCTCGCCAGCGCAGGTGCGGGCGCCGAAGGGCCGTTGAGCATCTCGTCGATTTCGGTGACGTCGGAAGCAGAGCGCTCGATCTGCTGCAGATGCTGGCGCCGCTCGGCCAGTTCCTCTTCCTCTCCATCCGCCGGCTTGAGCTTGCCGATTTCCTCGACCGTGTGGCGGGCGTAGTCCTCAGCGGCCAGCGCCTGCGCCACCAGCGCTCGCTGGGCGGCTACGGCATCCTGTGCGTCGCTCAGGTCCTGCCAGGCGTCGGCTACGCGCGCGGCAGAAGCCTCGAGTTCGCCAAAGGCGTCGAGCGCCGAGCGGTGTGTTGCAACATCCACCAGCGCACGATCATCGTGCTGCCCGTGGATTTCGACGATCTGCCCGCCCACCTTCTGCAGCAGTGCGGCCGAAACCGGCTGGTCGTTGATGAAAGCGCGCGTACGACCGTCTGCAAACTGCACGCGGCGCAGGATGATATCCTCGTCGTCAGGAATGGCGTTGTCCCGCAGCGCCGCGCGTGCTGGATGATCCTTGGCAAGCTGCAGCACGGCGACCACCTGCCCGCTTTCCTGCCCGCTGCGCACCAGCGAGGCATCGCCACGCCCGCCCAGGGCCAGCGTCAGCGCGTCTAGCAGGATGGATTTGCCTGCGCCGGTCTCGCCCGTCAGCACGGTCATGCCGCCGTCGAGCGCCAGATCGAGTTGATCGATGAGGACGATGTTGCGAACCGATAGCGCGTTCAGCATGCGCGGACTATTCCCAAGCTTCGTGCCGACATGCGGCGATACCCTGCCCTAGTCTTACCATTACCGCATCATTCCAGCGAAAGCAGGAATTCCCTTTCGCACAGGGAGTTTCCCATCGTGGTTTGGCCGAACGGTGATTCCAACCCGACAAAACGAACCGGGGCGCATATTAGCGCCCCGGAACAAACTAGCAACAAATTACTTCGGAACTGTTAGTTCCTGAGGCCGGCCAGCCAGCTGCCGTCATTCACTACTGGCGCGAGGCCCTGCTTGCCGAGCAGGTCAAAAGCCTGCTTGTACCAGGTACTGGAAGGATAGTTGTGGCCAAGCACCGCAGCGGCGGTAGACGCCTCGTTGGTGAGGCCGAGCAGCAGGTAGGCCTCGGTCAGGCGGAACAGCGCTTCCTCGACATGGGTCGAGGTCTGCCAGGTTTCCACCACGACGCGGAAGCGGTTGATCGCAGCGGTATACTGGCCGTTGCCGAGATAGTAGCGACCAACCGACATTTCCTTGCCGGCGAGCTGATCATAAGCCACCAGCAGCTTTTCCCGGGCGTCTTCTGCATATTCGGACTGCGGAAAGTTCGAGATCACGAGGCCATAGGTCTCGATCGCATCGGCCGACAGCTGCTGATCGCGGGTAATGTCCTTGATCTGGGCATAGTAGGCATTGCCCTTCAGATAGAGCACATAGGCTGCGTCCGGCTTGTTGGCATAGAGCGCCATGTAGCGGTCGGCAGCGAGGATTGCTTCCTCGAGCTTGCCGCCGCGATAATTTGCGTAGACCTGCATCAGCTTGGATTTTTCTACCAGCGCATCGCGCGGATGCTGCCGGTCGAGCTGTTCCAGCGACTTGATGGCCGTGGCAAAATACTGCCGGTCCATGTCGTCGAGCGCTTTCTGATACAGCGTGGCAGCCGGGATGATCGGCTCTTCCTTGATCTTTTCGGGACCGAACAGGCTGCAGCCCGCAAGCACTGCGGCGAAGAGGGCAACCGTGAGAAACCGGGCGGCCCGGCTGGTGAGACCACCAATAGCGTCAACTGTCACGAACTGCCCCGTCCTTATAACGAAAAACCGCTTGGCAGCGGCGTAGGTAGAAAATGGATCAAAACTGTGGCGCCGCGCGCCTCCCTCGTCGGGATCAGCGTACGGACCGCAGGTAGTGACTGACCGCCAAACCTTCTGGCTGATCCTCGAAAGCCTCGAATTCGAGCGGCAAATCCTCTGCGCCGACTATCTCATAGTTGGCTTCGCTGGAAAAGAGACCGGCGAGCACATGCGCATTGAGCGCGTGCCCGCCCTTGTATGAGCGGAAGCGCCCCCAGATGGGAAGACCGCCGAGGGACAGGTCACCGATCGCGTCGAGCAGCTTGTGGCGCACGAACTCGTCCTCGTAGCGCAGCCCGCCCGGATTGAGGATGCGGTCCTCATGCACGGTGATGGAATTGTCGAGGCTGGAGCCCAGCGCATAGCCGGCCTGGCGCAGGATCTTGGCGTCGCGCACGAAGCCGAAGGTGCGGGCGCTCGATACGTCCTCGTAGTAGCGGCGCGGCGTCCAATCAAAGATCATGCGCTGGCGGCCGATGACCTTGCTGTCGAAATCGATCTCGAGATCGAGCGCCCGGCCGTTATACGGCTCGAGGGCAGCAAAGGCGTCGTTGTTGCGCACGGTGACGGCGCGGATGATCTTGAGGAACTTGCGCTGCGCCGGCTGGATTTCGAGGCCGACCTCGAGGATCGCGTCGGCGAACGGTCGCGCGCTGCCGTCGAGGATTGGGCATTCGCCGCCATCCAGCGTGATGAGCGCATTGTCGACGCCCATGCCTGACAGGGCCGACATCACATGCTCGACGGTAGCGACGCTGATGCTGTCACCCAGGTCGAGCGTGGTGCAAAGGGTGGTGCGGGTCACGCGAGAAAAATGTACTGGAACCGGCGTAGTCGCAACGCCATCACCCTTCTGGCGGCAGATGGTAATGCCGCTATCGGGAGCGCCCGGACTGATGGTCAGTGTAACGGGCTGGGCGCTGTGGACGCCGTATCCGGCGAAGCTGATCGCGGCCGCGAGGGTACGCTGGCGCGTGGACAGTTTTTGCATACTCGAAATAACTCCGACCCCGGGCCCCGGACGTCCATGACTGTTAGCCAAAAAAAACTCGGCGCGAAAGCCGCGCCGAGCAATCTTCTCCGGAATTTACTTGCAGGTCATTAACCGTGCTTGCGCAGGAAGGCCGGAATTTCGAGGCTATCCTTCTGCGGCGCCGGCGCCGGCTGGCGACCTTGGGCATCAAGATTGCCGCGGGCACCATCAAGGGCAGGCGCAACGCGCGAAGCCCTTGGTCCACCGGCCTCTATGGCGCTGCGGGCGGCTGCATCGTCGGCCGCCGAATAGGCGGTTTCGTCGCGGCTGGCCGGCTGCGGCTGGCCCAGGTTGAGCCCCACATTGGAGGCCAGTTTCTTGAACAAGGCGCGTGCGTTGCGCGGCTCGGCCTCGTGACGTTCCTGCGGCTCCTGTGACCGCCTCGCAACAATCGGCAGCTCCTCGGTGCGCGGCATGCGACGCTGGCCTTCAGGCCGGGCGGCATGCGACGGCACGTAGACACTGGGGACCGGCTCGTCGAGGGTGGCGGACGATTCTTCGGCGTCAAGCATGCTCTCGGCGGCCGGAATGTAGGGCTCGACGAAAACGCCATCATCTTCCATCTCATGCTGCATCGGAGCCGATGCAGACATGCTGAATGCCTCGGCCACGGCGGCTTCGACCTGATGCTCGACAGTCTGGTTCGGAGCTGGCGTAGCGAGGGCGGCGCGCTCGATCTGCGCGCGGGTCGGCTCGACCGGCACATGGCGCCGCACTTCGAGCGGGGTGCGCGAAGCATGCGGTTTTGCCGGCTCCAGCGCCTGAACCATGGTCGCATCGGTGCCGGTGGCAACGACGGACACGCGGATCGTGCCGGTGAGGCTCGGATCGTACGTGGCACCCAGGATGATGTTGCAATCCGGATCGACTTCTTCGCGGATGCGGCTGGCCGCTTCGTCGACTTCGTACAGCGTCAGGTCCGGACCACCGGTGATGGAGATGAGCAGGCCCCGCGCGCCCTGCATCGACACATCGTCGAGTAGCGGGTTGGCAATCGCGGCTTCGGCGGCGTGGCGAGCACGATCTTCGCCCGACGCTTCGCCGGTACCCATCATCGCCTTGCCCATGCCGCGCATCACAGCGCGCACGTCGGCAAAGTCGAGGTTGATGAGGCCTTCCTTGACCATCAGATCGGTGATGCAAGCAACGCCGGAGAACAGCACCTGATCGGCCATCGCGAATGCGTCGGCAAAGGTGGTCTTTTCGTTGGCGACGCGGAACAGGTTCTGGTTCGGAATGACGATCAGCGTATCGACATGGCGATGCAACTCGTCGATGCCATCATCGGCGAGGCGCGTGCGACGGTTACCTTCGAAGTTGAAGGGCTTGGTGACCACGCCGACGGTCAGAATGCCTTGTTCGCGCGCGGCCCGAGCCACGACGGGTGCAGCGCCCGTACCCGTGCCACCGCCCATGCCGCAGGTGATGAACACCATATGCGAGCCGCTGAGGTGATCGTTGATCTCGTCCCAGCTCTCTTCGGCGGCCGCACGGCCGACCTCCGGGTGCGAGCCGGCGCCAAGGCCTTCGGTAACGCCCACGCCAAGCTGGATGATGCGCTGCGCCTTACTGAGCGCCAGAGCCTGCGCGTCGGTATTGGCGACGACGAAATCCACGCCATCAAGCCCGGATTCGATCATGTTGTTGACGGCGTTGCCGCCACCCCCGCCAACACCGAACACGGTGATGCGCGGCTTCAGTTCCTGAATGTCGGGGATGGTGAGGTTGATAGTCATGAAGGGCCTCATAGTGGCGTGGTTGGTAAAGATTTACCCTCCCAAACGTTAACCGGCCCCTAACAATTGTCTCACCGGTGTTAACGTGAACGCAATTTGCGACACTCCGCGGTTACGCGTTGACCGCCTGTTAACCACGCACGGTCGGGCCGACCTGCAATTATCCGGCGGTTGACAAGCACTATATAACCCAATAGCAATATAACACGTTGGTTCTGGACAGCGGGTCCGGCGCCGCATGAGGAGACAAGACAGTGACCAGCATCATGCCCTGCCTGTGGTTCAATGACAGCATCGACGATGCCATCAAATTCTACACGGAGACTTTCAAATCGGCGAAGGTGCACCAAGTGCTCCACCAGGATCCGAGCGGACCTGCTTTCACCGCCATCATCGAACTGGCTGGCCACAAGTTCTTCCTGCTCAACGGCAGCGGCCGGGAGAAGAGCCAGTTCCCGTTCAGCGAGGCCGTCAGCTTCATGGTCGAATGCGCGGACCAGGCGGAAGTCGATCACTACTGGAACAGTTTCGTCGACAATGGCGGCGAAGAAAGCATGTGCGGCTGGTGCAAGGACCGGTTTGGCCTGTCCTGGCAGATTGTGCCCAAGCAGGTCTACGAAACGGTGATGGGCCCGGACAAAGCAGGGTCTCAGCGCGCGACGCAGGCCATGCTGCAAATGCGCAAACTCGACGTGGCCACTCTGCAGAGAGCTTACGCGGGCGCTTGAGGCATTGCGCGCGATGGCGGCAATGTGGGCGCGTCAGACGCACTACTCGAACGCTAGTCGTCGTCCCGGTCCTTGCCGGGGCGATTGCCGTGGGGGCCAATGAGGTACCAATCCTCACCAAAGCTTTCGATATCGTCCCCCAGGATATCGCCCGCGCGGGCATCCTCGTAGTACCCATATAGCGGCCAGCCATCATAGGTGACCTGCTTGGTCCCGTCGTCACGCAGCATTGTGCCCAGCATCGTCGCGTCAACCTTGTCATCGCCGGTCGGCGCAGTTTCGCTCAGCAGCGGAGGCCATGTCCCGATGCACGGGCCGTCACTGCAGGCGCTGGTTGGAGGGCTCCCACCAATGCCAGGCGTATCCGCCTTGAACATATAGAGTGACATGCCGCGCCCATCGACGAGGTATTCCCCCTCTTCCGGGTTCACCAGTGTCGATATAGGGGCGTCGGCAGTCTGGGCCGCTACGGCCGTTGCGAGCATCGTTAAACATGCAGCCAGAATGCATCGTATCATCTTCGCGTCTCCTGCTGTCTCGCGGCCGAGAACGAACCAGTCTGCTCAGCCTACCTTTTACCGGTCGCAGACTTGGTGCCTAACAGCCTTGGATTTGCGATCGCCAGCCCTGCACCCGCTACGATCGCGTCTTCCACAAGGCCCGTGGCTGTCTGCCCGTACCGCGCCATAGCAGCGACGCGCAGCCGCCAACCGATATAGGACGACACCAGCGCCGCGCCGACTGCCACAGCAGCGCCCAGCGCGCGCTGGTTCCGGGGCGCCAGGGCGGCTCCGGCATAAGCCGATGTCACGCTCCGCACCGCGAGGCCGATCGGGACGATCCGGTCGGGAGCCGACTTCATCTTGTCACCCGCCATCTCCGCTGCCGCCAAGGCGATGGCTCCTTCGGCGATTACCGGGTTGAGGAGCAATTTCTGCAATGGCAGGTCAGCCGCGATCTCGCGCCGCTGCGTAGCGACAGCTATCGCCGCCAACGGCGCCAATCCGCGCTGACCTGCAACCAGACCGATGAGAAAGGACCGAAGCATAGCTCGTCTCCAGGACTGTGACCGCGCCGGGCCGGTCAGCCAACAACATGCTCGGGTAACGGCCGTTCGCAAAAAACGATCCTGGAAGCTGATGCGACGCCAGCAGCGGTGCAGGTCGGCAGCTGGCCTGTGCGGGGGCGGCCCTCAAAATACCAAGTAAAATCGGAACCGCATTTCGAAAAACACCTCTGAATACTTTTAAATATATCAAAGTAATATCTGAGATATTTTCGACGATTCCGAGCAAAAATGGAACCAATACTATCTATGAGAGTTTATAACTCACTGGGCGATTGCCCGAAATTTTGACGGGGCATCATAATGAATTTATTTAGGTATGTTGAGAAGCCAGAAAACGATTGCGTCGAGTTGCGTTTATTTAAGGCGGCCGACGGAAATCCGCAGGGGGACGTATCCGGGCCGATCGTCAAC
>JBARWY010000194.1:0-5975 GCA_049647065.1 Devosia sp. | reverse complement strand
CGGCGCATCTATGAGGCGGAGGACACCGGCTATACGGTGTGAAAAGGAGATTGACGGTGCCCTCCACAGTGGAAAGGTAACGCCCAGGGCTAGAATAGGTCAACCTTTTGACACCATTTTGCCAAACTCAGTGCCGCAGCAGTGAGTCGACCTGCCGGTCGATCTGTGGTTTTACGGCCGGGTCCGATCCCAGAGCTTAATTGCTGATTAACCTTGCGAGCGAACACTACCCTCATGAAGTCTCTCGATAATTTTTCAGTACAGCCCGTCACCGGCGGCGTGCCCGACAAGAACACCTGCATCCACGTCGAGGCGCACAGCCCGGTCCAGGCAGCAGAGCTGGTCCTTGGCGAGACCTATGTAACGCACGGCAAGCCGGCCGATACGCGGGCCTTGGTTTGGAAGTTGGCGGAAGACTTTACGCCAGTCAGTATACCGCTGTTCCTCGCCGGGTAGCGGGAGCCGCTCTGACAGCGCTGGCGCGGGGGTGGACCCATTCGCTTCGGTTCGGGGCCGAGCAGCTACTGGGCACGAGTTGAAATTGGCTGGGGCGCTGTGCGTCAGCTCGAGGTCAGCCACAGGACCAATACAGTCAACTCGTCTTGAAAGGCCGAAAAGAGGCTGCCATACATTGTCGGGGTGCTAGGTCCGTTAGGCCAATGCAGGATGAGCGTTGGTCGGGCCGCCAACGTCCCCTGCCGTTTGGACAACCAATGGCCACTCAACACCTGCCATATCAGCACCAGCTCGTGAGCATTTGCAGCCTGGAATGCCTACTGGGCGGCCGATGAGAATAGCGATTCACACCCTCGGCACCCGGGGCGACATACAACCCTATCTGGCTCTTGGGCTTGGCCTGAACGAGCGCGGCCATGAGGTAATGATCGCCGCGCCGTCGCAATTCGAAACGTTCATCCAATCGCGCGGCATAAGCTTCGCGGCTCTGCCAGGCGAATACCTTGACCTCATGGACTCTCCCGAGGCGAAAGCCGCGATGGAAGGCAGCGGCGGCTTCGCGGCCGGTCTCAAAATGCTCAAGCATTTCAAGCCGATCGGCCGCAAGCAACTGACGGCCGAATGGGCCGCGGCGCAGCAATTCAAGCCCGAACTTCTTATCTATCATCCCAAGGCGGTGGCAGTGCCGCATATCGCCGAGAAGCTCTCGTGTCCGTCCGTACTAGCCTCCCCCTTGCCTGGCTTCACACCAACCAATGAGTTCGCAAGTCCGCTCGTTCCATTTCGATCCCTGGGGCCACTCAATCGACTGACCCACACGATCATGGCGGGTAGCGGCGATGCGCTTTTCCGCGGCATGATCGGCGAATGGCGAGTCCATGAACTTGGGCTGACCCGGCGGCCCTCCCACCCCTTGCAACCACAGGCGACCCTCTATGCTTATAGTCGCCATGTCGTGCCAGTGCCGGCGGACTGGCCGGAAAGTGTGGCGGTCACCGGCTACTGGTTTCTGGATGACGCAGAAGACTGGCAACCTGATGCTGAGCTGCAGGCGTTTCTCAATGCTGGCGAGCCGCCCGTCTATGCCGGCTTCGGCAGCATGCCGGGGCTGGCTCCGTTGGAACTGACCGAACTCGTCGTCGATGCGCTCGCGCTAGCCGGCAGGCGCGGCGTATTGGCTACTGGTGGTGGCGCGATGCTGGGTGAGATCAGCGGGGTCCAACATGCAGTGGTCATCCCGGGTGCACCACACAGCAAGCTCTTCCCCATGATGGCGGCCTGCGTGCATCATGGCGGTGCCGGCACGACCGGAGCATCGCTACGCGCGGGCAAGCCAACCGTCATATGCCCCTTCTTCGGCGACCAGCCATTCTGGGCCAAGCGGGTCCAGGATCTCGGCTTGGGCCCTGCTCCCGTTGACAGGAAGAAACTTACCGCTGCCTCGCTTGCTTCATCGATCAGGGAAGCCACCAGCTCTCGCTCAATGGAGCGGACAGCGGCGAACATCGAGGCGCAGATCCGAGCCGAGGATGGCGTAGAACACGCCATAGCCTTCTTGCATCACCAAGGCCTTATTCCTGGCTAATGATCAGCTGCTCGGCACGGAACGCCTTTAGCGCTCGCTGCCACCTTGAAGGCCAGCACCGTCGCCGCCGCCGGCCCGTGCGTGAAACGGGCGGTACTGCCAGGGACGGCTTGGGGGCGATGCTGTCACGTTACGTTCTGCGTTCGCAACGAGGCAACGAGGCAACGAGGCAACGAACAATGTCAGCGCGCATTCCTCGTGGCTATAAAAACCATGCGCATTGGCTATTGGAAAACTTCGCCCAGTAATGCGATCTGTACCATCACGAAGCGCGACTAGCAGGTAATGATCATGAAAGCAGTCGTTGTCACCGATGAGTCTGCCGGAACGGCCGGAATGAAACTTGTGGAGCGGCCCGAGCCGCGGGCGGCGATAAACGACGTCGTCGTTCAGATTCACGCGTCGGGATTCGTTGCTACGGAGCTGGCGTGGCCCTCGACCTGGACCGATCGACGCGACCAGGACCGGACACCGTCGATCCCCGGCCACGAACTGGCCGGCATTGTCACCGCCCTCGGTTATGGCACGACGGGGCTGTCTGTGGGCCAGCGGGTGTTCGGCCTTGCCGACTGGCATCGTGACGGCACGCTCGCGGAGTATGTAGCCATGGAGGCACGCAACCTCGCGCCATTGCCGGGCGATGTCGATTTCAAGGTAGGCGCGAGCCTTCCGATCTCGGGCCTCACCGCATGGCAGGGATTGTTTCAGCACGGTCGACTTCAGGCGGGGCAGAGCGTCCTCGCGCATGGCGCGGCCGGCGCGGTCGGTTCGATGGTGACTCAACTCGCACGGGAGGCCGGCGCCTATGTCATCGGCACAGGACGCGCTGCCGACCGTCAGAAAGCTCTCGACTTCGGGGCAAATGAATTCGTCGACCTCGAGAATGACGCGTTGAAAGACATCGGCGGTGTCGATCTCGTCTTTGACGTCATAGGAGGCGACGTCCAGAGGCAGTCCGCAGCCTTGATACGAGCGGGGGGTACACTGGTAACCGTCGTGGGACTAGCCGAGGCTCGGCCCGCAGATGGTCTCGCGGTGGATGTCGTTGTTGAAGCCGACCGCAGACACCTGAGTGAGATCGTCCAACGGGTGCGGGATGGACGGTTGCGAACAAACATCGGCAAGGTCTCAACCCTTGCCGACGCCGTCGCCACCATCAACGCCACCGAGCGCCGTGCCGGGAAGATGGTCATCAGCGTTCGTCCTTGAGATCCGGGAAGGGCAGGTGACCCATCCCGAGAGGCAGATGGCGGACGTCACGGGGTTGGAAATTATTCATGCCGCAACAGGACGCCGCCCTATTCAACGAGATTTCGGGATGCACTGTTTGTGCGCCCTACCTGCCGCTCGGCCCCAGACCTGTCTTGCAGTTCAGCGCGACGTCGAGGATTCTCATCATCGGGCAGGCGCCAGGAACAAAGGTACACCTCAGCGGAGTTCCTTGGCAGGATGACAGTGGTGATCGCCTTCGCGAATGGACTGGCATCGACTGGAACGAATTCTACGATCCCGCCAAGGTGGCCCTGGTGCCCATGGGATTCTGCTATCCGGGAAAAGCGGCAGGCGGCGATGCGCCACCGCGGCCGGAATGCGCACCGCGATGGCACAAGCGCATACTCGAATGCCTGCCGGCGGACCGCCTGACGCTTCTCGTTGGATCATACGCCCAGCAATATTATCTCCCGAAGGACGCCAGAAGAACGCTCGTCGACCGTGTTCGAGGCTTCGAGCGGTTCGCTCCCATAATTTTTCCGACTCCACATCCGTCGTGGCGCAGCGTCGGGTGGCGGAAACGCAATCCCTGGTTCGACGCAGACCTGCTCCCCGTTCTCCGAGCCAAGATTAGAAACCAGCTCGATCGCGCCTAAGGTCTTGGATTTTGGGGGGCCGAGCGCCTGAATGCGCCGTCCCCGCTGAGCAGTGAGCGCGCCTATCCCATCATCGCTGCGAATTAGATTTCAATAACGGGTGGTATTTCCCGGCCAGCTATCAGATCGCCTGGATACTGCTCTGCACCGCCGGTTTTATCGAGATCGGCTTCGCCTTCTTCATGAAGTCGACCGAACACTTAGCCAAAGGTAATGTGCCTGGAATATTCAGCAGGCGACTCTACTGCGGTTTCGGCCCTGGCGGTTGATCGGGGTAGATTTGGGAACAACTCGGCCTTGGTGGCCTCGATCCTCGCGGTCAGCACGTCAAACTCGGCGTGGAGAGATGTAGGATCGGCTTTCCCATAGCCGATCTGGCGGGCATAAACTTCGAGCCATTTGGTTTTCTCGTCTTCACTTGGCGCGATCTCGGCGTCGTGGGCTTCCAGCTTCCCATCCCGGTGAAGTATGTATCTCGCGCCTTCATTTACGAAAACCGACGTGTCATGGCCGAACGTGCTTTTGGCAATACCCAGCTTGTCCATCAGCTTCAGCGCTGCTTCCCGCTCGTCGCCCTGTAGTTCCTTCGGCGGCATGGGCGGGCTGCTGCTCATCTTGGCGTAGATGCGCTCATTTTCCGCCAAGGTGGCTCTGCCCCTCTCCATGTGTTTCAACTCGACTGACATATGCATTCGCTGACTGAGGTCATCGAAGTACGCTTCGGTGCGCGCCAGGTATTCCTCAGAGGACATTTTGGCTAAGTGGCCGCGGCCCTGCTTTTCAAGCCAGGCAACCCGAAGCGTTTCTCCGCTATCTGAGGAAATTGTCTTTATGACCGCCTGCTTATCGGTGGAACTCTGCTCAGTGCCCACGTCGGCCTGCGAAGCAGCCCGCATCCCGGCCACGAACATTTCGGCTGTCCTGCGCGCCTCAAGACCGGCGGCAACACGATGCGAAAGGGCATCAACCATCCCAGTGTCCAAAATTATTGATTCTTACCTATGCAACGAGGATGCCGATGAGTGGTGGATACTTGCTTAACCGGAGGATGGGCAAACGAATCAGGAATGACTGTGGCCGGAGGATGTTTCCCGCGCCTTGGCATTGCGTGCCCGCGTGCCAATGTCCGATCAAGCTCAAACCTGACCAGAAGCTGCCAGTCCCCTTCCCACCCCGTGCTAATGCCCGGACGACCGTACATCGTAGGTGCGGTGAGGGAAAAGGTCAGCTTGACCATCCCTCGCCGGTCAAGCCGACAGTCTGTTCTACGCCGTTGCAGCCACTCCAGCTTCCCATAGCGCCTGCCGAAAACCTGCCATAGACTTTGCGGAGGATTTAAGAGGGAGGGCGGCATGTCGTCCATCACGCAAGGACAGGCGCAGCAATATTCCGACAGCAGCAAGCTTGCGGCGCGGGCACGGCTGCATCAGGAGTTCAGTGTCAGCGACGTGCCCTGGTTCCCGTGGGTGATGTCTAAGTTGCCATTGAAGTCGGGCGATCAGGTTCTCGATATCGGCTGTGGGCCTGGCTGGTTCTGGAGCAGTGCCGCTAGCGACATGCCGCAGGGAATGCACCTGACCCTGACCGATCAGTCCCCGGGCATGGTCAAGGAGGCGACGGACCGCTGTGCCGCCCTGCCATTCACATCGGTCAAGGGAGAGACGGCCAATGCGTCCGACATGCCGTTCGCCGACCAAACCTTCGACGTCGTCATCGCCATGCACATGCTCTACCACTTGCCCGACCAGCGCGGTGCCATCGCAGAGATGCACCGGGTGCTGAAGCCTGGCGGTACTCTGGCCGTGACGACCAATGGGGTCGCCAATCTGGCGGAACTTTACGAGCTGACAACCTTGCTGGGGAGCGATCCGGTGGATCCAGCTGCCGTCGCCTTTGGCTATGACAAAGCCACCCAGCTGATCGAGCAGCAATTCGGCAATGTACGCCACGCCGTTCATCCGGCCACGCTGCAAGTGACCGATCCAGATGTGGTCTACTTAGCTCTCACGTCCTATCCTCCAGGGGACTCAGCTGATCAATCGTCACTGGACGCTCTCCGCGGGGCA
>JBARWY010000193.1:0-69541 GCA_049647065.1 Devosia sp. | reverse complement strand
GCCCCGAAGGCATCGATTGTTCGCCGCGCGGCGACCAGCCGGGCTTCGTGCGTATCCATGACGACGAGACGCTGATGATGCCGGACCGGCGCGGCAATAACCGCATCGATTCGCTGCGCAACATCGTGCGCGACCCCCGTGTCGCCTTCCTGTTCCTCCTGCCCGGCAGCGGCACCACCTTCCGCGCCAATGGACGCGCCCACCTCAGCATCGATCCCGACCTGCTGGCCAGCTTCCAGGTCGAGGGCAAGGCGCCGCGCTCGGTCATCGTCATGAAGATCGATGAACTCTATTTCCAGTGCGCCCGCGCCATCGTGCGCTCGGAGCTGTGGAACCCCGCCCGCCACATCGACACCAGTACCCTGCCGACCCCGGGCGAAATTCTGGCCGCCATGACCAAAAACCAGGTCGGCGGTGACGCCTATGATAAAGCCTGGCCCGAGCGGGCCAGGCAGACAATGTGGTAAAGGGGGCTCAGGCCGCCTTCAGCTCGGCCGAATCCCGGCCAGCCTTCAGCGTCTCCGCATACCAGGCCAGTTCATCCAGCATCGGCTCGACGGTCGGGGCCAGGTAGGGATAGTCGGCAAAGTCCTTGCCGTCCCGCAGCATGCCGAGCAGCGGCTCCATGTTGATATGGACCGCCTTGTTGAGCGGCACCATGCTCAGCTCCACCACGATGTGCCGCAGGTGCTCGACGGCCCGTGCGCCGCCCACAGCGCCATAGCCAACAAAGGCGGCGGGCTTGCGCGCCGGCTCGGCAAACACGAAGTCCAGCGCATTCTTGAGCACGCCGGACACCGAGTGATTGTATTCGGCGGTGACGAACACATAGCCGTCCAGTTCCGCCAGCTTGTTCGACCATTTCTTGGCCTCGGGCGTATCGATCGGCACGAAGCGCGGCGATGCGACCGATTCGAAGAACGGCAGCGGATAGTCGCGCAGGTCAACGATTTCGGTGGTGATGTCGGTCCGGCTGGCGGCCAGTTCACTGACCCAGCGCGCCGCGCGTTCGCCGAAGCGCCCTTCGCGCGTAGTGGAAATGATGATGCCGATGCGGGGCTTGCTCATGGAGGCGGTCTCTTTTATTGACTGAGGAACGATTGGATATCTGGTCACTTAACGTAACTCACTCTATGTTGGTGACTGCCCGCAATCCACGCAAGACGGCACTTTTTGCTCTCCGGAGGCACCCTATGGGAACGCCGATTACCCCGACGAAACCACCCCAGACCTTCGCGGAATGCACCCGCGTTGCTGTCCCTATGATCCAGGTCCTGGGCCGCATCAGCGGACGCTGGTCGCTCTATGTCATCATGGCTCTGATGCGTGGCCCGATGCGCTTTTCCGAGCTGCGCCGGGAGGTGCAGGGCGTTTCCCAGAAGATGCTGACCCAGACTTTGCGAGAGTTGGAGGAGGACGGCATCGTGCACCGCACGGTCACCCCGATCATCCCGCCGCGTGTCGATTACGAGCTCACCGACATGGGTCGCGAACTCCAGGGGCCGCTGGCGTCCATCAGCGACTGGACCCAGCGCAATGGCGATCGGGTTGCCGAGGCCCGTGAACGATATGCGGCCGCCAAAGCCGCCTGAGCTGTAGCGTCACCCGCCAGTCATGCTCTAGCGTTAGGCAGAAGCATCGATTCTTCATGGGCGGAAAATGACCCTCAAATTCGTGGTGATGAGCGACCTGCATGTTATGCCGCATGGCGAGCTGTCGGTGACGCTCGATACCGGCGCCCGGCTGGAGCAGGCGGTCGATGCCGTCATTGCCCGCTACGGCGACGCCGATTTCTGCGTCCTGGCCGGCGACCTCGCCGATCTCGGCCAGCCGGCCGCCTACGAGCGCCTCAAGACCATCCTGGCCCGCTTGCCTATTCCGGTGCACATCACCCTCGGCAATCACGATGACCGCGCCGCCTTCCTCTCGGTATTCGGCGACGCTTTCCTCGCCGAGACCGGCAAGGTCGACAAGGTCATCGACATCAAGGGCTACCGCATCATCCTGCTCGATTCATCCGAGCCCGGCCGGGTCGATGGCGTACTGACCGAAGCCCAGATCGCCTGGCTGCGGACACGCCTTGCCGAAGCGATCGACCGTCCGGTCATCGTCATTCTCCACCACAACGCCAATGCGCTGCATATCGAGTCGGACAGTATCGCCATCCTCGAGCCGCATGCCTTCATCGACGCGCTCAAGACCCATCCGGACATCCGCCAGGTCATTGCCGGCCACGTCCACCTGACCTCGACGGCAACTTGGCGCGGCCTGCCCTTCACCACCCTGGCCGGCGGGCACTATTCGGTCAGCGTCGACCAGCCCAACGTACCGATGCGCTGGCTCTCCGGCCCCGCCCAGATGGCCTTCATCATCGCCACCGAGGACAGCACCACCGTGCTCTTCGACGACTTCATCGACGGCAATGCCGAGATCGACTGGAAGGGCTGAGTGAACCGTCAGACCTCAGAGAGGGTGTTGCTTTGACGAAATGAGCGTGAGGAGGGCACCATTTGCCTTCGAGCTAGGCGAGGCGAAAGTGCCGGATTGCGAGAACCGAGGCGCAGCGTGCATGAGCACGTGAGCATCGGAAGCGCAGCAATTTGGTATTTGCAGACCGCCTTCACCGGAAACGAAGGCAAATGGTGGGAGTAACAAGGATTGAACTTGTGACCCTTCGCGTGTGAAGCGAATGCTCTCCCGCTGAGCTATACTCCCGTCGCCATTGGCGAAAGTCTTAGAGAGATGGTGGGCGTAACAAGGATCGAACTTGTGACCCCCTCGATGTCAACGAGGTGCTCTCCCGCTGAGCTATACGCCCATCTCTCCGGGATGGAAGAACCGCAAGGCCCTTCCAGTGGCGCGGATAGACCATAAAACCCGCTTTGGGGTCAAGAGGGCATTCGGCGCTTTGTGGATAGTCGTCTTACGCCGCTAACAGGCGCTCGACTTCGTTCACGAGATCCTTGAGATGGAACGGCTTGCTCAACACCGATGCATCCTTGGGCGCATCGCTGTCGGGGTTCAGTGCCACCGCGGCGAAGCCGGTAATGAACATCACCTTGAGATCCGGATCGAGTTCGGTGGCGCGCCGCGCCAGTTCGATCCCGTCCATTTCGGGCATCACGATATCGCTGAGCAGCAGCGAGAAGGGCTCCTCGCGCAGGCGCTCATAGGCCGAAAGACCGTTGTCGAACGACACGACCTCATAGCCCGCGTTCTTGAGCGCACGCGTCAGAAACTGGCGCATGTCGTTGTCGTCTTCCGCGAGCAGAATTCGCTTCATCGAAGGTCTCCGGCCATCCAGGCGTGAGTCGCACTGTATCGAGGGATGTTTAAGCGAAGTTTGCGGCCATGCAACCGCAACGCGATTTGCGTTGGCAATTTTGCGATAATCTGGACAAGCCCGGTACAAAGCGCGACACTATCAGGCAAATCAGTTGGCGCCGGTGTTAAGGCGTCTGTTCGGGGAGGCAGCGTGCGGTCCGACTATTGGGATCAGCCGGCATTCGAAACCATCCGGCCCCGCCGGCTGGTGGCACCGCTGGTGTTCAACTCTGCCCATTCCGGTCGTGTCTATCCCGAGCGCTTCCTTGCCATGACGCGGCTCGACCACCTGTCGATCCGCCAGTCCGAGGATGCCTGGGTCGATGAACTCTTCGGCAGGGCGCCCCATCTCGGCGCCCCCATGCTGCGGGCGCATTTCCCCCGCGCCTATCTCGATGTCAACCGTGAGCCTTGGGAACTCGATCCCACAATGTTCGTCGAGCCGCTGTCGGATCGGTTCAACACCACATCGCCGCGCGTCGCTGCCGGCCTGGGCACGCTGGCCCGCGTGGTGGCCGAGAACAAGCCCATCTATCGTGAGCGTCTGACGCTCGATGACGCCCGCATGCGCATCGAGGGCATCTATCATCCCTATCACGCCGCCTTGCAGAAGCTGCTGAGCGAAGCCATCAGCGCCTTTGGCGTGGCGCTGCTGATCGACTGCCATTCCATGCCGCGTATCACCCGCTCCAATGACAAGGCGGCCCCCGATATCGTGCTGGGTGACCGCTATGGCACCACTTGCGCCCCTGGGTTGGTCGATCTGGTCGAGACCGTCTTTGCTAGTGCCGGGCTTAAGGTGGCGCGCAACCGGCCTTATGCCGGCGGCTTTGCCACCCGCACCTATGGCCGTCCGCAGCATGGCGTCCATGCCCTGCAAATCGAGATCAGCCGCCACCTCTACATGAACGAGGTGACCCTGGCCCGTAATGACGGCTTCGAGGCCATCCGTGGCCTCATCGAACGCCTGATCTTCGCGCTGATCGGGCTGGACCTGGTGTCGCTGGTGGGCAGCGCCCCCGCAATCGACAAGGAAGCGGCGGAATAACACAGCGGCTCCTCGTACCCTCCTCCCAGTAAGGACGATTCAAGCTTTCGTCGCAGTGATGCTGTGGCTATGAAGGAATACCCTCCCCACTGGACCTTATGGCCCATGACCCTCGATCTCGCCAAAGTCGAAGCCACCCTGCTCGCCGCTGCCGATGCCGCCGCCGCGCATACGCTGCCCCTGTTCCGCACCACGCTGGCTATCGACAACAAATATACCGTAGGCTTTGACCCGGTAACCGAGGCCGACCGGGGGGCCGAGACCGTCATCCGCGCCGTTATAGCCCGAGATTTCCCTGATCACGCCATCATCGGCGAAGAGTGGGGCAATAGCGGCGACAGTCCCTATACCTGGATCATCGACCCCGTCGACGGTACCCGCGCCTTCATTTCCGGCGCTCCCGTGTGGGGTACGCTGATCGGTTTCGCCCACCACGGCGTCGCAATTTCCGGTCTCATGAGCCAGCCCTTCATTGGCGAAACCTTCCTCGCCATGCCTGGCCGCGCGACCTATCACCGGAACGGCGTCACCACACCGATCCGAACCAGTGGCCAGACCGAACTCGCCCCGTCCCGCGTCTTCACCACCACGCCCGCTTTGTTCCGCACCCCCGAGCTGATCAGCAAGTGGAAGGCCATCGAATCCGCCACGCGGCTGCAGCGCTTTGGCATGGACTGCTATGGCTATGCCCTGCTAGCCGCCGGCCACGCCGACCTCGTCATCGAACCGTTCCTGCAGACCTATGACATCGCCGCCTTGGTGCCCATCATCCGTGAAGCCGGCGGCGCCATCTCCTGCTGGGACGGCAGCGAACCCACCGCCGGCGGCAACGTGGTGGCCGCAGCGACCCCGGAACTGCTGGAAAAGGCGATGAGGCTGGTCAACGCGAGCTAGTCCACAGAGCTCTCCGTCGTCCACCCCCCTTCGACTGAGATCCCGCGTAAGCTCCCTAGGAACTCTGCTCGGTGATAAACGCATCAAACGCTGCGAGCACCTGGCCGCGGATCGCATCAGTCTCCATGAACAGTTCATGCCGCGCCCCGGCGATCACCACATGCCGTCCGGTGCGCATGCGCAGTCCCAGTTGTTCGGTCGCCGCCGTCGACACTACTTCGTCCCGCGCCGCCGCCAGCATCAGCAGCGGAATGCCGATGCGGGCGGGAAAGCTGTCGCGCCCGGCCTGGGCCATCGCGCCAAAGGCCGCCGCCGCCCAACGCACGGTCGGCACGCCGATTTCGAGATCCGGCCGCGCACGGATCACATCGACTGCGCGCATATAGCGGATCACGTCTCCCGTAAGCGGATTGCCGGGAAATGTCGCCTCCGACATCGGCTTGTCCGCCTTGCGCCCCACCGGCATCTGGCCGAGCCCAAAGAAACTGAGCGCTTCGGCCACCCGCGCCATGCCCGCCATGCTCAGCGGCTGGCGGTCGAGCCCTGCCATGGGCGCCGACAGGAACACCCGGTCAAACATCATCCGGTCGTTGATGGCAGCATAAAGCGACGCCAGCCCGCCCATGGAATGGCCGACCAGGTAGAAGGGTGGCGGGCAGTCCGGCAGCAGGATTTCGCCATGAAAGCTGCTCAGGTCCGTCCAGTAGTCCTCGAACTTGTCGACATAGCCGAGCTTGTGGTTGCCGATCAGCCGGTCTGACCCGCCCTGCCCGCGCCAGTCGAACGTCGCGACCGCAAAGCCACGCCGCCGGAAATCGGCGATGGTCTCGAAATACTTCTCGATGAATTCGGTGCGCCCCTGCACTAGGCAGATCGTGCCCCGATGCGCGCCCTCCGACTTCGGCCAGATCGCATAGCGCAACTGCACATTGTCCGAGGTTTTGAAATGGGCCACCCGCCCGCCCTCAGGCATCGGGTTGGACGGGATGTTGACCAGGCTGGGTCCATTGGGATCGACAACGGCAGTCATGGGCGGCCTCTCATGCGAGCCTAGGTGTTACATCAGAGAGGTTGAAAAAGGAAAACCGGCATCTCTGAGAGATACCGGCTTCCTTTCGGGCGACCCATGCGGGGGGCGGGTGATGGGCCGCTTTGAGTTCGTGACGAGGTTTCCCTCAGCACATGCCCTGTTCTAGCCTGCGCCGCCTGAACTCGAACGGACACAGGCGTTCATTTTCGGTTCAGGTTCATTCAGCTGCGGGGCCCCTTGAACCCAAAAAACCCGCTCCCATATTTCAATCGTTCGCCGGATTGCCGGGAACCCCGACCTCGGAAACTCATCGCTTGCCTAATGCAGGGAGCCCTGAACGAGACCACCGGGACATCCACGTTGCTCACAGGAGAATGTGACCATGCAGACCATCGATTTTTCCCCCTTCTATCGGTCCACCGTCGGTTTCGACCGCGTCTTCAATCGTCTCGACACGCTCGTCGGGCAGGAAGCCAAGACCTATCCTCCCTACAATATCGAGCGCACTGGCGATGACGCCTACCGCATCTCCATCGCGGTTGCCGGCTTCTCCAACGGCGACATCGCCATCGAGACCAAGGAGAATAACCTGGTCGTGAAGGGCGCCAAGCCGGCCGAATCCGCCGACAAGGCCCGTGAATTCCTCCATCGCGGTATTGCCGAACGCGCCTTCGAGCTGCGTTTCCAGCTTGCCGACTATGTCGAGGTTCAGGGCGCGTCGCTGGAGAACGGCCTGCTGCATCTGGAACTGAAGCGCGAACTGCCCGAAAGCAAGAAGCCCCGCAGCATCCAGATCAACGGCGGCACCCAGCCGACCCTCGAGGACAAGTCGGTCAACTAACCGACAGAACTCGACACCTCCCGCTGACGATAGAGGGCGCAGTCCGCAAGGGCTGCGCCTTTCTTCTGTGTGGCAGACATTTCTCCGCCAAACGGAACCCGCACGAGACCAGGAAGTTGAGTCCCGCACTTCCAGCGTCAAAGGACTCTTCCATGAAAACCCCCTCAATCGCCCTCAAGGCCAATGCCAAATCGGCGGTGATCGACATTCTCAATGCCCGCTTGGCGGACGCCATCGATCTGGCCCTCCTCACTAAGCAGGCGCATTGGAATCTCAAAGGCATCCAGTTCATCGCCGTGCACGAAATGCTCGACCTGTTCCGATCAGCCATCGACCTCCATGCCGATACTATTGCCGAACGCGTCGCCCAGCTCGACGGTATCGCCCTTGGCACCACCCAGGTCGTGGCCAAGGCGACCACTCTTGCTCCCTATCCCACCGATATTCGTAAAGTGCCCGACCACCTCGCCGCCCTGGCGGATCGCTATGCAGCGCTGGCCAACCAGGTTCGCGAAGACATCGACGCTACCGATGAGGCCGGTGATGCCGACGCCGCCGATATCCTGACCGCGTTCTCGCGCGAACTGGATAAGGACCTCTGGTTCATCAAGTCACATCTCGAATAGGAATTCCGCGGATCCGTGTAGCAAAGGTGCGTATTCCGGCCGGTTGCGCCATCTCCTGCATGCTCGCCGGCCGGAACTCCTATACATTCCTATACAAAAATCGGCAAAGTCCTATTTTTCGTGTCGGAACCACGGCAAAGGCGCTTGCCCCCAGTTTGGAATTATGCAAATGTGCCTCTCGTTAGGGCAGCAATTCTGTCCTATCTGACGCGTCGCCCCGCTCTCCGCGGCAAGCACGCACGCTGGTCCGGCTGGACCGCTATGCCATTAGCGGAAACGGACAGGCGGGACTAATATAGTCCGAATTTGAGTGGCCATTTGGATGCAGCGCCACTCCCCACGCATGGACGAATTTGCTCATTCGAGCCGTACTGTTGTACGACCCGCATAAGCAACGCGCCCACCAGAGGACGGAACGCATCCAACCCGCCGGGAGACCGGCATCATCAGGATGCACACGACATAGCGACAGGGCCCGGTAACGGGCGCGACCCAACGAACGAGGAACATGCCATGGCACACGCGCGGAACGGATCTCCAATTCCCGTCACGACGAAGACCGCCAATCGCAAAACCTTGATCGAGCATGGCCGTCGCGTCGTTCCGTCCGGCCGTCCCGAGGCCCAGGGCCTCTATGACCCGGCCAACGAGCACGATGCCTGCGGCATCGGCATGATTGCCAACATCAAGAACAAGCCCAGCCACGAAGTGGTCGAAAAGGGTCTCGAAATACTCGAGAACCTGGAACACCGCGGTGCCGTGGGCGCAGACCCGCTGATGGGCGACGGTGCCGGTATCCTGGTGCAGACGCCGCACGCCTTCTTTAAGAAGGTGCTGCCGTTTGATCTGCCAGAAAAGCACCACTACGCCGTGGCCATGCTGTTCTATCCAAACACCGAAGGTCTGCGTGATCGCGTGGCCGAAGTGGTGCATGGTTGCCTCGAGCGTGAGGGCCTGCGGCTCCTCGGCGAGCGCGTCGTGCCGACCGACAACAGCAAGCTCAGCGAAGGCGTCATCGCCACCCAGCCGGTCATCGAGCAGATGGTCATCGCCCGCCCGGAAGGCCTCACGGTCGACGAGTTCGAGCGCCGGCTGCTGATCGTGCGCAAGGTCATTTCCAACACCGTCTATGCCGCCGTGCCCGAGAGCAACAGCGACAACGGCTTTTACGTCGTCTCCATGTCGGCCCGCACCGTTGTCTACAAGGGCATGTTCCTCGCCTACCAGCTCGGCGCCTTCTATCCAGACCTCAGCGACGAGAGCTTCGAGAGCGCCATCGCTTTGGTGCACCAGCGCTTTTCGACCAACACCTTCCCGTCCTGGAAGCTGGCTCACCCCTATCGCATGACCACCCACAATGGTGAAATCAACACCATCCGTGGCAACGTCAACTGGATGGCCGCCCGCCAGGCGTCAGTGTCCTCGCCGCTGTTCGGTGACGACATCACCAAGATCTGGCCGATCTCCTATGAGGGCCAGTCCGACACCGCTTGCTTTGACAACGCGCTCGAATTCCTCGTGCGCGGGGGTTATTCCCTGCCACATGCCGCGATGATGCTGATCCCCGAAGCGTGGGCAGGCAATCCGCTGATGGATGAGACGCGCCGCGCCTTCTACCAGTACCACGCTGCCCTGATGGAGCCGTGGGACGGTCCCGCCGCCATGTCGCTCAGCGACGGCCGCTACGTCGTGGCCACGCTCGATCGCAACGGCCTGCGCCCTGCCCGCTATCTGGTGACCAAGGAAGGCCATGTCGTGCTTGCCTCGGAATCCGGCGTGCTCGATATTCCTGACGAGGACATCGTCGAACGCTGGCGCCTGCAGCCCGGCCGGATGCTGCTGCTTGATCTGGAAGAAGGCCGCATCATCTCCGACGAGGAGATCAAGCGCACCCTGGCCACCAGGAACCCATATGCCGAGTGGCTCGCCCGTAGCCAGATCGTGCTCGAAGACCTGCCGGAAACCGAGCCTAAGGCACCAGTGACGTCAGAGTCGCTGCTCGATCGCATGCAGGCCTTTGGTTACACCCAGGAAGACATCAAGCTGCTGATGGCGCCCATGGCCACCACCGGCCAGGAAGCTGTCGGCTCGATGGGCACGGATACGCCCATTTCGGCCCTCAGCCAGAAGTCCAAGCTGCTCTACACCTATTTCAAGCAGAACTTCGCCCAGGTCACCAATCCGCCGATCGACCCGATCCGTGAGGAATCGGTGATGTCGCTGGTAAGCTTCATCGGCCCGCGTCCCAACATTTTTGACCTCGAAGGTGTTTCCAAGGAGAAGCGTCTCGAAGTGCGCCAGCCCATTCTCACCAACGAGGATCTCGAAAAGATCCGCGCCATCGGTGACATGGAAGACAACCACTTCAAGACCAGGACCATCGACATCACCTACCCCGCTGACATGGGTGCTTCGGGCATGGAGGCGGCCATCAAGTCGATCTCCGATCAGGCCGAAGCCGCCATTGCCGGGGAATACAACATTATCGTGCTGTCCGATCGTCTGGTTGCGGCCGACCGCATCGCCATCCCGGCCTTGCTGGCCACGGCGGCCGTACATCACCACCTGATCCGCAAGGGCCTTCGCACCTCATCTGGCCTCGTCGTCGAGACGGGTGAGGCCCGCGAAATGCACCACTTCGCCATGCTGGCCGGCTACGGCGCCGAAGCGATCAATCCCTACCTCGCCTTCGAAACGCTGGCGGCCCTCCATGCCGAAGGCGAATTCCCGGCCGAGGTCGATGCCCACGAAGTCGTCTATCGCTACATCAAGAGCGTCGGTAAGGGCCTGCTCAAGGTCATGTCCAAGATGGGCATCTCGACCTACCAGTCCTATTGCGGCGCCCAGATCTTCGACGCTGTCGGTCTCAAGACCGAATTCGTCAAGCGCTTCTTCTTCGGCACTGCCACCACCATCGAGGGCGTCGGCCTGGCCGAAGTCGCCGAGGAAACTGTGCGTCGTCACCGCGATGCGTTCGGCGATGATGTCGTGCTGCGTAAGGCGCTCGATATCGGCGGCGAGTACATGTACCGCATCCGCGGCGAGAAGCATGCCTGGAGCCCGGATGTCGTGTCCGATCTGCAGCACGCCGTGCGCACCAAGGACGAGTCGCCCGAAACCGCGCAGGATCGCTACAACAGCTTTGCCGCACGCGTGAACTCGGGTGAGAACGGCTACCTTGCCATCCGCAACCTGTTCGACATCAAGCCGATCGGCGAAGCCGTGCCGCTCGACGAGGTCGAACCGGCAGTCGATATCGTCAAGCGCTTCGTCACCGGCGCCATGTCTTTCGGCTCGATCTCGCGCGAAGCCCACACCACCCTCGCCCAGGCGATGAACCGCATCGGCGGTAAGTCGAACACCGGCGAAGGCGGCGAGGAACCCGACCGCTACAAGCCCCTGCCCGATGGCTCGCAGAACCCGCTGCGTTCGGCCATCAAGCAGATCGCTTCCGGCCGTTTCGGCGTCACCACCGAATATCTGGTCAATGCCGATGCCCTCCAGATCAAGGTCGCGCAGGGCGCCAAGCCCGGCGAAGGTGGTCAATTGCCTGGCCACAAGGTCGACTGGATCGTCGCCAAGACCCGCCATTCGACGCCCGGCGTCGGCCTCATCAGCCCGCCGCCGCACCACGACATCTATTCCATCGAAGATCTCGCCCAGCTGATCTACGACCTCAAGAACGTCAACGAGCAGGCCGACATCTCGGTGAAGCTGGTGTCTGAAGTCGGTGTCGGCACGGTCGCCGCCGGCGTCGCCAAGGCGCGCGCCGATCACATCACCGTCTCCGGCTATGATGGCGGCACCGGCGCGTCACCGCTGACTTCGCTCAAGCATGCCGGCGGCCCGTGGGAAATCGGCCTCGCCGAAACCCACCAGACGCTGGTGTTGAACCGCCTGCGCTCGCGCGTCGTCCTCCAGGTCGATGGCGGCCTCAAGACCGGCCGTGACGTGCTGATCGGCGCCCTGCTCGGCGCCGACGAGTTCGGCTTCTCGACCGCGCCGCTGATCGCGGCCGGCTGCATCATGATGCGCAAGTGCCATCTCAATACCTGCCCGGTTGGCGTCGCCACCCAGGACCCGGTCTTGCGCAAGCGCTTCAAGGGCACCCCCGAACACGTCATCAACTACTTCTTCTTCATCGCCGAAGAGCTGCGCGGCCTGATGGCATCAATGGGTGCCCGCACCCTGCGCGAGCTGACCGGCCGTTCGGACCTGCTCGATCAAAGGAAGATGGTCGAATACTGGAAGAGCGAAGGCATCGACTTCAGCAAGCTCATCTACAAGCCCGAGCCCATCGGCGGCGATACGCTCTATCACTCCGAATTCCAGAACCATCACCTCGAAGCCGTGCTCGACCGCAAGCTGGTCGAGTTGGCCCAGCCTGCCCTGGAAAACGGCACGCCCGTGCAGATCGAGCTGCCCATCCGCAGCCGCGATCGCTCGGCCGGTGCCATGCTATCCGGTGCCCTCGCCAAGACGTATGGCCATGAAGGCCTGCCGGACGACACCATCTCGATCAAGCTGACCGGCACCGCCGGCCAGAGTTTTGGCGCCTTCCTGGCCCGCGGCATATCCATCGACATGGTGGGCGACGCCAACGATTATGTCGGCAAGGGTCTTTCCGGTGGCCGGATCGTGGTGCGCCCGTCCGACAAGGTAAGCTTTGATCCCAGCAAGTCGATCATCGTCGGCAACACCGTGCTCTATGGCGCCATTGCAGGCGAATGCTACTTCCGCGGCATTGCCGGGGAACGCTTCGCCGTGCGCAACTCAGGCGCCATCGCGGTTGTCGAAGGCACCGGCGATCACGGCTGCGAATACATGACTGGCGGCGTCGTCGTCGTCATCGGCCAGACCGGCCGCAACTTCGCGGCCGGCATGTCGGGCGGCGTCGCCTATGTCCTCGACGAAGACGAAACCTTCCGCGAGCGTTGCAACCTCGCCATGGTCGATCTCGAACCCGTCGCCGAAGAAGAAGCGCTGATGCAGAAGGTCCACCATCACGGCGGGGATCTGGAATGGCATGGTCGCGTCGATATCTCGGGCGACATGACCAAGCATGACGATGAGCGCCTGCACCAGCTCATCAGTAACCACCTGCACTATACCGGCTCGGACCGCGCCAAGTTCATCCTGGATAACTGGGTCGAGATGCGTCCGAAATTCGTCAAGGTGATGCCGGTCGAATACCGCCGCGCCATCAAGGAGATGGAAAAGAAGCGGGCGAGTGGCATGGGCGTGGCGGCGGAATAGGAGAAAGCAAATGGGTAAGGTAACAGGCTTTCTCGAGATCGAGCGTGAAGAGCCCCGGTACGAACCGGCCTCCGATCGCATCCGCCATTTCGGCGAGTTCACCATTCCGATGTCGGAAGGGCGCATCGTCGACCAGGCGGCGCGCTGCATGGATTGCGGCATTCCGTTCTGTCATGGCGATACCGGCTGCCCGGTCAACAACCAGATCCCGGACTGGAACGACCTCGTCTATAACGGCGACTGGGAGGAGGCAGCGCGCAATCTCCATTCCACCAACAACTTCCCTGAATTCACCGGCCGCATCTGCCCCGCCCCCTGCGAGGAAGCCTGCACGCTGAACCTGGAAGACGTGCCCGTCGCCATCAAGACGGTGGAGCAGGCCATCGCCGATCGCGCCATTCGCAACGGCTGGATCAAGCCGCAGGTCAACGCCGACAAGACAGGCAAGTCGGTCGCCATCGTCGGCTCGGGACCGGCTGGTCTTGCCGCGGCCCAGCAACTGGCGCGTGCCGGTCATGACGTTCATCTCTATGAGCGCGAGCCCAAGGCCGGCGGCCTGATGCGCTATGGCATTCCCGACTTCAAGATGGAGAAGGAACACATCGACTTCCGCGTTGAGCAGATGGAAGCCGAGGGCGTCACCTTCCACTATGGCGAGAATATCGGTGTCACCCGTCCACTCTCCGACCTGCAAAGACGGCACGATGCCGTGTTGCTAGCTGGCGGCTCGGAAAAGCCGCGCGACGTCGATAGCGAAGGCACTGACCTCAATGGCGTTCACTACGCCATGCCGTTCCTCGTGCAGCAGAACCGTCGCCTCGGCGGCGAGGACACCTCGTCCGAAGTCCAGCTCAGCGCTGCCGGCAAGCATGTCGTGGTCGTCGGCGGTGGCGATACTGCTTCTGACTGCGTAGGCACCAGCTTCCGCCAGGGCGCCATCGCCGTCACCCAGCTCGACGTCCGCGCCATGCCGCCCGAACTGGAGAACAAGCTGACCAACTGGCCCAACTGGGCGGTCAAGATGCGCACCTCCTCCAGCCAGGCCGAAGGCGCCATCCGCGAATTCGCCGCGGGCACCATGAAGATCATCGGCAATGCCAAGGGCCAGGTCACCGGCGTCGAATGCGCCCGCGTCGATCGCAAGCGCCAGCCCATCCCCGGCACCGAATTTATCATCAAGGCCGACCTGGTGCTGCTGGCCATCGGCTTTGCCTCGCCCATCCACGAAGGCATGCTGACCGAGCTTGGTGCCCAGCTCGACAAGCGCGGCAATCTCTTCGCCGACACACTGAGCTACAAGACCACCGTTCCCAAGGTCTATGCCGCTGGCGACATGCGTCGTGGCCAGTCCCTCGTCGTCTGGGCCATCCGCGAGGGCCGCCAGGCCGCCAGGTCGATCGATTTCGACCTGATGGGCAAAACCGACCTGCCGCGCTGACGGTTCCGCCAGACCGATCCCTCCCCACAAGGGGAGGGATTCCGATGCGAACGCTGGTTGTCCGGCCTTGGCAAACTGGCTAGAACGCTCGTGTCCCGTCGGCCGAGACCACCATGACCACCAAGCCCTACATCGTCGATGAACTAATCTCCGCCAAGGCCATCGCGGCCCGCGTCGAAGCGCTCGCTAAAGAGATATCCACCCACTACGCCGATACCGACAAGCTCGTCGTCGTCGGCCTCTTGCGCGGCTCCTTCATCTTCATTGCCGACCTGGTGCGCGAGCTCGACCTGCCGGTGGAAGTTGACTTCATGGAAGCCTCCTCCTACGGCAATTCGACAGAATCGAGCCGGGAGGTCCGCATCCTGAAAGACCTGCGCGGCGAGATCGCCGGGCGCGACGTGCTCGTCGTCGAAGACATCGTCGATACCGGCTATACGCTCAAGCACGTTCTCGAAATCCTCGAGACCCGCCATCCGCACCGCATGGAAGTCTGCGCCCTGCTCAACAAGCCGAGCCGCCGCGAGACCGATGTGCACGCCAAGTGGGTCGGCTTCGACATCCCCGACAAATTCGTCGTGGGCTACGGCATCGACTATGGCCAGCGCAACCGCAACCTGCCCCATATCGGTGCCGTCCGCTCTACCGACTGACCGCTCTCCGCTAAGCTCGCGCCACGGTCTGCAGTTCACCGAGGCGTTGCCGTCCCATCAGGGAAGCTAAACCTGCAGTAATAGACACCCGACCATAACCCATCCTTATGGGTGCCTGATCGTAAGCCGGCGACCGACGAGCGCTAAGCGCAGTGGCACCCGATGAGGAATGTCATGCCCAAACTTCACGTCCCCTTCGCCGTGCCCGACATCACCGCGCTCGCCCGTTCGCTGCGCGAGCAGCTCGGCAAACTCGATCATGCCCCCAGCCATGTCGAAATGCTCAACACGCTGGCCCGCGCCAATGGCCACGCCAACTTCCAGCACCTGCGCGCCGATGCCGAGGCGCAGTCGCGGCTAAGTACCGAAATTCCAGCCGAGCCGGTCGATCATGCGCGCGTCGAAAAGGTGCTCCGTCACTTCGACGACGAGGGCGTCATGGTGCGCTGGCCTGGCAAGACCAACCACCAGATGCTCTGCCTATGGATGATCTGGTCCCGCATTCCGGCCGAGCAGCGCTTCAGCGAACGCGAGATCAACCAGTTCATCATCGACGGGCACAGCTTCGGCGATCACGCCATCCTGCGCCGTTCGCTGGTGGATGCCCGCATGCTGACCCGCACGCCCGACGGCAAGCTCTACCGGCGCATCGAGAAGAAAACAGAACCCGATGCCATGGCGCTGCTGGCCGCAGTCGCCCAGCGCGCCAGCGCCTGAGGGAGGCGGGCGTCTAGCGTCCACCCTCATTTTCCAGTGACTCGGCGGCTGGATCGAAGCCGACGCCGAATGCGTCTACTCGACCGATCGGCGCCGTCACCAGCTGTTCAAGTGTAAAGGGCGGCGTCGTCTCCGGCACACTGGCCGCCGTCACCAAGTCGATCGCCCGTGCCGGCACCCGGCTGATCGGGATCACCGCGCCGGCGACTTCGAGCAGCCGTATCTGCCCCAACCCTTGATAGGGCGGGCGCAGCATGGCCGCTCCGTCCGTCCCCTGCAGCGGGTCGGCCACCGCGATGGTAACGCCACCGCCCCGGTAGAACGAGCGGATGGTCTGGCTGATGTAAAAGGCCAGCTTGTCCGCGCCGGCAGACGAGAAGTGAATGCCGTCATCCTTGCGCATGCGGGCATTCTGCCCACTCACATCCGGGCCGTGCGAGGAATACTTGCCGTCCTCGCCCAGGAACCGCTCGTAGATATCAAGGAATTCCGCCCCGCCCGAAAAACTCGCCAGCCGCTGGATATTGCTGATCTGGCTGATCGCGGCCGAATACTCGGTTTTGGACATGGGCGGCAGGCCGACCCAGACCACCGGCTTGCGCGCTGCCCGCAACTTGCTCAGAAATTCGGTGAGGCGCGCCTGGTAGGCGGCGGTCCACTGATCAGTCAGCGGCGCATAGGTTTCCCCGCCCACCGAAATCTCCTGCCGGTCATTGATGCCTATGATCACCACGGCGAGATCGAAGCTGTCGGCTGCGATCTGCTCGGTGATCGCCGCATCCCAGTCGAAATAGTCGGAGCGCACGAAACCGGAAGAACTGACGCCCTGGTCGATCACGACCAGGTTGGGATCCTCGGCATAGAACCGTTCGAGCGCACGGCTGAGGTCGATGGCAAGGGAATCGCCGAACACCGCCAGCCGCGTCGCATTGGGCGCTTTTTCCACCAGCGGCTGGGCGGGCGGCAGCGCCGCCGGCTGCGCCTGCTGCTCGCGTGGGGTTTGTCGGGGCGCCTGCTCCTGCACGGGTGCGGGGGCTGGCTCCTCGCCGAACAGCAGGTCGAACAGCGTTCGCCGCCTGCCCTCCTGCGCCACGATGATCGTGCCCTCGGCCTGGGCAAAGGCAGGCGCCACGTCGACGAAGACGAGCAGGCCGACCAGCAATGCGACAACCAGGCGGATCATGGCTTTCCTGCGCAAACGGTCCCAACCCTCTAGCAAAACCGCCCTGGCAGCGCCACCGGCGTCCCCATGATGTTACCGCGTCGCAGCAGTTAGCGCCTCATAGGCCGCACGGGTGATGAACCCATCCGCCACCTGCCCCTGCGCCGCCTGGAACCGGGCATAGGCCTCCTGGCTGATCGGTCCCAGCCGGCCATCTATAATTCCGTCATAGAGGCCCAGTCGCGACAATGCCTGCTGGATCGCCTGCCTTTCCGCCAGGTTGGGGAAGGTGGTGCTGCGCGGCCAGTCGTCGACGAAACCGCCACCGCCCTTCAGGCGATCGGTCATATGGGCTACGCTCATGGCGTAGCTGTCGGAGAAATTGTAGCCCTTGAGCACCAGGTAGTTCTGCGTCATCAGGAATTTTGGGCCGTCCTTGCCCGATGGCACATAGAGGAATACCGGCAGGCTCGGATCTGCGAACTGTCGATTGGCCACCCGCGTTACGCCACGCTCGGCGAAGAACGACACCGGCCGCATCTCCGTCCGCGTTGCCAACAGATAGTCGAAGCCACCAGGCACCGAGACTTCCATGCCCCAGTCCACGCCCGGCTGGTAGCCCAGCGCCCGCAGGAATTTTGCGCTGGTCACCAGCGCATCGGCGAGCGAGTTGTGCAGGTCCACGCGGCCATCGCCGTCCCCGTCAGTGCCATGCGCCACGACGTTGGAAGGGTTGACCTGCAGATGCCCAATGGCACCAGCCCAGGAGCCGACCAGCGATTCGGCATCGAGCGGGCCGTTTTGCACCAGCAACAACGCCGCGATCAGGTCCGCCTCGTCCTCCACCAGCCGAGTGCGCCGCTGATGCACCAGCGTCGCCAGCGCCCGCACGATGGGGCGGATGAGATCGCCGTTGCCCAGCACCGCGCCGTAATCGGTCTCCATGCCCCAGATGGCGGCCAGGATGTAGGGATCAACGCCATAGGCCTGGCCGACCGAGGTGAACAGCGCCGAGTTGCGCTCGACTGCCCCCTTGCCACGCTCGATCCGCCCAGCGGTGACGCGACCCTCGATATAGTCCCAGACAGGCGTGGTGAATTCGGGCTGGCTTGTCACCAGCTCGGGCACGCGCGGATCCGGCGTCAGCCCGCCCATGGCGGCGTCATAGACCGCGCCGGTCACTCCCGCGGCGAGGGCCTTGCTACGGAAGCCAACAATGAAACGGTCGAAACTCTCGATGGGCTGGGCGACAGCCGGCAGCGTCAACAGGACAAGAAAGACCGCGATCAGCCGCTTCATGTCCTGCTTCCTCCCTCTATCGGTTGCGCGTCATCAGGTGACGTTCCCACCAATAGGCGGATTCGACGATTTCCGTCAGGTCGTCGTGCCGCGGCACCCAGCCGAGGAGGCTCCGCACCTTTTCCCCGGTCGCCGTGATCGAAGCGGGATCACCCGCACGGCGCGGCCCCTCGTCGGCGCGCAGATTAACACCGGACACGCTGCGCACGGTGTCGACTACCTGGCGTACCGAATAACCCTGTCCGTAGGCGCAATTGAGGGTCGTGCTGTCCCCTCCACCGCGCAGATGCTTGAGCAGCAGCGCATGGGCGGCGATCAGGTCGGTAACGTGGATGTAGTCGCGTATGCAGGTGCCGTCGGGAGTTTCATAGTCGGTGCCGAAAATGTCCATCTTCTCGCGCTGCCCGAGCGCCGTCTGGCAGGCCACCTTGATGAGGTGCGTGGCCAATGGCGTCGACTGGCCGCTGCGCTTGCCCGGATCGGCTCCTGCCACGTTGAAGTAGCGCAGCACGCCGTAGGTCATCGGATGCGCCGCCGCGACATCGGCCAGCATCCACTCGGTCATCAGCTTGGAGCGGCCATAGGGCGACATCGGGTTGAGCGGCGTCGTCTCGACCACCGGGGCCAGGCCGGTCATGCCGTAGACAGCGGCGGTCGACGAGAAAATGAAATGCTTCACCCCACCTTTGATCGCCGCCTCGATCAGGTTGCGCGAAGTAGCGGTATTGTTGCCATAATATTTGAGTGGATCGGTGACCGATTCCGGCACCACGATGGAGCCGGCAAAATGCACGATCTCGGTGATTCCGTGCTTGTCGATCAGGCGGCGAACCAGCTCGATATCCCCAGCATTGCCGGTTTCGAAAATGGCTCGGCCATCGATGGCCCAGTCGAAGCCGGTGACCAGATTATCAAGCACCACAACCTTTTCGCCGGCATCCGCCAGGTTGAGCACCATGTGGCTGCCGATATACCCGGCCCCGCCGGTGACCAGTACGGTCATGATTAACCCCGTATTTTAAAACGCTAATTCGCCTTGATGATATTTTAGAGTGGTTGAGATAGCTTAACATCGATCCCAGCATGGAGTGTACAATTTGCCCAAGCGCGTCAGAACGGCTGTGTTTCCCGTCGCCGGTCTCGGAACCCGGTTTCTGCCGGCAACCAAGGCTTTGCCCAAGGAAATGCTGACGGTAGTCGATCGACCCTTGATCCAGTATGCGGTCGACGAGGCGCGCGAAGCCGGGATCGAGCATTTCGTCTTCGTTACCGGCCGCAACAAGGGTGTCATCGAGGATCATTTCGACCGCCAGTTCGAACTTGAGACCACGCTCGAAACGCGCGGAAAAAGCCAGGCACTCGATGATCTTCGCAAGGACCTGCCCTCGGCCGGCCGCACCAGCTTCACCCGGCAGCAGGAGCCGCTCGGGCTGGGCCATGCCGTCTGGTGCGCCCGCGACATCGTCGGCGACAATCCTTTTGCTCTGCTGCTGCCCGACATGCTGTTCAAGGGCGTTCCCGGCGTGCTGAAGCAGATGATGGACGCCTATGAAGAGGGCGGCGGCAATGTCATCGCCGTCGAGGAAGTGCCCGAGAGCGAGGTCTCGTCCTATGGCGTGATCAAACGCGGTGCTGGCCCCGACAACGGCTTCCAAGTCACCGACATGGTGGAAAAGCCCAAGCGCGAGGAAGCGCCGTCCAACCTGATCATTTCGGGGCGCTATATCCTGCAGCCGGAAATCTTCAGCCTGCTGGCCGACCAGCCGCGCGGTGCCGGCGGAGAAATCCAGCTGACCGACGCCATGCAGACCCTGATGCACAGCCAGGGCTTTACCGGCGTCAAATACCAGGGCCAGAGCTTCGACTGCGGCTCCAAGATCGGTTTCCTCACTGCCAACGTCGTCTATGCGCTCGATCGCGACGATATCCGCGAGGGCTTCCTCAAGCAGTTGCGCAAGCTCGATCTCGAAGACCAGCTCTAGCGCGAGAGCGTGAGGCCGACCGTGACCCGGTGGGCCTCCTGCACGCCATTGGCGCTGCTCTCGGAGTGATCGTAGCCGTAGTCGGCCGACAGCGCCGTGTGGGCGTTGACCTTGTAGTCGGCGCCCGCGCCAAGCCCATAGCCGGTCTCGGTATCGGCGTTGCCGACGAAGCGCGCGCTGTTCCAGTCGGCCAGCGCCCGCAACGCCAGCCATGAGTTGACGGTGTAGGCAATCTCGGCACTGGCCGAATAGTCCACCCGCGCCGTGCCGCCGGCATTGGGACCCGGCGGAGCGACCGTGGTGGCGAAGCCCGCCGTCATGCGCCAGGTCGGGTCGGGGGTGAAGGTGACCTGCGCATCGTAGAGCTGGGTCACGACTTCGCCAAGGCTCGCCGTGTCGAAGCGACGCAGGCCCACGCCGGTTGAGGCCGTGGCCTCGAGAATGCCGTTCCAACGACCGGTCACGCCACCCTTGAGCGTCACGTCGGTCGCATTGGGATAGGTCGCCAGGGCGGTCGAGGGCAGATCGAAGATATCCCGGCCCAGACCGGCCTGCCCGAACACCTCGAAGATGGGAGACGCCTGGAAGCCGACGCGCAGGCCGGAATCGAGCGCCCAGTAGTTCTGCTCGGAATTATCGGTCACGACACCGGTGTCCAGCGTCGTGGCGCCGAAGGTGTTGCGCTGTGCGGCGCCGGTCACACTGATGTTGAATTTGCCGAACTGTCGTGTCGCCCCGATATCGGCGCCGCCGCTGATGGTCTGTGGCGCCACGACGATATTGCTTGCCAGCCCCGGCGTGCCCGGCGTCGACTGGGTCAGCGACAGGTTGCCACTGGCGGTGAGACGAGTGACGCTATCGAGGTCGTAGCCGGTCTGGAGGCCAAGCCGCAACGCGCCGATATCGATATTGCCGCCCTCGCCGGGCCGCACGATTTCCGCGTTGGCATCGAAATTGATCGCAGAACGGCTGCCGATATGCTCGAGCCCGATGGTCGGCACCAGCCTGATATCGAAGCGTTCACCCGCAGTCGCCTTGGTGTAGCTGCCACGTAGCGCGACCGACCAGTCGACGTCGAAGAACGGATCATAGGGTTCGCGCAGCCACTCGCCGCTATCGAGCACCGGGTCGGCCGGATAGACACCCGGCAGCAGGCGCTCATTATCGGTATCGGACCCGTCACCCAGCGAATGGTCGGACGCCGCCAGGACAGGGGCGGCTAGGCAGATCGCGCAAAGCGCCGCAGCGCCTGCATGTCTTGCTGTCTGCCGCCACCACAAAGGCAAGATGCGCTCCGCCAACCGATATCGGCCCGCGGCATGGTGCCACCGGCTCGCGCGATCCTTCCATCTTATGGTTAATGAACCCTTGCCGGGGCCAAGTTCAGATGGCCTCGACCTTGAGCACCGCGCCCTCGTTGCCGACGATACGCACGCGCTGGCCAACCGGCAGGTCGGCGCCCGAGACGCGCCACACCGTATCGCCCAGCACCACGCGGCCGAAGCCCTGCTGGATTGGCTGCTCGAGCACCGCTTCCTGGCCGACGAAGTGCTCAGCTCGCCGATTGAGATAGGGCCGGTCGGTGGGCGTCGGCCGACTGCGCGACCAGCGCACCCAGAGCGCGATGCTGACCAGCGACAGCACGCCGAAGATCAGCCACTGCAGCGGCCAGCCGATAGCCCAGACCAGCACGACCAACCCGGTGACGATGCCCGAAATGCCCATCCACAGCAGATACCCGCCAGGCAGGAACAGTTCGAGCGCCAGCAGCACCAGCCCGGCAATGATCCAGGCCCACGGCCCGCTGCCTGCGATGAAGTCGATGACCTGCATCGCCCGCCTCCGTTACGGCTGACCCGCCGAAGGTGGCCGGCCAGGGCGCACAGGCGTTGATGGCGCCGCGCCGCCAAAGGTCTCGCGGGCGATTTCGGCGATGCCGCCGATTGCGCCGATGACGCTGGCCGCCTCCAGCGGCAGCATCAGCACCTTCTGGTTGGGCGAGGTGGCGATCTTGCCCAGGGCCTCGATGTAATTATTGGCCACGAAATAGTTGATCGCCTGGACGCTACCACTGGCGATGGCATCGCTGACCATTGTGGTTGCCTTGGCCTCCGCTTCGGCGGATCGCTCGCGCGCCTCGGCATCGCGGAAAGCGGCTTCCTTGCGGCCCTCGGCCTCCAGAACCTGGGCCTGCTTGGCACCCTCGGCCTGCAGGATCGCCGACTGGCGGCGGCCCTCGGCTTCAAGGATGGCGGCGCGCTTCTCGCGCTCGGCCTTCATCTGCCGTCCCATCGATTCCACCAGATCCTTGGGCGGATCGATATCCTTGATCTCGATGCGAGTGATCTTGACGCCCCAAGGCGACACTGCGGTATCGACCACCTTGAGCAGGCGATGATTGATCTCGTCGCGATTGGACAGCAGCTCGTCCAGATCCATCGAACCCATCACCGTGCGGATATTGGTCATGGTGAGATTGAGGATGGCGTTTTCGAGGTCGGACACCTCGTAGGCCGCCGCCGCAGCATCGAGGATCTGGTAGAAGGTCACGCCATTGGCGGTGATCGAGGCATTGTCACGCGTGATCACCTCCTGGTGGGGCACGTCGAGCACCTGCTCCATCACGTTGATCTTCTTGCCGATGCTGTCGATGAACGGCACGATGAGGTTGAGGCCGGGCTTGAGGGTGCGCGTGTACTTGCCGAAGCGCTCCACGGTGTAGTTGTAACCCTGCGGCACCGTCTTGGCGCCGGCGAACAAGACCAGGAGGGCCAGGATGCCGAGGCCGATCAGCGTGATGCTGAGGCCATCCAGCGCGAAGCCTTCAAAGATTTCCAACGCTGATTCTCCCTTGCTCTTCATTGCCGAGACCTTAGGGGCGAGCTTCAGCCGGCGCAACGGCATCGCTCCAGCACCAGCACCCGCCCGGGCATGCGCCGTGCGGTTGTCATGAACGGACGGCTTCCGAGACGCCTTTCGCCTCGTAGGTAATAAAATATGAGACGATCACCGGCCCCGGTTGACGGTTGTTGGAGCAGCCCCGGATACGCGCGTTGAATCTGGTCGCACTCCAAGGCAGCACCTCCCCATGATGGGGAGGTTGGGAGTGGGTGACTGGAGGGCACGGCTACACTCCGCACAATTCCCCGGCAGGATGGGCGGAGGGCTGGACCGCCTGCGCAACTGAGAGTCCTCGGCTTAAGGCATCGGCACGTTGACCCGCCGATCGATGGTCAGCGTGATGGCGATAACCACGAAGGAGAAGAGCACCATGCCCACCGCAATCACATGGGCCTGCTCCCATTCCAGGCGCTCGACATAGTCATAGAGCGCGATGGCAATCACCTTGGTCTGGCCCGGGATGTTACCACCGATCATCAGCACCACGCCGAATTCGCCCACCGTATGGGCGAAGGTCATCACCGCGCCGGTGATGTAGCCAGGTCGAGCCAGCGGCAGGGCCACGCGCCAGAAGCGCTGCCAGTTGCCGGCGCCAAGGCTCGACGCCGCTTCCAGCGGATCATTGCCGATCGCGGCGAAGCCGTTGCGCAAGGGCTGCACCATGAAAGGCAGCGAGTAGAAAAACGAGCCGATGAGCAGCCCGGCAAAGGAAAAAGCCAGCGTGCGCCCGCCCCAGAACGAGGCAATCCAGCCGCCCGGCCCGTCGGGGCCGAGCGCGATCAGCAGATAGAAGCCCAATACTGTGGGCGGCAGCACCAGCGGCATGGCGACCAGCGCGCCCACCAGTTCCCGATAGCGGTTCTGGCTTCGCGCCAGCCACCAGGCGATCGGTGTGCCCAGCACCAGCAAGACCAGCGTGTTGATCGTGGCAAGGCTCAACGACAGGCTAACGGGCGTCCAGATATCACTATGATTCACTGGCACTCCTTGTCGGCTGCGCCACTCCCTCGGTCGATACGTCCCCCTTGTGGGGAGGGATCAAGGGTGGGGTAGGTCTAGCTCGAATATCGGGGCTCTTGTCACCCCCTCCCAACCTCCCCCACGATGGGGGAGGTGCCGGTCGGTGGATGCGGCGACGGTGTGCCCATCAAATCATGACTTATTCCACCACGTAACCCGCAGCCTCGATCACCGCCACCGCCGCATCACTCTTTAAGAAGTCGACGAAAGCCGAGGCTGCCGGATTGGCCTCGCCGGTCTTGAGCAGCACCGCATCCTGTCGGATCGGTTCGTGCAATTCCGCCGGCACGATCCACACACCCGATTTGCCGACCACCTGGCTAGCGGCGACGAAGCCGAGCTCGGCATTGCCGGTTTCGACGAATTGCAGAGTCTGGGTGATGTTCTCGCCAGTCACCAGCTTGGGGGTCACCGTTTCGGCGAGGCCTAGGGCCGTGAGCGCCTCGACGGCCGCGCGGCCATAGGGCGCCGTTTCCGGATCGGCGATAGCGAGATTGTCGAAATCGCCGGCTTCGAGCACCGCGTCGCCGTCGGTGAGGTCGAGCGAGGTGCTGTAAAGCGCGAGCGCGCCGACAGCATAGGTGAACACCGTGCCCTCGACGCCGAGACCTTCGCTCACCGCCTGGCTCGGGCGAACATCGTCGGCCGAAAGAAACACCTCGAAGGGGGCAGCCTGCGAGATCTGGGTATAGAGTTGGCCGGTGGCGCCGAAGCTATAGGTGACGTCATGGCCTGTCTCGGCCTTGAACAGCGGCGCCAGTTCCTCGGCCACCTTGGTGAAATTGGCGGCAACGGCGACATTGACGGTTTCGGCGTGGACGGCAGTGGCCAGCAGCAGGCCGGCCAGCAGCGTGGCCAGAAATGCGCGGTTCATCGAAAGCTCCGATATGGTTTGAAATCTATATCGGTTCTGGCGCAGGCTCACAGTCGGTGCAAGCGTTATTTCCGTCCGTACATATCGAACTTCCGTCGCAAAGCCGCGAGGTCCTCGGAAATCGCTGCGCGGGTCTTGTCCTGCATGGTGCGGTAGTGCTCGAGTACAAAGCGCCCCGCCTCCGTCAGCTGCGCTCCGCCCTGTGTGGCGCCGCCACGGCTCGACTCGACCAAGCTCACGCCGAACCCCTCGTTCAGCGCCTGCACCAGGCCCCAGGCGCGCTTGTAGCTCATGCCCATCGCCTTGCCGGCGGCGGAGATCGAGCCGGTGGCGTCGATATGTTCAAGCAAGTCGGCGCGGCCGGGCCCGATATAGGCCGTCTCGCTCAAGGTGATCCTGAGGTGGGTAAGGCCGTCCTCGGGCACTCCGGCCATATCAGCCGCGCAGTGCCGAGGCCTCGCGGGCCAGCGCTTCGATGCGGCCCCAGTCATTGGCGGCCAGCGCATCTGCCGGCATGATCCACGAACCGCCAACGCAGATGACGTTGGGCAGGCCCAGATAGACCTTGGCCTTGGCAGGATCGATGCCACCGGTGGGACAGAAGGTGATGTCGGGCAGCGGTGAAGCGAAGGCCTTGAGGACCGGGGCGCCGCCATTGGCTTCGGCCGGGAAGAATTTGAGGAAGCTGTAGCCGCGCTCGGCCGCCGTCATGGCTTCACTGGGCGTAGCAATGCCGGGCAGCAGCGGAATGCCGATATCGTCGGCCGCATCCAGGATCCGTGGCGAGATGCCGGGCGACACCATGAAGCGGCAACCGGCATCGACCGACTGCTTCATGTGCAGGGCCGTGCGCACCGTGCCTGAGCCGACGATGGCGCCGGTCACCTTGGCCATTTCCTCCATCACACGGAGCGCATTGGGCGTGCGAAGCGTGACTTCGAGGATCGGCAGTCCGCCGGCCACCAGCGCCTCGGCCAGCGGCCGCGCCTGGCTCACGTCATCAAGGATGATGACTGGCACGACCGGGGCAAGCGAGAGGATGGAGCGGATGGCGGCGGCGTCTTGCGGCATGGTCTTTCCCCGACGGTGCTGTCGAGCACCTCTAGATGCTGTTTGGCAACGGTTAGGAGCTTGCCGAAATAGGTGCAACCCCGTTCATTGAAAAGCCGGGAAATAATCCTTAGGTTCCGCCTCGGTTCGGGGAGGACACGTCCATGGTGCAGACGATCAACGCGGTGACGCCCCTCGACGAGGCACGCGCCATCCTTGGCCAGCATTTCGACCTCAAGTTTTCCAAGGCCGTCGAGCGCGCCACCGAGAAGGTGTTCGAGCGCGTCCGGGACAAGATTCCCGAGATCGAATGGTCCTTCTATGCGCCGCTGATCTTCGAGATCAACCGGCTGAAAAAAGAAAAGGACGCGGTCATCCTGGCGCACAATTACCAGACGCCGCAGATCTATCACGGCGTCGCCGATATCGTCGGCGACAGCCTGCAGTTGGCCATCGAGGCCACCAAAGTGCGCCAGCAGGTGATCGTGCAATGCGGCGTGCATTTCATGGCCGAGACCAGCAAGCTCCTGAACCCGGACAAGACCGTGCTCATCCCCGACAGCCGCGCGGGCTGTTCGCTGGCCGAGAGCATCACCGCCGAAGATGTGCTGATGATGAAGGCAAAATATCCGGGCGTGCCTGTCGTGACCTATGTGAACACATCGGCGGCGGTCAAAGCCGTGACCGATGTCTGCTGCACCTCGTCCAACGCGCTCGACATCGTCAACCGCGTCGAGGGTGACACGGTCATCATGATCCCCGACCAGTACCTGGCGCAGAACACCGCCAAGAAGACATCCAAGAAGGTCATCACCTGGGCCGGCGCCTGCGAGGTGCACGAGACCTTCACGGCTGAAGATATCTCGGAATTGCGCCACGCCTATCCCACGGCCAAGATCATCGCCCATCCCGAATGCCCACCCGAGGTGATCGACGCAGTGGACTTTGCCGGCTCGACCGCGGCGATGATCGACTGGGTCAAGACCAACAAGCCACCACGCGTGGTGATGGTCACCGAATGCTCGATGTCGGACAATGTCGCTTCGGAAACGACCGGCGTCGACTTCCTGCGCGGCTGCAACATCTGCCCGCACATGAAGCGCATCAACCTCGAGAACGTGTTGTGGAGCCTCCACACCATGACCGAGGAAGTGGTGGTCGATCCGGCCATCATCCCTGCGGCGCGCCTCGCGGTCGAACGTATGATCGAGATGAGCCGGAAAGGCGACTAGCGGCCAAGGGCGTAGCGCCGGTGATGGGCGAGGAATTCAGGGCCCGGGCGGAATGGCGGCTCCGGCAGGGCAAGGCTGCTCCGCAAGGCCGCCAGCGTGTCGCGGTCGAGCAGTTCGGGATGGGGCACGAGGATGCGGAAATCGTCCTCAATGGTGATCAGTCCGTCGCGGAAGACCGGCACCAGCGAGACGATCATCGGCAGGTAGTTGGCTATCGCCAGCGGACCGCCCTGCTCGCGTGGCTGGATGGCGGTGACATCAAGATCGGGGTGCAGGGCAGATGCCGGAGCGGCGAAGCGGGCGCCGGTCAGCGCGCAGCGATAGCCGTAGCTGACCAGCACCAGCCGATAGAGGCTGGTATAGGCATCAAGGCTCTCATCCGCCGCAAAGCCGCGCTGCGCCTCTTCGCCCAGGCCATCATTGTCGGTTCCGACCACCGGTCCTCTCCAGCTTCCATGCGGACAGAACCTTACGTAGAAGCACGTAGCTTGCAAGCGGAGCCGCTCCAGCCATGACCACCTTCGATAATAGCCTCAATGCCGATGGCGCGCTGATCGTGGGAGCGGGCCTCGCCGGTCTGTTCACCGCGCTCAAGCTGGCGCCGCGCCCGGTGACGGTTCTGTCGCCCAAGCCGCTGGGCTTCGGCGCCTCCTCGGCCTGGGCCCAGGGCGGCGTGGCGGCGGCGGTCGGCAAGGGTGACAGCAGCCACGCCCATGCGGTCGATACCGAAATGGCCGGCGCCGGCATCGTCGATCACGGCACCGCCGAAAGCGTCACAGCCGAGGCGGCGGCGCGGATCGCGGACCTGGCGCGCTGGGGTACGCCGTTCGACCGCGACGATTTCGGCAATCTCGAACTGGGCCGCGAGGCGGCACATTCGGCCAACCGCATCGTCAAGGTCGAGGGCGACCGGGCCGGCTGGGCCATCATGCAGGCCATCATCGCCGAGGTGCGGCGTACGCCATCGATTCGGGTAGTCGAGGGCATCACCGCGCTCAGCCTCGCCCGCGACAATGGTCGCATTGTCGGCGTGTTCTGCCGCAAGCTGGGCGACCGCTATTCCGAGCCGGTCTTCATCCGCGCTCGCGCCACCGTACTGGCAGCCGGCGGGCTGGGCGGGCTCTATGCCGTCACCACCAATCCGCCTGGCGTGCGTGGCCATGCCATGGGCATGGCAGCCCGGGCCGGGGCGTTGATCGCCGACGCCGAATTCGTGCAGTTCCACCCCACCGCCATCGCCACCGGTGCGGATCCCTCCCCGTTGGCCACCGAGGCTCTGCGTGGCGAGGGCGCCATCCTGGTCAACGACCTGGGCGAACGCTTCATGCCAGCGATCCACCCCGACGCCGAACTGGCGCCGCGCGACGTGGTGGCGCGGGCCAATTTCCGTCAGATCCAGGCGGGCCGGAAGGTGTTCCTCGACACACGGCAGGTGCTCGGCGAGGCTATCATCACCCGTTTCCCCACGGTCTCCAAATACTGCCTCGACGCCGGCATCGATCCAGTGACCGGCATGATCCCGGTGACGCCGGCGGCGCATTTCCACATGGGCGGCGTCAAGGTCGACGAGCGCGGCCGCTCCTCGCTGCCCGGCCTCTGGGTCTGCGGCGAAGCCAGCTGCACGGGTCTCCACGGCGCCAATCGCCTCGCCTCCAACTCGCTGCTGGAAGCCACGGTCTATGGCGCGCGCATTGCCGAGGATATCGGCGGGCTCGAGCCGGCGCGCGAACTGGCGCCGTTCAAGGGCATCGAGTGGGACGAGGCCGAAGGCGAGAAAGCCGAGGATGTGCTGCGCGGGACCGTGGCGGTGCAGGACCTGCGCCGCATCATGTCCGACCTGGTCGGCGTCGAACGGAATGCCGAAGGCCTGCGACAAGCGCTGCGCGGCATCGCCCGGCTTGAAGCCACCGCCGAGCAGGTGACCAGCGCCTATCTCAACATGACCACCTCGGCCACGCTGGTTGCAGCCGCTGCGCTCAAGCGCACTGAAAGCCGCGGCGGGCATTTCCGCACCGATTACCCCGCGACCGACGACGCGAACTGGGAACACCATACGACGATGACACTGGAGGAAGCGCTGGCCATCAGGGCCGGCGCCTGATCACTCCGCCATCAGGAATTCGGCGATCGCCGCGCGATCCTCGTCGGTCCATTGCGAGGTCGAATCGGCGATTACCTCGCCCATCGGACCGCCTAGCACGTCAAAGCCCGGCGTGAAGCCGTCGAGCAGAGCGGAGGCCAGCGTTTCCTCATCATAGCCATCGCCGAACAACGCATTACGCGTGATGGCGGGGGCCTTGCCGCCGGTGCCGCCGGGCGAGCCGGTAAAGGCCTTGTCCCAGTCGAGCGCGCCAAGGGCATTGCGCGGTGTGTGGCAGGCGACGCAATGGGCCGGACCATAGGCAAGATATTTGCCGCGCTCATACGCTGCCGAGCGGCCTTCTTCCGGCGCGAAGCGCGCGGGCGAGAAGAACAGGTTCTTCCAGCCCGCCATGGCGAGGCGGACATTGAAGGGGAACGGGATCTGGCTGTGGGGCGCCGGGTCGGCGACCGGCTCGGTCGCCATCAGCGCCGCATAGAGATCTGCGATCTCCTGGTCGCTCATCAGGGTGTAATTCTCGTACGGGAAGGCCGGGTAGAGGTGCCCCTCCGGCCCCATGCCATTGCTCATGGCGTCGGAGAACTGGGCCAGCGTCCATGCGCCGATACCGGCAACGGGATCCGAGGTGATGTTGGGCGGCACGAAGGTGCCGAACGGCGTTTCGAGCCCGGCACCGCCGGCAAGAAAGGCCCGGCCACCAGCCCCGTCGGTGTGGCAGGCGACGCAGCCACCGAGCCGGATCAGATAATCACCGCGCTCGACATCGCCGACCAGCGTCAGGTCGCGCGGCGGGCCGTTGACCGGCTTGAGGAAATAGACCGCCGCGCCAATACCGACGACGACAAGCACGCCCAGAACCCATAGCCAACGCCGCATCGCTCATCCCCCAAACGATGCGAAGAAAAGCAGAGGCTTCAGGTCGTGGCAACTGACGACAATTTCATCGCCAGCGTCGGGATTATTTCGCGAGCACCGCATCGACCTCGGCGCGGGTCGGCGGCTTGCAGCCTTTCCGGCCGCAATTGATGCCGGCCACCACCGCGCCGAAGCGCAGCATGTCGCTGAGCGCGCCATCGCCCAGACCATCGAGTTTGCCGGGCTTGAGCAGGCCGCGCTCATGCAGCCAGGAGAGAATGCCGGCCATCAGGCTGTCGCCGGCGCCCACCGTGTCGCCGAACACCGGCGGCCTGTAGATCGCGGCGGTTGCCTTGCCCGCCCTGGTGAAGGCACGCGATCCCTTGTCGCCCAGCGTCACCACGACAAGCTGGCAGTTCGGGCGCTCCAGCAGATCGGCTGCGTGCTGCTCGATGCTCCTGGCGCTATCGAGCGCTTCAAGATCTTCCTCCGAGAGCTTCACCACATGGGCCAGGTCGAGAAATGTCGACAGGCGCGCCTTGTAGCCGGCAAAGTCATCGACGAGGCTCGGCCGCACATTAGGATCGATGGAAATGGTGGCGCCCCGGGCGATGGCTGCCTGGACAATCTCGAGCCAGATCGCCGCCTCGTCCGGCTTGATCGGGCAGAAGCCGCCAATCTGGTAGAGGTCGAGTTTTTCGGGCAGTGCCGCAATGCCCTTTGCCGCCTCGATGGCGCCGTCGGCGGAACGGTAGAAGCCATAGCGGGCATTGTGGTTGGCGTCGAAATTGATCACCGCCAGCGTGGTGTATTCCTTGACCCGTTCGGTCAGCAGCGGGGTGACCCCTGCCTCCGCCAGCGGCCCGAGCAGGTAGTCGCCGAAGGCATCAGCCGAGATCGGGCAGAGAAAGCCGGTCGGGTTGCCGAGCTTGGCCAGCGCGATGGCACAGTTATAAGGCGAGCCGCCCGGATGGGCCGTCATCACGATCTGGTTCTCCCCATCGCGACCGATCAGCGCGCCGTCAGGCAGCACCACTTCGGCCTTGAGATCGATCAGGCTTTCCCCACCAACGACAAACATGCAGTGCCCTCCCGGCGCAGTCGGCAGCGACATAGCATTTTTGGCGGCGCTGTCACCAGCGGCGTGAGCCGTTGCCCGACCCGCGGGCACAGCCCTGCCGCCTACCCACTATTACGGGCCCAGCACCACTTCCTCCCGGCTTGCCGTTGTGGTGCTGGCACCTTTCCCCTATCGATTCGCTCTATTGCCGGGAGCATCTTGCCGTAGTCGACCAGTCGTGTTGACCTCAGTGCACGATGCCGTTCAATCGGCTCAAGACCGGGAAACGTCCCGGTGGGGAGAGGGGAGGATAATATGCAGGCCCTTGCTTTGCTCGTCCGCACGATCAGCGGCTTGAACCGCATCGTCGGCGAAGTGCTGTCATGGCTGGCGCTCGGATGCGTGCTGGTTTGCTTCGCCGTGGTCGTGGAGCGCTACGCATTCAATTCGTCAACGCTGTGGATGCAGGATCTTTACGTCTGGCTCGGCGGGGCCATGTTCACCGGCGTCGCCGGCTTCGCGCTGCTGCGCGACGACCATGTGCGCGTCGACATCTTCTATCGTCCGGCGCCGGTACGGAAGAAGGCTATGGCCGATCTCTTCGGCGTCGTATTCTTCCTGCTACCCTTCATCTACATCGTCTTTCACTATTCTTGGCCGGCCGTGACCCGCTCTTGGGGCTACCAGGAGGCATCGGCCAATTTCGGCGGCATGCCGGGTCTGTTTGTGCTCAAGAGTTTCATCATCGTGTTCTGTGTGCTGGTCGGCCTGCAGGGCCTCGCCATGGGAGCCCGGGCCATCCTGGTGCTGGCCGACCGCGAGGACCTGTTGCCCGACCATCTGCGCTACGGCGCCAATGACGCCAAGGAAGCCCACTGATGGATCCCATTCTCATTGGCGAAATCCTCGCCGGCCTGATGTTTGTCGGCGTTATCGGCGTGCTCATGCTGGGCTTTCCGGTCGCCTTCTCCCTGGCGGGCACGGCCCTGATCTTCGGCCTAGTCGGCTGGCTCCTCGGCGTCTACGACCCTTCCAACTATGGCTCGCTGGTTGGTCGCTATATCGGCATGATGACCAATGAAGTGCTGGTGGCGGTACCGCTTTTCATCTTCATGGGCGTGATGTTGGAGCGATCCGGCATCGCCGAGCAGCTGCTGCTCACCATGGGCAAGCTCTTCGGCAACCTGCGCGGGGGCCTGGGCCTCTCGGTCATCCTGGTGGGCGCGCTGCTCGCCGCCTCGACCGGCGTCGTCGGCGCCACCGTGGTCACCATGGGCCTCATCTCGCTGCCCGCCATGCTGCGCGCCGGCTATGATCCCAAGCTCGCCACCGGCGTCATCTGCGCCTCGGGCACGCTGGGCCAGATCATCCCGCCGTCCACCGTCCTCATCTTCATGGGCGACATGCTCTCGGGCATCAATGCCCAGGTGCAGATGGAGAAGGGCAACTTCTCGCCCGAACCGGTATCGGTGGGCGCCCTGTTTGCCGGCGCAATCATTCCCGGCCTGCTGCTGGTGGCGCTCTACGCCGCCTGGATGATCTACAAGGCCTTCACCGACCCTGATTCCTGCCCGGCAACGCCCGTGCCGGAAGCCGAGAAGGCGGGCCTGCTGCGCGAAGTGGTGGTGGCGCTCATTCCGCCGCTGTTGCTGATCCTCGCCGTGCTCGGCTCGATTCTGGCCGGTATCGCCACCCCCACCGAAGCGGCTTCCGTGGGCTCGGTCGGTGCAATGATCCTAGCCGTCCTACGCGGAAAGCTGAGCCTTTCCATCCTGCGCCAGGCGGTGATCTCGACGGCTACCATCACCTCGATGGTGTTCATCATCCTGTTCGGCGCCGCCGTATTCTCCATCGTGTTCCGCATGATGGGCGGCGACAATTTGGTGCATGAATTCCTCTCGTCCATGCCGGGCGGGGCGATCGGAGCCACGATCATTGTGATGTTCATCATGTTCCTGCTCGGTTTCATCCTGGACACGTTCGAGATCATCTTCATCGTGATCCCCATCACCGCGCCCGTATTGCTCGCGCTGGGTGTCGATCCGATCTGGCTGGGGGTGATGGTGGGCGTGAACCTGCAAACCAGCTTCCTCACTCCGCCCTTCGGCTTCGCCCTTTTCTACCTGCGCGGCGTTGCGCCGGCACGGGTGACCACGGGCATGATCTACCGGGGCGTGGCGCCTTTCGTGATCCTGCAACTGGTGGGGCTGATCATCCTATTCTTCTTCCCGCAGCTCATCACCTGGCTGCCTGGCGTGATCTACCACTGACCAACCACATCGTCGGACTGCAAGAGGTCCGATGGCAATGCCATCCGGGCCTCTTCATTTCTTGTCGTCACTGGGGCAAGCAAAAGGCCCCACCGCCGGAGCGATGGGGCCTTTTAGGCCTTTGGTGCCGTGCCGGGCTTAGCTCAGCGTGAAGTACTTCTGGCGGGCTGCCAGGAACAGCGAGTCGGTGCCTTCGGTCTTCTGGCGCACCACATTAAGGGCGGCGATGAAGCTCTCGGCCGTCTTCTTGGTAAGCGCGTCGCCGCCTTCGCGGATTTCGCTGAGCACTTCGATGGAAGCCTTGGCGCCGGCCTCGAGGATTTCCTCGGGGAACTGGCGGATCTGCACGCCATGCTCGCTGACCAGAGCCTGCAGGGCACGCGGGTCGTTGGCGGCGAAGTCGGCCGCCACATTGTCGTACTCGGCCTGGCAGATATCCTTGACGAGGGCCTGCAGGTCCGCCGGCAGCTCCTGATACTTGGCCTTGTCGACCACCAGTTCGGTGGCGAGGCCCGGCTCGATGAAGCTTGGGAAATAGTAGTTCTTGGCGATCTGGTAGAAGCCCAGCGCCAGGTCGTTATAGGGACCGACGAATTCGGCGGCATCCAGCGTACCCGACTGCAGGGCGGCGAAGATTTCGCCGGCTGCAAGGTTGGTCACCGAGGCGCCAAGCTTGGCCCAGACCTGGCCGCCCAGGCCCGGGGTGCGGAAGCGCAGGCCCTGGACGTCGGCAACGCCGGTCAGCTCGTTCTTGAACCAGCCGCCTGCCTGGGTGCCGGTATCGCCCGACAGGAAACCCTGCACGCCGAACTGGTCGTAGATCTCGTCCCAGATTTCCTGGCCGCCCATGTGGCGGACCCAGCCGGTCAGTTCGCGGCTGGTCATGCCGAAGGGCACGCCGGTAAAGAAGGACAGACCTTGGCTTTTGTTCTGCCAGTAATAGGCAGCGCCATGGCTCATCTCCGCCGAACCGTCGATGACAGCGTCAAGCGCCTGCAGGCCCGGCACCATTTCGCCGGCCGCGAAGACCTGGATGGTGAGGCGGCCACCCGAAGCGGCGGTGATGCGATCGGCCAGGCGCTGTGCGCCCACACCCAGGCCCGGGAAGTTCTTGGGCCAGGTGGTGACCATGCGCCAGTTGATATTGCCCTGCGCAATGGCGGGCGTGGCCAGCGTGGTCGCGGCGGCAGCGCCGATCGTGGCGATCGAAGCCGACTTGAAGAACTCGCGTCTTTTCATAATTCCTCCCAAACATGCGGCATTGGTGCCGCCCGATTTTGACCTGCCGCCTTCTCGAGGGCGGACTCGTATCGGCGATAGAGTTACGCCCCGGACGGCCGCTGTCCAGTGCAGGCGTCGCTGGCGGCGGCGACATGCGCCCCGGTCTACCCACTAATACGCAGATCGGCCGCTGCGGGACATGCTAGACTGCCGCCAAAAGGGGTGGAGGAGCCTCGCGAGCGCATGAATCTCAGACAGAAAATCCTGGCTTTGTCCGTGCTGCCGCTTGTGCTGGCGATCCTCGCCATCACGGCGCTGGTGACCCACCAATCCACCCAATTGGCACGGGCCAGCATCGCCACCTTCGAGCGCAACCTGCTCAGGGCCAAGGAAACCGAGCTGCTCAACCTCACCAACATGGCCGTTTCGGCCATCGCCGACATCTACCAGGCCGCCGATGCCAACGACGAGGAAGCCAAGCGGCAGGTGCAGGTCATCCTTTCCGAACTCGACTATGGCCCCGACGGCTACTTCTTCGCCTATGACTATGACGGCGTGAACATCGTCCACCCGCGCCAGGCCTTTCGTCACGGCCAGAACTGGCTGAACATGACCGACCCCGACGGCAATCGCGTCATCTACAACCTGATCGAGCGCGCCAAGGAAGGCGGGGGCCTCCACCAGTACAAGTGGGAGCAGCCGTCCACTGGCAAGATCGCCGACAAGCTGTCCTGGGCGGTCGGGCTCGACAAGTGGCGCTGGATGCTGGGTACGGGCGTCTACCTCGACGACGTCTTCGCCCAGACCGCCGCCGCCGAGGACGATCTGCGCAGCCATATCAACACGACCTTCATCACCGTGGCGGCCATCACCGTGCCCATCGTCTTTGCGGTGTTTCTCGCCAGCTTCCTTATCACCCTGCGCGAGCGGCGGCTGGCCGACAGCAAGCTCAAGGAACTGACCCAGCGCGTCGTGGACACGCAGGAAGAGGAGCGGGCCCGCATTGCCCGCGAGCTGCATGACGGCATCTCCCAGACCATGGTAGGGGCCCGCTACATGCTCGATCTGGCGGCGACGAAAGTGCGGTCCGGCGCCAGCGATGCCGCCGAGGTCATCGAGCGTGGCGCCCGCGGGATCAATGAGGCGATCAAGGAGGTGCGCCGCATCTCCCATGACCTGCGGCCGGGCATGCTGGACGATCTCGGACTCACGGCTGCCCTCGAGGCGCTGACCGACAGCTTTGCGGAGCGAACCGGCCTCACGGTCGAGCTCAAGTCGGTCGCCTTCAAGAACATGATCCTGCCCGAGGCCCGCACGGCACTGTACCGGGTGGCGCAGGAGGCGCTGACCAATATCGAGCGCCATGCTAGCGCCACCAGGGTGCGCGTGGTCATCACCAGCGCCGGCGACGGCCCGCAGATGCTGATCGAAGACGACGGCCAGGGCTTTGCCCACCTGCCCTCCGGCCGCCGGAGCCGAGGCCTAGGCTTGCGCAACATGCAGGAGCGCATGGAGCATTTCGGCGGCTCGCTGGAGGTCCGCACCACCTCCAGGGGCACCACGCTCAAGGCGCGCCTGCCCAAATCCACCTATATCACCCAGCAGCCAGACCACCCTGTTCCCGCATGAGCGCATCCGCCCCCATCAAGGTCCTGATCTGCGACGATCATCCGCTGGTGCTCGAGGGTATCCGCGCGGTGGTGGAGACCTTTGACCATATCAGGGTGGTCGGCACGGCCCGCTCCGCCCGGGCCGCATTGACGCTGGCAGAAGAGCAAAATCCGGACGTGGTGCTGATGGACATCAACCTGCCCGAGCTGAGTGGGCTCGACGCCATCGAACTGTTCCGCGAGCGGCTGCCGCGGACGCGCCTGCTGATGCTCTCCATGCATGACAGTCGGGAATATATCTCGACTGCGGTCCTCTATGGCGCGGCGGGCTACATCCTCAAGGACGTGCCGCCCGCCGAGATCATCTCGGCTATCGAGGCGGTGGCCGCCAACGGTTCCTACTTCTCCTCGGGCGTCACCGAGGCCCTCCTGCAGAAGGGCCAGAAGCAGAGCGCCGTCGTGCCGCTCACCACGCGCGAACAGGCGGTGTTGCTGCTGCTTGCGCAGGGGCGTTCCAACAAGGACGTGGCCGGGGAACTCGACATCTCGGTGCGGACAGTCGAGACCCACCGCAAGAACATCAAGAAAAAGCTCGGCATCGGCACTACTGCGGGCCTCACCCGCTACGTCATCGACCATGGACTGATGGGCGGCGACTGATTTCTTGCCCCTCAGGGATTATTTTCCCTCCCCCGGTGTTGATGTTGGTGAGGACCGCAACGACGGTCCCGCAACATGGAGGGAAATTTCCCATGAAGTTCCGTTCGATCCTTTTCGGCGCCGCCGCTCTGGCGCTTATGGCCACCTCCGCTTTTGCTGCCGACTATCTCGGCGGCGCCGTCAAATCCACCGACATCGGTGGCAAGATGGTGCTGACCGATGCCGCCGGCATGACGCTCTACACCTTCGACAAGGACACCAATGGCGATGGCAAGAGCGTCTGCAATGACGACTGCGCCGTGAAGTGGCCGCCACTGATGGCCGATGCAGCTACTGCCCCCGAGGGTGACTTTACCGTCGTGACGCGCGACGATGGCTCGACCATGTGGGCCTATAAGGGCTGGCCGCTGTACTACTGGTACGAAGACACCGCGCCCGGCGACATTTCCGGCGACGGCGTCGGTGGTGTCTGGCATCTTGCCATCGAATAATATCCGGATCGGTCTTGCACGATTTTCTCGACCAGCTCGAAACCTGTGTGCCGGCCCTAAGGCGCTATGCCCGGGCGCTGACGCGCAATGCCGACCTAGCTGACGATCTTGTCCAGGACTGCCTCGAGCGCGCTATCTCCAGGCGCGGCCTGTTCCGGCCTTCCGGACCGGTCCGCGCCTGGCTGTTCACCATTCTGCTGAACCTGCATCGCAACGCGCTGCGCGCCTCCCATCGCCGGGGCGAAACCGTGGATATCGACACCGTTCCCGAGCCATCCACCCCGGCCCCGCAGCCGGGCCATATCGCGCTGGCTGAAATGGCTCGCGCCATCGACACGCTGCCATTGGAGCAAAAGGAAGCCTTGCTGCTCGTTACCCTTGAGGGTCTTGCCTATCAGGAGGCCGCCGACATCCTGAAAATTCCGCTGGGCACGCTGATGAGCCGGCTGGGCCGCGCCCGCGCCGCCCTGCGCGTCCTGACCGGCACCCCGGCCGAGCCGCATCTGAGGACCGTCAAATGACGCAGATTTCCCGCGATCAACTGATGGCCTATGCTGACGGGCAGCTGCCCGACGCCGAGCGCGCCGCGGTCGAGGCGCACCTTGCGGCCAATCTCGATGCCGCCGCCGAGGTCGTACTGCTGCAGCGTCAGGCCGATGCAATCAAGACGCTGTTCGACCCTGCCGGGGCCGAGAGCGTACCGACCCGCCTCAAGCCCCGCCGCCTTGCCGCCGAGATCGGCCGCCGCCGTGTCCAGTCCTGGGGATGGGCGGCAGCCGCCGTGGTGCTGGTCGGCCTCGGCCTTGGCGCCGGCTGGATCGCACGACCACTCTTCGATGCGCGGCCGGTCAGCGCGGTGCTGATCGCCGACGCCATCCACGCCCATACGGTCTATGTCGCCGAGAACCGCCACGCGGTGGAGGTCGGCGGCGACGACAGTGAACACCTGAGCACCTGGCTGTCCAACCGGCTCGATACCACGCTCGGCATGCCCGATTTGGACGCCGAGGGTTTTACACTGGTCGGCGGGCGGCTGCTGCCGGGGAGCGAGGATGCCGGCGGTCGCGCCGCGCAGTTGATGTACGAGAATGCTGCCAAGGAGCGCGTTACCATCTACGTGACATCAGCCCTGCCGGACGGCGCCCCCGCCTACCAGTTCAGCAGCTACGATGGCGCCGAAGCCTTCTACTGGGCCAATGCGCGCATCACCTGCACCGTGGTGGGCACCTTGCCGGAAGAGCAGATGAAGGCAGTCGCTGGCACGGTTTATCGGCAGTTGACCGAGGGCGATGTGAACGCCGGGCGACAATATCGGGGGTAAACGCCTCTTACCTCTCCCGGAGGGGCTAGGTATGTCCTCGCTTAGTCAACGGCGCATTCCTTGGCGGAATATCGTTCGAATAGATGTTGTGCAGCCCGACATTGAGGATGTCGCGCTCACCACATAGCGCCATGGTGGTGTCCAGTTCCTTGGCGATGATGTCGAGCACGCGGGTCACCCCAGCTTCGCCGCCGGCGCCCAGGCCGTAGAGCATCGGGCGACCGATGAAGGTGCCCTTGGCGCCATAGGCCAGCGCCTTGAGCACATCCTGCCCCGAGCGGATGCCGCTATCGAGATAGACCTCGGTCTTGTGGCCGACGCGCTCGACGATTTCGGGCAGCACGCGGATGGTGGATGGCGCCCCATCAAGCTGGCGGCCACCGTGGTTGGAGACGATGATGGCATCGGCGCCATTGTCCAGCGCCGCCTGTGCATCATCAGGGTCGAGCACGCCCTTGACGATGACCGGCCCGCCGAAGCGCTTCTTCACCCAGGCGATATCCGCCCAGTTGAGCGTCGGGTCGAACTGCGATGCCGTCCAGGCCGAGAGCGAGGCCAGGTCATGGTCACCGCTCACATGGCCGACAATATTGCGGAAGGTGTGCCGCCTGGTGCCCAGCATGCCGGCGCACCACAGCGGGTGCTGCATCATCTGCCAGATGGAGGAGGCGTTGAACTTGGGCGGGGTCGAGAGCCCGTTGTGAATATCCTTGTGGCGTTGGCCCAGGATCTGCAGGTCCATGGTCAGCACCAACGCCGAGCATTTGGCCGCCTTGGCCCGGTCGATCAGCCGTTCGATGAAGCCGCGGTCGCGCATCACATAGAGCTGGAACCAGAACGGAGCCGTGGTGTTCTCGGCGATGTCCTCGATGGAGCAGACGCTCATCGTCGAGAGCGAAAACGGAATGCCGTATTTCTCGGCGGCCTTGGCCGCCTTGATCTCGCCGTCAGCAATCTGCATGCCGCCTGTCGCCGCCGGCGCAATCGCCACGGGCATGGTGATCTGCTTGCCCAGCATGGTGGTCTTGAGGTTGCGGCCTTCCAGATTGACCGCCACCTTCTGCTTGAGCTTGATCTTGTTGAAGTCACTCTCGTTGTCGCGATAGGTGCCCTCGGTATAGCTGCCCGAATCCGCATATTCGAAGAACATCTTGGGCACGCTGCGGCGCGCCTTGGTCTTCATCTCGTCCACGGTGAGGATTCTATCGAGTGCGGCCATGTCGGGCTCCGGTGTTGCCTTGCCCTAGCAACTAACATGTTAGTCGTCAATGCGGCGTCACGCTTGGCTCTTGCCACCTGCCGACCCTTGCCATCAAATGCGCCCAAGACCGGGAGGAACGGCATGGCTATCGGCGGCGACGCGCTCGAATTCATCGACAAGAAATTCTACGAGCTGACCATCGGCATTGCGGCACTCGATGTGCTCTATGAAGGTTGCCGCTGGGCCGAGGGTCCGGTCTGGTTCGGCGACGGCAATTTCCTGGTCTGGAGCGATATTCCCAATAACCGCATGCTGAAATGGGTACCCGAACTCGGCGTCACCCCGTTCCGTACGCCGTCCAATTATGTGAACGGCAATACCCGTGATCGCCAGGGCCGCCTGGTCTCCTGCTCGCATGGCGCGCGGGCCGTGCTGCGCACCGAATGGGACGGCACCGTCACGACGCTGGTCGACAGCTACCAGGGCAAGCGGCTGAATTCCCCCAACGACGTGGTGGTCAAGTCCGACGACACCATCTGGTTCACCGATCCCAGCTACGGCATTCTCAGCGATTACGAGGGCTACAAGTCCGACCAGGAACAGGCCGGCTGCTTCGTCTATCGTTTCGACCCGTCCGAAGGGTCTCTGACGGTCGTCGCAGACGACTTCGCCAAGCCCAACGGCCTCGCCTTCTCGCCCGATGAATCCACGCTCTATGTGTCCGATACCGGCCAGAGCCACGATCCGGATTGGCCGGCCCATATCCGCCAGTTCAGTGTCAATGGCAGCAAACTGGGCAACCCAAAAGTCTTTGCCGACATCGATTCCGGCCTGCCCGACGGCTTCCGCCTCGATACCGAGGGCAACGTCTGGACCAGCGCCGGCCTCGGTGTAAACGTCTACAACCCGTCCGGCGCCTTGCTCGGCCGCATCAAGACCGGCGCTAAGACCTCCAATGTCGTGTTCGGCGGGCCGCGGCGCAACCGGCTCTTCATCACCTGCAGCCAGTATGTCATGGCCACCTATGTGAGCGCGACCGGGCTGCAGGTGCCCTGAGGGGATAGTTTCCCGGAACTCCACCAACCTGCTAAAGCTTGGTGGGGCAGCCGACAACTGGAACACGTTTATTGACCGATCACGATGATGACGCAGCTTCCGTCGGGGAGCTGCTCGATACCCCCAACCTTGCCGACGCGCTGGAAAGCGATCGTTTCAAGCAGTTTCTCGACCACGTACCTTTCGGCATCGCGGTCGCTGAGCTGCAGCCTGAGGAACGGCTGGCCTATGCCAATTTCGAGTTCGAGCGATTGTTGGGCACCCCGGCTGACCAATTGCAGGGCAAGCCATGGGCCGTGCTGCCGCCCAACGCGGTGGCGCGCGACGATGGCGAGCCGCTGAGCCAGGCGGTCGCGCTGCGCGACGACTATATCGGCACCTTCGTAATCAAACGCGAAGAGGGCGAGATCACCATCGACGCCTGGTCCAATATCATCGAGGACGACGAAGGCAACCCGGCATTTCGGCTGGTAGCGCTGGCCCAAACAGCCAATCGCACGCCCGAAAATGAAGCCGATCTCAAGAGCCAGATCCAGGAGAAGGACACGCTGCTGCGCGAACTTCAGCACCGGGTGAAGAACAACCTGCAGATGATCACCGCGCTCATTCGGCTCGAAGCGCGCAACATGCCCGACGATACCAGCAGCCAGGCGTTTCAGCGGCTCGCCGGCAGGATCAGCTCGCTGGCCCTGCTGTACCAGTCGCTGTCGGAAGACGGGCAGTCGGAAAGTGTCGATCTCGGTGTCTATCTCAGCCAGGTCGCCTCGGCCGTGATGGCAGCGCATGCCGTCGAGGGCATCCGTCTCAATCTCCAGGTCGATACCTGGCCAGTCTCGGTCAACGTTGCCATGCCCACTGGCCTGGTGGTGAACGAACTGATGATTAACGCACTCAAATATGCCTTCGTAGGCCGCGATGGCGGCACCATCACGCTCCATTCCCTCGTCGACGAAACCGGCTGCCGCGTTACCGTGTCAGACGACGGCATTGGCTTGAGCGAAGGTGCTGTATGGCCCAAGCCAGGTAAACTCAGCGCGCTGATCGTTCATTCGCTCGGCCAGAATGCCAAGGCCAAGGTTGCGGTCGATTCTGTTCCTGGCGCCGGCCTCAAGGTCTCTATCTTCTTTGCCCGGGCCAACGCCGAGCCGGGGCTGCCCTGACACCATGTCGAACGCCATTGCGGATTTCATCGTGCAGAACCTGCGCCTCGGGCCGGTGCCGTCCTTGCCCGGAATTGCGCTCTACACCGCCCATCCCGGCAGCCGCCTGTCACGGCTGGCCGGGCCTGACGACGATGATCCGCCGCCGCCCTATTGGGCGTATCAGTGGGCCGGCGGGCTGGCCTTGGCGCAGCACCTTGCGGCGCACCCCCAGGCCGTAGCCAGCAAGCGGGTACTCGATCTGGGCGCGGGATCGGGCCTCGTCGGCATTGCTGCAGCACAGGCGGGGGCAATTGTGAGTGCTGCTGAAATCGACTCGAATGGCCGGGCCGCGATCGCGCTCAATGCGGCGGCGAATGGCGTGGCCCTCTCCTTGACGGATATCGATATCGCGGGTGATCCGCCACAGGGCTTCGATCTCATCACCGCGGGCGATGTCTTCTACAATCCCGAAGTGGGCCTGCTCATGCTGCCCTTCCTCCTGCGCTGCCGGGCAGCGGGGATCGACGTGCTGGTCGGCGATCCGGACCGACGCGATCTGCCCGTCGATCGGCTGGAACGGGTTGCGTCCTATGCGGTAGGCGATGTTGGCGATGCGCGGGACCGGGCCGAACGGGTGGGAACCGTCTATCGTTTGAGGCCCTGAGACAGCCTATATCGTGGCGCGTAGCTCGAAGCCTGATGGCCTTTCGTCCGTGTCGGAGATAGCCACATCGGTCACGACAGCCATATCCAGGCCTTCCCAGCAGGCTTTCAGCATGGCTCCCACAGCGTCGTCTTCGCCGGAGAACACCGCCTCGACCGACCCGTCGCGCCGATTGCGCACCCAGCCGGCCAATCCGCGCGACACGGCTTCCGCCTCAACCCAGACACGAAAGCCGACGCCCTGGACGCGGCCCGAAATGACCACATGGACGCCGCGCATTGCATCACCCCTTCTTCGGCTTGGGCGCCGGCAGGTCATCCGCCGTCGTCTTGACCAGCCCGGCCAGCCAGTCCGCATCGTCCCACCGGTCGCCATCGATGAGGAAATACATCTTGGACCCGGGATAGGCCTCGGCTTCCGTCACCTCACCCAGATAGGTGCGGCCAGCTTCGGTGGGCTTGATGAAAAGCTGGTCGTCGCAGATGAAGGCCATGACCTTGCCGTCGCAATACATGCCGTATTCGCCGAACATTTTCCTGGCAGTGATCGTCCCGGCCGATGCGCTCTGTTCGACGATATAGTCGACGGTTTTCTGTTGGGTGCTCACATTGTCGCCCCGACCTGCCACGGCACGAATTCATTGTCTCCATAGCCCAGTTCTTCCGACTTGGTCGGCTGGCCCGAGGCGATCTTGAGCAGCAGGTCGAAGATTTGCTGGCCCTTGTCCTCGATCGAGACGCCCTCGACAATGTCGCCGCAATTGATGTCCATGTCGTCGGTCATCCGCGCATACATGTCCGAATTGGTGGCCAGCTTCATCGACGGCACCGGCTTGCAGCCATAGGCCGAGCCACGACCGGTGGTGAAAGCCAGAAGGTTTGCCCCTCCGGCGACCTGCCCGGTAGCCGAGACCGGATCGAAGCCCGGTGTATCCATGAACACGAAGCCCTTTTCTGTCACCGGCTCGGCATATTCGTAGACCGCGGTCAGCGGCGTCGTGCCGCCCTTGGCCGCGGCACCAAGGGATTTTTCGAGAATGGTGGTGAGCCCGCCCAGCTTGTTGCCGGGGCTCGGATTGTTGTTCATCTCGCCGTGGTTGCGGCGCGTGTAGTCTTCCCACCAATGGATGCGGCTGATGAGCTTCTCACCGACTTCGCGGGAAACCGCACGGCGGGTCAGCAGGTGCTCGGCGCCGTAGATTTCGGGCGTTTCGCTGAGAATGGCGGTGCCGCCATTACGCACCAGGATATCGGCGGCATAGCCGAGCGCCGGATTGGCGGTGATGCCGGAATAGCCGTCCGAGCCGCCGCATTGCAGCGCCAGCGTCAGGTGGCTGGCGTCGATCGTCTCGCGCCGGGCGGCAGCGGCGATGGGCAGCATCTCCTTGACCTTCTCGACGCCCCACTCGATCATCTTCCTGGTGCCGCCACGCTCCTGGATGGTCATGCTCTGGAAGGTCTCGCCCTCCACGATACCGTACATTTCCTTCATGCGGCCGATCTGAAAGACCTCGCAGCCGAGGCCGACCAGCAAGGCCGCGCCCAGATTGGGATTGGAGGTGTAGCCCCACTGCGTACGCTTGAGGATGTCAAAGCCCTCGCCCCGGCTTTCCATGCCGCAGCCGGTGCCATGCACGAACGGCACGACGCCGTCGATCTCGGGATAGTCCTCGAGGATGCCGGAGCGGTTGATCGCCTCGGCGACGAACTTGGCCACCGTGGCCGAGCAGTTCACCGAGGTCAGGATGCCGATATAGTTGCGCGTGCCGACCTTGCCATTGGCACGGCGGTAGCCCTCGAAGGTGGCGCGCTGGCCGACCGGGATCATATCCGGCGCGATGGCGCCTTCGGAAAAGGCGTAGTCATGGGTCAGGCTGCCATCGGCGCCGCCCATGCCGCAATTGTGCTCGTGCACCCAGTCACCCGGCGGAATCGCTTCGCTGGCAAAGCCGATGATCTGGCCGAACTTGACCACCGGTTCGCCGGCTCCAATCGCCCGGCTGGCGAATTTGTGGCCCTTGGGCACGCGGCGGACGATGCGCACGCCCTGCGGCGTGTCGCTGCCCACATCGAGGTTGACAAGCGCCACGGCGACATTGTCGGCGGCATTGAGCACCAGCGTGCGGGGCTGCGGGCGGGTCATCGTTTCAGACATGGATCGGGGACTTTCGCGGGTCGGGTCTCAACTGCGCTTTACCTCGGACCCGTTTGCCGCCAGATTGCGCCCGCAACCGGCAGCGACGGGCGTTGTAAAGCACCACGGCACTAACTAACATGTTAGCATGACAAGCGCAGCAAGTCCCTACTCTTTTCTGGTCCGCCCACCCGCTTTGACACGCGGCAGCGTCACGTCAGACGTCACCAATGCTATCAGGCATGCCATCGTGACGCTGGCTTTGCCACCGGGCAGCGCCATCGACAAGTCGCTGATCTGCGCCGAAATGGGCGTCAGCCGCTTTCCGGTCAGCGAGGCGCTGGCGCGGCTGCAGACCGAGGGACTGGTCGATATCGCCCCGCAACGTGGTTCTACCGTGTCGCTGGTGCGTATCACCGACGTCCGCGAATACATGCTGATCCGCAAGGGTCTCGAATCGGAAGCCCTGCGCGTGCTGATCGGCAGCCACGATGCCGCCCTGATCGATGCGCTCCACGCCAATATCGCCGCTCAGCGCGAAGCCGCCGAGCGCGACGATTCGGAAGCCTTCCACCAGATCGACGTCGAGTTCCATGACATCATCTACCGCTCGATGCGGCTGACCAAGGTCAAGACCATCATCGATTCGGCCCGTGCCAATCTCGACCGTGCCCGCCGCCTGATCATCACGCCGCGCCGGCTGGCTTTGACCATCGCCGAGCACCAGGCGATCTTCGACGGCATCCTGGCGCAGGACCAGGCGCAGGCGTCACGCGCCATCCGCGCCCATATCGACGCGGTAATGGTCGAACTCTTCGCCTTCGCCCGCGAGCATCCCGGCCTCTTTGCCGACGGCGCCACGCTGGGCGCCGACAGCGACAGCTTTCCCTTCGGCTAGGAGCCGCGACAATGCTCAAGAACATTCCACCGATCCTCGGGCCTGACCTGCTCGGCATCCTGCGCGCCATGGGCCATGGCGACGAAATCGCCATCGTTGACGCCAACTACCCGGCCGATGCCGCGGGGCCCGCTCTGGTACGCCTCGATGGCATCAGCGCCACCGATGTGCTCGATGCCATCCTGACACTGATGCCACTCGACGATTTCGTCGATGAGGCCGCCATCTGCATGCAGGTGGTCGGCAATGCCGGCCAGCGCGAGCCGGTGATGGACGAATTCGAGAAGATCATCCGCCGCCACGAACCCAAGATGGGCCTCGCATCGCTCGAGCGCTTCGCCTTCTACGATCGGGTCCAGCATGGCTATGCCATCATCCAGACCGGCGAGCGCCGGCTCTATGGCAATATTCTGCTCAAGAAGGGCGTCATCCGTCCCGAGGCGTAATTTTGGGGTCAGCGAACCGATTGGACGAACGTCGCCCTCGACAGACTAACATGTTAGCCGCTAGGACCTTGTCCAAAGCCAACAGGAAGACCTGACCCATGAAACTGCTACGCATCGGCGCCAAGGGCGCGGAAAAGCCTGCCATCCTGGCCGAAGACGGCACCATCCGCGATCTTTCCGGCATTGTCGGCGACATCGGCGGCCAGACCCTGACACCCGAAGGCCTCGCGAAAATCCGCGCCACCGATATCGGCGTGCTGCCCAAGCTCGATGCCAATGACCGCATCGGCCCGTGCGTCGCCAATGTAGGAAAGTTCATCTGCATCGGCCTCAACTATGCCGACCACGCCGCCGAGACCGGCGCCAAGATTCCCGAAGAGCCGATCATCTTCATGAAGGCCACCAGCGCCATCATCGGCCCGAACGACGACGTCATCATCCCGAAGAATTCGATCAAGCCGGACTGGGAAGTCGAACTGGGCATCGTCATCGGCAACGAGGCCCGCTATGTCGACGAGGCCGACGCCATGGACCATGTCGCCGGCTATTGCGTAATCAACGATGTCTCCGAGCGCCATTTCCAGACCGAACGTGGCGGCACCTGGGACAAGGGCAAGGGCAGCGACACCTTCGGCCCCATCGGCCCCTGGCTGGTGACCAGGGACGAAGTCGCCGACCCGCAGAACCTCAAGATGTGGCTCGAAGTCGATGGCAAGCGCTACCAGAATGGCTCGACCAAAACGATGATCTTCGGTGTCGCCCATGTGGTGAGCTATGTCAGTCAGTTCATGAGCCTGCAGCCGGGTGACATCATCTCGACCGGCACGCCCCCGGGCGTCGGCATGGGCATCAAGCCGGACCCGGTCTGGCTCAAGCCCGGCAACGTCATGCGCCTGGGCATCGAGGGCCTTGGCGAGCAGCAGCAGAATGTGAAGGCGTACAGCGCTTAGGCCGCAAAAAGCGGACAGTCGACACCCTCCCCTTTCGGGGAGGGATCAAGGGTGGGAGGCGGCTGGCCCGAATATCGGGGCGCTCAACACCCCTCCAACCTACCCCGTCGAGGGGAGGTGTGCCGCTCCGTGGTCGGGCAACCTTTCCTCGCTCCCCTACCCCGGCGGCATCCGCTCGAACTTGACCGCCCGCGGATCGAGATGGTCCCAGTTCTGGCCGGTCTCGGTCCAGAACACCATGTCGGGCCTGTACCTTCCCGGATCATCGAGACTCCCCGCCCGGATGACGAAGACATCGGGCATGGCCGGGAAGGTCATGTAGACCGGCGTCCCGCAATCCGGGCAGAAGGCCCGGCGCTTGACTGTCCCGCCATCACCGGCGAAATCCCAGGACGATGGAGCCCCTTCTAGCGTCACCTGCGCACCCGAAAAGGTCAGGTAGGAGGCATGACCCGAGCCGCTGTCACGCTGGCATTGCCGACACTGGCAATCGTTCATGGCAACGGGTTCGCCCGCAACCTCATAGCGGATGGCGCCACAGGCGCAGCCGCCGGCGAAAGACTCGGTCATGACTTCACCCCTGCTCATCGGCAATGGGGGTGATGCGCGTCACGATCGTCTTCCAGCCCTCGCTCATGTTGCGATAGGCAACATTGTTGACCGGCATCACGAAGCCGGAATGAACCAGCCGCAGGCGGGTACCGGCCTCGACCCTGGAGAGCAGGAACGTGACGATGGTGTCGAGTCGCGACCCGTAGCCTTCATTGCCCTCATGACCACCTGTCCATGAATAGGCGAAACGCTGGTTCGGCACCACTTCGAGAACCCGGCAATGGATAGTTCCGTCCCATTCGCCGGCCGGCGTGGTCTTGAAGGTGAAATGGGTACCCTCGACCGGCTCGAAGCCGGTTGGCGTCATCATCCAGCGGGCGACGAGATCACCATTGGTGAGGGTCCGCCACAGCGTTTCAGGGGAGTGCGGGAACACCTCGTCCACCACGATAGCCTGGGTTGCGGGCTGCAGTTCGACATCGGTCATGGATCGATTTCCTTGAGAAGGTTGCGCAGGTCGGCGAAACGTTCGCGCCAGAACGCGCCGTAGTGGCCCATCCAGTCGACCAGCGGCGCCAGCCCGTCCGGCTCTGCCCGGTAAAAGACGTTACGGCCCTCTGCCCGCTCCACCACGAGGCCCGCCTGCCTGAGCGACTTGAGGTGCTGGCTGATCGCGCCCTGCGTTACCCCGCTGCCGCGGGTAAGGTCGGCGACGCTGATTTCATCGGCGTCGACGACCCGCTCGAACACCGCCCGACGCGTCGGGTCGGCAAGGGCACGCATGATCTGGGAAATCGGGGCTGCTTCGGTCATGGACAATGCATTAGCCTCCACTAATGCATTAGTCAACACTAATCTGTCTGACGACGGATAGCGCCTACGGCCGCTTGGCCACCAGGTCGATCTCGACCAGCGATCCCACGGCCAGCGCGGTTACCCCGATCGTAGTCCGCGCCGGCAGCTTGCCCGCTGCAAAGAAGCTCGGCCACAAAGAATTGAGCGCGGCGTAGTCGCGCTCGAACTGGGTCAGGTAGATGCGCACCATGGTGATATGTTCAAGCCCCAACCCGATTCCACCGAGCACGACCTGGAGGTTGGCGATGACCCGCCTGGTCTGCGCTTCTATGCCAGCAGGCAAGGGCGCATCCGGTGCGGCGGGATCGGTGGGCATCTGCCCCGTGACGAAAATCCAGCCGTCCGCCTCCACGGCGTGTGAAAACGGGGCGACCGGCTGCGGGGCGGCGGCGATCAGGTGATGAAGGAGTGTCATGGGAATGCTCTGACGTGATTATACTTGAGCCTCAGCCCCTCCCCGGCCATAAGTCAACGGCCGGTGGGCGTTGCGCACCGATCTTCAGCGCGCGGGACCGACAGGCATGTTCGACATCTTCCACACCGTCTCCGCCTATCTCGAGAATTTCCTCGACGCGATCTCGGGTAATTTCTGGCTGACCTTCTGGTTTATCTTCGCCGTGGCCATTGGCGAGGCGGTGTTCATCCTGGGGCTGTTCGTGCCGTCTACTCCGGTCCTGTTGATGGCCGGCGGCATCATCGCCGAGGGTCGCCTGCCCTTCTGGGAGGTCTATTTCGCGGCCGTGATCGGCGCCATCATCGGCGACGCCATTTCCTACACGATCGGCCATTTCCTCAAGGATTCGATCAAGGAAGTGTGGCCGTTCAGGAACCACAAGCCGCTGATCGCACGCGGCGAGGAGTTCTTCGCCAGGCACGGTGGCAAGGCGGTCTTCATCGGTCGCTTCATCCCCGGCGTAAAGGCCGTTATCCCCGGCGTCGCAGGCATAATGGGCATGAAATACGGCCACTTCACCATTATCAACGTCACATCGGCCTTCGCTTGGGCGGCCGCGCATATCCTGCCCGGCATGCTGCTCACCGCCTGGCTCAAGTCGATCGGCCTGTCGCTCGAACTGGTCATCGTGGTCGGCACGCTGATCCTGGCGGCCCTGTTCATCCTGGTGCATTACCACCGCCGCATCCTGCTGTTCTTCGCACCCTGGCTTGGAGGCTTTGGCCGCTCCATCCAGGCCCGCTGGGGCAATGTGGAAGACGCCACCCACTGATCACGGACTGCTGTCTTGCCGGGCCCGGAAAAGAGGATCACTCTGGCGTCATCATGCGCTACTGGTTCACCCGTTTCCGGTTTGTGATCGCCCTGCTAGGGCCGGTGGCCGCGCTTTTCCTAACCATCCCGGCCAACGCCCAGACCGAGCAGCAGAGCACGGCGCTCGACACGCTCTTCGCCGAGCTGCGCACCGCTCCTGACAGCCGAACCGCTCAGGCCATCACCATCGAGATTTGGAATCTCTGGACCCATCCGGCCGATCCCGAACTCGCAGTCCGCATGGCCGAAATACTTCAACGGCTCGGCATGGCCGATTATCCCGGCGCCGTTGCCCTGCTCGACCGTCTGGTCGTCGATCATCCCGACTATGCCGAGGGCTGGAACCAGCGTGCCACCGTGCATTTCCTGCTGCGCAATTTCGACCAGTCGCTGGCCGATATCGAAAAGACGCTCGAAGCCGAGCCGCGCCATTTTGGTGCTCTGGCCGGGCGGGCACTGATCTATCTTGAGCTCGACCAGCGCGACCTGGCGCTCGAAGCCATCAAGCGGGCCCTCGCCATTCATCCGTTCCTGTCCGAACGGGGTCTTTTCCCCGAATTGAACGCGATCCAGATCTAGCCTTGCAGGCGCCGGGGCCAATCGCCACATTGGGCAGGATAACTCGTTTGGAACGCCCATGACCGATACCGAACTCCCCGTCACCCGCGAAGACGGCGCCACCCGTGGCCGCTACGTCATCCGCCTTGCGCCCGGCTACGAGGCAGAGATGACCTTCAGCAAGGGCGCCAACGGCACCATCACTATCGACCATACGGGTGTGCCGCCCGAATATGAGGGTCGCGGCATCGCCGCCAGGCTGGTCAACAAGGCCATATCGGATGCGCGGGAACAGGGTTTCAAGATCACCCCGATCTGCTCCTACGTCGTCGCCCAGTTTCGCCGTCACCCCGAATGGGCGGACCTGCGCGCCTGATCGATTTAGAAACCCGATGCGCTCGGCCGCCGGAAGATTTCGGTCAGCCGCGCCAGCGCCACCAGATGGATATGCTCGGGTGTTCGCGGTTCCTTGAGACAGGTGACATCGGTCACCACTGTGAAGAGGCACCCGTTGCGCTCACCCGACGCGACGAATTCAAGCCGGTGCTTGTCGGGCCGGTATCGCGCATAGGTCACCTTGAACTGCATCAGAGGCCGTAACGAACCTGGTCCTGCGTTTCAGCCTTGATGGCGTCGAGCGTCTCCCACGGAATGGTGATGGTCGGCGCCCCATAGGCATAGGCCGACACCTCATAGGGCTGGAACTGGATCACCAGCCCATAGGCGTTGGAGAGGTCCCAGCGGTTGGGCTCGACCACGATCTCGGCGATATCGCCTGCCGTCTCGACCTGCAGCCAATCCGCCGAGTGCTCGGCCTGAAGTTGGGCCCAGGCCGCCTCGACCAGCGTGCCCGCCCAGTCCTCGCCGGTGAAGACGTCGCTTGCGATCAGGCCCCGGTCCTCGCCGACGAGGTAATGCAGGTAGTCGACGCTCCAGTTCCCATGCGCGGCCCCATGCCCGTACCAGTAGGTGCTCACATCCATGGTGATGCGGCTGCCTGCCACTTCCTTGATCTTGATGATGATGCTCGTGTCGGCGGACGGATCGAGTTGCTGGATATCCCCGCTGACGGCCAGCGACAGAATATCGGCGTCATTGGCGGCGCTTTCCCGGACGAACTGGTTGAACGGCCCGGCGATCGGGTCATCGGCATCCAGTTGCGGCATGACCAGTTCGTGGCTGGCGACCTTCCAGTAGGAGTCGGGATTGTCCGCTTCTGCTGGATCGGGCAGTGCCACATAGAGCGACGTGAGCAGGAAGCGGTGCCCCGCAATCATGCGGCTTTCTTCTAGCGCCTGGCTGCGCGTGTTGAACTGGCCGACAAGACATGTCCCGCCCGCTTCCGGGTAGCTGCCAGTGGTCAGCGGCTCGGCATCATCGGTACAGACGCGCTGCGCATACTCGAGCCAGGCCCGCTGGTCGGCGCGCATCAATACCACCGATTCCTTGGTGAGCCCGCCTGTGGCCGTCGCAAAGGACTTGGCCAGCCGGTCATCGGCTGCCGACAGGTCCGGAGTATCGCAGATGGCGTGTTCGAATGGCGTAGCGGCCGCGCCACAGTCGAAGCTCGCCCCGGCCGCCGGTATGGCAAAGAAGGCCACCATTATGGCTGGCACGAGAACGCGGGACAGGATCATGGCGAGACCTCGGCTAGAACTGGCTCGACGCTGGCAGGCGCCTGCGGCGGCGTCAACCATCCCCTTCAGGAGGTTTGTGCAGAGAGCGAAGACTCGGGCCGCGCCGTTTCCGGATCGAGGATGACGACCCGGTTGCGGCCTTCGCCCTTGGCCATGTAGAGCGCCGCATCCGCCATATCGATGACGGTCTCAATGCTGTCGCCCGGCTCGACGAGGCAAGCGCCGACGCTCACCGTAACCACGGCCGCATTGCCGCCCGGCAGCGTGACGGCCCTGTCGCTGATGGCGGCCATGACCCCGAAAGCGTTGGCGCGCAGCAGGTGGGGCGCACTGTCCTGCAGCAGCACGATATATTCGTCGCCGCCCCAGCGGGCGCAAATATTGTCGCCGCCGACGCATTCCGCAATGCGGCGGGAGATCTCGATAATGACCGCGTCGCCGGCTGCATGGCCAAACGTGTCGTTGATCGACTTGAAATGATCGATGTCGACCAGCAGCAGGCCATGCCGTTGCCCCGGTTCCATGCCGGCGAAGGCATCAATGAAGCCGCGGCGGTTGGCAATGCCGGTCTGCGCATCGCGGAAGGCCAGGGTTTCGAGCGCCTCGGTGCGTTCGCGCACCCGCGCTTCGAGCAGGTGCGTATTGTCTGCTACCGTCACAGCCATCTCGGTGAAGGCCGCCGAGAGCCGCCCGACTTCATCCTGCCGTTCATCGCCCATCGCCAGGGCCGGGCCGTAGTCGCCCTGCCGCGTCGCATGCACGACCAGCTCCAGCCGCTTCAAGCGATCCAGCACCGCCCGCTTGAACACCAGCACCATGATAGCAGTCACGAGGCCCATAACCCCGGCCAGCAGCAGGCCAATGGGCAGGAACAGCCGCTTGTCGATGATGGTGTCGATATCCATCAGGGTGATGTTGAACCAGCCAAGCCGGTCGAGATAGCCAACGCCGACCAGCATTTCCTTGCCGCCAACGGTCATGAACCGCGACTGCGCCACAGCATCACCCGCGGCCAGCTGATCCATCATGGCGCGTAGCGCGCCCTGGTCCTGCGGCTTGTCGACCAGCGCAAACACCGACCGCTCGGCGCTCATCTCTTCGGTGAGACTGCGCAGGTCGACAAGGTCCTGGTCGCGATGCGCCTGCACGGCACCCATCCGGTCGACAAACATCGAGGTCACGCCAACCTGCGGGACATTGACCACTTCCTGGATGAAGCTGGTGAGATCAATGCCGGTGCCCAGAATGCCGAGCACGCGCCGCCCTTCTCGGATGACACAGTTTATCCAGACCTTGGTGACGCGCAGATTGGCATCGTTGTCGACATTGAGGTGGCAACCTTCGCCCAGCGCCACAGTGGAATAGTACCAGGCGTCACGGGGATTATCGGGGCTGACGCGGTAGCGGAACTGGTCGCCGGCATAGGCATTGCTGGCGTCGTTGAAATAGTAGTCGCCCGATGCCCCGATGACGAAGAAGTAGCTGCGATCGGCGAACGACTGGCGGAAATGCTCTAGTTCGGCAATGCCGCGCCGCTTCAGCTCTTCATTGCCCTCGTCATTGGCCCAGTCGCGAATCGACTGCGAGCCCGCCAGCGTCTCGGCCAGCGACACCTCGCGCATCAGCGCTTCGAGCCCGCGATAGCGATCGTAGAGGATCTGTTTTTCGGCAAACAGCGTGCCAAGCTGAACGACGGTCGAGGCGACGATCCAGTTGAAGGCCGCATAGGCAGGCACGGCCACCGCGGCAAAGCCGAGCAGCACCAGGATCAGCACGCGCACTCGCAGGCTGCTGGCAATGGTGTCTCGAAGCCCGCGGATTTGGCGCCTCGCTTAGCTCATGGTCGGTCCTTGGGGACCTCCGTCACTGTTAATCAACAGCCCTCTAAAGTTCGTTAATAAAGTGCTGTCGGACATCCCCAGTGAACCCACAGCCGGTTTCCGCGTTTCTTGCGAGAGGAGATCGCCCATGACCAAGCTGGAAACCATGGTCCGCGCCCTGTTCGACGCCTATGCCAAGCGCAGCGACGATGCCCTGCAGGACCCGCCAAAGGAGGATGTCGACGGCGTCGTCAATTCCTTCGCGCCCTACTTTGTCGAATCTAGCCCCAAGGGGGTGATGGGCGGAGCCAACGACGACAAATTCCGCGCCATGATCCCCAAGGGCTTTGCCCACTACCGCGAGGTCGGCGGCAAGCACATGACCATCAAGGGGCTTAACGTCATCGCACTCGACCACTGCCACGCCGTCGCCGATGTCGACTGGGATTTCGCCTATACCAACAAGGCCGGCCAGAGCGGCCACGTGACCTTCACCAACTACTATTTCGTCAGCATCGCCGATGGCACGGCTAAGGTCTTCGGTTACGTCACGCCCGACGAAGAGCAGGCCATGAAGGATCACGGCCTCCTCTAGCGGCCCGCATCACTGAGGAAAACCTGCGCCTCGCGCAGTTCCTCGGGTCGTAGTTCATGCCCGCCCTGGTGCCAGAACAATGACGTCGCCGCGCCATGACCGGCGAAATAGTCACTCAGCCCCTGCGTCACCGCCGACGGTGCCATCTGATCGCGTTTGCCGGCCGTGATCAGCACGCGCTTGCCTGCGAAATCCGCCTCGGGGGGCGTGAAGGGGATCAGCGGGTGCATCAACACCGTGGCATCGAACAGCATGGGCGCCGAAAACTGCACGGCCGCCAGGATATTGGCGCCGTTTGAATAACCCAGACCCACCACCCGCCGCGGGCTGCCCTCGGCTTGGCGCGCCTTTACGAAGGCGATCATCTGCGCCGTGCGCAGCCGGAGATCGTCCATGTCGTAGACGCCGTCGCCGGTGCGCCTGAAATAGCGCAACGCCCCGCCTTCGCTGACATCGCCGCGCGGCGCCACCACGCGCGCCCCCCGCAGGAGCTCGCCAGCCAGGTCGAAAAACTGGTTCTCGTCGCCCCCGGTGCCATGAAATACCAGGAATAGCGGTGCATCTTCGTCGGCACCCTTGCCTTCGCGATAGTGATAGTCGGCCATATCAGGTCTCCGAAATATGTGTTGATCGAGATATCGGCCGGGCAACCGCCCGACGCAACCGACATGGGCGCCACGCACTGTTGCCGTTTCAGAAACAGTCAGGCCCTTACGTCGATTGCTGGCGGACCGCTTTCATGCACAATGGCGCGATGTTCCTCTCGATTTTCGACGTGTTCAAGATCGGTATCGGGCCATCAAGTTCCCACACGATGGGGCCGATGACCGCCGCCCGGCGCTTCCTCGATGAAATCAGGACCGGCAATTGGCCGCGCGCCGCTAACGCCCGGCCCGCTGCCTTGACCGCGAGCCTACATGGCTCGCTCGCCTTTACCGGTATCGGCCATGGCAGCGGCCGCGCCGTCATCCTGGGTCTTTGCGGCGAGAATCCCAAGACGGTCGATCCCGATGCCATGGACACCATCGTCGCCACCGTCGAGGCGACTGGCGTGGTGCATGCCGCTGGCCACCCCGCCTATCGCTTTCGCCCTGCGGTCGATCTGGTCTTTGACAAGCGTAATGCCCTGCCCGGCCACCCCAATGGCCTGCAATTCGCGGCCTATGACACCGATGGACAGCTGCTGCTGCGCCGGGCCTATTATTCCATCGGCGGCGGTTTCGTGGTCAGCGCCGAGGAACTGGACGCCATCAAGCATGCCTCCCCTGACCAGGCCGACGTGCCCTACCCCTTCGCCCACGCGAAGGACATGCTCGCCATGGCTATCGCCTCGGGCTTGTCCATAGCAGGCATGAAGCGCGCCAACGAGGAGGCGAGCCGAAGCCGGGTTGTGCTGGATCGTGGCATCGATGAGATCTGGAACGTAATGAGCGCCTGCATCGACCGCGGCATTGCCCAGGACGGCATCATGCCCGGCGGGCTCAACGTCAAGCGCCGCGCGCGGGGTATCTACGTTCAGCTCGAGGCGCAGTGGCAGCGCAACGAGCTGACCCCCCTGATGGCCAATGATTGGCTGAGCCTCTACGCCATGGCGGTCAACGAGGAGAATGCGGCCGGCGGCCGGGTTGTCACCGCGCCCACCAATGGCGCCGCCGGGGTAATCCCCGCCGTGATGAAATATTTCCTCAAGTTCAACGCAGCGGCCGGCCCCCAGGCGATCCGCGACTATCTGCTGACATCAGCAGCCATCGGCGGCATCATCAAGCACAATGCCTCGATCTCGGGCGCCGAGGTCGGGTGCCAGGGCGAAGTCGGTTCCGCCTCGGCCATGGCCGCCGCGGGGCTCTGTGCCATCATGGGCGGCACGCCTGCGCAGGTGGAAAACGCCGCCGAGATCGCGCTGGAACACCATCTCGGCATGACCTGCGATCCGGTGGGCGGCCTCGTCCAGATTCCCTGCATCGAGCGCAACGCCTTCGGAGCGGTCAAGGCGGTCACCGCCGCCTCGCTGGCCCTCAAGGGCGACGGCACCCACGCCGTGCCGCTCGACGCCTGCATCGAGACCATGCGGCAGACCGGGCTCGACATGAGCGAGCGCTACAAGGAAACCAGCCTCGCCGGCCTGGCGGTCAACGTCGTCGCTTGTTGACGCTCAGGCGAAGCGCTGTCGCGACTGCACTATATGCTCACGCATGGTCGCCTCGGCCGCATCGCCATCGCGCGCCCGGATCGCCGCGACCAGCCTTTCATGTTCGGCATTGGCCGCCGGCGGCACCCGCGCATCCACCAGCCTGCGGAACAGATGGACATGGCTATGGAGCCGCGACAGTGCCTCGGCGATGAGCACATTGCCGGCGCTTACGGCGATCTGGTCATGGAAGGCCATGTCGAGCTGTGCGAACTGGGCATAAGGGCCAAGGCCGTCGCGGTTGACCAGATCGGCCATTTCCACGCAAAGCGCCTCAAGCTGCCCGATCACCGCATCAGGCATGAGGAGCGCACATTTGCGGGCGGCGAGCGGTTCGAGCTGCAGCCGCATTTCGTAGAGATCTGCCAACTCATTCGAGGAAAGCCGCGGCGCGGCGCTGTAGCCCACGAGCGGCGTCTTGCGGACGAGACCTTCGCTTTCGAGCCGTGCCAGCGCCTCGCGGATCGGCGTCTGCGACACGCCAAGCTGGCGCGCTATCGCATCGACGGAGATCCGCTCACCCGGCGCCACGTCGAGCGACATGATGCGCTCGAAGATCGCGGCATAAATCTCATCGCCGAGCCGTGCCGGCCGTTTCAGCAACCCCGCGACTGCAGTTGGAACCGCCATCCTGTACCCCCGCGATCACACCGCCGCCAAGGAAAAGGCCCAGGAACTCATCGAGTTCGCTGGGCCTCTTTTGGTTGCGGGAGCAGGATTTGAACCTGCGACCTTCAGGTTATGAGCCTGACGAGCTACCGGGCTGCTCCATCCCGCGTCAAGGGCGTCAGATGGTGGCCGGTAAGATCACCATCAATGCGACCGTGGTCGCGACGTGAGGGGTATATAGGAGGTCGGGAGGCATAGCTCAACCCTAAAAGGTTTCTCCGTGACGCTTTTTTGACGGCAGGATTTTCTCGGGCGCGTGCCTGTCAATTTCTCCAACATCGGCTAGTGTGGCGCCCGCTCTTCCATACCAGTTGCTGAGACACCGATGAAACTGAAGCCGCTTGGCCGTACCGACCTGCTCGTCACCGAAATCTGCCTGGGCACCATGACCTGGGGCAGCCAGAACACCGAGGCCGAGGGCCATGCCCAGATCGACCTGGCGCTCGAATCGGGCCTCAACTTCATGGACACCGCCGAGCTCTACGCTGTGCCGCGCAGCCCCGAAACCTCCGGCCGCACCGAGGAAATCATCGGCAACTGGTTCAAGAAAACAGGCAAACGCGACCAATGGATCCTCGCCTCCAAGGTCGCTGGCGGCCCGGTCGATTTCATGCGCGACGGCAGCCGCACCTCCGGCAAGACGCTGCGCCAGGCGTTTGAAGCCAGCCTGAGGCGCCTCCAGACCGACCATATCGACCTCTACCAGATCCACTGGGCCGGCCGCGGCAGCTACAATTTTGACGGCTCCTGGGACTACCAGCCCCACAAGCAGGATACATCCGATACCCTTGCCAATATCGAGGACATGCTGGCGACGCTTGGCGACCTGATCAAGGAAGGCAAGCTGCGCCATGCCGGCGTCTCCAACGAGACCACCTGGGGCATCGCCCAGTGGCTGCGCATCGCCGAGGAGAAGGGCCTCCCCCGCCTCGTCTCGGTGCAGAACGAGTACAACCTGTTGCGCCGCCATTTCGACCTCGACCTGGCCGAACTCAGCCACCACGAGAATGTCGGCCTTCTCGCCTATTCGCCGCTCGCCGGGGGCCTGCTCACCGGCAAATACAACGATGGCCAATTGCCCAAGGGCAGCCGCGCCGATTACCAGAAGGGTTTCTGGCGCCACAACGAGCACTCCGAGGCGGCCGGGAAGCAATACCAGGCGCTGGCGGCCCGCCATGGCCTCGATCCGTCGCAACTGGCCATTGCCTTCGCCATGACGCGCCCCTTCATGACCTCGGTCATCATCGGCGCCACCAGCACGGCGCAGCTGACCAATGCCATCGGCGCCCGCGACCTGACGCTTTCGCCCGGGCTGCTGGCCGAGATCGACGCCATCCACCGCCGCTACCCGCGCACTATCTGAAGCCCGCGCCAAACACTGGCAACGGGCCGTCACCCTCGGAGGTGACGGCCCAGTACCGGGCCTGAATATTCCTGCTTTCGCGGGAATGGCGCCGTGGGATATGAGAATCTGTGCGCATTGAGGCGCAAGTGGAGTGCCACCCCTTGTCGACGACACTGATCTCCACCTTCTTCCCGCTGTTCTGCTATTTCGCCTACAACGTCATCGTGCCGATCGTCGAAAAGATGCGGCCCTCGCTGTCGTCGATAATGAACATGCAGCGCCGCCGCTGGGTGGCCAATGCGGCGTTGCGCGAGTCCCCGTTCGACGCCATCCTCTCGGGCAACATCATGGGCTCGGTGAGCTTCCTCGCCTCCACCGCGGTGCTGCTGATCCTGGCCATCTTCGCGGTCTTCGGCCAGGTGCCAGCGCTGATCAACACGCTCAACTCCCTGTCCCTGAACCGGGCCTACACCACGCTCGACGTGCAATTGCACCTGCTGGTGATGCTGTCCATGTTCGTGCTGGCCTTCTTTGCCTTCACGCTGTCGCTGCGACAGTTCAACCATTTCTGCATCATGCTGGGCGCCATCGACCATTCCGTGCCCATCTCGGAAGAAGAGATCGACGCGATTACCGCGATGAACGCTCTGGGCGCCCGCAATTTCAACAGCGGCGTCCGCGCCTACTACTTTTCCGTCGCCACTGTCGCCTGGTTCGTCTCCGAGTGGCTGCCGATTTTCGCCTGCGTCGCCACCATCATGATCCTGGCGCATCGCGAGTTCTTCTCGTCCTCGCACCGCACCGCGGCCTCGGTCGCCATCATCGCGGCTCGCCGCCAGCAGGACAGGCGGAAGTAGGGCCAGTCTACTTCATTTTGGTCTTGCCGGTGCTCGGGGTCGCCGGCCCGCTCAGCCGCGCCAGGTTGTCGGCGGCGAGCTGATAGCCCTGGTCGGCCGCCTGCTGGTAATAGGTAATCGCTGCTTCCTGGTCGGCCTCGACGCCGAACCCGTTCTCGTAGATGTGCCCCATATTGTTGAGCGCAATAGGCTGGCCGCTGTCGGCCGCCAGCTGCGTCCATTTCAGCGCTTCGGCATAGTCTACCTCGGTGCCCAGGCCATCGAGATAGAGCAGCCCCAGATTGACCGCGGCCCGCATCTCGCCACCCTCCGCTGCCTCGCGATAGAGCCCGAGCGCCTGCTCGTAGTCCCGCTCCACCCCGGTGCCATCCTCGTAGAGCAGGGCCAGGTTGTGCTTGGCCAGCGCCAGGCCCTGGTCTGCCGCCTGCCGGTAGAGTTCCGCCGCAGCCGCTGCGTCGGCCTCGACGCCAACGCCGTTCTCAAGCAGGAAGCCCAGATTGTTCTGGCCATACATGTCGCCCTGGTCGGCAGCCAGCCGGTAAAGCTCGGCCGCACGCTTGGGATCGGCCGGCTGGCCCAGCCCATCCTGCAGCAGCTTGCCAAGGTTCACCTGTCCCGAGGCATCGCCCTGCGTTACCGCCAGTTCGAACCAGGCGGCGGCGGCGATATAATCGCGCGGCACGCCGAGCCCCTCCTGATACATCAGGCCCAGGTTGGACTGACCCTTGCTCATGCCCTGCTCGGCTGCCGCCCGGTACCAGCGCGCGGCCTGCGCGTAGTCCTGCGTCAGGCCCTCGCCAAAATCATAACTCAGGCCAAGGCTGTTCTGCGCCAGCGCGAAACCAGCCTCAGCGCCCTGCGTCAGCAGCCGTGCGCCGCGCTCCATGTCCACATCAACGGCGTCACCTGTCGTCAGCATGTCGCCATAGATGGCCAGTGCCACCACATTGCCGGCGGACGCAGCCTCTTCGAACAGCGGCACGGCGCTGTCGGTATCGCCGGCAGCGAAATAGGCCCGCGCCAGCCAGCCCTTGACCTGGCTGGAGCCTGGCTCCTCGGCCAGTGCCTCGGTGCAGGCCTTGATCGCGGCGGCGGTATCGATGTCCCAGCTCTCCCGGCCGATACTCTCGAACCCGGTTTCGAACTGGCTGGAGGCGGCCGCCGCGCAGGCGTCGAAGGCCGGACCCGCCCATGCCGCGGGGGCAAGAAGGCTCGTAGGCGCCAGCGCCAGCAGCAGGCCCCGCGACAAGCGTTGCAATCCGGTCATCGGCAATCTCCTCCACCCCAGCCGCCGGCACACTTTATCCGAGCCAAGCGGCGGAGCAAGCCGGCTAAGACCTGAAGTGGCTTTGCAGGAACGCCGCGACATCTGACAGCACCGGGGCGATGCCGCGCGCTGGTCGTCCCAGCGCCAAAAGGGGTCCAGCATGGCCCAGCCTGGGATAGTGTATCTCCTCTGCGGCCACACCGGCTTGGCGCAGTCTGTCTGCCAGCGCTACGCTATTGCGCGGATAGACCAGCGTGTCCCGGTCGCCGTGGCCCAGCATCATCGGCGGCGCATCCGCCGTCACGTGGTTGATCGGCTGCGTCTGCTGGGGATGGCGCACCGCGCCGAAAGTGCGCAGCGATATCGGTCCATCGAAGGGGAGAAAGTCGTATGGCCCCGACAGCCCCACCACGCAGCGCACCCGGTCCAGCAGGCCGGCGCGCGCAAGATAGGCCGGGTCCAGCGCCAGCATCATCGCATTATAGGCGCCTGCCGAATGCCCCATCAGCGCCAGGCGCCCCGCGTGGCCGCCATAGGCGGCAATATGCTCGACCACCCAGGCCATGGCCGTGACGCCATCCTCGATAAAACCCGGATACTCCACCTCCGGCAACACCCGATAGTCGGCGATGACCGTCACATATCCGAGGGCCGCCAGCGCCCGTCCCACAAAGCCATAGTTGCTCCGGTCCCCATCCATCCACGACCCGCCATAGATGAAGAACAGCACCGGCGCCGGAACGGTGGCGTGCCTTGGCGAATAGATATCGAGCTTTTGCCGCGCCGCCGCCCCATACGGCACATCCCGCGCCACCTTCCGCGAACCGCGATCCTTGGGACTGAGGATATTGAGGAGGCTGAGAAGAGAAATGGCCATGCCGATCCTTTGGTGACGTTCAAGCAACGGAGCGGCGCCCGCGAATGTTTCGCCCTGCAGAGACCGGTGCAACATAATATGACCGCGGCAGCGGCGAAGCCGCGGCGCGGCCATAAAACGGCTCATTCCATCAGGAATGCGACCTTTTATGACATTGACATTCACCTAATCAGGTCGCTTTATGCGGCCAGCAAGCTCCACTTACCCGTCGTGCCCCAATGCTCGTCTGTCAGTGCAATATGATCACCAGCAAGGAGATCGAGGACATCGTTCTCGACCTGCTGCGCGCTGATCCCTGGCAGTTGGTAGTGCCCGCCAAGGTCTATACCGAGCTCAACCGCCGCGCCAAATGCAGCGGTTGCGTGCCGAATGTGGTGGACATTATCGTCCGCGTCACCGAAAACTACCACTCGCAGCAAGCCCAACAGTCAGGCGAAGTCCTCTCGCTTCCGACTGGGCTCGAAAAGCTCAAAAAGCAAAAGAGTGGAGTACGTCGTGAAAGGCGAAGCACAAGTCATCGAGCGGCTTAACGAAGCCCTCTTTCTCGAACTCGGTGCGGTCAACCAGTATTGGGTCCACTTTCGTCTTCTGGACGACTGGGGCTACAAGAAGCTGGCAGCCAAGGAACGCGCCGAATCCATTGAGGAAATGCACCACGCCGATCGCCTGATCGAGCGTATCATCTTCCTCGAAGGCCATCCCAACCTGCAGCGCGTCGCACCCCTGCGAATCGGCCAGACCATCAAGGAAGTGCTCGAAGCCGACCTGGCCGGTGAGTACGAGGCCCGCGAGGCTTACCGCAACAGCCGCGAGCTCTGTTCGCAGCTGCACGACCATGTGTCCAAGCAGTTGTTCGACGAATTGCTGGCCGACGAGGAAGGCCATATCGACTTCCTCGAAACCCAGCTCGATCTTCTGTCCAAGATCGGCGAAGAACGCTACGGCCAGCTCAACGCCGCGCCAGCCAACGAAGCCGAATAACCGAATTGACAACCAACCGCCCGGAACTCCGTTCCGGGCGGTTTTGCTTGGCCTTAGGGGTAGCTGCATGACCTGGCACACTGGCCGCCTCATCGACCATGTCCATCTGCGCGCCAGGAATTACCTGGCCACCCGCTATTTCTATGAGCGGGTACTGGCCGTGCTCGGCGTCAAGATCGAGCATGCCGGCGAGGGCTGGTTCCAGGTCGATGAACTCTTCGTCGATGCCGCCGATGCGCGGACCGTTCCCACCCATATCCACCTGGCCTTCCAGGCCCGCGACCGCGAGATGGTCGACGCCTTTTACCAGGCAGCCATTGCCGCCGGCGGCAAGGATAATGGCAAACCCGGCGAGCGCGACTACCACCCCGGCTATTACGGGGCATTCGTGCTCGATCCCGATGGCAACAATATCGAAGCTGTCTTTCACGGCCTCGTCCGCCGCTCGGCCGACTCGGTCAGGCTCGACCCCATATGATCACTCCGGCCAGGGAATGACTGTCAGCTCCGGCCAGATCGCCTTGGCACGGGCGCCCTTGTTGGTATGCGACACCCGGTTGTCGAGCACTGGATTGGGCACCATGCGGAACGAAAACAGGTCATCGAGCCCGAAAGGCGCCACGATCTCCATTGCGCCATCCCTGTCTAGCCGCGCCCCAACTGCATGGGTCTTGGAGGCGTAGCGGCCCAGCATTTCGCCCGACGACCTGAGCGGACTGAACGGGCTGCCGAATTTGTCTTCGAACCACAGATGCACCCGCGCCTGGTTACGCACCTGTATCGGCAGCGTCAGGCCAGCGAAACGTGCATCACAGGCCCTGATCACCCGATCCTCTGCATCCCAGCCGATATCGCTATCGTCGAAATAGAACACGTCGATATCGTTGACCCCGGTCAGCTCCGGCCGGCCGCTCAGGTGGTTCCAGACCTGATTGTAGATCGCCCCCGCCACCAGCAGGTGGTCGGGCAGCGCCATTTCGCGCAAGCCCTCGAGCACGCCCATAAGTACCGGTTGCTGGCGAATGATGTCCTCCAGCGCGTCATGCTGGGTCTGCGCGTCAGCGCCGGAGAATCGAAGATGATCTGTCATGCCAGGATGCTATCGAAGCCTGGCATTCCGTCCAGCCGGTAGATCAGTGTCTAGTTCTCGATCGGCTGGAACATGGAATTCATCTGCTCGATGATCTGCTCCATGGGCGCCACGGCCTCCGGCAGTTGCTCGGGCGGATTGGGCGCAACAGCCACATAGGGCACGCCGCTCGGAAATGCGCCGAACATCTGGAAGAACGCCACCATGTCGTCCAGCACCGGCGCACGCCAACGCCACAGCGAGCCCATGGCGATGACAGGCTCCATGTGCCCGAAGCCTTCGTAGTAGCGCGTGGTGACCCACACACCGCTATCCTTGAGCTTCTGGGCGAACCGCTCGGTATTCTGCATGCGCACGATCGGGTCGGTCGTGCCGGTCGCCAGATACATCGGCGGGGTCTCTGATGTCACCAGATTGATCGGCTGCGTGCCCTGCGGATTGGGCGCGGCGCCAAAGGCGTTCTGCACCTCGCCATACTCGAACGGATAGAAATCATAGGGCCCCGACAGGGCCGCGACGGCCAGGATCGGCATGGTGACGCCATAGTCGCGGAGGAACGACGGATCGAGCGCCAGCATGGTGGCATTGTAGGCACCGGCCGAGTGTCCGGCCAGGAACAGCCGGTTGGTGTCGCCGCCATAGGACGCGATATTGTCCTGCACCCAGCGTAGCGCGTTGGCGCTGTCCTCGAGGAAGCCGGGATAGCTCACCTCTGGCACCAGCCGATAGTCGGCGATGACAACGACGAAGCCGCGCGAAGCCAGCGCCCGGCCGACGAACTGGTAATCGCTGCGCTCGCCGCGGTTCCAGCCGCCGCCATAGATGAAGAACACCACCGGCGCCGCTGCCCCACGCGCTTCGGGTGCATAGACATCGAGCTTGTGCCGCGGTCCGTCGGCATAGGCGATGCCGTCACCCACCTTCACCGTGCCGCCATCCATGGAGGTACCCAGGTTGAACGGGTCCATCACCGACAGGGCGAAGGCCTTGCCCTGCAGGCTGGCGATGAGCAGCAAAAGCACTACGAGGGCGTGACGAAACGGCAGGAAGATACTGGGCATGAGCATTACGATCAGATTGGGAGAACGCCCGCCTAGCAGGCAAAACCGGGGAATTTGTGGCGCTGCTCGGGGGGCTTGCCCGTCAGGGTGAGGCGAAAATAGCCATTTTCGAGAACCGGAGCGGAGCGTACTTTTGTACATGAGCACCGGAAGCGCAGAAATTGGCCATATGCAGCCCGCCATCACGGCAAGAATGGGCGAGGGCAGGCGCCTCGAATGATTGGAGACTGCCTGCCCTCTACTTAAGCCCGATAAAACTGCTCCCAATCCGTTAACGAAAGGTTAACGTTTGAGGGCCTCGAGCAACCGCCCGGAGATATACCCATCTGCCGGCAACCCGACCCGCGACTGATAGGCCAGCACCGCTGCGCGGGTCTTGGGACCCACCACGCCATCGGGCGAACCGACATCGTAGCCCGCCCTCGCCAATAAACCCTGCAGTTCCGCCCGCTGCGCCTTGGTGAGGGCATAGTCGCCTGCCGGCCAAGCCGTCGCGAAGTTGCCACCACCGATGATGCGGTCGGCCAGATGCCCCACTGCCAGCGCGTAGCTGTCCGAATTGTTGTATCGCTTGATCACATCAAAGTTAGGCAGCAGCACGAAAGCGGGCCCGCCTGCGCCGGCCGGCATGTAGAGCCGTCCTACATCGTTCGGGCGCGGGAACGCCTTGCCCGAGACCCGCTGGATGCCCATGGCCTGCCACTGGCCGAGCGGCGCCTTCTCGATCTGCCGGGCCGCGGCGAAGTCGAAGCCATTGGGTAGCCTGACCTCGTAGCCCCAGGTCTCGCCCGGCCGCCAGCCGAAGCTGTTGAGGTAATTTGCCGTCGATCCCAGCGCATCCTGCACCGAGTTCCAGATATCCTTCTTGCCATCGCCATTGTAGTCGACGGCGTAGCGCATGAAGCTCGAGGGCATGAACTGGGTATGCCCCATGGCACCGGCCCATGAGCCCGTCATGTTACGGGCGCTTACATGCCCGTCCGAAACGATGCGCAAAGCCGTCAGCAGTTCCTCGCGGAAGAAGTCGGGGCGATAGCCGCCCTCGGTCAGCGTCGCCAGGGCGTGGATGGTATTCTCGCCGCCCATGAAGCCGCCGAAATTGGTTTCCATGCCCCAGATGGCCAAGACGAATTCGGGCTGCACGCCCCAGCGCCGCTGGCTGCCTGTCAGCGTCTGGTTCCACTCGGAGCGCATTGCCTGGCCTCTCTGGGCCTGCGCCGCTGTCACCCGCTTGTCGAGATATTGCTGCACGGTCTGCGAAAACTCGGGCTGCTTCTGCGTCAGCTCCATGACCTTGGGAATGTAGTTGTAGCCCGAAAACGCCGCCTCGAACGCCGCCCGGCTAACGCCCCGCGCCTCAGCCTGCGGCCACAGCCCACGCACGAAATCGGCACTGTTGGCCAAGCCTGGCATGACGGAGGAAAGGCTCAGCGCGGCAGCAAGCGCCAGCGCCGGAAGATGACTGAATCGGGCAAGGGTCCTGCCGTTCGAAAGCAACATGACGGGCCTCGTGATACGCGATGAACAAAGTCACGACTGCGCCTGCTGTGCCGCAACTGGCGCGTATCACTATTTTTACCCACCAAATTAAGATCGGCTTAAGGCAAGCGGCCCCTCCGATCACGAAACGGTCAGGCCGGATCTTCTCCCGCCGCCGGCAGCAGCTTGCCACCCTGCCCCGGAACGTAGGATACGCGCGGCGTCGGCGTCTGAATGCCGCGCTGGTCGAAAAGCCGCATCACCAGTTCGCTATAAAGCCTGCCGGCCCCCCACTGCTTGCCCGCCAGCGTCTTGATGCGCGCCCGCAGGCTCATCGATGCCGGCGTGATGGCGATCAGTCCCTGCAGATCCAGTTCATCGAGGATGACGTCCTTGTGCTCGGTCTCCATCACCATCGCGAAGGCGTCGCGCAGGGCCTGTTTGACTTCTTCGATATCGCTGTTACGCGCCACTTCGAACTCGGCCACGTAGAACGAGTAGCCGCGCACCATGTTGGAAACCTGATCGACCGACGAGAACGGAATGAGGTGCACCGTGCCGCTCATGTCGCGGATGGTCACGGACCGTATGGTGAGCCGTTCCACCACCCCCGACCGGCCCGCGGCTTCTACCACGTCGCCCTCGTTCATGATGTTCTCGAACTGGATGAAGATGCCGGTGATGATGTCCTGCACCAGCTTTTGTGCCCCAAAGCCGATAGCAAGGCCGATGACCCCGGCACCGGCCAGCAGCGGCGCGATATTCACCCCGATCTGTGCCAGTGCGAGCATCAGTCCGAACACCACCAAAGCGATGGTGAAAGCATTCTTGAACAGGTTGAGCAGCGTCTTCTCGCGCGCCGTCGGCATCTTGCCGATACTGGTATTGAGCCGATACTCGATCCAGGACGCGACCACGATATAGAGCACGATACAGACCAAGACGATCAGCGCTGCTGAAATGACCGATCCGGCAACCTGCTGGCCGGATTCGCTGCCGATCCAGCCGGCGAAATCGAACAGCGCCCAGGCCTGCGCAATGGCCACCAGCACGCCTGCTATCACCACCCAGCGCACCACCATCATCACCGTTGGCACGAAGGTCTGCAGCCGGGCCTCCAGCAGCGGCAGGCGTTCGCGAATATCGCCCGGCAGGCGCAGGCCACCACCGACGAAGCGCGAGATGAAGCCGACGATGACCACGCCGATGAGGATTTCTATGATCGACTGCACCGTCGCGCCCAGCATGAACGGCAGGGCCTGCTCCGGATTGGCAAACCACACCACCAGCAGCGTCACCAGGTAAACGATGGCGACGATGTGCCAATATTGGCCAAGCAGGATAAGCAACTGTCCGGCGCCGTCATTGCCGCGCCTGGCGGCAATTCCCGTTAGCCAGACCCGCACATCGTCCTTGTTTTGCAGCACGACGATGATGCCGATGGTCACCGCCGTCGCCATGACCAGCACCTGCACCGCCGATGCCGCACCGAGCGACAGGTTGGCCGCCAGAAGAGGCGTCACGAATAGGAAGGTATAGCCGAGCAGCGAGATGATCCGGCCCAGCCAGAAGTACCAATAGGCGGCGTTGCTGTCGCCCACCGGGATCAGCCGCGTAGCTTCGAAGCGCGGCGACAGGATCGCCCGCGCCGCCAGCTTGCTGAGTTCCACGAGCAGGAACGCGTTGAGCAAAAGCGACTGGTTGATCCCCATTCGCCCCGTGGCGCCGCCCACCAAAGCCAGCGCCACGACATAGCCGATGGCCCAGGCCAGCAGCACCGAACTGAAATCCACCAGCGCGGCCGCAAGCATGCCCAGGATACGCGATATCCAGCCACGGCCGGCCACCCGGCGGGCAATGATCCCCTGCGCCCAGAGCACCACGATCCGCAGGGCAAGAAAACTGCCGAACAGCCCGGCCGCCACCAGCACCACGCCGATCGCTACGTCGCGCAGGACCTCGAGATCGGCATCCATCGTGCCGCTCAGCCCTCTTTGCAGGTCGCCAAACACCTGCCCCAATGAGCGCAGTGTCGCCGAGGCCCCTTCGGCCGCAGCGCGCGTATATTCGGCGAGCTGCCGGACGATGCTGAGATCGGGCGGGGCCTCGCTTGGCACCGGCGCTTCCGCCCCGGTCTGCCGGAGCCGCTCGATCAGCGCGGCGCGCGTCTCGTCGTTCTCGATGATGCGGATCAGCTCGTCGATGCTGGCGTCGCTGCTCGGCGCCGCCTCGGCCGCCGGCTCTGGTGTCAAACCTGGAATCTGCGCCACGACGGCAGTCGGGGAAAGCACGAACAGCAACAGCAGGAACAGGTTGCGCATTGAAATATCCGGCGAATTCGACAAGGACTGGGTCGCATCGGTAGCACGGTTACGTGCCTGTCGAATGTGGATACGCTGAGGCGACAAGAAGGTTCAATGGCTGGCGGACGCTTTCCGCAGTCGAGGAGTGCGATAATGAACCCACATACTGTCCCCGCCGGCTGGCTTGCCCGCCTCGACACGCTCTGGGAGCGTTTCGACACCATGGAGTCGCCGGCCTTCCTGGCCGCCATGGATGCACTTGCTGCCGAGCTGCCGGCTGGCCATCCGCGCGCGCTGTTCGAGCGCGCCTCGGCCAATGACTCCATTGGCAAGGAGGCCGCCGCCGCGCCGCTGTATCGGGCCGCAATCGATGCTGGTCTGGAGGACAACCTGCGCCGCCAGGCCACCATTCAGTTTGCCAGCACCCTGCGCAATCTGGGCCGCGCTGACGAGGGCCTGGTGCTGCTCGTGCGAGAACGCGCCCGCGGCAGCGACGAGCTCGATGACGCCATCACGCTGTTCCAGGCCTTGATGCTGGCGGATCTCGGACGTGATCGCGAGGCGCTGGCCGATGCGCTGGCCGCGCTTGCCGCGCATCTGCCACGGTACAACCGTTCGGCGGCGAACTATGCGACCGCCTTGCGGGAGGCGCCCTTCGCCGATGACGGGCTGGTGATCTTCGAGCGAGATGGAACCCCGCCGCTCCCCACACCC
>JBARWY010000192.1:0-68394 GCA_049647065.1 Devosia sp. | reverse complement strand
GGCGGTTACGATTGGGCAGAGTTGTATGTCGACGCCCGCGACCTCAGATTAACGGGAACCACAACCGACCAGGTTCTGCTGGACTCGGCGGTCGCCCGGCTTTCGGCCCTCGAGGGGGTGCGCTCCGTCATCGCCGACGTCACCCTGGCACCGATGGCTCGTCCTTACGTCTTGGAAGCCAGTCTCGATCAGGGCTCCGTCAGCCTCTCTGGCGGCGTGCCCAACGAGACGACGCGTCAACGATTGCTCGCTTTGGCCGGATCGGAGCAGGGGCAGCTTGAACTACGCTCCGGCGTTCCCGATCGCCGCCTCTGGATTGCCGGGGCCGAGTTTGCTATCGACCAGCTTCAGTATTTCGACCAGGGCGAGGCCGTCATTTCGGATCTGACGGTCAATCTCAATGGCCGCGCCAAATCCGAGCGGGCCTTCCGCGATCTGTTGATCGTATTGCGGGCAGGCGCTCCGGCCGGCTTCAGCCTGGGCGACGTCAGCATTACTCCGGCGCTGGCGTCCCCCTATCGGTGGGATGCCGCTTTCGATGGCAAGCGCATCGACGTGACCGGTTATGTCCCTGATGATACCACCGGCGAGCGCTTCCGCACCGCCGATGTGTCGGGCGCCCAGGTGGCGACCGGCCTGGCGCTGGGATCTGGCGAACCTGCCGGTTTTGCCGATCTTTCTCTACTTCTGCTCGAGCAGCTGGCGCGTCTCGAATACGGCACGGCCAGCATCACCGATGGCGAGAGCACCCTCGCCGGTGCCCCGCCAACGCTTGAGATAGCACAAGCCATCGTCGACACGCTGGAGCCCTCGGGCAGTATCGTCGTGCTCGAGCCGCCACGGATCGAGGATTACTGGATGAGCGCCACGCGCCAACCGGGTGGTGTCATCGTTTTCGACGGCTACGCCCCGAACGAAGCGACTCGCGAGGCCTTCAGCCTGCGTGAAGGCGCCGATACCAGCTACCTCAAGCTGGGCCGCGGCGCGCCGGAACGCTACCAGTCGGGCGCTGATTTTGGCCTAGAAGCCCTCAATCTGATGAGCGAGGGGCGCATTGCGCTGCGCGACAATGTGCTGACCATCGCCGGCACCGCGCGATCTGGCGCCGACTATGAGGCGCTCCTGGCCTTGGTGACGGAGGCGCCGCAGGGGCTGGTGCTCGCACGTGCCGAAATCCTGGCGCCACGCGCCAGCGACTATGTCTGGTCCGTGACCAAGGACGCGACAGGCGCGATCAACCTGTCGGGACTCGTGCCCCATGCCGCGGACGAGGCCAAGTTGCTCGCTTCAGCCGGTCAATCTGCAACCGAAACAATGACTTACGCTTCCGGCGAGCCGAACGGCTTTGCTAACTCTGCCGAAACGGCCATCGGCCTCCTGCATTGGTTGAGTGAAGGCGGCGTCGCCTATGACGGTCTCGGCTGGACCGTGACAGGAACCGCAAATTCCGCCATCGACAAGGGCGCCATCGAGGCAGATTTCGTCACCCGCGAACTGGCAACTGCCGGCTGGTCCATGGCTATCGCCGAACCCCCCGCCGTCCTGCCGCAGGTTTCGCCTTACATCTGGTCTGCCACCCGCTCGGTCGATGGCGTCACTTTGATGGGGCATGTGCCCACCGCAAGCCTCAAGAGTTACCTCGCGGTTCATGCCGGCGATTCCGTCGTCGATTCCACCGAACTGGGTCGCGGCGCGCCGGAAAACTTCGTCACCGAAGCGAGGGGTGGGCTCGATGCCGTGTTGGCACTCGAAGAGGGTGAGGTCAGCTTCGACGGCGCCACCTGGTCGCTCACCGGCCGGGCCGACTCGGAAGCGGGTCGAGACGCCGTGCTCACGACGCTGGCGGCCGCCAGCGACCACAGCCGCTGGGCGATCGACATCGCTGCGCCGGCCCCTGAACCGGTTGAAACCATTCCCTATGTCTGGTCGGCCACCAAGTCCGCCGATGGAGCCGTGACTTTACGCGGTCTAGTGCCGGTCGATGCGTTGCGCCGAGTCGCGGCGGTGCGGGCAGGGGACGATGTCACCGACGAAACCACCATCGATCCCACCGCACCACAAGGTTTCGCCAGTGACGTTCTCGCCGCGCTAGATGTTCTCGCCGCTCTTTCCGAGGGTTCTGCCAGCTTCGACGGTGCCATCTGGACGGTCAACGGTACCCTCGCCGACGCTGCCGCATCCGCCTTGGTCGAAACCTCTCTTGCTGCTGCAACGACCCCGGCGGAGAGTTGGGTTCTCGCCCTGACAGTTCCACCGGAAACCGCGCCGGCATCAGAGCCCGTCACCGAGCCAGAGGCAGCGGCGGCCACCGAACCCGTTGCCGAGTCTGAGCCCGCAACACCCGTCGCCGAAGCCGAGCCAGTCGCTGAACCGGCCGCCGAACCTGCGGAGCCCGCAGTTGCCCCGGGACCCGTGGCGGTAAATCCGGACTACGCCTTCTCTGCCAGCCGATCAGCCGGTGCATCGGTGGTCATGAGCGGCCAGATACCGACTGACCCGGCCCTGCGTTACTTCGCGGCGATTAGCGGTGCAGATGTCGCCGCCGTCACCCTGGCCGAGGGTGCGCCTGAGAGCTTCCTGCCCAGCGCCGAAACCGGAATGCGTGCGCTGCTTCACCTGAGCGAAGGCCAGTTGAACTTCGTCAAGGGGGCCTGGTCGCTGCGTGGCGTTGCCGCCGATGAGGCCGCCCGCAATGCGGTCATGGCCGCGATTGCCGGCGATCCCGATACCAAATGGCAGATCGACATCGGTTTGCCGCCACCGCCGCCCGAGCCTGAACCGGCCCCGCCGCAGCCAGTGGCCGCCAAACCGGCAGACATTTCCGCCTGCGCCGCCCCGGTAGCCGAATTCTCGGCGCGCAATTCGATCCTGTTCCAGTCGGGCGCTGCGTTGATTGCCGCTGAATCCGATGCGGCGCTCGACGAACTGGCGCTGGATCTGGCCGCCTGTCCCGATGCGGTTGTCCACATCGAAGGCCACACCGACGCCGATGGCGACGAAGGCCTGAACATGGCCTTGTCCGTGGCACGCGCCGAGGCCGTGGTCAACGCGCTGGTGTCGCGCGGCACCACGCCCGCCCGGCTCTATGCCGTGGGCTATGGGGAAACTGCGCCCATCGCAGACAATGAGACAGCGTCGGGCAAGCGGCTCAACCGGCGCATCGTGGTAACCGTGCAGCCGGAGCATTTTTGAGAGCTCGGATGGCCATGAGCTGGACTTCGCTGTTCTACCTGCTCGTCATGTACTGGCCCTATCTCCTCGGGGCAGGGCTCATCGGCCTCGTCGTCGGCTGGCGCAGCTTCGCGCCGCCGCAGTCGTGAGGCCGCGATGACCAATCTTGCCCACATTGTCGAAACCGCGCTGCTGCTGCTGGCGGCATACCTGCTGGGCTGCGTCCTCGGCTATGCTGCCCGTCGCATTCTCCACGCCGGTCGCGGCACGCGGGAGGTCACGTTGCAACCGGCAGTTGCTGTGGCAACCCCGGTGGCGGTCGCGCCACACAGGTCCCGCAGCCTGGCGGCCCGGCTGGCCGCTAGCGTGGAAAATCTGCCACAAGCGGCTCCGGTTGTCGCCGCAGCGCCGCTCGCAAAATCTGCTCCTCTTATGGCCACCAGCGCAGCCGCCGACGCCAAAAAGCCAGCGTCGGCGCCAAAAACCAAGCCCACCGCCAAACTTCGCGCCAGGGCCGATTCGGACGATCCCAAGCCGGCAACTCTGTCCGCGCCGCGCGACGGTGCCGCCGATAACCTTACGCAAATCAGAGGCATCGGCCTGAAAATTCAAGCATCACTTCATGCTCTAGGTATCTTCCATCTCGACCAAATCGCTGCCTGGAACCGGGCGAATATCGATTGGGTTGATGCGCAACTGGCGTTCAAGGGCCGCATCCGCCGCGAACGCTGGGTGGAGCAGGCGCGTGAGCTGACCAAGGTTCGGGCCAGCGCCTGAGCCGTTTCTACGCTGCCCGACCCAACGCCTGCGAACTGACCCGCACAGCAAATTCGGCGACCGCCTCTATCTCCTCGTGCTGGTCGAACAAGGCGGGCGAGCCTTGACCGGCAATGGTCAGGGCCACGGCATCGGGCCGCCGGCGCACCATCTCATCGAAGGTCTCACGGCGCAGTTGATCGGTTAGTTGCGTGCGCAGGAGCATCAGCGGCGCGCAGGTCAGCGCATCGAACATTGGCCATTGCGCCATCAGCACATCGTCGAAGTTGATGCTCGCCAGCGCTTCGATCAGGCGCTGATCATAAAGCGGGCGTGCACGGCCGCGCTTGTCGATGCTGTGGCTGCGGCCGATCAGGGCGTCGAGCCGGTTGTCTGGCAGGCCCGGATAGGTACCGGCCAGAATACGGTGGAAGCCAGCCGTGACCACCTTGGCGCCACGCAGCGCTTCAATATGCTCCAGGTTGCTGCGCAGCCGCACGATGCCGCGCGAATCCGTCACCGGCCCCGAATCCAGCAGCACGGTTCCGGCAATCAGCAGCGGATGGGCCGCGGCCAGCGCCATCGCTACCTGCCCTCCATGTCCCTGGCCCAGCACGATAGCCCTGCCGATCCCAAGCGCCGCCAGGATGGAAGCAACGTCGCGGGCATCCGCCAGCGAGCTGTAGTCCTCGGCCCGCAGCCGGTTATCGGCCCGCCCGCGGCCTGGCAGGTCGAGCAGCACCACCGGCCAGTCGCCGCCACCGAGGCGACGAAAATATTCGGCGAAGTCGGTGAAATCGCTCATGTTGCGCTGATAGCCGGCAATGCAGACCACCGGAATGCGCCGGCTCGACAGCTGGCCGCTGACATGCACCGCGGCGCGCATGCCCGCTGCGAGTGTGACATGGAAAACCGGCAGCGCTGCGAAGACTGGATGGTCGACGGGAACGGTTCTGGGGCGAGGCATGACGCCATTTAGGGGCAGGGGCGAGCGGGCCTCAAGAGGTTTAGCTCGCCCATACAGCGATTTGCTTCATGCACACCGTTTCCCACCGTGTGGATGGGGAGATCAATGAACTGGGCGCTAGCGAATCGTCCGCAGCGCCTGTGGCAGCATCAACGGGCTGCCGCCGAGGCGTTGCCGGTAGACCAGGTAATTGCCCAGCACCCGTTTCACATAGGTCCGGGTCTCCTGGAATGGGATCAGCTCCACCCAGATGACGGGATCGACATTGCCGTCTCGCGGGTCGCCATAGGCTCGGATCCATTTGTTGGCGTTGCCTGGCCCGGCATTATAGGCAGCGGCGGCGAGCACCAGCGAGCCGTCATAGCGATCGAGCTGGGCGCCGAGATAGGTCGAACCCAGTAGCGCGTTATACGCGCCGTCGCTCACCAGCCGTCCTGGCGAATAATCGACGCCCACCTTGCGGGCCACTTCCTTGGCGGTGCCGGGCATCAACTGCATCAGCCCGCGCGCGCCCGCCGACGACACTGCGTCGACCTGGAACATCGATTCTTGTCGCGTGATGGCATAAACCGCGGCCCGGTCTGCTGCGAGCCGCGCATTGGCAGGCAAGCCGTCTTTGGGAAAACTGAATATGTCCAGCGGGGTGCCGCGCTGGTCGGCCGTATTGGCGATGGCGATGGCCAGGTGATGCGCCCCGATCTCCTGCGCCAGCCGCGCCGCCAGCAGCAGTTCACCGCCAGTTTCGAGGCCATTGCCCCAGTGACGCAGCAGCGGCACCGCCATGCTGGCCTGCCCGTTGGCCGCCAGCAGCCGCACCGCGCGCACCACCTGGTTGCCCTCGAACAGCGTCTCGCTCTGCTGCCAGTCGGGCAGGGGGCGGATTTCGACGCCCGCCTCGCCCAGTTCGGCCCGCGCCAGTTGTCCGTAATAGACCGTGCCATAGCGCGCCGCCGCCTGCAGGGCGGTCTGCGCCGCTACGGTGTCGCCGAGCTTGATGTTGGCTCGGGCCAGCCAGTAATTGGCTTGCGTCACGCTGTCCGGCAACGTCGATAGCCCGGCCATGGCGGTGAAGTGTGTCTTGGCGCCTGCTGCATCATCGAGAAAGGACAGGGCGATCCAGCCGGCGTGGAAATGCGCCTCGACCAGCCTTCCCTCGGGCCCTTTCTCATAGTCAGCGGCGGCGCGATAGGCGAGCGCGGGTTGACCGATATCGAGCAGCTTGCGCACCAGCGTCCGCCGCTCATACCACCACTCCTCGGCATCGGACACCGCGTCGGGCGCCTTGGCCAGCCAATCGACGGCGCTCTGCCACAGCTCGAACTGCCGCGCCCGCTGGGCGCGCGAGAAGACGAAGACCGGATTGGACTGCATGCTCGCATCGACGCTGTCGAGCAGCTTCTTCGCATCGGAATCGTTGCGCGAAACCGCCGCGCGCGCCACGACCAGCGACTTCTGCGCTGCGGTGAGATGCGGCATCAGGCGCTCGCTGCCGCGTGCCCGGTCATGCATCATCAGGTGCATGGCACGCGCCCAATGCGCCTCGCGATCGAGCAGCCCGCCGAGCTTGTCGATGACGGTGGCTTCTTGCTCCTCGTTGAGGAAATTGTCGATCCAGATGCTTTTGGCGATGCTGGTGGCACGGCTGGTCTCACCCTGCGCCAGATAGGCCTGCGCCAGCATGATCTGCCCGTCGATCGTCTTGGGCATGGCGCCGCCCAGCACCTCGATCACCTCGGCGGTTTCAGGTTCGGCCTTGATGAGTGATTGCTCGATGCGGGTGCGATAGACACTGGCCGAGGCAAAATCCGGCGCGTCGGCCGCAAAGCGCCGGATCGATTGCGCGTCGATCTTGCCGGCGTGGAGATAGATGGCTGCCCACTGAATGGCGCGGCGCTCGATATCGTTGTCCAGCACCCGCGCCTGCGCATAGGCGGCTTCAGCATCGCCGCCCGCCAATACCGCGAGGGCCGCGCGAAACCCTGCCGAGCCCTGGGGATCAGCCGCAGCCCCGCTGGCATCCACCGGAACCGAGCCCGTGGTTATCGTATCGATCGTGTCGTTGGCTGGCGCATGCGAGAAGGGGGCAAAGCTCAGGAGACCCAAAACCGCTGCGACGAGGCCTGCCCGGAAGCGCTGCTTCATCTGCCGTCCTGCTGGTACGCAAGTTACATGACCAGCAAGGAGCCCCCATCCTCGCGGTTAACTCGACGTTACCCTTGCCGGGTAAACATCCGGTTGCCGCAACGATGATCCCTGCTGGCCGCCGACAACGAAAACGTTGTCGTGGCAGCCAAGTGAAAGTATGGTGCGCCACTCAAAACCTGCCGCGCCCAGCGGTCTATGCCATCCCGCCACGGCTGAACTGTGGCATCCAACCCAAGGACATCTCGACAAATGCTGCGAGGATCGATTACGGCGCTCATCACTCCCATGCTCAATGGGAATATCGATGAGAAAGCCTTCGCCAGCTTTGTCGATTGGCAGATATCAGAGGGCACGCATGGTCTGGTGCCGGTCGGCACGACAGGCGAAAGCCCCACGGTCAGCCACGAGGAGCACCGTCGCGTCGTCGAGATCGCCGTCGAGGTCGCCAACAAGCGCGTGCCGGTGATTGCCGGCGCCGGTTCCAACTCCACCGCCGAGGCGGTCGAACTGGCCAGGTTCGCCGAAAAGGCCGGCGCCGATGCCGTGCTGTCGATCGTGCCCTACTACAACAAGCCCAATCAGGAGGGCATGTTCCAGCACTTTTCGGCCGTTGCCAGGTCGGTCGGCATCCCGGTCATCCTCTACAGCGTCCCCGGCCGGACCGTGGTCGATCTCACCGTCGACACCATCGCGCGCCTGCATGAGGCCCATTCCAACATTGTGGGCGTCAAGGATGCGACGGCCGATCTCGGCCGGACCAGCCTGCAGCGCGACAAGCTGGGCAAGGATTTCATCCTGCTTTCCGGCGAAGATATCACCGCGCTCGCCTTCAATGCCCATGGCGGCCATGGCTGCATTTCGGTCACCTCTAACATCGCGCCGCACCTCTGCTCGCAGCTGCAGCAGTTGTCCCTGGCCGGTGACTTCAAGGGCGCGCTGCTGGTCCAGGACAAGCTGGTGCACCTGCACAAGAACCTCTTCATGGAGCCGAATCCCACCGCGGTGAAATATGCCGCCAGCCGCCTCAACCGCTGCGCCAACGAGCTGCGCCTGCCGCTGGTCCCCGTCGCCAAGGCGACCGAAGAGGCGGTGGACTTTGCAATGCGCCATGCAGGCCTTATCTAAAACTCATGGCTCCCAAGAACGACAAAGCAAAGAACGGTGTGATCAGCCACGGTCTCGTGGCTGAAAACCGTCGCTCGCGCTACGACTACGAAATCGGCGAAACCATGGAAGCCGGCCTTGTGCTGACCGGTACCGAGGTCAAATCGTTGCGCCTGGGCAAGGCGCAGATCACCGAGGCCTATGCTTCGCCCGAAAAGGGCGAGCTGTGGCTGATCAACGCCCATATTCCTGAATATCTGCAGGCCAACCGCTTCAATCATGAAGAGCGCCGTCCTCGCAAACTCCTGGTCTCGCGCAAGCAGTTGGCGCATCTCGGCGAGGAAGTCTCCCGCGCCGGCAATACCATCGTGCCGCTCAAGCTGTTCTTCAACGACCAGGGCCGGGCCAAGGTGCTGATCGGCGTCGGCAAGGGCAAGAAGAATTACGACAAGCGCGAAACCGAGCGCAACCGCGACTGGAACCGCGACAAGTCCCGTATCATGAAAGAAGGCGGCCGGGGTTAGGGCTCTCTAGCCTCTCCCTTTGGGGGAGAGGTGAAGAAGTGTCTGGCCTTACTCTTCCGTCGGCGCCGCTACCGGCCTTGTGCTCGGTGGTCGCCCCACTGTCTTGGCCAGATCGGCCACATCGATGAAGAAATCCGCCTGCCGGCGCAGGTCATCCGAGATCATCGGCGTCGATGTGGTGAGCGTTGAGACCACTGTCACGCGCTTGCCCCTGCGCTGCAGCGCGGCGACCAGCGCGGTGAAGTCGCCATCGCCTGAAAACAACACCATGTGGTCGTAGAACGGGGCCAACTCTAGCGCATCGACGGCGAGTTCGATGTCCATGTTGCCTTTGACCTTCCGCCGCCCGGTGGCGTCGGTGAATTCCTTGGCTGGTTTGGTGACCACGGTGAAGCCATTATAGTCCAGCCAGTCGATCAGCGGGCGGATGGATGAGTATTCCTGGTCCTCGATCAGCGCGGTATAGTAATTGGCGCGCAGCAGGTAGGCCCGGGCGTTGAACTCGGCCAGGAGCTTGCGGTAATCGATATCGACGCCGATCGCCTTGGACGTGGCGTAGAGATTGGCACCATCGATGAACAGGACGATCTTTTCGCGCGCGTCGATGGGCATATTAATACTCCAGATTGGCGGTCTGCCGCCCAAAGCCTGTGCTGCGCCAAGCGCAACTGAAAAATCTAACTTAAATTCCGCCGAGAACATTATATTAACTTCGCTATTCGCACGTTTCCCGACGATCCACAAGGCGCCTGCCTCTGGGCGCTTTTGCCTGCCCAATGCGCCGGCGGCGGGGCAGGCGGCCTTGTGCCCGCTGAGTCACTGGTGTATGGGAACCGTTCATCCCCACAATTTTGGAGACGTTCGTGGCACGCGTCACCGTTGAAGACTGCATCGAAAAGATCGAAAACCGCTTCGATCTCGTTCTCATGGCCGCACACCGCGCGCGCATGATTTCGTCTGGCGCGCAGATCACCGTCGCCCGCGACAACGACAAGAATCCCGTTGTTGCGCTTCGCGAAATCGGTGACGGCGCCATCTCGCCGGAGGACCTGCGCGAAGACCTGATCCATTCGCTGCAGAAATATGTCGAGGTCGACGAGCCCGAAGAGCACGCTGCTCCGCTGATCGAAAGCGCCAATGGCGACGATTCGATCAACTTCGACACCATCAGCGAAGAAGAACTGCTGCGCGGCATCGAAAGCCTGGCCCCGCCGGAACGCCGCGACGACTGATTTCGAGCCGTCCCGCAGGTCAAATCGCTCCAGCGGAGCGATTTGAAGCGAGTGGGCAGTGAGAGCTATGCTCGAATGGCCCAGGCATCCCGCAGGCACGATATTATCCTCACCCTCGGCGCGAGCCGGGGGTGTTTCGTTTGATTGTGGTCAACCGTCACCCCCTCTCACCCTCCGCCATTAAGGGGAGGTGCTGTCTTGCGTGCTTGACGAAATGTTGCCCCCGAGTGGAGCGAAATCTCCCCCTTGATGGGGGAGGTAGGAGGGGGTGGGGCCACGCGAACGAAGCGCCGGCGATCCTTTCCCATCCGCCCCCAACTCAGATACTCCCCGCGTCGCCCTTCCCATTTTCTTTCAAAGCGCTAAGCTCTTTTTTTAAGCGAGCGGCGATACTCCCATGATGCGTCAGTACGAGCTTGTCGAACGCGTTCAGGCCTATAACCCGAACGTCGACGAGCAGTTGTTGAACAAGGCCTATGTGTACGCCATGCAAAAGCATGGCTCGCAGAAGCGCGCCTCCGGCGACCCCTATTTCAACCATCCGCTCGAAGTCGCGGCCATCCTGACCGATCTCAAGCTCGACGATGCTTCCATCGCCGTTGGCCTCTTGCACGATACCATCGAGGACACCGACGCCACGCGCGCCGAGATCGACCAGCTCTTCGGCGCCGAAATCGCCGCCATCGTCGACGGGCTGACCAAGATCGATCGGCTGAACCTGGTCTCGCGGGAGGACGCGCAGGCCGAGAACCTGCGCAAGCTGCTGCTGGCTATCAGCCAGGATGTGCGCGTGCTGCTGGTCAAGCTGGCCGACCGCTTGCACAACATGCGCACCCTGCAGTTCATGCCGCCAGAAAAGCAGACGCGCATCGCCCAGGAGACCATGGATATCTATGCCCCGCTCGCCGGCCGCATGGGTATGCAGGACATGCGCAACGAGCTGGAAGACATCTCGTTCAGGATACTTCAGCCCGAGCACTACGCCGCCATCGTCGCCCGCCTCGACGAAATGCAGGCGGAATATCGCGAGACCATTTCGACCATTTCGACCGAACTCAGCGAACGCCTTGCCGCCGAGGGCATTACTGCCCGCGTCAAGGCGCGTGTGAAGTCGCCATTCTCGATCTTCAACAAGATCGAGCGCAAGTCGATCGCACTTGAGCAACTGTCCGACATGATCGGCTTCCGCGTCATCGTCGGCTCGCCAGAGGAATGCTACCGCACCGTCGGCGTGGTCCATACCCGCTGGAAGGTCGTGCCCGGGCGCTTCAAGGACTATATTTCGGTCCCCAAGCACAATGACTACCAGTCGATCCACACCACCATCGTCGGCCCGGGCCGCCAGCGCGTGGAACTGCAGATCCGCACAGAGGACATGGACCGCATCGCCGAGTTCGGCATTGCCGCGCATGCCCTCTACAAGGACGGTGCCTCGGCCAATCTCGGCCGCATCGAGCAGGAATCGCAGGCCTATGGCTCATTGCGCCAAACCATCGGCCACCTGACGACGGGTAGCTCCTCCACCGAGGATTTCCTCGAATACACCAAGCTGGAGCTGTTCCAGGATCAGGTGTTCTGCTTCACCCCGCGCGGTCGGCTCATTGCCTTGCCACGCGGCGCCACCCCCATCGATTTTGCCTATGCGCTGCACACCGACATCGGCGATACCACGGTCGGCGCCAAGATCAACGGCTCTATCCTTCCCCTCGTGACCCAGCTTCGCTCTGGCGACGAGGTGGAAATCATCCGCGATCAGAACCACCTGCCGCCAATGAACTGGCTGGGCATCGCCGCTACCGGCAAGGCCCGTGCCGCCATCCGCCGCTCGGTTCGCCACGCCGCGACGCAGCGCGCCTTTGCGCTGGGCGAACATGTGCTCAACATGCTGCTCGAGCGCGAAGGCGTCATGCTTGATGACAGCGAGGCCAAGGCTCTGGCCGAGGCGCTGGGCTCTCCCGGTCGCCGCGACCTGCTGATATCGGTGGGCGAGGGCAAGATCGGCTCCGAGCCGCTCGCCACTGAGCTGGCCAAGCTCAAGGGCCTGCGCAAGCGGCGGCGCAAGCTCGATCTCCCGGTGGCCGATACCGCCGATGGCTGGTTCGCCCTGCGCGCTACCGATCTGTTCCGCTTCCGTGTACCCGGCGGCCAGCGTTCGGGTCCCCGCGCCAAGGCGGCACTGGCCCAGCTCGATTTCCATATGCCGGTTACCGTGTCGGGCGAGGGTGTCGTTCCGGGCGACCGGCTTGTCGGCATCCTCCAGCCCGACTCACCGATGATGGTCTATCCCATCCATTCCGAGGCGCTGATCGACAAGCATGACAGCGACGTCGCCTGGGTGGACGTGCGCTGGAACCTCAAGGGCGGCGAGGAAAAGCAGTACCCCACCATCATCGCCATGGAGAGCGTGAACAAGCCTGGTTCGCTGGCACAGATTTCCACGGCCATCGCCGCCTGCGACGCCAACATCAACAATCTGGTGATGCGGATGATTTCGCCCGACTTTCACCAGATGATCTTCGAAATCGAGGTGCGCGACCTTGCGCAACTGACCGATGTTCTGGCAACGCTCAAGCGCAGTCCGGGGCTTTCCGCCGTCCAGCGCGCCGGTATCCGCGAAGCGGGCATGATTTCGACGCTGGAGTGGGACGGCAAGGTAGACAAGAGGTTTGTCGATGACGAAAGATGACGTGCTGAACATCTTCCGCGAATGCGGAGCCATGCTCGAGGGCCACTTCATCCTGTCGTCCGGCCTGCGCTCGCCGGTCTTCCTGCAGAAGGCCAAGGTCTTCCAATACGCCGCCCAGACCGAAAAGCTGTGCAAGGCGCTGGCCGAGCGCATTCGCGCCGAAGTCCCCGGCGTCACCAAGGTGGTCTCCCCCGCCATCGGCGGTATCATTCCCGGCTACGAGACCGCCCGCCAGCTAGGCCTTCCGGCCCTCTATACCGAGCGCGTGGATGGCAAGTTCGAGCTGCGCCGCGGCTTCGAGATCGAGGCGAATGACAAGGTCATCGTGGTAGAAGACATCGTCTCCACCGGCCTCTCCATCCGCGAATGCGTCGAGGCCCTTCGTGGCATTGGCGCCAACGTAGTCGCCGCCGCCTGCCTCATCGACCGCTCTGGCGGCGAGGCAGATGTCGGCGTGCCACTGGTAAGCCTGATCGAGTACAAGGTCCCTGCCTATCCCGCCGACCAGCTGCCGCCCGAACTGGCCGCCATCCCGGCCATCAAGCCCGGCAGCCGCGGCATCCAGGGTGTGAAATGAGTCCGGCGATCCCGCCCTCCCAGCCTCCCCCATCAAGAGGGAGGTGCCGCTCCACTCGTTTTGCTGCAACCGCGCCGCCACCACCGGCAGAAACCTCCCCCTTGATGGGGGAGGCTAGGAGTGGGTGGGGCCTAGCACTCGGAGCGCTGTCATGATCCTCGGCCTCGGTTCCGACCTCATCCAGATTCACCGCATTGCCAACACGATCGAAAAGTACGGTGAGCGTTTCACCAATCGCTGCTTCACCGAGATCGAGCGCCGCAAGTCCGACCGTCGCGCCCAGCGCGCCGCCTCCTACGCCAAGCGCTTCGCCGCCAAGGAAGCCTGTTCCAAGGCCCTGGGCACGGGTATTTCCTGGGGCGTCTACTGGCGCGACATGGGCGTGGTGAACCTGCCTTCGGGCAAGCCCACCATGCAACTCACCAACGGCGCGGCAAAAGCGCTGGCCCGACTTGTGCCGCCCGGACACGTTCCCCACATCCACCTGACCATCACCGACGATGCCGGGCTCGCCCAGGCCTTTGTCATCATCGAAGCGCTGCCGGCCAACGCCGTTGATACCCCCGAAAAGTTGTAGGCTTCGGACGAGGCTATCGACCACTGCAATTGACCCGGCCGTTGCAACGGAATAACGCTGCCGCGCTACCTTTCCGGGGAATTTCATGAGCCAGCCCGCCGACAAGCCCATCAAGAAGTCCGCGACCAACGAGTGGGTTGAAACCATCGTCGTCGTGGTCGAGGCGCTGCTGATCGCCATCGTTCTGCGCTCGTTCCTCTACCAGCCGTTCTCGATCCCCACGGCCTCCATGCAGCAGACGCTGATGATCGGCGACTACTTCGTCGCCAACAAGTTCGTCTGGGGCTATGGCAAGCATTCCTTCTCGCTCGGTCGCTATGGCGATTTCGCGCTGCTCGATTTCGAACTGCCGATCAATAACCGCATCTTCGGCCGTTCGCCCAACCGCGGCGATATCGCCGTGTTCCGCCCGGTGCCGCAGAATATCGAATACATCAAGCGCGTCGTCGGCCTGCCGGGCGATACCATCCAGGTCAAGCAGGGCCGCCTCTACATCAACGGCACTATGATGGAGCGCGAGGAGCTCGGCACTGCGCAGGATACCGACAGCAACGGCGATACCCGCGAAGTCACGCTCTACCGCGAGACCTTCCCGGAAGGCACCAACCACATCATCCAGGAAATCTCCGACAACGCGCCTCTCGACAACACGTCCGAATATGTCGTGCCAGCAGGTCATTATTTCATGATGGGCGACAACCGCGACCGTTCCGCCGATAGCCGCGTGCTGAGCCAGGTCGGCTATGTGCCTGCGGTGAACCTCATCGCCAAGGCCGAGGCGCGCTTCTTCTCGATCAAGGACAATATTCCGCCCTGGCAACTCTGGCATTGGCCGGCCAATGTGCGTTGGGACCGCATGTTCCAGTCCGTCGACCACCAGCCTCTATGAGCCGTGCCGCGCGCAATCACGACAAGCTGCAGTTCCGGCTCGGCTACAAGTTTGCCGATCCGGACCTGCTGAACCGCGCACTGACCCATTCGAGCGCCATTTCACCGGCCAAGCGCATCGAGAACTCCTACCAGCGGCTCGAATTCCTTGGCGATCGTGTGCTCGGTCTCGTCGTCGCCGACATGCTCTATCGCCGCTATCCCAAGGCCAATGAGGGCGAGCTCAGCCGCACCCTCAATACGCTGGTGCGCAAGGAAACCTGCGCCATCATCGCCCGTACCCTTGATCTCGGCTCAGAGATGAATCTCGGCGATAGCGAAGCGCGCACCGGCGGCGCCGAAAAGGAAGCCATTCTGGGCGACATCACCGAATCCATCATCGGCGCCATCTATTGCGATGGCGGCCTGGGCAAGGCTTATGAGTTCGTCGAGCGCATGTTCGAGGAATTCCTTGCCGACGGCCAGGCCAACAAGGCCGATGCCAAGACCACGCTGCAGGAATGGGCTCAGGCCCGCGGGCTCGAGCCACCCACCTACACCCAGACCGAACGGCGCGGCCCTGACCACGCTCCCGAATTCACCATCTCCGTCACCCTGGGCGATTATGATAGCCTGAGCGCCACCGGCCCTTCCAAGAAGATCGCCGAACACAAGGCCGCCGAGCTGTTCCTCATCCGCCAGAAGGTGTGGCAAGGAAGTAAAGGTTCATCCCAATGACCGATCTCGAACCCATCGACACGTCCTGCGGCTTCATTGCCCTTGTGGGCGCCCCCAATGCCGGCAAGTCGACTTTGCTGAATTCGCTCGTGGGCACCAAGGTCTCCATCGTCACACACAAGGCGCAGACCACCCGCAGCCAGGTGCGTGGCGTGGTCACAACCGACAAGTCCCAACTGGTTTTCATCGATACGCCCGGCATCTTCGCCCCCAAGCGCCGGCTGGACCGCGCCATGGTCGATAGCGCCTGGGGTGGAGCAGGCGATGCCGACATCGTCGCCCTCATCGTCGATGTCGATCGCGGCTTGACCCCCGAGCTCGAAAAGCTGATCGAGGGCCTCGAAAACATCAATCACCCGCGTATCCTGATCCTCAACAAGATCGACACGATCAAGAACGAGGAGCTGCTGAAACTCTCCGAGGCGATCAACGCCAAGCTGCGCTTCGAGGCCACCTTCATGATCTCGGCGCTCAAGGGCTACGGCGTTTCCGATTTCATGGATTGGTGCATCAAGCATATCCCGCCCGGCCCGTGGCATTTCCCCGAGGATCACCTCACCGATCTCACCATGGCCATCACTGCCGCCGAGATCACGCGCGAGAAGCTGTTCCTGCGTGTCCACGACGAGATTCCCTACAATTCCACGGTCGAAACCGAGAGCTTCAAGATCCAGAAGGACGGCTCCTACAAGATCGACCAGGTGATCTATCTCTCGCGCGAGAGCCACAAGAAGATCGTGCTCGGCGCCGGCGGCCAGACCATCAAGTCGATCGGCGCGGAATCGCGCAAGGAACTGATGGCCATGTACGAGGTGCCGATCCACCTCTTCCTGTTCGTCAAGGTCCGCGAGAAGTGGGGCGACGACCCCGAGCGGTATCGCGAAATGGGCCTGGAATACCCCCAGGGCAAGAGCTGATTCTGGTCCTCAGCTGACGGTGATGTAATTCGACATGTTGGCCTCGATACCCAGCGTCTTGAGGAAGGCTTCTGGATCGAAGTCACTGCCGCGCCGCTTTTCCATCATGGCGGCTTTCGCATTTGCGAAGGCGTCCTGATGTTCCCATTCCACCACTGTCACCACATTGAAGCGCTCGGAACCGGAATGCTGTTGCAGGATCAGGTTCTGCAGACACCCCGCTTGCTCATCGAGAAAGTCCTTGGTTTCCTGTACCTTGGCCATGAACGCGGCGCGAGACGCCTGCGGCACGGCGAAGCTGTCGATGCGAAACACCGAAGAATTCGGCTGTTGCGTAGTGGGGGTCATGTCTGGTCTCCATGAGGCAGAGGATATTGGATTACCTTCAGTCGCGCTAAATTGACAACATAATGTCAATTAGGGGATATGATGTCAATATGAGTTCGACAGACGCAACAGCTGCCAGTGCGCTCAGCGCCCTGTTTCTCGACATTTTTCGCGCCAATGCGCGCCTGGTGTCGGCAGGCGATCAACTCGTTGCCCCGCTCGGCCTAACCAGTGCTCGCTGGCAGGTTCTGGGTGCGGTGGCCATGGCGACCGTGCCGCAGCCCGTGGCCCATATGGCGCGCGACTTGGGCACCGCGCGCCAGGGCGTGCAGCGCCTCGTCAACGAACTGCTGCAAGCCGGGTTTGTCGAACTGCAGGACAATCCCCACCATCGTCGCGCCAGGCTGGTGTGCCTGACCGAAAAGGGCAGGGATGCGTTTCGCGCTATTCACAAGCTGCAGGCGCCATGGGTGGATACGCTTGCCGAGGGCATGGACGCCCACAGGATCGCCGCTGCGGCCGAGGTCCTGCAGGTTCTCCGCGCGCGTCTTGAACAGGGCGGCAGCGAGCCGGTGGACTGATGGAATGGACCGGTGAGGCCCTACTGATCGGTGTCCGCCGCCACGGCGAGAGCAGCGTCATCGCGGAGGCCATGGTCGCCGGCCGTGGCCGCCATCTCGGCTTGGTCCGGGGTGGCCGCTCGCGCCGTCTAGCTGCCGTGCTCCAGCCTGGCAACACCGTCCAGCTCACCTGGCGCGCCCGTCTCGAAGACCAGCTCGGCATGTTCTCGGTCGAACTCCTGCAGGCCCGCGCCGCGGCGCTGATCGACGATCGCACCCGGCTCTACCTCAGCCAACTCGTCTGCGACCACCTGCGCCTGCTCCCCGAGCGCGACCCGCATGACCGGCTGCTGGGCATGGCCCTCCGCCTCATAGACAGCCCGCCCGACGGCGTTGAACTGGCCCGCTTCGAACTGGCTGTCCTCGAAGACCTGGGTTTCGGCCTCGACCTCAGCTCCTGCGCCGCTTCAGGCACCACCACCGACCTGACCCACGTCTCCCCCAAGACCGGCCGCGCCGTCTCCCGCGCCGCCGCCGCGCCATATCTCGACCGTCTCCTGCCGCTCCCCAGCTTCCTGACCAGTCGCGGCAATGCCAGCCCGCACGACATCGCGGATGCCCTGCGGCTGACCGGCCACTTCCTCGACACCCAGGTCTGGGGGCCAAGGCAGCTTGAGCCATCCCCAACGCGGGAGATGCTCAAGGAGATTCTGAGCCGGGAAGACTAGCTGTATGCCTCGACCCTGCGGTTGAGCTGGATTCTGCCATCGAGTGAAGCGGCACCTCCCCCGTGACGGGGGTGGGTTGGGAGGGGTGTTGAGAGCCCCCATATCCGGGCCAAACATCCCCCACCCTTGACCCATGAGCGAACACCGACGACACGACAACCGCATCACAGGCGGCGCTTTCGCACGTCCATAAATCGTGTAGAACCCCAGCATTCCCGCCATGAACGGTGAGTTCGGATCCTCCAGCGGCTATACTGCTTTCCTGATTCGTTCTCCCGGAATGCCTGCCGATGTCTGATAGTGATACCCTCCCGCCTGCCGACGACCAGCGCGTCGTCGATCTCAAGCAGGCGCTTGAGGAGCGGTACCTCTCCTATGCTCTCTCCACCATAACCCAGCGCGCGCTCCCCGACGTGCGCGACGGGCTCAAGCCCGTGCACCGTCGCATCATCCACGCCATGCGCCTGCTCAAGCTCGATCCGGGCCAGGGCTATAAGAAGTCCGCCCGTATCGTCGGCGACGTCATCGGTAAGTTCCACCCGCATGGCGACCAGTCGATCTACGACGCGCTGGTCCGGCTGGCGCAGGATTTTGCGCTGCGTTACCCGCTGGTCGACGGGCAGGGCAATTTCGGCAATATCGACGGCGATAACGCTGCGGCCATGCGCTACACCGAATCCCGCATGACCGACGTGGCGATGCGCCTGCTCGAGGGCATCACCGAGAACGCCATCGACTTCAAGGCGACATATGACGGTGAAGACGAAGAGCCGGTGGTCCTGCCATCCAACTTCCCCAACCTGCTGGCCAATGGTTCGACCGGCATTGCCGTAGGCATGGCGACCTCGATTCCGCCGCACAATGTCGCCGAGCTTTGCGACGCCGCACTCCATCTTATCAACGTCAATCCAGAGGCTTCGGCACACGACCTGACTCAGTTCGTGAAGGGACCGGACTTCCCCACCGGCGGCATTCTGGTCGAATCCGCATCCTCGATCGCCCATTCCTACGAAACCGGCCGCGGCTCCTTCCGCCTGCGCGCCAAGTGGGAAATCGAGGAAACCGGCCGCGGCGTCTATCTCATCGTCGTCACCGAAATTCCCTACGGTATCCAGAAGTCGCGGCTGGTCGAAAAGATCGCCGAGCTACTGCTGGCCAAGAAACTGCCGCTGCTCAAGGACGTGCGCGACGAGAGTTCCGACGATATCCGCCTGGTGCTCGAACCGCGCGCCCGCACCGTCGATGCGGTGATTCTGATGGAGCAGCTGTTCAAGACCACCGATCTTGAAACCCGCTTCCCGCTCAATCTTAATGTGCTGGATCGCGGTACCGCGCCAAAGGTGATGAGCCTGGCCCAGGCCCTCAAGGCCTGGCTCGCGCATCGCAAGGAAGTACTGGTCCGCCGCTCGAACCACCGGTTGGAGCAGATCGCCCACCGCCTCGAAGTGCTGGCCGGCTACATTATTGCCTATCTGAACCTCGACGAGGTGATCCGCATCATCCGCGAGGAAGATGATGCGAAGGCCTCGCTGATGAGCACTTTCGAGCTATCGGACGTGCAGGCCGAAGCCATCCTCAATATGCGCCTCCGCTCTCTGCGCAAGCTCGAGGAAATCGAGCTGCGCAAGGAACATACAACCCTGACCGAGGAGAAGGGTCACCTCGAGGCGCTGCTCGCTTCCGACAAGCGGCAGTGGGGCAATATCAGCAAGGAAGTCGAGGCCCTCAAGAAAGCCTATCCGCTGGCCAATCCTGACGGTACGCCCCACTTCCTCGGCGCGCGCCGCACCATTCTGGGCGACACACCGACGGCAAACGCCGACGAAGTGAGCGACGCTTTCATCGAGCGCGAGCCGATCACCGTCATCCTGTCGGAAAAGGGCTGGATTCGCGCGCCGCGCGGCCACGCTGTCGATGCCAATGACGAGAAGGGCTTCAAGGCCGGCGACCGCCTCAAGCTCACCATCAAATGCGAGACCACCGACAAGCTGCTGATGCTCACCACCGGCGGCAAGGTCTATACCCTCTTCGGCGACAAACTGCCGGGCGGACGCGGGCAGGGCGAGCCGGTGCGCATCATGGTCGATATCGAGGAAGGGCAGGATATCGTCGATATCTTCGTCTACAAGCCCGGCCAGAAGCGCCTTATCGCCTCGTCGTCGGGTTATGGCTTCATCGTCGGCGAAGACGAAATGATCGCCAATACCCGCAAGGGCAAGCAGATCCTCAATGTCGGCACCCCCGACGAGGCGGCCCTGCTGGTTCCCGTTGCCGGCGACCGCGTCGCAGTCATCGGCCAGAACCGCAAGCTGCTGGTGTTCCCGCTTAACCAGCTGGCTGAGATGGGCCGCGGCAAGGGCGTCCGCCTGCAGCGCTACAAGGATGGCGGCATTTCCGATCTCAAGACCTTCTGGGCGGCCGATGGCCTGACCTGGACCGACAGTTCGGGTCGCACCTATACCAAGCCCACCGAGGAACTGACCGACTGGAGCGGCGACCGCGCCACCGCCGGCCGCCAGCCGCCCAACGGCTTCCCCAAGAACAACAGGTTCGTCGGATGATCAGGCACTGCGTCTTCTTCAAATTCCGCAGCGGCGTCAGTGCTGATGAGCGTGCCGAAATCTATGCCGGGCTCAACGCCCTGGTGGGCGAGATCGAAGGCCTTCTCTCGGCCGAATTTGGCCCCAACGTCTCGCCCGAAGGCCTGGGTCAGGGTTTCAATGACGGCTTCATCATGCATTTCGTCGACGAAGCCGCCCGCGACCGCTACTTGCCGCACCCGGCTCACAAGGCCGCCGGCAGCAAGCTCGTCGCCGCGCTGGAAGGCGGGAGAGACGGCCTGATCGTGTTTGATATCAAGGTGGGCGAGTAGCGTTACTCGACCGAGAAGGTGAATACCACCGGCAGGTGATCGCTCGCGGTGGCCTGCCCGACACCGATATCGTGCACCACGATACCGCCACGCGTCATCACGTGGTCCAGCGGCAGGAACGGCAGCGTGTCGCGCCAGGCCCCGAGATAGAACCAGCTCATCGGAAACGTCAGCAGGTTCATCGTCTCGCGCACCAGCCCGTTGTTGGCGACGAACTCCCGCAGCGAATATGACCATGGCGTCGAATTGAAATCCCCCGCCAGGATCATCGGTCCCTCGATCTTATCCACCACCTCGGAAAGCGCAGTGAGCTGCTCACGCTGGCGGGCGACCGGGATGGGCCAGTCCATATGGGTGGTGATGACAGAGAAGGGTTTCCCGTCCTCGGTCTGGAAGGCGGCGAGGATATGGGCGGTTCGCGTAGTGCCATAGGCATTATTGGGGCAGGCGCCGTCTTCCGCCTGTTCGAACGGAATGCGGGAATAGAGCCCCAGATTGGCCCGCTTGCCGCCGCGGCAGCGCACGAAGAACGGATACCTGGCCAGCAGCGCCGGATGCAGGTCCGTCGCCTGCTCGCCGAAATACTCCTGCAGCACGATGATATCAGGATCTTCGGCAAAGATGGCGGCGGTGACCTTCTCCATCTCGTAGTTCATGCCGAACAGATTGTGGGTCATCACCGTGATGGTACCGCCCTCCGGCGTCGCCGGCCGCTGCCGCTGCGATCCGATAAGTTCGGGCAGCATCACATTGGCGGAAGCGGCGATCCCGACCACGGCCACGATCATCGCTGCGCTGCGCAATTTGCCGCGCAACAGCACAGCGACAATGAGCAGCCCGACAATCGTCCCCGGCAGCAGGAAAATCTGCCCATGATTGAGCAGGTCGAGTTCAGGCACCGCAAAGCCGAACAGCGCAAGGATGGCAAGGCTGGCCACGCCCAAGGCGCCCAATACCAGGCCCAGCCGGATCAGCTTCAGTATCAGAGACATGACGGGGTCCGGCAGGTGAGGTTGCAGGCGATGTCGCCGACACATATGGCGCAAGCAAGGCCCCTGCAACGAAAAAGGACGGTCCGAGGACCGCCCTCACAGGCTTGCGCTTGCGCGCGGGGCCGCTAGTCGAGCAGGCGCCAGCCCAGCGTTCCCCGCTGGACTTCGAGCGGCCGATACAGAGCCTTGTAGGCCATCTTCGGCGAGTCCTTGACCCAGTAGCCGAGATAGACATAGCGCAGCGATGCCGAGCGAACCTGCGTGATATGATCGAGGATCAGGTAAGTTCCGAGGCTCCGTGGCGCCAGGTCGGGGTCATAGAACGAATAGACCATCGAAAGGCCATCCGGCATCACGTCGGTCAGCGCCACTGCCACCAGCGTCCGGTCCGGGTGGTCGCGCAGGCGATATTCGACCAGCACCGACTGCACGGGCGTGTCCTCGACCATGTACTCGTAGTCGACAAAACTCATCTGGTTCATGCCGCCGCCGGCATGGCGCGATTCCAGGTAGCGCTTGAACAACTCGTACTGTTCGCTGGTTGCCGTTGTCGGTCGCACCTCGATCGACAGGTCGTCATTCTTCTGCAGCACCCGGCGGAAACGGCCGGACGGCACGAAATCCTCGGCCACGATCCGCACCGACTGGCAGGCATTGCAGCCCTCGCAGGCCGGCCGGTAAATCAGGTTCTGGCTGCGGCGGAACCCGTTCTCGCTCAGCAGGTGGTGCAGGCTCGACGCCCGCCGTCCGGACAGGTGCGTGAAGAGCTTTCGCTCCTGCTTGCCGGGCAGGTAGGGGCACGGCATGGCCGCGGTCAGGAAGAGCTGGGTCGTTTCCGGAGTCTGGTCGGTCATCAAAGACCCTTGCGTGCGATCAGGAGAATGTACTCCTGCGCCTCACGAGCGGCAATGCTTCAATATGCGCCGCTGGTCTGCGCTGTCCGGGCACGCCAGTGCCGCACCATGGGCGACCGGCGGACCATGAGCGTGCCGGTGACCAGGTCATGAATCATCTGCCGGCGCGGCGTGAACAGGGCGAACAGCAGCGACAGCGGCCAGGAGATCCAGGTGGTCAGCCAGAATACCGCAGCATGGATGATGGCCATCCAGCCATCGAGGGGCTGCCCGCGCGTCGGCGTGAGGACGATGTCCATCATCTGCATGCCGACAGTCGCCCGCTTGGACGAACCCAGCGTGGCGCCGTAGTAGAGCACGATGGTGGCAGGAACGACGAACACCAGCGCCAGCCAGGCCAGCCCGAAGGTCAGGAAACCGGCGATCAGCCCGACGAAGGCGAAGGCCAGGATCATCAGCCCCATGACAATGAGGTCGATGAAGAAGGCCGCAACGCGACGCGTCAACACGCCCTCGAACAACTCGGGGGCAGTGGCGGGATCAGGCAGGATAGGCTGGTTCTGGTTCATGAGCAGAAAGATTGTCACGGCTGGGCTGCGGTGCAAGACCTTGGCCACAAAAATGTGCCCTTTATGCTAGCGACCGAGCTCTCGCGCTACTTCCAGAGCAAAGTAGGTCAACACCCCGCTCGCCCCGGCCCGTTTGAAGGCATGAAGGCTTTCCATGATAGCCCCCTTGCGGTCGATGGCGCCGGCGGCGGCCGCCATCTCGATCATCGCGTATTCGCCGCTCACCTGGTAGGCGTAGATCGGGATGTTGAAGTTGTCCCGAGCCCGGCGCACGATGTCGAGGTAAGGCAGGCCAGGCTTGACCATGACACTGTCGGCACCCTCGGCGATGTCCTGCTCGATTTCGCGCATCGCCTCGTCGGAATTGGCATAGTCCATCTGATAGGTGCGCTTGTCGCCCTTCAGCCTGCTCCCCGATCCAACGGCCTCTCGAAACGGTCCGTAATAGAAGGACGCATACTTCGCGGCATACGCCATGATTTGGGCCTGCTCATGCCCTTCGGCATCCAGCGCCGCGCGAATGGCGCCAACGCGGCCATCCATCATGTCGGATGGCGCGATGATGTCGGCGCCAGCCTTGGTCTGTACCAGCGCCGAGCGGATCATCACGGCGACGGTCTCGTCGTTGAGGATTTCGCCGTCACGCACCAGCCCGTCCTGGCCATCGCTGGAATATTCGTCCAGCGCCACGTCGGCGATCAACCCAACTTCCGGCACGGCGCCCTTGACGGCCGACAAAGCCCGGCACATCAGGTTATCCGGATTGTAGGCCTCCGCCCCATTCTCGCTGCGCAGGTGATCCGGCGTATTGGGGAACAGCGCCAGCGCCGGAATGCCCGCATCCCGCGCGGCCTTGGCCGCCTCGACGCAGAGATCGACGCTCAGCCGCTCGACGCCAGGCATGGTGCGTATCTGGGTCCGCTCGTTGTGCCCGTCAATGACGAAGAGCGGCCAGATCAGGTCGGAAGGTGTAAGCACCGTCTCCCGCACCATGGCGCGGCTCCAGGCCGTCCGGCGGGTGCGGCGCAATCGGCTGCCGCCGAGAAACGCCATGTCGTGCTTTTGCCAGTGATCGCCCATGGGAGAGGCTCCTTGTCCTGCGGCTCTCGTTTATCAGTGCCATCAGCGCCCTCCAAGCTCCGGCTTGTCGCATCCGTCTCGGACCGCTAGAAAACCGCATGGACTTCAGCGCTCAACCCATCGCCATCTATATCCGCATCGTCGCCATCATCAGCCTGTTGCTGGGCCTCAACGACGCGGCGCGCCTGCTTGGCGTCAATCTGGGCGACGTCAGCCCCATCGCGACCATGGGCGTGACCGGCTTCGTCTACCTTGCGGTCTTCGCCCTGGCCCGGCTCTTTGCCGCAGTGGGGCTGTGGATCAAGGCCAGTTGGGGCGCCGTGCTGCTGGTCGGTGCTACGGCCGTGGAACTGGCACTCTACCTGCTCGGCAATCCCGACGTGCGGATGACCGCCTTTGGCTTTGCCGTGCGGCTGGTCCTGCTGGCTTCGATCCTCATCATCTTCGTGCTGTCGATCCGCCTAAACCGCGCCCGCGCCGCCGACTAGCCCGCGTCGGGGTGGAATTGTTCGATGGTGATTTCCTCCGCCATCGCATCCTGCGGCGCGCCAAAGCTCGTCACCGTCGTAAACCAGCGCGTCACCTCGCCATTCATCCGGAATTCCAGTGGCAGCAGCACCGAGCCACCCCAGTTGACGCGCACGATGGATAGTTCGCTCGCTCCGGGCTGCCCCATCGCCCGCCGTAGCACCGCCCCGATCGCCGATTGCGGGCCGTGGCGGCGCACGCCCTCCCGCATCCGATGCAGCAGGTATTCCGCGACCTCGGTCCAGTTGACGATCGACTCGCGCACTGGCCCGGGCCCGTAGACCAGATCGACAAGGTTCACCTGTCCGAGCAGGTCCGGCGTCGCCCCAATCATGCCCATTGCCGGAGGATTGGCGTCGAGCACGTTGAAAGCCATGTCGAGTACGATGGCAGGGTAGGGCTCATGCGCGGCCAGCAACAGCTCCGCCGCCCGACGCACCTCCGCCATCTCAGCGCTTTGCCAGGTGCTGTCACCGAACTGCGGCGCAAACCCCGCTGCCACAAGCATCGCGTTGCGCTCACGCAGCGGCAGGTCGAGCGCTTCGGCCAGTCGCAGCACCATCTCGGTGCTTGGCTTGGAACGCTCCGATTCAATGAAGGACACGTGGCGCGTCGAAACATCGGCGCCCAGTGCCAGGTCGAGCTGGCTCATGCCGCGTAGGGCGCGCCACTCCCGTAACATCGTGCTGAACATCATCACCTCCACGCCCACCATGAGCCACCCGCGGATGCTATTCCATTACCTGGGAGATAATTGAAGCCATGACGTCGGCGCGCGAGGTTGGCCTCATCGCAAAACCGGAACGGAGTGATGCCATGACCACCCAGATACAAACCTTTCCTCGCCTCGATCCCCATTTGGTCTATTGGGTCGATGCCATCGTCTCGGCGGCCATGGGGTTGGCGCTGCTGACCCTGGCTGGACCGCTGACGCAATTGGCGGGCTGGAACATGCCCGCAAGTTTCCTCTGGACCGTGGGATTGCTGCTTCTGCCCTGGGCCGCTCTCAATGCCTTCGTCGCCAGTAGCGGTCGTCCCGCAAGGAGCATCGTGCTGGGCATTATCGTCGGCGATATCGCCTGGGTGGTCGGCAGCGCTCTGCTGGTCGCGCTCTACGCAACAAGCCTCAGCGGGATCGGTCTCGCGTTGCTGACGGGGCAGGGGATTGCGGTGGCCGGCGTGCTGGCGCTCAAGCTGCTCGGGGCTCGCAACCTTGCGTGAAGCCTACTGATGACGGGCGGCCCCGCCGCCCTTCACACCCTCGTAAGGTTACAAATCTATGCACTGGTGTAACGAAGCGTAAAGCCAAATTCTCATTGCATTCCAGTAAGATGCTCTTAATCACGCCGCTTAGGGCGATCTTAGTCCGCACGCCGTAGTTTGGCCTCATGAGATGCGAAAAATCGCACAGACTGCAAAACAGTGAGGCACAAATGGCAATCAAATCCAACGCAGCCGAGGCCCTTTCCCCGGAACGTCCCCAGAGCCTGAAGCCGCTTTATCTGGAAGCCGTTTCGCGCGTCGAACGCCTCCACCGGCGCCTGCTCGATCTCATAAAGGATGAGTTCGACCGCATGGGTTGGGACGACATCAATCCCGTCCAGGCTCTGCTGATGTTCAACATCGGCGACGCTGAGCTCACCGCCGGCGAGCTGCGCTCCCGCGGTTACTATCTGGGCTCCAACGTCTCCTACAATCTCAAGAAGCTTGTCGAGACCGGCTACATCTTCCAGGAGCGTTCCCGCTCCGACCGCCGTTCGGTCCGCATCAAGCTGACCCCGAAGGGCGAGGAAGTGGCCGAGGTGATCGACGAGCTCTATGACCGTCACCTCAAGTCCATCGACAAGGTCGGCGGCCTGGGCGACGACGAATTCGACGGCCTCAACAAGGCCCTCGCCCGCCTCGAACGCTTCTGGGTCGACCAGATCCTCTACAAGCTCTAGCCACAGCCGGCAAACTGTTGCGGCTGCGCCACACCCGAATGCAAACGCCGGTCCCCGTGGGCCGGCGTTCACATTTGTGCCGCAAACGCGCGCGAACTGCGTCGTTAGTGGTTTAGAGCCATTTCCCGCGTATTCTTGGTTCACGAAGTCTGAAGAGGGTTCACATGCGGTTGACCGCGTTGTGGCCCGCGGGACGTGATGGTAAAAATTGGCCTGCTTCGGCTGGAAATTCGGGTGACTCAATGCGGCTGACTAGACGTTCTATGCTCCGGTATACGGCCATGGCCGGCGCATCCTTGGCACTGCCGGCGATAGCGCGCGGGCAGGAATCGGTCTTTGATCTCGTCAACCGCGGCAATGTCCTGCGCAATGTCGACAAGGACAGCAACACGGCAGCCGCTGAGGCGCTGATTGCGACCAATGAACCGATCCTGTCCTTCGACACGGTCTACAATCTGCAGCTGGCCATTTCGCAATACGAACCTTTCGTCGCCAATGGCGGCTGGGAAGAGATCCCCCAGGAAGCGTTCCGCCTGCTCATCGGCAAGTCTGGTGAATCGGTGATTGCGTTGAAGCGCCGTCTGATCTCGTCCGGCGACATGGTACTCGTCCCGAACATCAACGACCTGTTCGATGAAGAGACCGACCGGGGTGTGCGCACCTTCCAGGCCCGCCACGGCCTGATCGTCAACGGCCAGGTGGACGAGCCGACCTGGTATGCCCTCAACGTACCGGCGGCGACGCGCCTGCAGCAGCTCTACCTGAACTTCACCCGCGTTCAGGGCATGGCAGCGAACCTCAGCCCACGCTACGTCGTGGTCAACATCCCGGCCGCTACCATCGAAGCCGTCAATGACGGCATGGTCGAGCAGCGCCACACGGCGGTTGTCGGCCGCGTCGAGCGCGCCACCCCGATCATGGCCAGCAAGATCAGCCAGATCAATTTCAACCCCTATTGGCACGTGCCCAAGTCGCTGGTTCGCCAGGACCTGACCAAATACATGCAGGAAAACCCGAACTACTTCGCCGAGCAGAATATCTTTATCTATGACGGCGCCGGTAACAAGGTTGATCCGGCCTCGATCAACTGGTCAAACATCAGCGATGCTGAAGTGAACCACATGTATCGCCAGGAGCCCGGCGCGGCCAACTCCATGGGTCACTGCAAGATCAATTTCTACAATCCCTACGATTGCTACCTGCACGACACGCCGACCAAGGCGCTGTTCGGCGAGAACGCCCGCTTCCACTCCTCGGGCTGCGTCCGCGTGGACGGTGTCAACCAACTGGTCAACTGGCTGCTGCGCGACAATGGCGATTGGGATCAGGGCAAGGTCGACATGACCTTCGAGTCGCTCCAGCGTCTCGATGTGGAGTGCAAGGCCCGGGTGCCGATCCACACCACCTACATCACGGCTTGGGCCAATCGCCAGGGCACCGTCAGCTTCCGCGACGACGTCTACAAGTTCGACGAGCAGGGTAAGGTCACCTTCGACGAAACCGCCAACGGCTGATCGCCGCGCCTGCCCCATCCAGCGCCCTCCTAACGGAGGGCGTTTGCTTTTGATGGCCGCAGAATCTTGCTAGTGTCTGGGCAGGGGAGCGCCATGGCCGACGGTGAGGTCTATTTCGAGTTCGTGCAGGTGGGCCAGCAGATGCGCGTCGCCGCCATCGACGCTGTTACCGGCATCGAGGTCATCGTCATCACCCCGGTTATCGCTACCAAGTTTCAGATGCAGCAGATGGCGTTGTCCAAGCTCAGAAAACGACTGGGCGAAGAGACGGCTGGCAATCCAACCGTACCTTCTCCCGGGCGGGGCAAGCTGGCCTAGCGATTCGACTAGAGATTGCAGCGGTGGCGGACGCCGTCATAACCCATGAAAGTGTCCGTGCGCTCGTCATACGAGCGGTAGCGCGCGTAGCAGGCATCGACATGTGACGAGTAGTTGCCGGGGCGGCCCACGACGATATCGCCATTGCCCTGGTTTTCATTGGCTATTGCACCGGCAATGATGGCGCCGAGGGCAATGCCAAAGATGCCCGAAGCGATCGGTGCGAGGTCGTTGCTGCGATTGCGATAAAAGTGGTCGTAGTCGCGGCGGCCCCAGTTCCCGGCATAGTAGCCGCGACAGTCATAGTCATTGGGGTAGCGGTCGCAATAGGTCTGGATGACCTGTTGGCGCTGGCCGAAGTTCAGCGTGACGTTCTGTGCCTGGGCAGGTGCAATGGCGGTGAGTGAAATGGCCGAGGTGAGAGCGGCAGTAAGGACGCCGGTACGAAGGACTTTCATGCTAGAGCTCCTCAAGAATTTGGCCCCATTGTATCCTCAATGCTGCCGGAGCCCGTCAGTTGCGGTGCCTGCGCCATTTTGCTGCTGTCATGGTCTGTGAGCGAACGGTTGGCCGGGGCGGTTTCCTCTTTTCCTCGCGGGCATTCTGCGCCATATTGCTCGTGTTCGCGCGACTGGCGAGAAGAGATGGGGAACCATCGGGGAACGCGAACCTTGTAGAGCCGCTCGCCTGGGCACCCACACTCAAAATAGGGGAGCCCTATGAATCCGTCCCAGTTTTCTCCGTCTTGGAATCGCGCTTCGCGGCATGATAAAGCCACGGCCATGCCGACTTGTTTCGTCTCTTGCGAGGTCATCGTCCCATGAGCGCCGCCACCTCAACCCCGCTCTTCCCCAGGTTCTTTTCCAACACGCTGGAAGAGACCGATCCTGAGATCGCCCGTGCCATAAGTGACGAACTGGGCCGCCAGCAGCATGAGATCGAGCTGATCGCCTCCGAGAACATCGTTTCCCGCGCCGTGCTCGAGGCGCAGGGTTCGATCATGACCAACAAGTATGCCGAGGGTTACCCCGGCAAGCGCTATTACGGCGGCTGCCAGTTCGTCGACGTTGCCGAAACGCTGGCGATCGAACGCGCCAAGCAGCTGTTCGGCGCCAAGTTCGCCAACGTGCAGCCCAATTCCGGTAGCCAGATGAACCAGGCCGTATTCCTGGCGCTGCTTCAGCCCGGCGACACCTTCATGGGTCTCGACCTCAATTCGGGCGGGCATTTGACCCATGGCTCGCCGGTCAATATGAGCGGCAAGTGGTTCAACGTCGTGTCCTACGGCGTCCGTCGCGACGACCACCTGCTGGACATGGAAGAGATCGAGCGCCTTGCCCATGAGCACAAGCCCAAGCTGATCGTAGCCGGCGGCACTGCTTATTCCCGCTTCTGGGACTGGGCAAAGTTCCGGCAGATCGCCGATGCCGTAGGCGCCTATCTCATGGTCGACATGGCCCATATCGCCGGTCTCGTGGCCGGCGGTGTGCATCCTTCGCCAATCCCGCACGCCCACGTCACGACCACGACGACCCACAAGTCGCTGCGTGGCCCGCGTGGCGGAATGATCCTCTCGAACGACGAGGACATTGCCAAGAAGATCAACTCGGCTGTGTTCCCAGGCCTCCAGGGCGGTCCGCTGATGCATGTCATCGCCGCCAAGGCCGTGGCGTTCAAGGAAGCGCTTCAGCCCGAATTCAAGGCCTATGCCCAGCAGGTCGTGACCAATGCCCGCGCGCTCTCGGAGGCGCTCAAGTCGCACGGTCTCGACGTCGTCTCCGGCGGCACGGACAACCATCTGATGCTGGTCGACCTGCGCCCGAAGAATGCCACCGGCAAGCGCGCTGAGCAGGGATTGGGCCGCGCCTTCATCACCTGCAACAAGAATGGCATTCCCTTCGATCCGGAAAAGCCATTCGTCACCTCGGGCATTCGTCTTGGTACGCCGGCCGGCACCACGCGTGGTTTCGGCGTTGCCGAATTCCAGGAAATCGCTAGCCTGATCGTTGAAGTGCTCGATGGTCTGCGCGAAGCCAATTCCGACGAAGGCAATGTCGCCGTCGAAGCGGCAGTGGGCGCCAAGGTCAAGGCACTGACCGCCCGTTTCCCGATCTACGCCAGCTAAGGTCTTTCAATGCGCTGTCCCTATTGCGGCAACGACGATACGCAGGTCAAGGACAGCCGCCCGACCGAAGATTCGGGCGCCATCCGCCGCCGCCGCGTCTGTAATGGATGCGGTGGCCGCTTTACCACCTTCGAGCGCGTGCAACTTCGCGATCTGACAGTCGTGAAGAAAAGCGGCCGCAAGGTGCCCTTCGACCGCGAGAAGCTGGCCAAATCGGTCTATACCGCCCTGCGCAAGCGCGCCGTGGAGACCGAGCGCACCGAGCGCATGATTTCCGGCATTGTCCGGCAGTTGGAGAGCTTGGGTGACGTGGAAGTCACCTCGGATCAGATTGGCGAATATGTCATGGATGGCCTCAAGGGCCTCGATGATGTCGCCTTCGTCCGCTTCGCCTCAGTCTACAAGAACTTCTCCGCCGCCGACGATTTCCGTAACTTCCTCGCCGAACTTGCCGAAGGGCAGGGGACATTGCGGGACGACGAGTGACCCAACTTTCCCACGAGGACCGGCGGTGGCTCGATGCCGCGGCGCGGTATGCTACGCCCCTTCTTGGTACAACAGCAGATAACCCCGCCGTCGCTGCTCTGGTGGTTGATCCGCGATCGCAGACGCTGATCGCGCGGGCTGTGACCGCCAGGGGCGGGCGGCCGCATGCCGAGGCCGAGGCGGTTGTCCGAGCCGGATTCGAAGCCGCGGGCTGCACGCTCTACGTTACGCTAGAGCCGTGCTACCACTGGGGTCGCTCCCCGCCTTGCGTCGATGCCATCATTCGCGCCGGCATCATGCGTGTGGTGATCGGCGCTGCCGATCCGCAGGCTCCTGGAGGCGCCGCTGCCCAGCTCGAATCCGCAGGCATCGAGACGCTTCTTGCGCGACACGGGCCATCTCTGGCGTTGCACGCGGGCCATATCCTTCGCCACACCGCCGACCGACCCTTCGTTACCGCTGCGCTTGCCGTCTCCGCTGACGGCATGCTTGGCCGGCAAGGGCAGGGCGGGTCGCTTGCCGGTCCCGCCGCGCGTCAGTGGATCGACATGCTGCGTAGCCGCGCCGATGCGGTGCTGGTCGGTGCTGCCACCGCGCGCGATGACGATCCGGTGCTGAACGTGACCTTGCCCGGTCTGACTGCACGAACACCCCTTCGCGTCGTTCTGGCCGGTGCCTCGGGTATCGATCGCAAGGTGAATCTGATTGGGGGCTTCTCTGGCTATCGCACTGCAATCATTGCAGAAACCAAGACCAGCGTCGACGCGCCGGTTTCGGTCGAAACCATTCGAGTTGCGGGAGCCAAAGGCAGGCCCGACCTTAAATCGGCCCTGAAGGCACTGGCCGAGCGTCACATCCAGAATCTTATTGTGGAACCAGGCCAACGGCTTGCCGCGGGGCTGCTGGAAGCCGATCTGGTGGACCGCTTTGCCCTGGTGACCAGCCAGAAACGCATCGGGGCGGACGGTCTTCCGGCCAGCCCCGATGGTCCCATCACTGACGTTCTGGGCGCTGCTGGTCTCGTTGAGGTAGACCGGCAGCTGCTCGGCGATGACAGTTTGACACTATATGAGCGGCCACAACGGCCACATTGAACCGCGACCCTGTTGAAGTTCCCCCCGTGGAAGATTATGGGGTTGCGACGCCCTTCGCGGCATCGCGGCCCTGCGGCCGCACAGCAAAGATGAAAGTCCTTATGGCCGACGCCCCCAAACGCGATCCACACGCCGACCGCCCCGCCAACCAGCGTGGTGCTGCCCGCCTGGCCGCGGTGCAGGCGCTCTATCAGATGGATGTGGGCCGCGCGACGCTCGAGGATACACTGGCCCAGTTCGGCGCCTTCCACCTGGGGCGCGAGATCGAGGGCGAGCAATACCTACCCGCCGACGCCGATTTCTTCCGGCAAATCCTGGTCGGCGTCGCCAAGCACCAGCTTGCCATTGATCCCGCAGTCGATCGCGCGCTGGCCGAAGGCTGGCCGGTCGAGCGGGTGGACGCCACCCTCCGTGCCATCCTGCGCGCCGCGGCCTTTGAGCTGCTGCGTCGCAAGGACATCCCACCCCGCGTCGTCATCACCGAATATGTCGATGTCGCCAAGGCCTTCTACGAAGACGAAGCGACAGGCCTCGTCAACGCCGCGCTCGATGCCATCGCCCGCGAGGCAGGTGTCGATCTGGCCGAGGGCGACAAGTAGACCTGACCGGCCGCTGGCCCTAGTTACCTGCGTTGATCGCTGCGCTCCCGATATGCGCCGCCTCGCGCATGCCGAGGCCCGGAGCGAATTTTTCCTTGGCCCTGACTGACTGGAACAGCGTGTCTGTGTCTGACGTCGCGAACACAGCAAGCGCTTGCTGCGTTGCCGGCAGAAAATTGCCATCCGCCTCGCCGTCATAATAGCCGAGCGTCTTGAGTGCCGTTTGCATTGCCTCGATAATGACTGGTGACAGCAGATGATTGTGGTCCCAGAATTCGGCATAGCGCTCGGGGCTCCACGCGCTCCTTGTTCCCCAATGGCCCAGCAGCAGCCAGGCGCCGGCGCGTTCCGCGTCCTGTCGAGCGGTGAACTGGCCTTGCAGTTGGGGCTCGATGTCGGTCGAGCCCGTGCCATGGGCATAGAAAAGACCGAGCATTGCCATGGCCGCCGGGTCGCCGTGTACAGCCGCATAGCGTGTATACTCGCCAAGTTGCAGCGGCAGGTCGCTGGCCGAGGCGTAGCCGTTCCAGACCATGCTGGTCAGGCTTCCGGCGCAGACGTAGTTGCCATGTGCCATGCTTTCCGCCGCAGCCACGTCGTAGGATGGGCCATTGCCGTCGAGATCGGCATAGCCGAAGGTCTGCAGGGCTTGGCAGCGGATCGATTTCCCGAACTCACCAGCGCGGGCCCGCATCATGTAGGCCAGGGCGTCTTGGGTCGTCACGCCGGCATTCTCGTCGAACATGGTCCCAAGGGCATATTCCGCGACGGGGAGGCCAGCGGCCGCCAGTTCGCGGTAGACACCGGTGGCGAAGACATTGTCATCCTGCGATCCGCCATGTTCGGCGAACTGGTCACGAGATATGGCATGGTAGAGCCGGACCTCGCGGTCATCCGGAAATTCCGCGACTGCGCTGCGGCAGATGGCCACTGCATTATCGAGCCCCATCCGGGGGACCCAATCGAAGTGGTCGCGATCACCGAAGGCCCCTATGCAGGCCTGGCGTAATGCCTCGCCCTGGAGCTTGGTCTTGGCGAGAGCCGGTTCACTCCACAGGCCGGTGAGTGCGATGAGCGCCACGATAGGCAGCGCCTTTCCAGACGTCATTGCGTGCGACATGCAAAAAGCCCGCTACTAGAGACCGCCAGATCGGCGGTCAGCTTAGTGCGGGCTCTGCAGACTGTCGACTGGAGGCGCTGCGGCTAGAACGACTGCAGGATCTGGTCGATGAACGAGCGATCTTCGCCATAAGACTGGGTACGGCGGCTCTCGATGGCGATCGTCTTGCCATCCTGCAAACCATAGACAGCCTTATCGATGACCTTCTTGTTCTTGTCGAAGTAGATCACCAGCACAGTACGGGAATCGATCATCGTCATGCCGAACGCGGTCTGCCGCACCTTGGTCTCGACATAATAAAATGCAGACTGGTCGCCGAACGAGTTGGTAGACTGGGGCGAGCCGAGCACCAGCGTCACCAGTTCCTGGCTCTGGCCCGGGCGGATTTGCGCCATGGCGCTATCGGAGATTTCATATCCCTGGGTCCGCTTGGTAATCAGCGACGTGCTGCTGTTGCAAGCGGCGAGCGTCATTGCCAGCAAAGCGGCTGCAGCGAGCGGCGCGAGTGAACCGGAGGCGGTACGCAAGGGCATGAATTTGACTTTCCCGATGGCTCTCGACTATAGGCACGACAACAAGGCAGCGGCCCTTGTAGCCGCCGGAATGTGTAACTGCCAAGCCGTCCGTCTGGCAAGCTGGCAATGCTGCGGCAGGCCTGTTTGCCCCTGTTAGGCTGATCCAGATGCTGAGCGCAATCCCATGATCCTGTCCCTGTTCCGCAAGAACACAGCCACCGCACCGGTTTACGCCGTCTATAGCGCCATTGTGGCGCAATCCCGGCAACCGCGGTTCTACGCCGAGTGGCTGGTGCCGGATACCGTCACCGGGCGCTTCGATATGATCAGCCTCCATCTGGCCTTGCTGTTCCGCCGACTGCGCGCCGAGACGGGCGAGCAGAAGGAGTTCAGCCAGGCGGTGTTCGATCTCTTCTTCAAGGACATGGACCGTTCGCTTCGCGAGATGGGCGTGGGCGACATGGGAGTGCCCAAGCGCATCCAGAAGATGGGCAACATCTTCTTCGGCCTACTGGCCGCCCTCAACGAGGCCATGGACCGCGACGACAGCGCGGCCCTGCAGATAGTGCTATCGCGCAACCTGTTCGACGGCGCTGCCGGGCCGCATGTCGAGGCTTTGGCCGACTATCTCCTCGCCGAAGACCGTGCACTGGCCACTCAGCCTGCCACGGCGATCACCGGCGGCGCCCTGAATTTCCAGGTGGCGGCATGAGCGCCGACACCCCCCTGTTCGATGCGGTCGTTCGCATCGACCGCCTGCCGGCAACCGGGCGGGAGCTCAAGGTATCGCTGGATGAACCGACCCGCGTTGCGCTCGCCGAAGAACTCAAGCTCAGTGCCATCGATTCGTTCGAGGCGGTGCTGACCGTGGCCCCGCTGCGCGGAGGCATCAGGGCATTAGGACGTCTGGTCGCCGACATCGTCCAGCCATCCGTCGTGACCTTTGAGCCTGTTGGCCAGCATATCGAGGAGCAGGTCGATCGCGTCTTCCTGCCCGAGGCACAGGCTCACAAGCCGACACCCGGCTCGGAAGTATTCGTCGACCTTGAGGACGATGACTTTCCCGACCATATCGACGGGCCCGAGGTCGATCTCAGTGCGCTGCTGATCGAGACTCTGGCGCTGGCGATCGAGCCCTATCCGCGACGTCCGGGCGAAAGCCTCGACTCGCTGGGTATCGACCTCGGCGGCGGGCCTTCCGGGCCCTTCGCTGCCCTAGAAAAGCTCAAGAAGTCCACCGATATTGACCGGTAGCGCCGGGTACCAGGGGTTGCACCGACTCCCCGATGCGATATGTTTGCCTGCCTCCTCGTGAGGCGCAGAACGGGCTGAAATGACCGATACAATAACGATATCAGTGGATGCCATGGGCGGCGACAACGCGCCCCGCGCGGTAATCCACGGAGCCTGGCTGGCCCTTCGCGAGCGCAAGAATACCCGCTTCATCTTTCATGGGCGGCAGGAGCAGATCGCTCCGCTGCTGGACGAATTTCCGGCTCTGAAACCGGCTTCCGTCGTGCGCCATGCCGAGTTGGTCATTGCCATGGATGAGAAGCCCAGTCAGGCCCTGCGCAAGGGCAAGGGCACCTCATCGATGTGGATGGCCATCCAGGCCGTCAAGGACGGGGAGGCCGACGTCGCTATCTCCGGCGGCAATACGGGCGCGCTGATGGCCATGGCCACCTTCTGCCTGCGGCCGATGAAGGGCATTGCCCGGCCGGGAATCGCGGCAATCTGGCCCACTTTACGCAGTGACATCATCGTACTGGACATGGGCGCCACTATCGGTGCCGACGCCCGGCAACTGGTCGATTACGCCATTCTCGGCTCCGCATTGGCCCGCTGCCTGTTTGATGACGACTCACCGACTGTTGGCCTGCTCAATGTAGGCACGGAGGAAGTGAAGGGCCTCGACTACATCAAGGAAGCCGGCAAGATCCTGACCGAGGCAAGTGGCTCGGGGTTCACCTATCACGGCTTCGTCGAGGGCGATGATATCGGCAAGGGGACAGTCGACGTGGTCGTCACCGAAGGCTTCGTCGGCAATATCGCACTCAAGACCGCGGAGGGCACCGCTCGCCAGGTAGGCTCGTACCTGCGCAGTGCTCTCAAATCCAACCTGATGAGCCGCATCGGCGCGCTGTTCGCCACCTCGGCGCTTAATGCGCTCCGTCGCAAGATGGACCCGCGCACCGTCAATGGCGGCGTGTTCATGGGCCTCAACGGCATCGTCATCAAGTCACACGGCGGCACTGACGAAATTGGCTACAAGAGCGCGCTGAGCCTGTCCTACGAAATGGCTCGCAGCCATTTGATCGACAAGATCGGCGAAACAATGCAGCGCTTCCCCATCAAGGTGGCTCCTGCCGCCCCTGAAGCAGAACCTGAGGCGGACCCGGCGTGACCAAGACGCGTACAATCATCCGCGGTGTCGGTGGTTACCTTCCCGAGAAGGTGCTGACCAACGCCGAATTGGCCACCATGGTCGATACGTCAGACGAGTGGATCCAGCAGCGCGTCGGCATCAAGGAGCGCCATATTGCGGCCGAAGGCCAATTCACCTCCGATCTCGCCGTCGAGGCAGCGAGGAAGGCCATGGCCGCGGCTGGCGTCACTTCGGATGACATCGATCTTATCATCGTCGCCACCACCACGCCCGACTACACCTTCCCCGCTGCGGCCACCCTGGTCCAGATGAAGCTGGGTATGCACCACGGCATGGCTTTCGACATCCAGGCCGTCTGCTCCGGCTTCGTCTATGCGGTTGCCACCGCCGACAGCTACATCAAGAACGGGCTGGCGACGCGGGCACTGGTCATTGGTGCCGAAACCTTCTCGCGTCTGCTCGACTGGACCGATCGCACCACCTGCGTACTGTTCGGCGATGGTGCCGGCGCCGTTGTGCTAGAGAAGATCGAACTTGAGGACGACGCCCCCGAGCGCGGCGTGCTGGCGTCGGCTCTTCGCTCCGATGGGCACCACTGGGACAAGCTCTATGTCGATGGCGGCCCGTCCACCACCGGCACAACCGGCCATGTGCATATGCAGGGGCCCGAAGTGTTCCGGCATGCCGTCGGCAAGATCACCGACGTGGTCTATGCCACGCTCGAAAAGACCGGCTACACCGTGGCCGATCTCGACTGGTTCGTGCCGCATCAGGCCAACAGGCGCATCATAGAGGGCGCCGGCAACAAGCTGGGTCTGCCGCCCGAAAAGGTCATCATCACCGTGGACCGCCACGCCAACACCTCCGCGGCCTCCGTGCCGCTGGCGCTGAGCGCTGCGGTGGCCGATGGCCGCATCAAACAGGGCGACCTGGTGATGCTCGAAGCCATGGGCGGCGGCTTCACCTGGGGCGCTTCTCTCATTCGCTGGTAATGGCTGGAGCCGATTGACCTTAGGCGTTTCAAGGCGTTAGTGTCTTTTTGGGTGGAGGAACCCAGCGTAGAAACCGGTCGCACGAGGGGACAGTGACAGCCCGGTAACGCTGAGCGAAGGGATAGATTCCCGCGGCTATGGTGCAATTCCACATAGGAGTTGTGCTGGCAGCAACTTCGATCAGGGACGTGATGCAACTCGTCCCGGCGTGGGGATTTGCACCTTTCGGCAACACGGGGGTACGAATGACACAAAAGACGATAACGCGGGCCGATCTGGCCGAAGCGGTCTATGGCACGGTCGGATTGTCGCGGACCGAGTCGGCCGAACTGGTGGAGAGGGTGCTCGAGCTTATCGGGGATGCCCTGATAACCGGTGCGAACGTCAAGCTGTCATCCTTTGGTTCCTTCCAGGTCCGCTCCAAGAACGAGCGTATCGGCCGCAATCCCAAGACTGGCGAAGAGGTTCCGATCCTCCCCCGACAGGTTCTTGTGTTCAAGCCATCCAACGTGTTGAAGTCCAAGATCAACAAATCTATGGTTCGTACTGGAAAATAAGCCATCCAGCGAGTCTCAGCCTCCGTGGACAAGTCTCCAGACGCCTTCCGGACCATATCCGAAGCTGCCGATGAACTGGACCTGCCACAGCACGTCCTGCGCTTCTGGGAGACTCGTTTCTCCACCATAAAACCGCTGAAACGCGGCGGCGGCCGGCGCTACTACCGCCCCGAAGACGTATTGCTGCTGCGCGGCATTCGTCACCTGCTCTATGATCAGGGTTTCACCATCAAGGGCGTGCAACGCATCCTCAAGGACCAGGGCAGCCGCTATGTCATCGCCGTCGGCGAAGGCAAGCCGCTCGAAGATATTCTGCCGATGATCGAGCAGGCCGAGTCCGCGAGTGACGAAGCCGAAATCGAAGAAGCGGTGATGCTGGCCAGCCCAGGCCTCGACCGCGAGTCGCGCGACAGGCTGTCGGACGTGCTGCGCGAGCTGCTGGAGTGCAAGCGCATCCTGGAACGTGCCAGAGAGGCCTAGTCAGGCCTCGTGCTCCGTGGAACGAATGTTCTAGATTGACAGCGATGCGGTGCATATGTTGCATCGGCGCACTATTCCGGAGATCGAAAATGACCGTTCGTTTCGGCCTGCTCGGCGCTGGCCGCATCGGCAAGGTGCACGCCAAGGCCATCTCATCCAATTCCAAGGCCACGCTGGTCGCCATCGCCGATGCCTTCCCCAAGGCCGCCGATGACCTCGCGACGCAGTATGGCTGCGCCGTGCGTAGCGTGGATAACATTCTCACGGCGACCGACATCGACGCCGTCGTCATCTGCACGCCGACCGACACCCATGCCGACCTGATCGAGCAGTTCAGCCGCGCCGGTAAGGCCATTTTCTGCGAGAAGCCGATCGACCTCGATGTCGAGCGGGTGAAGGCCTGCCTCAAGGTGGTCGATGCCGAAGGCGGCACGCTTATGGTCGGCTTCAATCGCCGTTTCGACCCGCATTTCCAGGCGGTGAAGGACGTCATTGCCAAGGGCGAGATCGGCACAGTCGAGATGGTGACCATCGTCTCCCGTGATCCCGGCGCCCCGCCGGTCGACTATATCAAGCGCTCGGGCGGCATTTTCCGGGACATGACCATCCATGACTTCGACATGGCCCGCTGGCTGCTCGGCGAGGAGGTGGACACCGTCACCGCCCAGGCCTCGGTGCTGGTCGATCCGGCTATCGGCGTCGCCGGCGATTACGACAGCGTCTCGGTGATGCTCGCCACCGCCTCGGGTAAGCATGCCACCATCTCGAACTCCCGCCGCGCCACTTACGGCTATGACCAACGCATCGAGGTCCATGGCAGCAAGGGCGCTGTCGCCGCCGAGAACCAGCGGCCGGTCTCCATCGAAGTCGCCAATGCCGCGGGCTACACCCGCCCGCCGCTGCACGACTTCTTCATGACCCGCTATACCGAGGCTTATGCCCGCGAAATCAGTACCTTCATCGATGCCGTTGAATCGAAATCTCCGGCGTCGCCCAGCGGCATCGACGGCCTGATCGCTCTGGCGCTGGCCGATGCCGCACTCAAGTCGGTCAAGGAGGGCAGGGCGGTCAAGGTAAGCGAAGTCACCGGCGCGCTGGCGGACAAGAGCGTGTTCCAAGGGCGCTGAGAGAGGGGAGGACGCCCATCTACTTCAGCAGCCACTCGTGCTCGGGCGCATTGTGGAATTTCCACACCCGCTTCGGCCCGGCCATGACGTTGAGATAGTAGAGGTCATATCCCGCCGTGGTCGCGACGGGATGATACCCCCTGGGGACCATCGTCACGTCGCCATCTTCCACGGCCATCGCTTCGTCGAGGCTCCGGTCATCGGTGTAGACGCGCTGAAAGGCAAAGCCTTGCGGCGGGTTCATGCGGTGATAGTAGGTCTCTTCCAGCTGGCTCTCGTGCGGCAGGTTATCCTGGTCGTGCTTGTGTGGAGGATAGGACGAGGTATTGCCCTGCGGGGTGATCACCTCGACCACCAGCAGCGAATGCGCTGAGCCGTCGTCCTCGGGCATGATGTTGTAGACATGACGCACATTGGCGCCCTTGCCCCGGGTGATGCGTGGATGAGTTCCGGGTGGAATGACCTTTGCCTTGTGATCGCCGCCACCGGGCGCCGCGCAGACGGCCAGTTCAACCGCTGTCGTGGCATCCACCGCCCATTCGCTGCCACTCGGCACATAGACGGCCCAGGGCGCGCCCTCGAAGGGCGTCATGCGCTCGCCGAGTTCACCGAAATCCACGCCATCCACCGCAATCCGCGCCTTGCCGCCAACCAGCACCAGGCACAGCTCCTGGGAACCGGAATTGCCGCCGGCCACCGTGCCGGCGTCCAGCTTGTGCAGTGCAAAGCCCACATAGGTCCACCCGGCCGAAGCCGGGGTTACTTCATGGACGAGGCCCGTCTTCGCCTTCGGGCGCACTCGGAGGTTGGATTTGCTCATCGGCCGGCTCCTCCTTGGGGAAGGCATAGAAGAAATTGTAAAGCGAGTAGGCAAGGGCGGCACCCACCAGCAGCGCCCAGAACATGTCCTTGGACCACAGCAGCTCCCAGCCCAGCCAGACCGTCAGAAACGCCACCACGGCAACACGCCGCCACATCGGGCGGAACCAGTTCAGATCATTTTGCTTGAGCGCCATGGGCTTGCCTTCGATGAGTCCTGTTGGCCATGCTCTAGCACATTGCCCGCCCAAAACTCATCCCTTCGGAAAGCCCTGCGTTTCCACAGAATAGCCCGCCGCCGTCATCACGCGCATAAGTTCCTTGTGGCCCACCTGCGCCATCCGCAGCGGCGGATTGGCCTTGGGATCCTGCTCCGCTTCGACGACGAACCAGCCTTCATAGCCATAGTCAGCGAACTTCTGCACGATGGCGCCGAAATCCAGCGATCCGTCTCCCGGCACAGTGAAGGCGCCCAGCGCCACGGCATCGAGGAAACTCTGCCGGGTCCGGTCCAGCTTGTTGATGACGTCTGTGCGCACGTCCTTCACATGCACATGGTTGATGCGCTTGTGGTGGTTGTCGATGGCGCGCAGCACATCGCCGCCGGCGAAGGCCAGGTGACCGGCATCGAGCAGCAGCGGAATGCCTGCGCCCGAATACTTCATGAAGGCATCGAGTTCAGGCTCGGTCTCAACGACCGCCGCCATGTGGTGGTGGTAGGAGAGGGGCATGCCTTGTTCGGCACACCATTCACCGAACTCGGTGACTTTGAAGGCGTAGGACTTCATTTCGTCGTCGCTGAGCTTGGGCTTGGTGGCCAGCGGCTTGCTGCGATCACCCTGTATGGAGCGACCGACTTCGCCATAAACGATGCAGGGCGCGTTGACCGCCTTGAACAGCGCGATCATCGGCGCGATGCGCGCCTTGTTGGCAGCGAGGTCTTCATTGACCAGCGTGCCGGAGAACCAGCCGCCGCACAGCGTGACATCGGCGGCACGCAGGATGGGCAGCATGACATCGGGATCATCCGGAAAGCGACGGCCCTTCTCCATGCCGGTAAAGCCGGCCGATCGCGACTGGCGCAGGCATTCCTCGAGCGAAACGTCATCGCTGAGTTCGACCAGGTCGTCATTCCACCACGCGATGGGCGACATGCCGAGTTTGGCTTTCATTGAGTGCTCCTGTCCTCGATGTTCGTCAGCCAGCCCGCTGAGCCTTCAGCGCCTGCACATATGCCGCGCGCGCCGCGTTGACCTGGGGCCGGTCGCTGACCTCCGGCACCGCCACGTCCCACCAATGGCCACCCGCGTCGGTGGTGATCAGCGGATCGGTGTCGATGACGATGACCGTCGTCCGGTCGACGCTTTCGGTTTCCTGCAAGGCGGTTTCCAGCTCGGCGATCGAGTTGACCTTGCGGGCAACCGCACCCATGGCAGCCGCGTGGGCGGCAAAATCGATTCCCGGCAGAGTGACATGGTGCGTGTCCTTCAACAGATTGTTGAAGTTGGCGCCGCCGGTGGCCATCTGCAGGCGGTTGATACAGCCATAGCCGGCATTATCGAGCAACACGATGGTCAGCTTGGCGCCCAGCATGATCGAGCTGACGATCTCGGAATTGAGCATCATGTAGCTGCCATCGCCCACCATGACTACGACGTCGTCATCTGGCCGCGCCAGCTTGACCCCCAGCCCGCCGGCAATCTCGTAACCCATGGTCGAGAAGCCGTATTCGAGATGGTAGCTGCCCGGCACCTGTGCTTTCCACAGTTTGTGAAGTTCGCCGGGCAGGCCGCCGGCAGCGCAGACCAGAGTGGCGCTCTGGCGGGCACGCTGTACTGCTCCGATCACCTGTGCATCCGAGGGTAGTTCGGCATTGGTCGCGGCCGTCGCATTGTCGGCGGCCACCAGCCAGTCGTCCTTGCCGGCCTTGGCATTGTCTGTCCATTCGGCATCGGCCTGCCAGCCGGTCAGCGCCTGGTTGAGCGCTTCCAAGCCCGCCCGTGCATCGGCGACCAGGGGGAGACCGCGATGCTTGTGCGCATCGAAGGGCTGGGTGTTGAGTCCGATGACCTTGAGGTCGTCATTCTTGAACAGCGCCCAGGAGCCGGTGGTGAAATCCTGCAGCCGCGTGCCAACCGCCAGCACGACATCGGCCTCTTCGGCCAGCCGGTTGGAGGCGGATGTGCCCGTGACGCCCACTGAGCCCATATTGAGCGGATGATCATGCGGCAGGCTGGACTTCCCCGCCTGCGTCTCCAGCACCGGCACTCCATAACGCTCGGCAAAGCGGCGCAGCGAGTCGGTGGCCTCCGAATACAGCACACCGCCGCCGGCGATGATGACCGGCTTTTCAGCACGCAGCAGCGCCGCCGCCGCGGTGGCGAACTCGTCCGCATCCGGCATGACGCGGCGAATGTTCCAGATCTTCTCCTCGAAGAGGCTCTCCGGATAGTCGTAAGCCTCAGCCTGCACGTCCTGGCAAAGGCTGAGCGTTACCGGGCCGCATTCGGCCGGATCGGTCAGCACCTGCATGGCGCGACGCAGGGCGGGAATGATCTGCTCGGGGCGGGTTATGCGGTCGAAGTAGCGGCTGACCGGCTTGAAGCAGTCATTCACGGTGACGGTGCCATCGCCAAAATCCTCGGCCTGCTGCAGCACGGGGTCGGGCAGCCGGTTGGCGAACACGTCGCCCGGCAGCAGCAGCACCGGTAACCGGTTCACATGCGCCAGCGCGGCTGCTGTCACCATGTTGAGGGCGCCCGGGCCGATCGAGGTGGTGCACGCCATGAAGCGGCGGCGGAAGCTGGCCTTGGCATAGGCGATGGCGGCATGGGCCATGCCCTGCTCGTTCTGGCCGCGATAGATCGGCAACGTATCCTTGATGCCATGCAGCGCCTCGCCGATGCCAGCGACATTGCCGTGACCGAAAATGGCGAAGACGCCACCGAAGATCGGCACGGTCTCGCCGTCGATGACCGTCTTCTGCATGGTCAGGAACCGCGCCACGGCCTGCGCCATCGTCAATCGGATTGTCTTCTGGCTCATGGCCGCTTCCTATTCTCGTGCCGGCTACGCCGCAGCGCTTTCGCCCAGCCGTTCCCAAATCTCCACCAGGGCGCTAAACCGGCGCGCCATGTCGGCCACCGCTTCGTCGTCGCTGAGCGTACCCGCAAACCACCGCTTTGCCGCATCGGCAAATATGGTGCGCCCGACCGCAAATCCCTTGACGCTGCGCGACGAGCGCGCCGCGGCAAAGCCGGCTTCCAGCGCCTCCTGCGGCGCCTCCAGCCCCAGCAACACCACGCCACGGCAGAGCGGATCGCGCGTCTCGATCACCGCATCGACCTGCGCCCATGCCGAGCGGCTGGCCTGTGGTTCCAGTTTCCACCAGTCCGGCTTGATCCCGGCATCATAGATGTCGCCGAGGGCGCGAGCGACAGTGTCGTCGGCCAGCCCACCATGTTTGCTGGCGATGATCTCGATCAGCAGATCGCGGCCCACCTTGCGCGCGGCCTCGTAGGCCGAGCGGAGCTTTTCGATCTGCACCTGTTTCAGGTCGGTCGCGTCGTCCGGATGATAGAAGCACAGCACCTTGATGCAGTGATCCACCGGCCAGTCGATCAGTCGCGAACCCAGATCCTGGCTGAATTCGAATTGCAGCGGACGCGAGCCGGGGAGTTCGATGGGCCTGGCGATCCAGAAATCGGACTGTGCCGCCGCTGCAAACAGGGCCTCACGTCCATATTTGTCGTCGAGCAGCATGCCGAAGCCAGGTCGGCCATTGGCAACGCGACTGGCTGCCTTGACCGCGAGCGCCTTGAACGCCGGTATGCGTGCCAGCACCTGAGCATCGCCATTGGCGAGCTCCTCGAGCTGGCTGCGATGGTCGATGGCCAGCGCCATCAGGCTGGGTATCTCGTGCCGCCGATTGGTCGCCCAGTGGATGTGGTTGAGATCGGCATCCTTGCGCAACGCGCGGTCCTTGCTGCCATGTTTGAGGAAGTAGTTGAGTTCTTCCCAGCTCGGATATTCCGGGGCGCAGAGCAGGCGGCTGACGGCGAAGGCGCCGCAGGCGTTGGCCCAAGTCGCGCTCGTCGCATGCCGCTCGCCGCGCAGCCAGCCCCGCAGCCATCCGCTCATGAAGGCGTCGCCGGCCCCGAGCACGTTATAGACCTCGATGGGAAAGCCCTTGCCGACGATGCCCTGTTCCAGGTCGTCCGGAATTGGACCGTCATAGACGATGCAGCCCATGGGCCCGCGCTTCAGCACGATCGTCCCATCGGAGAGGCTGCGGATTTTCTTCAGCGCCGAAACGAGGTCGGCCGCGCCCGACGCGATCAACACTTCTTCTTCGGTGCCCACGATCAAGTCGCAATCGGGCAGGACGGACTGGTATTTCTGCGAAACTGTGTCGGAGGCGACGAAGCGCGAGAAGCCGGCGTCATGCCCCGCCAGTCCCCACAGATTGGGGCGGTAATCGATGTCGAATGCCACGAGGGCACCATTGGCCTTGGCGATGCGGATCGCCTTCTTCTGCGCCGCCTCGCTGTTGGGGCGGCTGAAATGCGTGCCGGTGACCACGATGGCGCGGGCTGACTTGATCAGTGCCTCGTCGATATCGCTTTCGTCCAGCGCCATGTCGGCGCAGTCGGTACGATAGAAGATCATCGGCGACACGCCTTCGCCTTCCACCGACAGCAGGACCAGGGCGGTCAGCCGGTCTGGATCAGTAGCGATGCCGGTGGTTTCGACGCCTTCGCGCACCAGCTGTTCGCGGATAAACCGGCCCATCTGCTCGTTGCCGACACGGGTAATCAGTGCCGATTTGAGGCCTAGCCGGGCAGTCCCCACGGCAATGTTTGTGGGGCAGCCGCCGACCGATTTGGCGAAGCTGCCGATATCTTCGAGTCGGGTGCCGATCTGCTGGCCATAGAGATCGACGGAGGCGCGGCCGATGGTGATGACGTCGAGCGGCAGCGTCTCCTGCGGCTGGTGCGCATTGGTCACTCGGTCCTCCTCATCGTCATTCCGCCGGCCCCAGCACGAAACATAAGTTCCGCTGTTTCGTCAATGTGGAATGTTCATTCCAATTGTGGAACTTGGCCTTGCGTGGCTCAGCCGCGACGGCGCGCCTCGGCTATGCTGACCGTCAGCGCCATGGCGAAGGCCATGCTCGCCGACAGCGACCGGAAACCGGCATGGTCGGCTTCGACCACCTCGAACCACTCCTGCGAGCATTCGGCCAGGGGCGAGAAGGCAGAATCGGTCAGCGAGACCACAGGAATGCCACGCGCCGCCATGGCCCGGGCCTGGGCGGCGCTTTCCGAAGCATAGGGCGAAAAGCTGATGGCGAAGGCGGCGTCGCGCTGCGTGGCCATGGCGAGCAGGTCGTCGTCGATGCCGGCCGAGGTGCCGACAAGCTGGCAGCGGACTTTGAGCTTGCCGAAGGCATAGGCCATGTAGCTGCTGATGGGATAGGAGCGGCGCTTGGCGATGAGATAGATGGTCTCGGCATTGGCCAGCAAGGTTACTGCCCGCTCGAAGGCATCGGGCTCGACGGCCGCGGTGATGGCATCGACTGAGCGGTGAGCGGCGGCGATGAAGCCGTTGAAGATCGTTGTGCTTTCGGCAAGCGCGGCCCCATCCTGCTCCAGCGCCCGCAGGCGCTCTTCGTAGGATGACGTGCGCTCGCGCAGGCGGGCGCGGAACAGTAGTTGCAGGCCGGAAAACCCATCGAAGCCGAACTGCTGGGCAAAGCGGACCAGCGTGGAAGGCTGGACGTCGGCAGATTGCGCGATGCTGGCGGCGGTGCCGAAGGCGATCTCGTCCGGGTGGTCCAGCGCATAGGCAGCCACCTGGGTCAGGCGTTTGGGGAGTTCGCTCCTGCGCTCGAGGATCGCGGTGCGCAGCGTGTCAAAATCCTGCGGCGGCACGATTTTGGCTGTTGTCTCGGACATTGGGTCACTCCGGCATTGCCTCCATAATCCCCAATCCACGTTGCCGATCAAGCCATATTGGAAAGTTCATTCCGAAAGTAGAACAGGGTGCCGACCGCCGTCAGTATAGCACCTGTGAAACCCGCGGGGATAACTGCTCCCGGCAATGGGCGGGAGCAGTTTGAGGTCAGGCCATGCTCAGCGTGGGGCGCTTCTGGGCCTCGGCCCAGAAGATCAACAGCGAACCGCCGATGACCAGCGCGGCGCCGGGCCAGAACCAGAAGGAGGGGACCTGGCCTAGCGCGATCCAGCCGACCAGGCCGCCCAGCGGCACCTTGAGATCGCCGAAGGGCTGCAGATAGGTCGCATCGGCCAGCTTGTAGGCAATGCCGAGCAGGTATTGCGCGGCAGCCGTAAGCAGGCCGAGCAGCAGGAGCAACCCCAGGCCGACGCCAGAGGGCAGGGCGAATGGGAAGCCGGCGGCGACGCCTGCGGGCAGGACGGTGGGCGCCAGCCAGGCGAGCGCATTGACGGCGAGCAGGATCAGCAGGTGGTTGGGCGTGACCAGCACAAGCAGCGAGATGGTGAGGGTTTCCGGCGCTTCCTCGCGAGCCAGATATTTGGTGAGAATGTCCGTTCCGGCCCAGAGAGCTGCGGCGACAATCGGAACCAGTGTTACCCAGCCGAGGCCTTCCGTCCCGACACCCGAGACGATGATGGCGCCGGCAAAGCCCATCAGCGCGGCGACGATGCGGACGGGCGTGGCGCGTTCGCCGAGGAAGATTGTCGAGCCGAGGATGATGAAGAGCGGGCCGGTAGCCAGCAATGTCACCATCTGCCAGATCGGCACGCCGGAGGCGAAGCCATAGACGAAGACGTGGACGCCCAGTGCCGAGACGAAGGCGCGGACTTCATGGGCCAGCGGATGCCTGGTCCGTAGCTTGTCGATGCCGATGCGCAGGATCAGCGGCAGAGCCAGCACCGAGGCAATGACATATTGCCAGAAGGCCATGCCCGTGGAGGAGAGGCCGAAGCCGCCATATTCCACGGGGGTTGGCAGCACCGATTGCAGCACATTGCTGCCGGCAAAGGCGATGGCCGCGCCGATCATAAGGATAGCGCCGGTGGCGGCGTTTTGGGTGGCAGAGGAAACCTGGTTCATGTGAAGTCCTTTCCGTAACCAGTTTCCTCAGGGTTACGGGAAGTGGCGCCGATGCCCACGCCCGGCCCGAAATGGGCAGCGGACACTGACTCGCAGCGTTGGTCCCGTTCTCTTTCATCCGGACTATACCGTCGGCCCCGGAATCACACCGGATCTGCTGACCCCCACTTTCATGGAGCGCTCGCGGGCTTGAGCATTGCTGCCTTTACCGCCGGTGGGGAATCGCACCCCGCCCTGAGAACTATGCGGAACTATCGTCCCGCGACGATGAAGATAGGGCAGGGGTCGAATGTGGGCAAGTAGACACAAAGGAGTAACCGTGCGTCGTTTGCGAACAGTGGAGAAAATCTGTTCGTGCGTAAGCGCCGCCTGCGTTGCGGTAGTCACGAACGGACGGACCCGAGACGGCTTTCGTCTCGTAAGTAGTAAAATGAGACGATTGCCGTCCCGGGCCTCTTCGTCCCGAAAATGCGAAGGGCTCCCGCGGGAGCCCTTCTTTTCTACTGCTAGCCGTTGTCCAGCCAGTTCACCTGTTCCGGTGTCAGCTTGATCTCGAAAGCCTTGAGGCTGTCATCGAGCTCACCGAGTGTCCGCGGCCCGATCAGCGGGATAGACGGGAAGGGCTGGGCCAGCACGAAGGCCAGCGCCACATGGATCGGGCTGTGGCCGAGTTTCTGCGCCAGTTCGATGGCGCGGTCACGACGGGCGAAGTTCTTGTCGTTGTACCAGCAGCGGACCAGCTCTTCATTGTCCGTCTTGTCGCGACCGGCGCGGTCGGTGAAGAAGCCGCGGCCCTGGCTCGACCAGGAGAAGTTGGTGACCTGACGGTCCTTGAGCCACGTCTTCCACTCGTCGGTCGAGGAGGTGACGCAGCCATCCCAGATCGGCACCAGCATTTCTGACAGCGCGAAGTTGTTGCTGAGCGCCTGCGGCTTGGTTTTGCCAGTGCGTTCGGCATAGGCGACGGCCTCGTCGAACCGCTCCTTGGTCCAGTTGGAGCCGCCGAACGGTCCGCGAATGCGGCCCTTCTTCACCTCGGCATCCATGGCATCGACGAACTCGCCGACCGGAACTTCCGGATTGTCGCGATGCATGAAGTAGACGTCGACATAGTCGGTCTGCAGGCGATCAAGCGACGAGGTGAGCTGCTTGGCGATGACATCGGGGTAGACCAGCGGGCTATGGGCGCCCTTGCCGATCAGCACCGAACCCTCGCGGGTGCCGCGGCTCTTATGCCACTCGCCGAACAGCTTTTCGGTGTAACCCGAGCCATAGACAAAGGCCGTGTCGAAGATATTACCACCCTTTTCCCAGAACGCGTCGAGCAGGATGGCGCCCGAGGCGAAGCTGCGGAAATCCTCGAAGCCAAGCGCGAGGGCCGAGGCCTGTTTGGAAAGGCCCGGAATGGAGCGCTTGGGAATGACGCCGGTGTTCGGGCCAAGCTTGCGATTGTCGAGCGTATTGACCCGGTTGGTCGATTTTTCGACCGAGTACTCGATCCCCGCATCCTTGCGCCAGGCGTCGAGCACGCGGGCATTGCCCAAGCTGTCAGCCCAGCTCATGCCGGGAGCCGACAGTTCCTGGCGCTTGGCGAAGATGGCTTCGGCAGCCGCATCGGCTTCAAAGGAATAGACATGGGCGGTTTCGTTGACGCTGACCGTCTCGGTCTTGCCGCCCTTGATGATGTCGATCTTGCCCAGGCCCTGGTCACGGTTGCCGTTGGCGAACCAGAAATCGGGCACTTCGATGCGGCCTTCCGAGCCATGGATGCGCATTACGTTATCGAGATTAGCCATCACCGCGCAGGAGACCTGGGCGACGATGCCGCTCTCGAAGGTGAGGATAGCCGCAGCCCAGTCATCAGTGCCTTCGGCATTGAGCCTGGCCGTGCCGGAAACCTTGATCGGATCGGCAAAGGGCTTGCCGATTGCCGCGCCGGCGATGAAGCGGGCCATCGAGACCGGATAGCCGCCGACATCGAGGATGCCGCCGCCGGCGAGCTTGGAGGCGAACAGGCGATGCTCCGGCTGGAACTTGCCCATCGAGAAGCCGAAGCTCGATTGGATCATGCGGACTTCGCCGATGACGCCCGAGCGGATCAGTTCGGCCAGCTTGGCAGCCTGCGGATGCAGGCGATACATGAAGGCTTCGCCGGCGAAGGTGCCGACCTTGCGATGAGCATGGAATACGGCGTCGATCTCGAAGGACGACAGCGCGAAGGGTTTTTCTACCAGCACATGCTTGCCGGCCTCGGCGGCCTTGATCGCCCACTCGGCATGGCCTGTATGCGGCACGGCGATATAGACCGCGTCGATTTCCGGATCGGCCAGCAGGGCCTCGTATCCATGGACCACCCGCACGCCGGGGAAGTCGGTGGCGAGGTTTGGCTTACTGGGATCGCGCGTCGCAATGGCGGCCAACACGCCGTGCTTGCTGCCGGCGACGCCGCCGCGGAACGCCTTGGCGATGCTGCCCGGCCCGATAATGCCCCAGCGGATTTTTTGATCGGTCATAGTCTTGGTCCTTCAAGTCGCCAACGAATTGGCTGGTGTTCGTGATCTTTCTGTACCCACCGCGCTTCCCTCGGGCTTGACCCGAGGCCCATTGCCAGCGCGGCATGAGTGGTGAGTGACCCTCGGGTCAAGCCCGAGGGAACTGCCGGATTCATGGATGGCGCAGAGACCATCCGAAAAGGTCAGCGCAGACGCTGGCCCTTGCTGTCGAAGAGGTAGGCGCGCTCGGGGCTGATCGAGACGGTAATGGTGTCCTTGCCGATCTGGTGGCGGGATTCCTCTCGCTCGATCACCAACTGCTCGCCGCCGGCATTGGCATAGACATAGCTGGTCGATCCCAGATGCTCGGCCACGTCCACTTTGAGCGGGATTTCGGTGCCTATGCCCGCTTCGCCGAAATGCTCGGCGCGCACGCCCACCGTGACATGCTCGCCTACGGTGCCGCCGGAAACGGGCAGGGTGAGCCTTGCCCGGTCATGATTGAGCAGTTCGACGGTAATGTTGCCTGCCGACTTTTCCACGACGGTTGCCGCGAGAAAGTTCATCTGCGGCGAGCCGATGAAGCCGGCGACGAACTGGTTCGCCGGGTCGTCGTAGAGATCGAGTGGCCGGCCCACCTGCTCGATGATGCCATCGCGCAGTACCACGATGGTGTCGGCCAGCGTCATGGCCTCGACCTGATCATGGGTCACATAGATGATGGTGGTCTGCAATTCCTTGTGCAGGCGCGCGATCTCGATGCGCATATGCACGCGCAGTTCGGCATCGAGGTTGCTGAGCGGTTCGTCGAACAGGAACACCTGCGGGTTGCGCACGATGGCGCGGCCGATGGCGACGCGCTGGCGCTGGCCGCCGGAGAGTTCCTTGGGCAACCGGTCAAGCAGGGGCTCGAGGGCCAGGATGCGCGCCGCGTCCAGCACCTGCTTGTTGATCTGCTCCTTGGCGACGCCGGCAAACCGCAGCGCAAACCCCATATTCTCGCGCACCGTCATATGCGGGTAGAGCGCATAGGACTGGAACACCATGGCGATGCCGCGCTTGCTCGGATCGACCTCGTTCATGCGCTCGCCGCCGATCTCGAGATCGCCGTCGGTAATGTGTTCCAGCCCGGCGATCATCCGAAGCAAGGTTGACTTGCCGCAGCCGGACGGACCGACAAAGACCACGAATTCCTTGTTCGGCACGTCGAGGTCGACGCCCTTGATGACCTCGATGTTTCCGTAGGACTTGCGTACGCCTCTAAGCTTCACGCTGCTCATGGATACTGACCTTATTTGACCGCGCCCAGCATGCCTTCGACGAAGCGGCGCTGGAGCAGGAAGAAAATGATGAGGGTGGGCAGGGTGGCGAGCACTGTGCCGAACAGGATCATGCCGAAATCGGGAGTATAGGCCGAGGTGAGCGCCGACAGGATCAGCGTGATGGTCTTGTTCTCGCCAGTCTGCAGCACGATCAGCGGCCAGAGGTAATTGTTCCAGTTGGCCATGAACACGATGATCGTCGCGGCCGCATAGGTGGGACGCATCACCGGCAGATAGACGTAGAGGAATATCTGCCACTCCTTAAGCCCGTCGATCTTGGCGGCGTCGCGCAATTCGCGGGGGAAAGCCTTCGTCGCCTGCCGGAAGTAGAAGATGATGAAGATGGACGCCACTGTGGGCAGGACGACGGCAATGAACGTGTTCACCAGCTTGGCCTGCGAGAACATCACGAACAGCGGCACCATCATCGCCGCGAACGGGATGGACAGCAGCAGCAGCAGCAGGCCGAATATGCGCTCCCGGACCCGGGATCGGAACATCTCGAAGCCGTAACCGGCAAGCGACGAGATCGCCAGCGTCAGCACCGTGCCGACGACCGCGATGAAGCCCGAATTCCAGAAGATGCGGACGGCATCGACCTGGGTGAAGAAGGACGCCGCATTGGTGAAGAGGGCGCTGCCGAAAGTGGCCTTGCCCTTGATGATGTCAGCGGAGGTGTTGGTGGCGCCCACTACCATCCAGAAGAACGGAAACACCGAAACGAAGGCGGCCACCGAGAGCAGCAGATAGACCAGGGTACGGCGAACCACCGCCCAGGGGTTGCTCGTCAGCATGGATCGCGCGGCGACCGGCCTGTCGATTGCGACGTCGGTCATGGGGGTATCGGTCATGACGGCCTCCGATCGCGGGCGATGAGGAACTGGATCAGGCTGAGGATGCCGACAACCACCACGATCACCCAGGATACGGTTGCCGAATAGCCAAAGCTGGGCATGAACTTGAAGGTGAGGTTGTAGATGTAGAGCGACAGGGTGAGCGTCGAGTCCGACGGCCCGCCATTGCCGGCGGTGAAGTTGTAGACCTCGTCGAACAGCTGCAGCGTCCCGATGGTCGAGATCACGGTGGTGAACAGGATCACCGGCTTGAGCATGGGAATGGTGAGATAGCGGAACCGGGCCCAGGCGGGAACGCCGTCGATGCGGGCGGCCTCATAGATCGAGCGGTCGATATTCTGCAGCGCCGCCAGGTAGAAGATCATGTTGTAGCCGGTCCACCGCCAGGTGATGGCCATGATGATCACCACCTTGGCCCAGAACGGATCGCCGAACCACGAGATCGGTCCGTTGATGATGTGCAGCCACATCAGAAACTGGTTGATGACGCCGTCATTGGCGAACATCGACTTGAAGACGGTGGAGTAGGCAATCAGTGAGGTGACGCAGGGCAGGAAGATAGCCGTGCGGAACAAGCCGCGGAAACGCAGGGTGGCGTCGTTCAGGGCCACCGCGAACAGCAGCGCCAGCACGATCATGATCGGCACCTGCACGATGAAGAACGTGAAGGTGTTGCCCAGGGCGCGCAGGAAGACGGCGTCCTTGGTCAGTCGGACGATGTTGGTGAAGCCGCCGAAGCTGAGATTCATCCCCTTGCCGACTTGGAAGCTCATCCAGAGCGACCAGATGATGGGATAGATCATGAATAGTCCGAGCAGGATCAGGGCAGGGGCGATGAATGCCCAGCCGGACAGCTGCTCCCTGCGATCAAATCGCGCCTGTGCCAAATGTCACCCTCCCCGGTGCTGCAAAGCGTAAGAACCGGATGGGGCCGGGCACCACTGAGTGGCACCCGGCCGTCCACCAGATTACTGCATCTGCTGCGTGGCCTGGTCGTTGATCGCCTGCAGCGCCGCGTCGAGATCGCCGCCGCCGATGATCGTGGAGAGTTGGGCCTGCACGGCCGAGTCAACTTCGGCAGTGAAGGTGCCGTAATCGACCGCGGGGATCTGGCCCAGCCAGGTCGAGAAGTTCTGCCAGACTGGCGCGCCGCCGAAGAACTCGTCCGACTGCGAATAGGCCTCGCCTTCGCGGGCAGCGAGCAGCGAGCCCACGGCGCCGCGCTTGATTAGGATGTCCTGGTAGAAATCGGGATTTTCGGCCCAGACGGTCTTGAGGAAGTCTATGGTCTCTTCCTTGTTGTCCGACGAAGAGAGCACGAACCAGCTCGAGCCGCCCTGGTTGGAGGCATTGACCGAGCCTTCGATGTCGAGGCGCGGAATGGGCGCAATGCCCCAGAGACCGGACTGATCGGCATTCGCCTTGATCGTCGCGGTGATCCAGACGCCAACGGGCACCGCGGCGACTTCGCCCGAGGTGAAGGCACCGGTATATTCCGCCCAGCCGGAAACCGGCTTCACCAGATCGGCCTGGTAGAACTTGGCATAGGTCTCGAGCGCCTTCTTGAGGGGCGCATTGTCGATGATGTTGAGGCTGCCATCTTCGTTGAAGTACCACTCGCCTGACGACTGCATCATCATGCGGATGAGGCCGGTGTCGTTGAGGTCGAGGTCAAGCAGGAGATGGCCGGTCTTGGCCTTCACTTCGGTGCCGATCTCGACGAGACGGTCCCAGGTGATGTTCTCGAGGTCGGCCGCGGTGAAGCCGGCTTCCTCAAGGTAGTCGGAGCGATAGAACAGGCCCGTCACGCCGGAATCGAACGGCACCGAGTAGGATTTGCCGTCGAGGGTGGCTGCCGCGACCTTGTAGGGCGCGAATACGGACATATCGATCGTGTCGGACAGGGGCTCGAAAGCGCCCGGGAAGGACTGCAGGTATTTCTGCGCCACGTCGTCCTGGATCAGCACGATGTCGGGCAGGCCTTCGGTGCTGCCGGCGAGCAGCTGGGTCTGCAATTTGGCGCGGATGTCGTCCTGGCTGGCGGTGTCGTCGACGTTGATCGTCACGTCCGGATGATCGGCGGTGTACAGCGCGCCAGCTTCTCGCATGGTGTCGCCGTTAAACGCCTTGTCCCAGACCCAGACCGAGATTTCGCCAGCCGAAGCAGCGGCGACGCTCAGAAAGCTGACGCCAGCCAGAGCGACGCCCAGCATGCGGCCGCGCCGCGACACAATACGGTTCATTGTAGTCCTCCCTTTTCATTTGCTCTTACGATGAGCGCTTCCTAAGCTATTCATATTACAAATGGCGTCCCTCACAATGGGCATGCGGAATTGGCGGAAAGTAAGATGGGACAAAGGGCGTATTACGAACCCGAGGCCAATGGGGTGGAGCGGCTGCCAACGGCCCTGTCCATGTTTCATGCATCCCCATTGGTGATGCGGGCCGCGCATTGGCATGCTCAGGTCGAGATCAACTATATCGTCAGGGGCTGGGCCCACTACCGCATGAGCGGGCACGAAACCCACTTCAACGCCGGGGATCTGGCCCTTTTCTGGGGCGGACTGCCCCATCAGCTCTACGATGCCTCTGACGATCTGATCTATGCCGGCGGACATCTGCCGCTGGTGCATTTCTTCCGGCTGCGGCTGCCGCAGAATGTGCAATCCAAGCTGATGCAGGGCGCGACCCTGATCACCCGCGCGACCGACGCCTCCGATCCCCTCAACTTCGAGCGCTGGAACACTTATGCGCGATCAGGTGATCCGATGAAGGCCAGTATGGCGGTGGATGAGCTGCTGCTGCGTATCGAGCGCATTCGCTTCGACCCCTATTCGCTGCTGCCGGGACCGGCTGGCGTGGCCAGCGCGGTAGACGGCCTCGACCACCACTCGTCGCCGATCGTCGTGCGGATATGTGACTTCATCGCCGACAACTTTCGCGAGGACATCGACTCGTCCGACATCGCCCATGCCGCCGACATCCATCCGAAATACGCCATGAACGTTTTCAAGAAGTCCACGGGCATGACGCTCAACGACTACGTAAACCTGATGCGCCTGAGCTATGCACAGGCCCTGCTGATGCAGGACGAGGCGAATGTGCTTCAGGTGGCGATGGATAGCGGCTTTGGTTCGCTCAGTGCATTCAACAAATCCTTCCGCAAGATTGCCGGCATGTCGCCGACCGATTTCCGCCGCGACGTGCGCTGCCGGCCGAGCGCCCCGATCAATATGCGGGCCTTTGCCACCGAGCCGATGAACTAGTCCGATGCTGAAGCGGCGCATGGCGGCACTGTTGTTTGGCGCCGCAGTAGTCGTCGCGCTGGTCTTGCTGCGCGCAGCCGATCCCTACGCCGTGCGGGTTGCCCGCGAGACGACCTTCGACGTGTTCCAGCAGATCAGGCCGCGACCGGCCCCCGACGACCTGCCGCTGCGAATAGTCGACATCGACGAGGCATCGCTGGCGGCTATTGGCCAGTGGCCTTGGTCCAGGCGCGACATGGCGCGGATTGCCACCCGGCTGACCGAACTGGGTGCGGCGGCGGTGGCATTCGACGTGCTGTTCTCCGAGCCGGATCGCCTGTCGCCATCGGCCATCGTCAGCGGCGGCGAGGATTACGATGCCGAGTTCGCCGAAGCACTGTCGAATGGATCCACTATTCTGGTGATGAGCCGGGCGATGACTGGGACGGAAGCGCCAGCGCCCAAGGCGGGCTATGCCGTGACCGGCGGCGATATCCTGCCGGGCCTGCCGATGCTTGATAGTGTGGCGGCGCCGCTGCCTGTCCTTGCCGACGCAGCCAGTGGACTGGGCGTCGCGAGCCTCGACCGAGATGGGGCGGGCGTGGCGCGGCGCCTGCCGCTGCTGTGGTCGACCGGCACGGCGCCCTTGCCGACGCTGGCCGTCGAGGCCTTGCGCGTAGCCCAGGGGATCGCCACGCTCGTGGTACTGGGGGATACAGCCGGAGCAGGGACCGTATCCGGGCTGCGGATCGGCGAGTTCGACGTGCCGACGGGTCCCACTGGCGACATGTGGCTCTATTATCGCGCCTTGCCGCCATCGACCTACGTGCCGGCCGCGCAGTTGCTGGCCGACGAGTACCATGACCTTGCGCCGCTCCTGTCGGGACACATCGTGCTGGTCGGGGCCTCAGCCGCCGGCCTGCTGGACATTCGCGCCACCCCCCTGGGCGAGGCGGTGCCCGGTGTCTCCATTCACCTGCAGGCGCTCGAGCAGATTTTGACCGGCACCTATCTGCAGCGGGCCGATTGGGTCGGCGGGCTGGAACTGTTGCTCATCACCGTCAGCGGTCTCGCGGTCGTGCTGGTGCTGGTACTGACGGGGCCGCTGGTGGGCCTGCTGTTCTCGGTCATGATTGCTGCCATGGCGACGGCCGGAAGCTGGTTCGCCTTCAGCCAGTTCGGCCTGTTGCTCGACCCCAGCTTTGCGCTCTTTTCTGTGCTGGTTGCCTATGCCGCGATGGCCTTCTTCCAGTTCGCGGTCACCGATGCCGACAAGCGCCGTATCCGCAAGGCCTTCGCCCACTATGTCGAGCCCTCGCTGCTGACACAGATCGAGGCCAATGCCGGGTTGCTGAAGCTCGGCGGCGATATGCGCGAGCTGACGGTGATGTTCTCGGACGTGCGCAATTTCACCGCCCTAAGCGAGAGAACGGCGCCGGCCGAACTGGTGGCTATTCTCAACCGCCTGTTTGCCGGCCTTGGCGCCGCGATCATCGCGCATCTCGGCACGATCGACAAATTCATGGGCGACGCCGTCATGGCATTCTGGAATGCGCCGGTTGAGGTGCCACGCCATGCTCAACATGCCTGCGAGGCGGCGCTGGACATGCGGGCGGCCTTGCGCAGCCTCAATGCGGAACAAAGCAGTGTCGAGCCGATCGCCATCGGTATCGGCATTTCCACTGGCCCGGCCTTGGTCGGCAATATGGGGTTCGAGGCGCGCTTCGACTATTCATGCATCGGCGACACGGTAAATGTTGCGAGCCGCCTCGAAGGCGCCTGCAAGACGGTGTGCTACGACATCCTGGTCACCGCGGAGACCCGAGCCGCGGCGCCGGAGCTGGCCTTCCTCGCCGCGGGTTCTGTCGTACTCAAGGGCATGAGCCAGCCCGAGCCAATTCACCTGCTGGTAGGCAATCAGCAGATGGCGGCATCCGACGCATTCCGGACGTTGGCATCCGCTCATGAGCTGTTGCTGGCAGGACTGGCCGGGGGCTCCGGCTGGGAAACGCCGCTGGAGACCTGCCGCGAGCTGGCCATGGCGGTCGATCCTCGCCTCATGGATTTCTACGAGGCCGGCAGCGATCGCATCGGCGATTTTGTGGCGCTTCAATCGGTTGCCTAAAGCCGGACAAGGCCAGGATGTCGAGTGTCCCATTCCGTCAGGCGGAAAGGTCGCAATGTCCGATAGGAGCCTCGCCGGTTCAACTGCCAACACTTGGGCACAAGTGCTGCAATGCATTGGAGGAACAACGTGTACAAGATTTTTGGCCTCGTCGGCATGACGACGGCATCGATGCTGGCTTTGACGGCCGCAGCTTCCGCGCAGGACTACCCCGTCGATACCGTGACTATGGTCGTGCCTTATGCCGCCGGTGGGGCGGGCGACATCGTCGGGCGCCTGGTGGCTGATGAACTGGCAACGCGCCTCGGCGTGACCTTCGTGGTCGAGAACGTGGGTGGCGCCAGCGGCGCCATCGGTGCGGAACAGGTTTCGCGCGCTGAGCCCGATGGCGGCACGTTGCTACTGGCGGGCAACGCCATCTTCACCACCGCGCCGCATCTAGCCGATGTGGGCTTCGACCCATTCGCCGACTTCATCCCTATCGCCAATGTCAGCGAGGCGGTCCGCATGCTGGTCGCTTCCAAGACGCTGCCGGTGACGACCGTCGAAGAATTCGTGGCATATGGCAAGGAGCATCCCGGCGAGCTGAACTACGGTTCCGTCGGTGTCGGCTCCACGGGCCATGTGGCCACCGTCGACATGCTCAACGTGATGGGCATCGAGGCCACCCACATTCCGTACAAGGGCGCGTCTGAAGTGGTTCAGGCCGTGCTGGCGGGCGATGTGCAGTTCATGATGGATGCCGCCGCGGTGGCGCAGGCACGGCAGGACGCGGTGACGCCGCTGGCCATCCCGGGCAACGAGCCGCTCGCCGAATTCCCCGACGTTCCGGCGCTGGCTTCGCTCGGCTATGACAGCATCAGCGGTACCGGCTGGCAGCTTGTCGCGGGCCCCGAGGGCATGCCCGCCGAAGTGGTGGCCATGATCGAGAGCGCATTGCTTGAAGCAAGCACTGATCCTGCCTTCATCGACAAGCTGGTCAAGGCCGGCGTATCGCCCCGCTTCATGGGCAGTGCCGAACTGGATGCGGCCCTGTTGAGCGATTATGACCGTTTCGGCACGCTGCTCGGTACGCTTGGCCTGGCGAAATAAAGCCAACACTCTCCGCGGCCGGCAGCGCGAGTGAGCGCTGCCGGCCGCATCGGTTCCCCATCGCGCGCGTGCCGCGCCACAGACCAAGGTAGATCTCGATGGCTGGCTTCAGTTCCGAAGTTGCTGACTGGGCAATCGGCTTTTCGCTGGACGAGGCGCCTGCCGCTGTCATCCACAATACCAGGCTCCGGCTGCTCGACGTCGTTGGCGTGATGATCGCGTCGAACGGCCACGAGAGCGTGCAGGCCGCGCGCCGCGCCACCGCCGATGCCGATGCCGGCGGGCAGGGCGCCCATAGCCTGATGGATGCCCAACAAACCTCTCCCGCCAGCGCCGCCTTCATCAATGGCGTCGCGGCGGCAGTGCTCGAATTCGACGACACCCATGTCGCCACCAATATTCACGCCACCTGCGCCGTTGCGGCGGCGGCTCTGCCCATTGCGCAGGCCGGACATCTGTCGGGGCGGCAACTGCTCGAGGCGGTGCTGGTGGGCTCGGAAATCGTCTGCCGTCTCGGCATGGTGACGCCGGTGCGCATGCACGAAATGGGTTTTCACCCCACCGGTGTCTATGGCGTGTTCGCGGCCGCCTATGCGGTAGCGCGGCTACGTGGGCTGACTCTCCGCCAGATGGCCGACGCCGTCGGCACGGCCGGCAGCCTGTCAGCGGGCTCCATCGCGTCCTTCGAGGACGGTACCTCGACCAAGACCATGCATGTAGGCTTTGCCGCATCGGCGGCCATACGGGCCGTGGCGCTGGCAAAGCATGGCATCTCGGGACCAGCCAAGGTCTTCGAGGGGCGCTTCGGATGGTATCGCAGCCATGTGCAGGCGGCGGAGAACTTCAACTTCGACGCGCTAACCGACGAACTGGGTTCGCGCTGGGAAGTCCTCAACATCGCCTCCAAGCTCTACCCATGCGCCTATACCCTGATGCCGTTCATCTCCGCGGCTCTGGTCCTGCGCGAGCAATACGGCATCGACCCGGCGCAGGTGCAGGAAATCCGCTGCGAGATCATGCCTCGCTCGTTCCGGACGGTCTGCGAGCCGGTGGAGGAAAAGCGTCGTCCGCTTACCTCGTGGCACGGCCGGATCAGCTTGCAGCATACTGTGGCCGAAGCACTGGCACTGGGCCGCTTCGACAAATCCGCCTATGCCGAGACCAGCCTGCGAGATCCGGTGATCAACGCGCTGGCCGACAAGGTCATACATCTGCCGGACCCGATCGCCACAGCCGACACCAGCCGCTCGCGCGCCGTGATCTCGATCACGCTTAGCGATGGCCGGGTGGTGAGCCACACCGTCGAAGACATGCTCGGCACCAGCCGCAACCCGGCGAGCGAAGCGGTCTATATCGACAAGTTCCGCGCCAACGTGAACGGCGTGATCGCTCCTGACTTTGCCGACGAACTGATCGATCGGCTGCTGCATCTGGATGCCACTGCCGATGTGGATGCTGTACTGTCACCGCTGCGGAGGTAGCCGATGGCAGCGAAGTACTTCGAGGACTTTGCCGTCGGCTACAGCTGGACCAGCCAGGAGGTCGAGCTGACCGAGGCGGAGATAGTCGCCTTCGCCAAGGTCAACGATCCGCAGCCGATGCACACCGATCCGGTCGCAGCGGCGGCGGGCCGCTTTGGCGGGCTCATTGCCAGCGGCTGGCAGGTGGCTGCCTTGTCGACGCGGCTGTTCATTGAAGCGGGCGGCTACGGAGATTCGCCGGTAGTGGGCATGGGGGTCGATGAGTTACGCTGGAAAAAGCCGGTGCGGCCGGGTGATCGGCTGCATGTGGTGCGCGAGATCGTCGAGCTGCGCGCCGGCCGGCCCGGCTACGGCGTCATCCGCACCAGGGTTTCCGTCATCAATCAGGACGGAGAGGCGGTGATGACGCTGATCTCGATGGGGCAGGTGCCGACGCGGGCTGTCTAGCCCGCGCGCGCCGACCAGCAGGTTCCACAGTTCAGGCTTCGGTTTGCCGGTGCGCCGCCATATCAGTGGCTCTCAACGCCAGCATGAGCGCCTTACTCCGTCACCTCGGCCCGGCCGCGGCGGACGAACGAGGTCGTGGTCGCCAGGAGCACCGCAACGCCGATCAGCACGAAGGTCAGGCTGATCGGACGTTCGAGGAACACCATCGGATCGCCGCGCGACAGGGTCATGGCCCGGCGGAAGTTCTCCTCGAACATCGGCCCGAGGATGAAGCCGAGGATGAACAGCGCTGGGTTGCAGCCGGCCGCCTTGAGCAGGTAGCCGAGCGCCCCGAAGAACACGAGCGAGTAGATGTCGAAATGCGACGAGCCCATCGTGAAGACGCCTACGCAGGCGAAGGCGAGCACGAAGACATAGAGCCAGTGATAGGGCACGCGCAGTAGTCGCACCCAGATGCCGATCAGCGGCAGGTTGAGGATGACCAGCAGCAGGTTGCCCACCCACATCGAGACGATAAGGCCCCAGAACAGCTGCGGATGGTCGCCCATCATGCGTGGACCGGGAGCCACGCCGTGGATCATGAAGGCGCCGAGCATCAGCGCCATGGTCGGGCTGCCGGGAATGCCCAGCAGCAAGGTGGGGATGAAGGCGGTCTGCGAGGCGGCGTTATTGGCAGCCTCCGGCGCAGCGACACCCTCGACGGCGCCCTTGCCGAAGCGATCGGGGTCCTTGGCGGTGCTCTTTTCCACCATGTAGGCGGTGAACGAACTCATGGCGAGGCCGGCGCCCGGAAGCACGCCCAACAGCATGCCGAGCCCGGTGCCGCGCAGCACGGCCGGCCAGGCGCGGCGGAAGTCGTCGCGGCTGGGCCATAGGCGGCCGATATTCTTCGATGACACCGCATCGCCCTGCGGCGTGCCGATATTGCCGATGATCTCGGCGACGGCAAACAGGCCGACCGCGAGAACGGCGAATTCCACGCCGTCGCGCAGTTCGGGAATGCCGAAGGTGAAGCGGAACATGCCGGTCGACACATCGGAGCCGGCGGTGCCAAACACCATGCCGAGCAACGCAACGCCGACGCCCTTGATCACGCCGCCGCGCGTCATCGCGGCTGTGCTGAGCAAGGCGACAAAGACCAGCGCTGCATATTCGGCGGCCCCGAACCGCATGGCGATACCGGCCAGCGGTGGGCCGGCGAGAACGATCAGCAAGGTGCCCGCGGTGCCGGCGAAGAACGAGCCGAGCGCCGCGACGGCCAGCGCCGAGCCGGCCCGGCCCTGCTTGGCCATCTGGTGGCCGTCGATACAGGTGACGGCCGAGGAGGCCTCCCCGGGCAGGTTGACCAGGATCGAGGTGGTCGAGCCGCCATAGGCCGCGCCGTAAAAGATGCCGGCCAGCATGATGATCGACGCTTCGGGCGTGAGGCCGAAGGTCAGCGGAAGCAGCAGCGAAATGGTGATGATCGGACCGACGCCCGGCAGCACGCCGATGGCCGTCCCCAGGGTCACGCCGAGCAGGCAATAAAGCAGGTTGACCGGCGTGACCGCGACCTGCAGGCCCATGGCGAGGGATGCGAACAGATCCATCCTCAGAACCTCCAGGACACGAGGCGGAACGGAATGCCCAGCCCGAAATAGAAGATCGCGACAATCATCGCGATGACGACCAGCAGCACCGTGAGCATCTCGCGCTTGCGCCCACCGGTCTCGGCAAACCAGCTGATCCCGACAAGGGCCACCAGGGACGGAATGAGGCCCACGCGGTCGATCAGTAGGCCAAAGGCAAGAATGGCTCCGAGGATGACCAGCAGCGGCCGCAGCTCGGTGCGCGGAAAGGCGCTTAGCAGGCGCTCGCCGGCCCGGTGGGCTGCCGTGGTGCGCAGCAGTTGCGCCACGCCCAGGATGACCAGTCCACCGCCGGCCAGCACCGGCATGGCGCCGGAGCCCAGCGCCGAGGCCGAACCAAAGCCATAGCCCCAGCCAACAAAGACGGCGACGGCGCCGAAGGCGAGGAAGATCAGCGCGGTGAGGAGTTCTGAATTGAGCGTCATAGGCACATTCCTGTTGGCGCGTAGAATCGAATGAGGATTCGATAACGCGACCGGTCGATTCCGGCGAACCTCGCTTTTGGGCGGGGCCCGAACAATATGACCCGGTCAAAATTCCGCCTGGCGGAAAGCAGTCAGGCGTGGTGTGCCGTCAGCCGGTCTACCTCGGCGCCGATACCGGCCGCAGCACGCTTAAGCGCGGCGACCAGCTCGTCGCGTGAGCCGAAGGCACTGGTGGCGGCGCGGAAGTAGGTCATTCCGATACTGGCTTGCACCACGCCGCGCGCAAAGATCGGCACGGAGATGGTATCGGAAGTCCGCGGCTCCACATGCGGATCGCGCATGGCATAGCCGCGGTCCCTTATCGTGCGGACCATCCGCCAGACCTTGCCATGGTCGCGGGCCTCGGCACTTTCCAGGTCCGAGTCGCCACGCATGATGAAAGCGTTGATCTGCTCGTCGGTGCAGGATGCCAGATAGGCCCGCCCGAGTGCCCGGGTGAACAGGCTCAGCCTCATGTTGATGGTGGCATGGAAGGGCGAGATGGGGCTGTCATAGACCGTCGAATAGCGCACCACGACGGCATTCTGGTCGAAGGCGGCAATGGCCACCGGCCACTTGAATTCGGTGCTGAGCCCGATGGCCCAGGCGCGGCCAGCTTCAACGACCAGCGGATCGCCATGGAAGCCGTTGCTGAGAGAGGTGACGAGCGAGGTGATCTGGTAGCCGGCATGGCGCGGATCGCTACTGACATAGCCGTCGGCGGTGAGGGTCTTGAGCAGGCGCACCAGCGTGGACTTCGGCAGGCCGGTAACACCATGAAGGGAGTGAAGAGTGGAGCGCGGCTCGCGATTCATGGCCTGCAACACAGCCAGAACCCGGCTGGCCGCCCGCACCGCATCTTCGTCTCTTTCCGCCATTTCCACGCTCGCTTTCCGCCTGCCGGAAACGAAATAGAGTAGATTTGTTCGTGCCGCGCAAGGGTGGCTAGGTCGGCCCGAATTCGACCGAGCGGAGCGGAACTCATGGCCGAGAACGACGAAAACAGGGCCGAAGCCAGGCGCATCATTGCGGAAATCGACCCGGCCACGGTCGACCGGCTGCTGCAGGGCGCCATCGATCTGCATGTCCATTCCGGCCCGTCCACCATGGCGCGGCAACTCGATCACTTCGAGGCGGTGGAGCAGGCGGCAGCGGCAGGAATGCGGGGTATTCTGTTCAAGGACCACCACTATTCGGTGGGGCCTTTCCTGCCAATCATGGAACGGCTACTCGCCCACCATGGCGTCGCCATGTATGGCTCGCTGGTGCTCAACAATACGACCGGCGGTTTCAATCCGGCGGTGGTAGATTTTCATCTCAAGAGCGGCACGAAGATGATCTTCATGCCCACGGCGCATGCCGCCAACCACATCCGCTCCAACCACCGTGGCGGCAAGCTCAAATCCAACGTGCAGTTGCGCAAGCCCAAGCCGTTGACTGTGCTCGATGACGATGGCGCGCTCCTCGATACCGTGCGCGAAATCCTCGATATGATCGCCGAGCATGACGCCATCCTGTCGTCGGGACACCTGCATGTCGCCGAAATCTGGCCGCTGTTCGATGAGGCGCGCAAGCGCGGCATCAAGCGGCTGGTGATCAACCATCCCATGTATGGTTTGCACTTCACGCTCGCCGATATCTCCGAACTGGCGGCCCTTGGCGCAGTAGTGGAGCAGTCGGCCTGTCTTTATGTAGACTCGCGCTTCAACACCCATTCACCTGCCGAACTCAAGCAGCACATCGACGCCGCCGGCGTCGCCAATTCCTCGATTGGCTCCGATCTGGGGCAGGTCGACAATCCAAGCCCGGTCGAGGGCCTGCGCCAGGCCGCGGCACTCTGCCTCGGGCTTGGATACAGCGAAGCCGACGTCACCACCATGCTGCGTGACAATCCTGCAAAGCTGGTTGGCCTGGAGGCCGGCCTGTGAAACTCGGTGCTGTCCTGATCGATGGACGCGACGTAACCTGCGCTGGGTTCCTCACCTGCGCCATCCGTGCCTACTGAAGGGATTAAGACCAATTTGCGCGTTGTAGAGATCACCCGGCCGGGCGGCCCCGAAGTCCTCGAGATTGTCGATCGGCCTCGGCCGGTGCCGGGCCCCGGCGAAGTGCTGCTGGAAGTCTATGCCGCCAGTGTCAACCGGCCGGACGTGCAACAGCGGCGCGGGCTCTATCCACCGCCGCCCGGCGTCACCGACATTCCCGGCCTTGATGCCGCTGGGCGGATCGCGGCGGTCGGGGCAGGGGTCGAGAACTTCGCGGCGGGCGACGCGGTCTGCGCGCTGACCAATGGCGGCGCCTATGCCGACTTTGTGGTGGTGCCGGCTCTGCAGTGCATGCCGGTGCCATCAGGCCTCAGCTTCGTCAAAGCGGCCTCGCTTCCCGAGGCGTTCTTCACCGCCTGGAACAACATCATCTGGCTGGGCCGGTTGGCCGAGGGCGAAACGCTGCTGGTGCAGGGTGGCTCAAGCGGCGTCGGCATGGCCGGCATCCAGATTGCCAAGCTGTTACGCAGCGCACGTGTGTTCGCCACAGGCGGGGGTGCCGACAAGCTCGAAGCCTGCCGGACGGTGGGCGCCGATGCGGCCTTCAATTATCGCGAGGACTGGGCGGGCCAGATACGCTCATTGGCCGGCGAGCATTGCATCGACGTGGCGCTCGATGCACAGGCCGGCACCTATATCCAGGCTCAACTCGATCTGCTGGCCTATGACGGCAGGTTGGTGCTGATCGCCAGCCACCAGTCGGCGCAGTCTGAGGTCAACACCCGTGACCTGGTGAGGCGGCGGCTGACGCTGACCGGTTCGACGCTGCGCCCGCGCTCGCCTGAATATAAGGGCAAGATCGCCGCCTCGCTGGTGCGGGAAGTCTGGCCGCTGTTGGCTGACGGGCGGATGACGACGCGTATCCATGCGACCTTGGCAATGGAAGAGGTACGCGCGGCGCATGCCATGCTCGATGCCAATGAGCAGATCGGCAAGGTCGTGCTGGTTATGGCGCCGCAGCACGCCGGGACGGTGCCTAACGGCTGACATCAGAGGGTGCTGCCAAGGTCTCCCGGCGTCCGTGTCCTTGTTGGGCGATATTCGAACAAATAGCGTAGTCCGCACAAAATTGATTGCGATGGTCGCCCTCAGATGCGTAAGTCGTCCCGAGGCGCGGCTTGCGCCAGAGGAGCCGAGATGGACAAGTCTGTCCCCGATCTTGCCAGTGCTGTAGCCGATATCGCCGATGGCATGACCGTCATGGTGGGTGGTTTTGGCGGCTCTGGCGCGCCGATCGAACTGTTGCATGCACTGATCGACAGGTTTCGTGCCACGGGCAGCCCCGGCAACCTGACCATCATCAACAACAATGCCGGCAACGGCCGCATCGGCATTGCTGCCATGATCGATGTGGGCATGGTCGCCAAGATGATCTGCTCATTTCCCCGCTCAGCCGATCCGCGTGCCTTCACCGAAAAGTACCTTGCCGGTGAAATAGCGTTGGACCTGGTGCCACAAGGCACGCTGGCCGAGCGCATCCGCGCTGGCGGAGCCGGCATTCCGGCCTTCTACACGCCCACGAGCTATGGCACCGACCTGGCCGAGGGCAAGCCCACTGCCGAATTCGACGGCCGCATGTATGTGCAGGAGCGCTGGCTTAAGGCCGACGTCGCTATCATCAAGGCCGAACTGGCCGATCGGCAGGGCAACCTGACCTACCGCAAGGCCGGCCGCAATTTCTCGCCGTTGATGGCCGCAGCAGCTGACCTGACGATCGTGCAGGCGAGCCATATTGTCGAGCCGGGCGGGATCGAGCCCGAACAGGTCATCACGCCGGGCCTGTTCGTCGACCGCATCGTCGAAGTCGCCGACGCCCAGCAGGAAGAGGCGCTGATGCGCGACGGAGTGGCCTATTCATGACCGACAAGCTTAGCAACGCCCAGATTGCCTGGCGCGCCGCGCAGGACATCGCCGACGCGGCCTATGTCAACCTGGGTATCGGCTTTCCCGAAATGGTGGCCAAGTTCCAGCCTCCGGGACGGCAGGCCATTTTCCATACCGAGAATGGCATTCTCAATTTTGGCGAGGCGCCGGCTGCTGGCGAGGAAGACTGGGACCTGATCAATGCCGGCAAGAAGGCCGTGACGCTTAAACCGGGCGCGGCGTTTTTCCACCACGCCGACAGCTTCGCGATGGTTCGCGGCGGTCATCTGGACGTCGCCATCCTTGGAGCCTACGAAGTGGCCGAAAATGGCGACCTGGCCAATTGGAGCACTGGCCCCAGGGGCATCCCCGCCGTTGGCGGTGCTATGGACCTGGTGCATGGCGCCAAGCGCGTCGCCGTCATCACCGACCACGTGACCAAGGACGGCGCGCCGAAACTGGTCAAGCGCTGCAGCCTGCCGCTGACCGGCGTCGGCTGCGTCACCCGCATCTATACAAGCCTCGCCGTCATCGACATCGAGAACCAGCGCTTTGTGCTGCGCGAAAAGCTGCCCCAGATGAGTCTCGAAGCCCTGCAGGCGGTGACCGGCGCCGAGCTGGTCGTCGACGGCGGCATTGGTGAACTCATCGTACCGGAGCTCTGACATGGCTGAGGCATTCATCTGCGCCTACATGCGCACCCCCATCGGCCGCTTCGGCGGGTCGCTGTCCTCGGTGCGGCCCGACGATCTTGGATCCATCCCGCTCAAGGCCCTGATGGCGGCCAGTACCGGCGTCGACTGGGAAGCCGTAGATGACGTGATCTTCGGCAATGCCAATCAGGCCGGCGAGGACAATCGCAACGTCGCCCGCATGAGCCTGCTGCTTGCCGGCCTGCCGGTATCGGTGCCCGGCACCACGATCAACCGGCTCTGCGGCTCCGGTATGGATGCGGTCATATCAGCTGCCCGCGCTATCAGGGCCGGCGAGGCCGAGCTGCTGATCGCCGGCGGCACCGAGTCGATGTCGCGTGCGCCCTTCGTGCTGCCCAAGGCCGACGCGGCCTTCTCCCGCATTGCCGAGATCTACGACACCACCATCGGCTGGCGCTTCGTCAATCCGCTCATGAAGGCGCAATATGGCGTCGATTCCATGCCCGAGACCGGCGAGAACGTGGCGCAGGAATACGGCGTGTCGCGTGAGGCGCAGGATGCCTTTGCCGTGCGCAGCCAGGAGAAAGCCGTGGCCGCGCAGGCCAGTGGCCGGCTGGGCAAGGAAATCGTGCCCGTCACCATCCCGCAGAAGAAGGGCGATGCGCTTGTTGTCGACAAGGACGAGCATCCGCGCGCCGGAACCGATATGGCGACCCTCGCCAAGCTGCGCGCGCTGTTC
>JBARWY010000191.1:0-7322 GCA_049647065.1 Devosia sp. | reverse complement strand
ACCGCCGCCGATCTCGCTGAAATAGAGGCCTCGCTGACACTGAGCCAGGAGCGGATCGATGCGCTCAAGGCCGAGATCGCCGAGATGGAGGGCGATCGCACCCGGCAGAACGCCGCCCTGATCGCCGCCGCGCAAAGGGTCAAGCTTGCCGAAATCGAGGTTGCCGACGTCGAACAGCGACTGTCGGACCTCATTGTTTCCGAATTCGAGGTGCGCGGCCGCCTCGATGGCTCCAATGCGGAGATCGCCAATGTGCTGGCGGCGCTCCAGCGCATCACCCTCAATCCGCCACCGGCGCTGATCGTCGATCCCGACGACGCGCTGGGCTCTGCCCGCAGCGCCATTCTCATCGCCGCCATCGTGCCGCAACTGCGCGCCAAGGCCGACTCGGTGACATCAGATCTCAAGACGCTGACCGAGATCAAGGCCCAGGCCCTGGCTGAAGAAGCGACGCTGAAGGCCAACTACGCTGTGCTCGAGGAAGAGCGGCTGCGCATTGCCACGCTGATTGTCGCGCGCCGGCAGGGCATCGAGGTTCGTACCGGGGAACTCGCCGCTGAGGAGGCCGAGGCCGTAGCGCTCGCCGCCCGGGCAACCACGCTGCAGGAACTGATCGGCAGCCTTTCCGAACGGGCCGGGTCGGTCTCATCCGCCAGTGCCGCGGCCGATGCCGCGGTCGACCCTGATGCGCCTGTGCTGACAGCGGAGCAGGTCCAGGTTGCCTTCGCCAACGCCGCTCGCACCGAGCCCGCCATCCCCTTTGGATCGGCCAAGGGTTACCTGACCATGCCGACCAATGGGGTAAACGTCGTCGACTATGGCGCCGGCGATGGCTTCGGCGGCATCAGCCACGGCATCTCCGTGGTCACCCGCGCCGAGGCGCAGGTGGTGGCGCCGGCCGATGGCTGGGTGCTTTATAAGGGCCCCTACCTCAATTATGGCCAGATCGTCATCCTCAATACGGGCCAGAACTACACCGCGCTGCTCGCGGGCCTTGAAACCGTAACCGTGGATATCGGCCAATTCGTCCAGATGGGCATGCCACTGGGCACCATGGGATCACGCACAATTGGGCGCTCCGTAACCACCAATGCTGGCGCCGCCCAGCCGACCCTCTATATTGAACTTCGACAAAACAACGAGCCCGTCGATCCGACCGGATGGTGGGCGAACCCGACACAGAGTGGATAGAACCCTCATGCGCCTGACCCCCCTTCGCACGCTCGCCATTGTCTTGGCGTTGTCGCTGCCTGCCGGCCTGCTGATCGCCCAGGAGGAGCCCGCTCCGGCTCCTGCCCCGGTCGAAGACCAGGCGCCGCCCGCCGAGCCGGCCCCCGGCGGCGAAGAGCCCGAGCCAACCGCCGAAGAGAATGCCGCAGCGCCGCGCGATCCGCTGGAAATCTATGCCGACCTGAACCTGTTCGGCGAGATCTTCGACCGCATCCGCGCCGAATATGTCGATCCCCCGGATGAGCAGGAGCTGATCCGCGCCGCCATCCAGGGCATGTTGACCTCGCTCGACCCGCATTCCGGCTATCTGCCGCCGGCCGACTACGACGACATGCGCGAGGACACCTCGGGCGAGTTCGGCGGCCTCGGCATCGAGGTCACCATGGAAGAGGGTGTCATCAAGGTAGTTTCGCCCATCGACGAAACCCCTGCCGCCAAGGCAGGCATCATGGCCAATGACTTCATCATCGAACTCGATGGCGTGCAGGTTCAGGGCCTGACCCTGGACGAAGCCGTGGCAAAGATGCGTGGTCCGATCGGCACCTCGATCAAGGTCACCGTGTTCCGCGAAGGCGTCGACGAGCCGCTCGACTTCGAACTGACCCGCGCCGTCATCGCCATGCGCGCCGTGCGCTGGAGTATGGAAGGCGGCGAGAAGGAAGGCGAGGGCGATGTCGCCGTGCTCCGCTTGAGCCGCTTCTCCGAACAGGCCTTTGTCGGCATCGAAAAGGCGCTCAAGGACATCTACGCTGCCCGTGACGGCGTGGCGCCCCAGGGCATCATCCTTGACCTGCGCAACAATCCTGGCGGGCTGGTCGACCAGTCCGTCTATGTCAGCGACGCCTTCCTCAAGCAGGGCGCCGTGGTGCTGACCCGTGGTCGCATTCCCGAGGAAAGCGCCCGCTACGACGCCCAGCCCGACACGCTCGATGCCATGATCGCCGATGTGCCACTGGTGGTGCTGATCAATGGCGGCTCCGCTTCCGCCGCCGAGATCGTGGCCGGTGCGCTGCAGGACCACAAGCGCGCCACCCTCGTGGGCACGCGCTCGTTCGGCAAGGGCTCGGTGCAGTCGATCATCTCGCTGGGCCCGGACGGCGCCATGCGGCTGACTACTGCCCGCTACTACACGCCCAACAACCGCTCGATCCAGGCGCTGGGCATCTCGCCCGACATCGAGATCAAGCAGGTGGTGCCCGAGGAATTCCAGGGCCGCGACGAGATCATCGGCGAGGCGGGCCTTGCTGGCCACATCACCATCGAAGGCCAGGAAGAAACCAGCGTGGGCTCATCGGTCTATGTGCCGGTCGACAAGGCGGAGGACACTCAGCTGCAGTATGCCATCCGCCTGGTCGGCGGCACCGAGACCAACGCTGCCTACCCGGCCAAGGCTGAATAACGGCGGCCCGGCCGCTGTGCTATGAAATCGTGTGGGGCGAGGCCGCTGATTCGCTGCCTCGCCCCACTGTCTTTGCATCGTGGAACCGATGAACGATGGCCAATGACCTGACGACGCCGCTGACCGGGCGCAAGCGCAAGCCCGGTGGCCGGCATCTGCCGGTTGCCAGGACGCTGTTCGCGGTGCTGGCGCTGATTGCGGCCGCCTTCGTGCTGCGGCTGGTGCTGACCGACGATCCAAACGGCGGACGGCCCAGCGAGGAGGTCGCTATCGCCTCGACCCGCAACAGCAATGCGGTGGCCAACGAGGTCAGCACTGGTCCTGTGACCATCACCGCCGATCCCCAGCAATTCCCCGCCGGCAGCTCCATCACCAGCGTGCCAGCAGGCACTGGAGACGCAGGCTCCATCGCCGGTCTGCCCGATGTCTTTGGCGCCCTGCCCGATCTCAGCGAAGAGACCAGCGACGGCCCCATTCCCCGCGTTTCGGCCACCGGACAGACGCCCTTCGTTACTTATGCGCGCCCGGTGGACCCGGCGGCAGCTGGCAGCACGGCGATGGTTTCGATCATCGTCACCGGGCTGGGCATCAACGAACAGGGTTCGCTCGACGCCATCGACCAATTGCCCGATGCCGCAACGCTAGCCTTCGCGCCCTATGGCAAGACGCTGACAACGACGGTCGCCGCCGCGCGATCGGCCGGCCACGAGGTGCTGCTCGAAGTGCCGCTCGAACCGTTCGACTTTCCGCAGAATGATCCCGGCCCGCAGACCCTGCTGACGGGCGAACCTCCGCGGGCCAATCTCGACAAGCTGTTCTGGCTGATGGCGCGTTTCGGCGGCTATGTCGGCGTCATCAACAATATGGGCGCCCGCTTCACGGCCTCCGCCGCCGACTTCTCCCCCGTCATGGAGGAACTCGGCTCGCGCGGGCTGGGCTATCTCGACGACGGCTCATCCAACCGGTCGCTGGCCAACCAGCTCGCCGGCGGTAACAAGGTGCCCTTCGCGCGCGCCGACCTTGTCATCGACGCCAATCCGTCCCGCCAATCCATTCTCGCAGCGCTTGCCAGCCTTGAGGCCAAGGCTTTGGAGAATGGCCATGCAATTGGTATTGTCAGCGCCCTGCCCATCTCAGTTGCGGCCGTAACCGAATGGTCGCGCGAACTCGAGGCCAAGGGCATCGCGCTGGTACCGGCCAGCGCCCTGATGAAATAGAGATTAGCCATGTCCTCCCGTCCCGACCGTGAATCCCTGCCCTATCGCGACTGCGTGGGCATTGCCGTGTTCAACCAGGAGGGCAATGTCTTCATCGGCCGGCGCAAGCCGGAGGGTGACCCTGAAAATAATGCTGAATATGGAGCGCCGTGGCAGATGCCGCAGGGCGGTATCGACAAGGGCGAGGACCCGCTCAAGGCCGCCTTGCGCGAGCTTTACGAGGAAACCAGCATCAGCGCCGTGAGCCTGCTCGCCGAAGCGCCCGAATGGATTTACTACGACCTGCCCGACGAGGAGCTTGGCACCGCGCTTCGCGGCAAGTATCGCGGCCAGCGCCAGCGCTGGTTTGCCTTTGCCTTCACTGGCAAGGATAGCGAGATCGACGTGACCGCGCCCGGTGGCGGCAAGCATCCCGCCGAATTCGACGCGTGGCGCTGGGAACGCCTGACCCGCACACCCGGCTTGATCGTGCCCTTCAAGAAGCAGGCCTATGAGAAGGTCGTCGAGGCCTTTGCCGATATCCCGCAACGCTTCACCCACGTCTAGCACGATGAAGACCATCGGCCTCATCGGCGGCATGAGCTGGGAATCGACGGCGCACTATTACCGCGTCATCAATCAGGAGACCGCGGCCCGGCTGGGGGGCCTCCATTCAGCGCCGCTCATCGTCCATTCGGTGGATTTCGCGCCCGTCGCCGCGATGCAGTCAGCCGGCGATTGGGAGGGTGCCGGCCGGCAACTAGCCGCCATCGCCCGAGGTCTCCAGGATGCAGGCGCCGAGGTCATCGGGCTGGCCACCAACACCATGCACATGGTCGCCGATGCCATTATCGGCGCTATAGACGTTCCCTTCATCCACATCGCCGACCCGACGAGCGAAGCCTTGCTGGCGGACGGGTTCGACACCGTTGGCCTGCTGGGGACTCGCTTCACGATGGAGATGAGTTTCTATCGTGATCGCCTGACTGGACGCGGGCTCGCCTCGCTGATTCCCGAGGTGGACCGCACCAACCTCAACGGCATCATCTACGAAGAGCTCTGCCGCGGCATCGTGCGCGACGAGTCGCGGCGGATCTACGTGAGCGCCATTGAGCGGCTGGCGGCACGCGGCGCCCAGGCCGTGATCCTGGGCTGCACCGAGATCACCATGCTGATCGATGATTCGGTCAGCCCGCTGCCGGTCTATGACACCACCGACCTGCATGCCAAGGCGCTGGTAAGCGCTGCACTGGCCTAGGCGGCGCGACGGCCGCCTGCGGCGCTCCCATCCAGCTTGAAGATGGCGACGATCTGGTCGAGGTCACTCGCCTGCGACTCGGTCTGCTCGATGGCCGCGTTGGTTTGCTCGACGAGAGCGGCGTTGTGCTGGGTCATCTCGTCCATCTGGCGAACGGCGATATTGACCTCCTCGATGGAGCCGGCCTGCTCGCGACTGGCGCGGGCGATAGCATCGAGCGCCTGGTGGTTTTCAGTTACTGCGACCAGCATGTCGGCCAGCCGCGCCGCAGCGTCCGAAACCAGCTTTGATCCGCCGGCGACCTCGTTGACGCTCTGCTCGATCAGTTGCTTGATGTCAGCCGAGGCGCTGGCCGCCGATTGCGCCAGCCGCCGCACTTCGACCGCCACCACGGCAAAGCCGGCACCCGCTTCTCCGGCCCGCGCCGCCTCGACGGAGGCATTAAGCGCCAGCAGGTTGGTCTGGAAGGCGATGTCGTCGATCAATCCGATGATGTTGGAAATCTTGCCCGAGGATTCGGTGATGCGTTCCATGGCCGCAGTGGCCTTGGTCATGACAGCGCCACCCTCTTCGGCGGAACGGGAAACGGCTCCCGCCTGACGGCTGGCCGCCTCGGCCTTGCCGGCATTGTCGATCACCGTCGAGGAAAGCTGCTCCATCGCCGCCGAGGTTTCCTCGATTGTCGCCGCCTGCTTGGTAGTGCGCTCGCTGAGGTCATTGGCGCCGCTGAGGATTTCGCCAGTCGCGGTCTTGAGCGCCGCCGACGTCGTCCTGAGCTGACCGACGATCTCGGTCAGTCGATTGGCCACCGCATTGGTGTCATCCTTGAGGCGCCCGAAGGCGCCATGGTATTGACCGCGCACCCGCTGATCCAGTTCGGCACGGGCGATGGCGCCCAGTACACCGCTGGTCTCGCTGAGCCCGGTATCGACGACGGCAACCAGATTGTTGACGGCACCCGCTACATCGCGCAGTTCGCCATCGTCGAATCCCGTCTCGACGCGGCGCGAGAAGTCGCCATTGGCCGCCGCGCCTACCACTTCGGCCAGGCTCCGGTTGAGGACGGCCGATTGCGTGGCGCGGTGCGCCGACTTCTGGGCATTGACGTCAGCATCGGCGGCAAGTTCGGCGCGGCTCTGCAGCGCAGTGCGGAACACGCCCAAGGTCGAGGCCATGGCCGCCATCTCGGCCACCGGTTGCCGCTCGGGCACCGCGACATCCAGGTGGCCCTCGGCCAGGCCCTGCATGCTGGCGGTCATCGTCGCCATCGGCCGCACGATGAAGCGGCGGCTGAGCAGCAGCATCGCGCCTGCCAGCGCCAGGATCATCGCCATGCCGCCGATACTGGCGAGGCGGGACAGCGTCGCCGCGGCCTGGGAATCCGCATTGTTGCGATCATTCCCGAGTGAAATGGTGTCCGATACGCCTTCCATGGCATCCTCGAGCGTACTGAAGCTGGCCTCGAAGGCGGGCAGGTCCGCCTTGGCTGCCTCGGGCCCATCAGCCGCCGCCTTGGCGACCAGCGCCCTGGCCGCATCGAGATAGCCTGTCAGCGGTACGGCAACGCCATCAAGCGCGGCGCGGATGTCAGCGGGGAGGTTGAGCGCGTCCTGCGCCTCGATGGCACCAATGAAGGCATCACCATATTCGACGATCTCGGCACTGGCCTCGGCGGCAACTGCACTATCACTGGTGCTGGCTGCGTAGAGCGCCTTGTAGACCACGCCGCGCATCGTATCGTGCATCATGTCGGCGAACATCTGCTCGCGCATCGAGGCCATCAGCACGCTCGATTCATCGCGGGCCGCCTCATAGGCCCGCCCGACGAGGAAGCTGGACCCCATGAGCAAGGTGCCCGTGACAAAGACCGCACCACAGACGCCGATGACGATAGTTCCAAACTTCATTTTTCGAGACGCCCTGGGAGGTTCATTCTGGGTCAGTGTGGACTTGAGTTCTTAACGATCCGGCAACCATTATCAGGCCGCACGGCGGGATTTCTGCGCCGTTGCTCCGCCCTCAAGCGTGAATACGTCGATGATGCGATCGAGCTCGCTGGCCTGGGCCTCGGTCTGCTCGATGGCGGCATTGGTCTCCTCCACGAGGGCCGCATTGTGCTGGGTCATCTCGTCCATGGTGCGGACGGCGATATTGACCTCTTCGATGGCCGAAGCCTGCTCCCGGCTGGCCTGCGCGATGCCTTCGAGCAGCGTCGTATTCTCCCGCACCGCCTCGCGCA
>JBARWY010000190.1:0-3811 GCA_049647065.1 Devosia sp. | reverse complement strand
AGCTTCAATCATATCCTCGTAGGTGGCCAGGATCAGATCGCGCTGCTGCAGGCGCAGGTTGGTTCGGCCGGTATCGATGCTGCTACGGCCGGTATGCAGGCGCGACACTTCCGGTCCGCCAAGCTCGAGCAGGCGCGGCTCGATCGACAGATAGCTGCCGCTACGGCGGAAGTCCGGGGAATCCGACTCGGCGTACATGGCTTCGATGGCATCGGCGATGATGGCGGCCTGATCGACCGTGATCACGCCCTCTTCCAGCAGCATCACTGCTGAAGAGCGGTTCATGCGGTCGATCCATTCGAATGGGTCACGCAGTTCCTGCGCGGCGAGCGGCGTCGCTAGACCAAGCAAGATGGCGGCGACACTGGCAGTTCTCATCAGATTTCGAAACATGTTTTCCTCCTTGTGCGCCCTTTTTCCAGGCGTCCAGCCGTAACAAAGCAAGGGCCGTGCCAGCGCCGGAATTGTTGCGATTCATGCCGGCTCCTTTCGAAAGCGGGCAAGTTCTTGCCGAACGGGGGCGGGTCAGCGGCGGGATATTGCTTGTCCTACCCGCGGCGGACGCTAAGTCGCGCCATTTTCTCGCTCAAGGTCCGGCGCGGCACATCGAGCGCCTTGCAAACTTCGCCTATGGAGTTGCCGTGCCGGCGCAATTCCTCTTCAATCACGCGACGTTCGAACTGGGCCAGGCGCTCGGCCAGGCTGAGATCCGACTGGTTCGGATCGGCAATACCCAAAATCGAGCCGATGGAACTGTCGCGCCGGGATAGGCCAAGCGCATATTTGTCGGCGGAGGCTTTGAGTTCGCGCACATTGCCCGGCCATTTGTAACTCGAGATTGTTGCCATGTCGGCCGGATGCAGCGGGATGGCCGGTTTGCCGAACCGACGTTGCGCCGCCTCGAGAAAATGGTGAAACAGCAGCACGGCGTCGTCCTCCCGCTCGCGCAATGGCGGCAGGATGACGGTCGCCGTATTCAGCCGGAAATAGAGGTCTGACCGGAAGCGGCCCTGCTCTGCCTCAAGCCCGAGATCAACCTTAGTGGCGGCGACGATGCGCAGGTCGAGCTTGATACCCTTATTGGATCCGACGCGCTCCACTTCGCGCTCCTGAATGACCCGCAGGACCTTGGCCTGGGCGATCAGCGGCATGCTTTCGATCTCGTCCAGTAGCAAAGTTCCGCCATTGGCGAATTCGAACTTACCGACTCTTTTGCCCGCACTGCCGGTGAACGAGCCGGCCTCATGGCCAAAAAGCTCGCTCTCTATGAGATCGCCTGGAATGGCGGCGCAATTGACGGCGACGAATGGCGCGTCGGCGCGCGACGAAAAGTCATGGATGCCTCGGGCAACCACCTCCTTGCCGGTGCCGGTCTCGCCCAGAATAATGACATCGGTATCAATGGCGGCGATATCGAGCACGAGGTTGCGGACATCCTCCATGGTGGCAGAGGCGCCGATGAGCCGCCGCGACAGTTCCTCGGTGCCGCCATCGAGCCGCCTGCGCAGGCGCAGCACTTCCCGGTGCATATTGGTCTGGGTTGCGGCGCGCTTGATGATGGTCACCAATTGCTCGGGTTCATAGGGCTTTTGCAAAAAGTCAAAGGCGCCGTCACGCATAGCCTGCACCGCCATCGGCACGTCGCCATGGCCGGTGATGAGGATGACGCTCATAGTGGGATCTTCCGCCCGGATGGCGCCGAGCAATTCCATGCCCGACTGGGACGGCATGCGCACGTCTGAGACCACCACCATCGGGCGCTGATCGCCAACCCGGGCCATCGCCTCCCGGGCGTTAGAGGCGACGGTGACGGCAAATCCGGAAAGGCTCAACCATTGGTCGAGCGCATTGCGGACGAAGCCTTCGTCTTCCACGACCAGTACCGAGGTCTGGGTCATGCTGTGCTCCCTTTGGGGTTTGTGCGGGCGAGCGGCAGGGTGAGCGTGAACGTGGCGCCACCACCCGGCGTGGGGGTGACGTCGATGCTTCCGTTCATATCGCGGGCCAGGCCGTAGGAAATCGACAGGCCCAGCCCGAGGCCCTTGCCGGGCTCCTTGGTGGTTATGAACGGATCGAACAATGTCGTGCGGACGTCATCGGCTATGCCGGTGCCGGTATCGATGACCGCGATGGCCGCCATGTCACCCTGCATTCCCAGCCGGATAAGGATGCGCGCCGACGCAAGATGGTTCATGGCATCGGCCGCATTGGTGATGAGATTGACCAGTATCTGCTCGATATGGATGGGGTTGCCGACAACCACCAGAGGCTGATCGGCACCGTCGACATCGATGCAGAGCCCGCCCGAGCTCATGAGATGGCCGGCCATTTCGACGGCGTTGGCCACGATATGGCCTGCATCGCTCTGGATCGAAATGGCTCCCTCACGGCGCGCGAAAGTCTTGAGGTGGCTAGTCAGGTCCGACAGTCTGCCGATGACGCCATCCATCGATCGCAGCACGTCTTGCAGGGCCGGCGCCTGATCACCGGCGAGTAGCTTGGCGCTCGATGCCTGGGTCCGTAATGCGGCGATGGGTTGACTCACCTCGTGCGCGACGCCAGCCAGGGCTTGGCCGAGGCTCGCCAGCTTGGCCGCCTGTACCAGGCCATCCTGGGCCTTGCGGCGTTCCCGCTCGGCCTGCTCGCGCTCGATGATCTCGGCGTTCAACCGTTCATTGGAATGTTGCAGTTCGCGCGTGCGCAGCCGCACACGGTCCTCCAACTGGGCGTGATCCTCGAGGCGGGCGCGTATCAATACTTGGCGTTGCCTGAACAGAAGCGTGGCCGCCAAGCAGGCGGTCACTGCCAATGCGGTGTACGCGGCGGACGACCAGGCTGCACGGGTGATGCTGGCGATTGGTGTGAATGAGAGCAGTTGCCAGCCATGGATGGGGATGCGCATCCGCTCCACCATGAATTGGCCATTCACATCCTCGTCCGTGCTGCTCAGCACCGCCAGCTCGCTGTCGCGCCAGGGTTCAAGCGACTGGACGATCCCGCCGGGTTCGATAGAGACTCCGAAATAGCGCTGGTCAGCATTAAGCTCGGCCAGATGGCTACTCGACGGGGCCTGTAGCGCGCGATAGCGCCAGTCGGGTCGCGTCGACAAGATCGCGACCTCGTTGGCGTCGAACATGCCAAGCAACTCGCCCGAACGCCACCATACCGCTTCGATCTCGCCGATGTTGATCTTGACCACGGCCACGCCGAGCGGCCCGTCCGGTCCATCGATACGGGTGGCCAGGAAATAGCCCGGCACTTGGGTGGTCATGCCAACGGCATAGTATTTGGCATCGCCGTCGGCCATCGCCTCGATGAAATAGGGACGGATGCCATAGGAATGGCCGACCAGGCTGACATGGGACCACCAATTGCTGGCCGCGACCGACTGGCCATCTGTATTGACCACGAAAAGCTCGTCGGAGACAGCGGTGCTATTCAGCCGGGACAGGTAGCCATTGGCCCCCTCCAGCAGGTCTTCATCATCCGGATTCTCCAGCAAGGCCCGTATTTCGGCCGATTGGGCAATGGCCGCCGGCAGATAGTGGAAGCGCTCTATATTGGCCTCAAGCGTGCGGTCGAATATCTGCAGCCGCCTCAGGCTGGCCTCGCGCGCCTGATTGATGCCGTTGCTGAAGGCAAACTCGAAGGCGGAGACCGCCGATAGCAAGGCCGCCGCCGCAAGCGCCACCAGTATCAGTACTCGACGATAAGATATCGAAGCCCGGGCCGGCATTTTTCCTCCTGCCGCAATCATACGTATCGGCGGAAGATTGCCAACAACACTTTATTACTAGGCAAGAAATTGCCC
>JBARWY010000189.1:0-1533 GCA_049647065.1 Devosia sp. | reverse complement strand
GCCTGAGGATCCGCGACCTGGCCATGGCCACATCGTCCATCCTCAAGGCCCGTTTTTTCATCTCGGACGCCCTGATCCAGCAATCAAGGTCGTCCAAGTCCACCAGCGGGTCCAAGACCTGCTGGGGACGCCCCACCATGAGCGTCTCTTTAGCCGCTAGCAGCTCGCGAACAGCGGCTGCTATGGCTGCCGAGTCGTTCACCACCACAGGGGGTCGCGGCGCTTCCGGGTGTACTCGCGGCCAACTCTCGTCTAAGAGAATTTGGCGCACGTACTCTCGGAAACCCGCGTCACCGGAAGGGTCATCGCCGACAACGATCGGCTCGACTCCCTGCGAGTTGGGCACGCCTGTGCTTCCGGCAGTTCCTGCTCCAACAGGAACGCCAGCACCAAAAGGGCCGTCCGCTACTACGGACTCGCCAACCGCTCCAACGGTGGCGGACACAGGCGTTCCCAGAACAGCCCCCATGTCAACCCTAGCCACTGTCTCAGGCATGGAATGGTCAGCGTCGCTCATCGTTGCTAGTTATTCCTCAGCCGTCTCAGTCAGTGGCAACTTTTTTGTGTTTTTGTTTGTATTTATGCATGTCCCAAAACCGACCGGTGATGATCTCGTGTCCCAAGATCATCACACGGAGTCACACACGTAGACACACGGTTTTGGGGACAAGCACACACGCACGGACACGCACACGGTTACACTCCCCCTCCTTCCGATGCGAGGACCTCCGAGCATAACTGATCTTCCCACAGATCTAGGGCGAATCCGGGGTAGCCCGCCTTGTCGATTTTCGCCCCCTCCTAGCGGTTGTCCCAGGAGGTGGTGGCAGTGGCTGCGATACTGCCTGACGGGTTCGTCGAGGGCCTCGTTCATTTAGAAGCGGAGGTAAACACGCGTAACGATCCAATCGCTTGCGCCGCTTGTACTCGTCCAAGATCTGACGACCAGACTCGTTTACGAAGTCGGTCTCTTCTTGCCAGGTGGCCTGACTTTCCGGATATCCGGCCCAATGGACGAGGTATCTCCGATCCGGTACGTTCGGTTTCTTGCGATGCTTGAGAATCCTTTCGATGTCAAAGACGTCGGGATCTGGGTTCCCATTGTCTGTCAGGACCTCCTCTCTCTCTTCGCTCCGAACTTCATTCTCCGTCGGTTGATGCACCAGAACAGCCGGTCTCTTCGGTACTGTCCGTAGTACATCACTGCCTGAAGAGTCTGTTTCTACGAGGGCGGGGCTGTCAACATCAGCACCGACATCCTCTCTAATCTCGCCAGACGAACTAATCGTTTCTATCACGGGTTCCATACGTGCTAGCGGTTCAATCAGTCGTTCCTCTGACGGCCCAGTACTATGCACGACTGGTTCAACCACAGATTCAGGTTCGATCTGATCCACGGTCATCTCCGGGTGCGGTCTCTCCCCAACGTCAACAGTCTCCAGAAGCTGAGGGACTTCACTGTTTTCCGACGTGAGTAGCAGATCATTGGAGAGGGATTCCCCTTCGGACGCCGGCCGGTGAAGGTTACCCGAC
>JBARWY010000188.1:0-12744 GCA_049647065.1 Devosia sp. | reverse complement strand
TATCCCCAATGTATTCCTTCTGCATGCGCCCGGCCATCGGCCACAAACCTGCCGCGTAGTCTGGCGCGCGTTCAAGGAATAGGGCGTGGAATACCGTCCCTAGAAATCAAAGCCCATCTGCGACACGGCCTTCTCACGGACGGGCTTGGGGAGAACGGCCACTGAGACAGTCGCCGCCTCCGGCGCAACCACCGCGGATGGCGCTGCCGCCGCCCTGCCCACCGGGTTCGAAGTGGCCACCAAGGTATCCAGCCAGTCCCGCACCGGTTTCAGCTTATTGCTGTGCAGCGCATAGCGGTTTTCGCGCCCTGCCTTCTTTTCACTAATCAGCCTGGCTTGCTTGAGCACACGCAGATGGCGGGAAATGGCCGGCCGGCTGATGTCGAAGGAGCCCGCCAGCACGTGGACCGGCTGCGGACCGTCACGCAGGATTTCGATGATGCGACAACGTGTTGGATCGGCGAGCGCGATGAGGACTGGTAGAGGGGGCATGCTGGTTCCGAAACGTTTCCCCGATGCAGTAGTAACGCTGGCGTTACGCGTCAAGCGTGCCCCTTGTCTCGCAACCGGTTGTTCACCAGATGCGTTATGTGAGCGCTTTGCGATGCCGCGACGTGGCCGCAGCTTTGCAATAATGTGGTCACTTCCGTGAGCGAAGGTCGGGCCAGGGAGAACGACCCGTGCAGCAGCCGAATACAGCATATTCCTGGTGGAGCCGCGAACAGCGGCCATACACTCTCGCCGAACTGGTCGTCGATGGCATTGTGCATATCTTAGGACTAATCGTCGCCGTTGCCGCCGGATCGGTCCTGCTCGCCTACGCCATTCTCGAAACCGCCCCCGAGGCCGTGCCGGCCCTTATGGTCTATGTGGGCTCGCTGGTGGCGGTACTGGGCGTTTCGCTGGCCTATAATCTGTGGCCGGTGTCGCCTATCAAGAAGCTGCTCGCCCGCTTTGACCAGGCCGCCATTTTCCTTTTCATCGCCGGCACCTACACGCCGTTTCTGGCTGTGCTTGGGGGGACCACGACGGGTGCCCTGATGACGACCTTCGTCTGGGGCGCCTCACTGATTGGGGTGGCGCTCAAGCTGATCGTGCCGGAGCGCTTCGGCAGGCTCGCCATCGCGCTCTATCTGGCCATCGGTTGGAGCGGCATATTCGTGTTCCAGTCGCTGGCCAAGACCCTGCCCGACACCACGATGTGGCTACTGCTGGCGGGCGGCGTGACCTATTCCCTGGGGATCGTCTTCCACCTCTGGGAAAAGCTCAAATTTCAGAATGCGCTGTGGCATGTCTTCGTGGTGGCGGGCGCCAGCCTGCATCTATGGGCGGTGATCGACTGCATGGTCATTCACCGGCTGTAGTCAGCTGGCCGGCTTTGCCACGCGGGCATGTTCCATCGTGTCGCCGGGCTTGAGCCCGATCTCGACCGAGCGGCCACCCGGAATTTCCAGCACGAACTGCACAGGCCCCTCCGAGGGTATGCCCGTAACGTCATGCGGGCGCGCGTTTACGTGGATGTTCTTCACCACGCCGTCGGCGTCGACAAAAATCATGTCGAGTGGGATGAAGGTGTTGCGCATCCAGAAGGAAACGTCGCGCTCTTCCTTGAAATCGAACAGCATGCCGGCGTCGTCGGCCAGCTCCTGCACATACATCAGGCCCTTGGCGCGGCTTTCGTTGGTATCGACCACTTCAATGTTGAAGCTGTAGTCGCCGGTGGATGAGTGCAGCACCAGCTTGCCTTCATCGCTGCAGGCGGCCAGCGGCAGCGCGACAGTGGCGATCGCCACGACCACCGCAGCACGGCGCAGCACCGGGGCGAGGCCTTGGGCAAACATCATCATGGCGAAATTCCTAGTGTGAGGACGGCGCGTCGCCCCAACCATCGGGCCGGATTTCGGCGACCATAAGGCCCTTGGGGCCATTGCCGTAGCGCACCAGCACATACTGGCCGGGCCGGAGTTCGGTAATGCCGAAGCGGCGCAGGGTTTCCATGTGAACGAAGACGTCGGGCGTGCCCTCTCCCGCAGACAGGAAGCCGAAGCCCCGGATACGGTTGAACCACTTCACTTCCAGCCGGACCATGCCAGAGGTCGGCTCCACCACCACATGCGTTCGCGGCGCCGGCATCTGGGCCGGATGGCGGGCAGTGGATTCATCCATCGAGACGATGCGGAAGGCCTGCAGGCCGCCCGGGCGGTTGAGCGCCTCCACCACGATGCGGGCGCCCTCATAGGCCGTCTGGTAGCCGTCGCGGCGCAGGCAGGTCACATGCAGCAGGACATCGGCCATGCCGTTATCGGGCACAATGAAGCCAAAGCCCTTGCCGGCATCGAACCACTTGATGGCACCGGACACTTCGATGGTCGCGTCGGGTCCGGCCTCCCCGGAGGAAAGCGCATCATTGCGGCTCGCCGAGCCCGTCTGGTCAGACAGGTTCGCCGCTTCGTCGCCTTCGCCAGTGAACTTGGCCCCCATAGCCCAAAAGCCCTTTTTACTCGCCTCGCCAGGGCGAGGTACTCCACAAGACAGAAGCACACTGTGTCCGATTCAAAGGCAATTGTTAAGAGTCTGTTTGGAATTGCACCGGTTGCAGCGCAGGCCTGTGCTTGCTAGGCCACCTGCAACGATTTCGCCAAGGAGGAATGCCCCATGAAATACCTGCACACCATGGTTCGGGTGACCAATGTCGAGGACAGCCTGCGCTTCTATTGCGAGGGGCTGGGCCTCGAAGAAGTGCGGCGGACCGAGAACGAGAAGGGTCGCTTCACGCTGATCTTCCTCAAGGCGCCTGGCGATACCGGCGGCGAGGTGGAACTGACCTATAACTGGGATCCGGAAGACTATACCGGCGGCCGCAATTTCGGGCACCTCGCCTATCGCGTCCAGGATATCTACCAGCTCTGCCGGCATCTCAGCGACATGGGCGTCACCATCAACCGGCCGCCGCGCGACGGGCATATGGCGTTCGTGCGCTCGCCGGACGGGATTTCGGTGGAGCTGATCCAGGACGGCACCCTGCCCCCGCAGGAGCCTTGGCTGTCGATGCCGAACACCGGCAAGTGGTGAGATTTGGTTAGCGGACTGCTAGCATCGGCGACCGCCATGATGGATTTCGTTAACCGTGGCACTTAGCGCGCGGTTAGCGAAACCGCTGGTATTTTAGCGACTTCACAGAACGGGCCATTGCCTGTTGCGCCAGCGCAACAGGTGGTCACTCGGAAGCCGCCATGCATAAGACAACCCGCTCCATTGCCGCCCTGGTGGTCACCGCGTTCATGCTGGCGGCCTGTGCCCCCCTGGCCATGTTCGCCAGCTCCAGCGGCTCGGGCTATTCCGGCAAGCGCAGCGACTGGGGCACCTTCGTTTCGAGCCGCGACGTCAACGCGCTGTGCATCGCGCCCAAGCTGCGGTTCCTGATCTGGGAATTCGAGGGTCACTTCGGCAAGAAGGTGATCATGAGCTCCGGCTATCGCGACAACCAGCATAACGCAGCTGCCGGCGGCGCGGATAACTCCTATCATACCAAGTGCATGGCCGCCGATTTCTACATTCCGGGTGTAGATAAGGGCCAGCTCATTGCCTTCGCGATGAACACTGGGGGGGTTGGTGGCCTCGGCTGTTATCCGGGCAAGCAGTTCATCCATGTCGACGTGCGCGACCGGCCGCGCGGCTACAATCGCCCGGTGACATTCTCGGGCTGTTAAAAAAATAGCGTTTGGGCGCGCAAGGGGTTGCGCATCCGAAATCACCCAACTATACGACCACCAGCGCTTAGGCGCCCTTCGTCTATCGGTTAGGACGGCACCCTTTCACGGTGCAGAGAGGGGTTCGACTCCCCTAGGGCGTACCATTCCTTCTTCTTCCGGGATGGCATAGAGTAAGCCAGAAGTTCCTAGGTCCGCGGCCATCGTCTATCGGTTAGGACGGCACCCTCTCACGGTGCAGAGCGGGGTTCGATTCCCCGTGGCCGTACCAGGAACTCCCCTCGTTGCTCTCCGGCAAAGCAATGGCCAAGCTCGCCAAGCACCATTTTTGTTCCAGAGTTCCAGGGCGCTATTCCGCCCCTGCTAGCCTCTTTTTGATAGGAACGGTCGTGCAGCTTAAGGCCTCGCAGAAATCCGGCCTTCTACTTGCACAATGCCCCTCTCCGAGGCCCGGTGCGTGCTAGCCCTGCCGCCTAGCCCCCGGCACCTTCTGCTCGCGTCGCGCGACGGCCAGCGACTTCTTCAGTGGCTGCAACAGACAAACGGACCCTGGTGACGGCAGTGAACCGTTCCATTCTCGCTCGCGCAGGCCAATTTGTTTGGGGAGACGCGTCTCAGAAGTTCGTCGAAGATTGCCTACCAGCATCGACGGCTCGCTCCAGCTAAGCCACCACCCCTGCCCCAATATGGTGCCGGCCAATCGGCACGATCATCGGCGTGTCCGAGATCGGATCAATCACCACCCGCGATGCCATGCCGAACACATTGGCCACCACCGCTTCCGTCATCACCTCCGAGGGCCGCCCCTCCGCCACCAACTTCCCCGCTTTCATCGCCACGATGTGGTCGGCGTAGCGGCAGGCGAGGTTGAGGTCGTGGAGGACGACGACCACGGTGCGGCCGTTGTGCTTGACCAGGTCGGTAAGCAGGTCGAGCACTTCGACTTGGTGGTTGATGTCGAGGAAGGTGGTGGGCTCGTCGAGAAGCAACACGTCGGTCTGCTGGGCGAGCGCCATGGCGATCCAGACGCGTTGGCGCTGGCCGCCAGAGAGTTCGTCGACCGGGCGGTCGGCGATATCCAGCGTATCGGTGGCGCGCAGGGCCTCGGCGACGGCGGCATCGTCCTCAGGGGTCCAGCGGCGGAACCAGCCCTGATGCGGATAGCGACCGCGGCCGACCAGATCGGCGACGACGATGGCGTCGGGCGCAATGGGCGACTGCGGCAGGACGCCGAGGATGGTGGCGACCTCACGGGTCGGCATCTGGTGGATGGGCTTGCCATCGAGATAGACGGCGCCACGCGTGGGCGCCAGCAGCCGCGCCAGGCCGCGCAGCACGGTGGACTTGCCGCAGGCATTGGCGCCGACGATGACGGTGAGCTTGCCTGAAGGAATGGTGAGGCTGAGGTCGTCGACGACCTTGCGCTCGCCATAGCCCAGGTCGATGCCGGCGGCGAGGAGCTGGTGGTCAATGGTCATCGCGGAACTCCCGACATCTCAGTTCACCTTTCCTGCCCGGTTGGACACGACGAGCAGCCACAGCAGGAAGCCGGCGCCAAAAACGCCGGTGACGACGCCGACAGGCAATTGCACCATTGGCAGCGCGTGCTGGGCGACCAGATCCGATCCCAGCATGACCAATGCACCAACCAGGGCGGCCTGCACGAAGCCCTTGCCGCTGCCCGCGAGCAGGTTACGCGCAATGGGGCCGGCAACAAAGGCAACGAAGGTCACCGGGCCAACGGCTGCCGTGGCGAAGGCAGCATAGGCGACGGCGACGAGCATCAGGCCTAGCCGCACGGCCTCGACGCGGGCACCAAGCGCGGTGGCGGTATCGTCGCCGAGTTGCATCGCGTCGAGCGAGCGAACCAGAAGCGCGGTCGCCGGCAGCAGCACGACCAGCGTTAGCGCCATGCCCAGCACATCGTCGCTGCCCGAGGCATTGAGGCTGCCGATGAGCCAGCCGAGGGCCTGCTGCACCTCGAACAGGCGGGCCCGGGTGAAGAGATAGGACATGATGGCGGACATCATCGCCGCCATGCCGATGCCGATCAGCACGACGCGATAGGCGGTGACGCCGCCGCGCCACGACAGGCCGTAAATGACGAGCGCGGTCAGCACGGCACCGACAAACGCGCCGAGCGACACCGAGACGCCGGACAGGCCGAGCACGATGATGCAGAACACCGCCGAGGCGCTGGCGCCATGCGAGATGCCGATAATGTCGGGGCTGGCCAAGGGGTTACGCAGAAGCGTTTGGAAAATGATTCCGGACAGCGCGAAGGACATGCCGGTCAGCACGGCCAGGGTGGCGCGAGGCAGCCGGACATTGAGGACGATGAAATCGACGCCTTTGTCGACGATACCGGTGAACGGCGACAGCAGCGAGCGGACCACATCGCCGGGCGGCACGTAATAGTCGCCGAGATAGAGCGCGGCGGCAAAGGTGAGTGCCAGCAGTCCGAGCAACCCCACCGTTACCAGTCGTCGGCGGGCAGCAAGGCGATAACGGATATGGCGAACCGTGGCGGCAGCATCGAGCGTGGGCATCAAAGCGTCGCCAGCTTACGGCGGCGGACCAGCGCGATGAAGAACGGCGCGCCGAGGAAGGCGGTGACAATGCCCACCTGCACCTCGCCCGGCGGGGCAATGACGCGGCCAATGACATCGGCACCGAGCAGCAGGATGGGCGCCAGCAGCATCGAATAGGGCAATATCCAGCGGTAGTTGGGGCCAGTGATGGCGCGCGCCACATGCGGCACGGTGAGGCCGACAAAGGTGATCGGGCCAGCAGCGGCCGTGGCAGCACCGGCCAAGATCACCGCGGCCAGCCCGGCAATAGCGCGGGAGCGGCCGACATTTTGGCCGAGCGAGCGGGCAACATCCTCACCCATCGAGAGGCCATCGAGCATGCGGCCACTGGCCAGCGCCAGCACGATGCCGACAGCGAGAAATGGCGCTACCTGGATGAAGATGTCCATGTCACGCCCGACGAGCGAACCGACCTGCCAGAAGCGGATTTCGTCGAGCGTACGCGGGCTGGTGAGCAGGATGGCACTGGTGACCGACTGCATCGCGGCTGTCATGGCGGCACCAGCCAGTGCCAGCTTGATCGGCGTGGCGCCTTCGCGACCCAGCGAAGCCACGGAATAGACCACCAGCATAGCGACACCGGCGCCGATGAAGGCGAGCCAGACATACATGCTGAGCTGGGTGATGCCGAAGACGGCGACGCCGAGCACGACGAAGACGGCGGCGCCGGAGTTGATGCCGAGGATAGACGGATCGGCCAACGGATTGCGCGTGGCGCCCTGCAGTACGGCGCCGGAAAGACCTAGAACCGCGCCGACCGCGAGGCCAATGACCGTTCGCGGCAGGCGCAGATCCCAGATGATGCGATGATCGGTGGAGTCGGGGTCAAAGTCGGTCAGCGCGGTCCAGACGGTTTCGAGGGCAATCGGGCGCGCGCCCACGGTGATCGAGAAGAAGGCGATGAGCAGCACCGCCCCGACAAGGCAAAGGAGGCCGAACGTGAGCGCGGCCCCCCTGGTCCTGGCGATGGTGGCTTGCCCGTCCGCCATGCCTATTCGGTCAGGTTCTCGTCGGCCGCATTGACCACGGCCGTAAGCTTTTCTAGCTCGCTCGTATAGGCGCCGTAGTTGCGCAGCCAATAGGCCGGCCATTCGCCGACGGAGCCGGCCGCAGCCGCCTTGATGGCGGTCCAGGTCGGCTTAGCCTCGGCATCGGCGCGGTTGGTCGCGACGCGGTTGTCGATCAGGATGATGTCGGGCTGGTATTTGTCCGACTGCTCCCAGCTCAACGTCTCCCAATAGCCGCTGTCGGGATTGAGCTCGGGCTCGATGAAGCCGAGGCCCCAGCTCTGCAGGTCCATCAGCTCGGCGGCGCCCTTGGGCGAAGCGACCCAGAGGCCGTCATTGCCGGCCCAGACGGCGAGAGCGGTCAGGCCCGGTTTGGCCTTGGCGGCGGCAGAGAAAGCGTCGCGCGCGGCTTCGAAGGCTGCCTTATCGGCGGCGATGGTTGGGTTCGACAGGTCGGCGCCGAGGCTGGCGGCCAGCGCTTCGTATTCCGCAATGAGGCCGACGACGCTATCGAGCTGAGCCGGGCCGGTGACAGGCGCCAGCTCGCGCAGCAGGCCATCGGGCCCAGTCACGTCGGCACCCCCGCCCCATTCATGATCCAGCGGCCAGTATTCGGCGATCACCAGGTCGGGCTGCAGCATGGCGGCCTTTTCGAGGTCGATCTCGTTATGCGCTACGCCGACGATCTCGATGCCGGTGAGATCAAGACCCTCAAGAGCCTTGGCATCCTCGGGCAGGCTGTTGCCGATGATGCCCACCGGGCGAATGCCCAGCGGTATAAGGGCGGCAGCGGCGTCCTCGGTGGCAATGATGCGGGTGGGCACCGCGTCCAGCGTGATCGTCTCGCCGGCCCCGTCGACATAGGTCCAGGGTTCGGCATGGGAGGCACTGGAACCCAGCGCCAGCAACACGATCGACAGGACAAGGTGACGCATTTCGTGCTCTCCGGTGGAGGATGGGTTGTCGCTATTCGGTCAGGTTCTCATCGGCCGCGTTGACGGCGGCAGTAAGCTTGTCGAGTTCGCTGGCATAGGCCTTGTAGTTGCGCAGCCAGAATGCCGGCCAATCGGTGACGGCGCCGGCCTCGGCAGCCTTCATCAGTGTCCATGTTGGCTGGGCGAGCGCAGTTTCCAGCGTGGTCGGCGAGCGGTTATCGACGATGATCAGATCCGGCTGGTACTTGTCGGCATTTTCCCAGGAGAGCGTTTCCCAGTAGCCACGGTCGTCGGCGATCTCAGGGTCGATGAGGTTGAGGCCCCAGGCCTTGAAATCCATCAGTTCAGCGGAACCGGGCGTTGCCGCGATCGACATGGAATCGGTGCCGGCCCACAAGGCGAGCACGGTCAGGTCTGGCTTGGCGGCCGTCGCGGCCTTGAAGGCGGCAAGCGAGGTCTCGAAACCAGCCTTGTCGGCGGCGATCGAGGCTTCACCCAGGTCGGCGCCGAGGCTGGCCGCGATGACTTCGTAATCCTCGATAAGCTTGAGAATGGAGTCGCCATTGGTCGGGCCGGTGATCGGCGCGAGCGGCGAGAGGGCATCGACCACGGACTCGCCGCCGCTCCAGGCCGCGTCGAGCGGCCAGTATTCGGCAATCACGAGATCCGGATTGAGCGCGGCGGCCCTCTCGATATCGACCTCGCCCCAGGCCTGGCCAATGATTTCGATACCTTCAAGGTCGAGACCCTGCAGCGCCTTGGCCTCGGCCAGCGGGCCGTCGGCATAGATGCCTACGGGGCGAATGCCGAGCGGGATCAAGCCCGCGGCGGCGTCCTGGCTGGCGATAATGCGGGTGGGTACCTCGTCCAGGGTCACCGTATTGCCGGTGCTGTCCGTGTAGCTCCACGGCTCGGCCCGGACCATGACGGGCGCCAGGATGACGGCAGCGGCGGCGAGGGATAGCAGGGTCTTGGACAGCATTTCGAGCTCATGCAGTGGCGGTGAAACTTGGCCGTTCCCTACGGGAGATAAGTTGAATGGTCAAGTCAGGTTAGGCGCCGAATGAGAGCATCGGATGGCGTGTGGTGGCTCGTGATGTCCAATACCAATCACCCTCGGGCCAAGCCCGAGGGTGATGATCTCAATTGGGATAAAAGCAGTGGTCAGACCGGCTTGCGATACTGGTAGATGCCGACGTCGATGGAGCCCTCGGTGAAGCCAGCTTCACAATAGCTCAGGTAGTAGACCCATTTGCGCTTGAACTCTTCGTCATAGCCGAGCGGCGCGATCATGGGCCAGCGTTCGAGGAAACGCTCGCGCCACAGCTTCAGGGTCTTGGCATAGCTCAGGCGGAAGGTGTCGACGTTTTCGAGCACCAGATTGTAGCGATCGCCAAACTCCTGCATCACCGTCTTGGTCAGCAGCATGCCGCCGGGGAAGATGTAGCGCTGGATGAAATCGGGGCCGCTCCGGTAACCGTCGAAATCGGCCTCGTTGATGGTGATGGCCTGGATGGCCGCCGTGCCGCCGGGCTTGAGCCGGTCGTGCACAGTCTGGAAGTAGCTCGGCCAGTTATCCTCGCCCACCGCCTCGATCATTTCGATGGAACCGATATGGTCGAACTGCCCTTCGGTGTGGCGATAGTCCTCGAACACCAGGGTGGCGAACTTGTCGAGGCCCTGGCGCGCCAGGCGCTCGATGCCGAATTTGAGCTGTTCGGCCGACAGGGTGATGCCGCGCAGATTGGCCTTGTAGTCCCGCGCCACTGTCTCGGCGAAGCCACCCCAGCCGCAGCCGATTTCGAGTACCGATGAGCCTTCGGTGATACCAGCCATATCCGCTACACGCCGATACTTGGCGAGCTGGGCTTCCTCGAGGCTCTGATCGCCCGAGGTGAACACCGCCGATGAATAGGTCATCGAAGGGTCGAGCCACTGGCCATAGAAGTCGTTGCCGAGGTCGTAGTGCTCGGCAATGTTCTTCTTGGAGCCTTCGAGCGTGTTGCGGCGGGACAGGTGATAGTGCAGGTCAGTCGCGGCGCGACGGAAGAAACCCGGATTGGCGTTCTCGAACATGTCGCGGTTCTGCAGGAAGAAGCGGAACAGCGCGGTCAGGTCATCGGCCTCGATGTCCCCTGCCATGTAGGCCGAAGCAAAGCCGACGGTGCCGCGTTGCATGGCTTCGCTCAGCACGCGGAAGTTGTTGAGCCGCAACACGGGGTGTTCGCCGGTCGCGGGATTGCCGACGGTGCGCGTGCGGCCATTGGGAAAGATAACGGTCAGCGCGCCGTGACGCGGCTTGCCGATCAGCTTCACGCCGATCCGTTCCACTGCCCAGGAGGCAAAGCTGGTCCACGGCGTAACGCCGGTATTGCTGGTTTCTGCTACGGACTTCGTCATCGGGCCGCTTGATCCAAATTACTAAACCTGGGTGGCGGCGCCTGAGCTGCCGCCTCAATTCGAGCGTCGGCGGCACACCCTTGAGCCACAAATAGCGGCGCTTCCCGGTGTATGCCCGACGACACTCTACCGGGCATAAATGGATATGCAAGCAGCAGTTTCAACAGGGTAGCGCCGATCTGCCAGAGGGAAAAAGGCTGGGCAGGAGGTCGCTAGCCTTTGGGTTTTGCCATGTCGGTCAGGCGGAACTGCACCTGCTCCCGGCCTTGATAGTGATCGATCGAGAGCGCCCCGGCAAAATGGAACGCCGAGTCGCTGTCGCGCAGCAGCGCGTCGCCGATTGCGGTGTTGGCAGCGCGGAAGGCGATGGCCTTGAGGCGAGCTCCGTCTTCGGAAACGAGGGCAAAGCTCACATGCCCGCCCTTGCCGACGACCTGGGCGAATTTGGCCCGGTGGGCGGGAAAAGCAAAGGTCGGCCCCGGATTGCCAGCGCCGAACGGCCCTGCCCGTTCCAGATCATGCACGAGGTCGAGGCTGGCGCCACGGGCGGTGAGCGCAGCGTCCAGGGGCAAGGCGGTGGCGGCCCGTGCAGCGCTGACGTCGACCGACAACATTTCAGCCAGGAAGGAGCGGAACGGACCAAGCTGGCCCGGCTTGATGGTGACGCCGGCCGCCATGGCATGGCCGCCACCCTTGGCGATCAGGCCGCGCTCGACCGCTTCGATGACGGCCCGGCCGAGATCGACGCCGGGCATGGAGCGGCCGGAGCCGGTGCCGGTGCCATCGGGCTGGAGCGCAATGGCGAAGGTGGGGCGTTCGAAGCGCTCGCGCAGGCGGGCCGCGATGAGGCCGGCGATGCCGGGATGCCAGTCTGCGGAGGCAAGGACGAGGACGGGCGGCCCCTCGCCGCTGCCGATCTCCATTTCAGCCACGGCGGCGGCCTCGGCTACGGCCTCGACTTCGATGCGCTGCCGCTCGGAATTGAGTTCGTCCAGCCGCATGGCCAGCGCCAGGGCATGATGCTCGTCGTCGACGGTCAGAAGTTCGGTGCCCATGGCGGCGTTGCCGATGCGGCCGCCGGCATTGATGCGCGGACCGATCAGGAAACCCAGGTGATAGGGATTGATGGGTCCACTTAGCCGGGCGGCCAGCGCCAGGGCGGCGATGCCTTTGTTGTCACCGCGGCGCGCGACTTCGAGGCCGCGCACCACGAAAGCGCGGTTGAGGCCGGTGAGTGGCACCACGTCGCAGACGGTGGCCAGCGCGACAAGGTCGAGCAGTTTGAGCAGATCCGGCAGGCCGGTATCGCCGCGCAGTCGCAAGGCGCGGTTGACGGCGACCAGCACCATGAAGGTTACCCCGGCGGCGCAGAGATAGCCGAGGCCGGAAATGTCGTCGGGCCGGTTGGGATTGACCAGCGCGGTGGCCTCGGGAAGCGCGTGATCGGAGAGGTGATGGTCGATGACCAGCACATCGGAGCCCCTGCCCCGGGCATGCGCGATGGGGCCATCGCTGGTGGTGCCGCAATCGAGGGTGATCACCAAAGTGGCCCCGGCATCGATGAGCTTGTCCATGGCCGCGATATTGGGGCCGTAGCCTTCGAAGATGCGGTCGGGAATGTGCACCTGCGGCTCGATGCCGAAGTGACGCAGATAACGCGCCATGAGGGCGCAGGAGCAGGCCCCGTCGACATCGTAGTCGCCGAACAGGGCAATAGCTTCGTTATCCGCGATCGCCTGGGCCAGCCGGTCGGCCAGCGCATCCATTGCGGTCAGGGTCGACGGATCGGGCATTAGCCCCCGGATGGTGGGATCGAGATAGGCGTCAGCCTCATCCACCCCGACGCCGCGCCCCGCGATGATGCGCGCGAGGATTTCGGAAATGCCGCTGCGCTGGGAAATGGCGTTGGCGGTACGCGTGGTGGTCGCGTCGAGCCTGTCGGTCCACGCGCGGCCGGTGACCGAACGGGTGACATCGAGAAAGGGGCGCGGCGCATCGAGCATGGGGGAGAGGTAGGCGATTTGGAGATTGGTGGGAAGTGGCGTCTTCCCTTCTCTCCTTGCGGGAGAAGGTGCCCGAAGGGAGATGAGGGGCGCAGAGC
>JBARWY010000187.1:0-57138 GCA_049647065.1 Devosia sp. | reverse complement strand
TCGCCGCCGTTGCTGCCATTGGCGCCGCCGTTACCGCTCGTGGGTACAACACCAACGCCAACACCATTGCCATCAGAAACGGACGGGTCGTTGTTGTCCGAGCCGTCTTCGTTGGCGAGCGGCGCGATCCCGGCCGTCCGGATGCCAAAGCAAAGGGCGTCGGCGATATCCCTGATCTGTCCGGCTGTGCCGGCACTGTCTACCCCGGTCGCCAGCACGCGAATGCCTTCGGCCGTGTTGAGACATACGGGGCGCGGCACCCGCGGCTCTTGCGCAGCCGCCGCAAGTGTCACCACCAGGGTGACGATCTGGGTATCATTGGGAGAATTGGGCAGCGAAAGGAATGCCTGCGCCACTGTCGGGCAGGCGCTCGCCCGATCGAGATCCGGACACTCGCGCAACACCTCACTTACAGTGGAAAACTGTTGGGCCTGAGCTGGCCAGCAAGTGAAGAGAAGGCCAGTCGTGAGCAGAGTGGAGAAAAGGTACCTCGATTGCATTTTATACTCCCAATTTTACGAGCGTCATGTCGCTTCTGTAAAAACTTCCCCGAAGTAGAATGCCTGCCGCATAGCCATCACATGGATCAGAGTCAGCAAAAGAACACGCCTAAAGAAATTTCAACTGCCGCAATTGATCTTGCGGCAGAGTAACATTGCAGATTGACCTTTGTAGTCTCACGACGACGGATCGGCATTGATCAACGTCAACGCCGGTGATGGTTTGTGAATTTGGTGGGGTGTCGATCGTTCTGGCGACGATTTTGCGACGCTCGGGCGTGGAACGCCCTTCCAGTCCGGCGCCGCAGGGACGCAACCCTCGTCGTTGCACAGGCAGCACATAGCCCGCTCACAACAATGAGAGCGATTGCTCCCGTTAAGGTTTGCAGAGTATTGAGTTTTCGTGCGGAGCGGCCCGCCGAGTCTGGTGCATTGACCCGGTGGAGCGTCGCCACAGCGTTGCCGTGCATGGAGCTCAGATGAACAAGACCCTGGTCTGCCTGGTCACGGCCCTCGCCTGTTTTGGCGGCGCATTGCCAGCCCTTGCGCAGGATATTGCCGGCCTCGCTGCCGGCCCCGTGATCATCGCGCCGCCTCAGACGCCGCTGGCCCAGACCATCAAGGCCGGCCTGAGCACCGTCTACTATGGCGTCTCGCGGGACAGCTCAGGCTATGGCGAGGCGCAGAAGCTCTATTTCTTCTACGGCAGCCGCCATTTTGAGCCGATCTGGCTCGATGAGGCCGCCAACGGCGACGTCGTGTTTTCCGAGCCCGCCCGCAAGATCCTCAAGCTTTTCGAAGCCGCAGCGAGCGAAGGCCTGCGCCCGTCCGACTATCTGACGCCCGATCTCGATCCGGCCGGCGCCAAGGGCGACCCGATCAAGATGGCCGCGCTCGAAACCGCCTTTTCCGGCGCCGCTCTGCGTTATGCCAGCCACATCTACAACGGCCGCATCAAGCCACAGTCGGTCAGTGAGTCGCTCGATATCGCGCCCAAGCCGCTCGATACCGCATCCCTGCTGGTAGAGCTCGCCTCGAGCGACGATCCGGTGGCCGTGCTCACCGCGCTCGAGCCGGCGCATCCCGAATTCCTGGCCCTCAAGGCGTCGCTCGCCACCTTCGACGAGACCCAGACCGATCGACCGACGCCCGTCGCCGAGGGCCCCACCCTGCGGCCCGGCATGAGCGACCCGCGCGTTCCGCTCCTGCGCGCCCGGCTCGGCCTGCCAGCCACCCCAGGCACGGTCTATGATGATGTGCTGGTTGACGCCATGAAGGCCTTCCAGGGCACCCTCGATCTCGACGTGGACGGCGTCATGGGCGCGGCAACCCTTGCCGCTCTCAATGGCGGGGTCCCGATCACCCGGGCCGACATCATCGCCAATATGGAGCGCTGGCGCTGGATGCCGCGCGAACTGGGCGCCTTCAACGTCTTCGTCAATATTCCCGAATTCCGGCTCGCCATCAGCCGCGACGGTGTTGAGGAATACACCACCCGCGTCGTTGTCGGCACGCCGAAGAACCAGACGCCAATCTTCTCGGACAGTATCCGCCACGTCGTGGTGAACCCCTATTGGAACGTCCCGAGTTCCATCATCCGCGGCGAGGTCGCGCCCGCCGTCCTGCGCAACCCCGGCTATATCGACAACCAGAATATGGACCTGCTCTACAATGGCAGCCCGGTCAGCCCGTGGCAGGTGGATTGGACGCAGGTCAGTACATCAAACTTCCCGTTCCGTGTGCGCCAGCGCCCCGGTCCCGGCAATGCACTGGGGCAGATCAAGTTCCTGTTCCCAAACAAGCATGATGTCTACCTCCACGACACACCGTCCAAGTCGCTGTTCGCCCGCGCCTTCCGTGCCTACAGCCACGGCTGCGTGCGCGTGCAGAACCCGATGGAGTTCGCCGACGCGCTGATGGCCAACGAACCCAATATCTCCAGGGCCTCGCTGGAAGCCATGTTCGGCCCCTCCGAGCGCTGGGTGAATCCGGACCACCAGATTCCGGTCCACCTCGCCTATTTCACCATTCGCGTCGACGGTGACGGCGCGCTCAAGTCGTTCGGCGACGTCTATGGCCACAATGCCAAGCTGATCGCCGCCATGGAGCTGGTCCAGCCCGAGATTGCGCCGGAGATCGTTGCCGAGGCGGCGCCAGTTGTCGACGAGTTGTCACCCTAAGCGCTGTTCACCCTCCTTCTGGGAGGGTGGCTCCTTAACACCCCGTTTACAATTTCGCCTTGGTTGCGCCCGCTTTTGCCCTTAGTGTTTGGGGAATGAGGGGTCCGGCTATCAGCCGCTTGTGATCTCGTTAGCGTTAATCAATTCGACGATTTTTCGCGCTAACGTCCAACGACAACTGGCAATACCGGGCAGAGTTTGGCGTGACGGGGACTTACCTTTTGATACGGCACCATATCGTGCGGCTTTTCGCTGCCGCCCTTATGAGCATCACCGTCATCCTGCCGCAGGCCATCGTGCCCGCCGCGGCCGCCAGCGAACGCGCGCTCTACCTTTACTACACCCACACCAAGGAGACGGCTCGCATCGTCTTCAAGCGCAACGGGCAGTATGTCCAGTCCGGTCTCAGCGAGCTCAACCAGTTCCTGCGGGACTGGCGCCGCAACGAGCCCACCAAGATGGACCCGCGCCTGTTCGACCTGGTCTGGGAAGTCTACCAGGAGGTCGGCGGCACCCAGCCCGTCAATATCGTCTCCGCCTATCGCTCGCCCGCCACCAACGCCATGCTGGCCGACAAATCGTCGGGCGTGGCCGACAACTCCCAGCATATGCGCGGCACGGCCATGGACTTTTTCATCCCCGGCGTGCCGCTGGCCAGGCTCCGCGCCACTGCCATGCGCAAGCAGGTGGGCGGCGTCGGTTACTATCCGACTTCGGGTAGCCCCTTCGTCCACCTCGACACCGGCTCGGTGCGCGCCTGGCCGCGCATGACGCGGGCGCAGCTCAAGGAAATCTTCCCCGACGGCAAGACCATGCATCTGCCCACTGATGGCACCCCGCTGTCGCAGCAGGGCTATCAGGTCGCCATGGCCGAATGGAAACGCTGCCACGCCTATCCGTGCAATGGCGGCAGCTCGGGCACCCAGGTTGCCGAGAACGGCGGCAGCGGCAAGACGCTGATGGACCTCTTCTTTGGCGGCAACGACCAGCCAGCCGCGACGTCAGCGGCCGCGCCGGTTCAGGTCGCCGCTATCGCACCGCAACCTGCCACGCTGCAGGCCGCACCCATGCCGGCTTTGCGTCCCGCTTCGCTGGGTGGCGTGGCCGCCCCGGTGGACGTCGCCACGGCCCCGGCCATGGGCGCCATCCCCTTCGCCACATCAGGCAGTGCCCCGCTCGACCCCACCGAACTCTCCTCCGAAGGCGTCACGCCGTTCCCGGTCATGAAGTCCGAGGCACTGCAGGTTGCGACATCAGCCGCCCTTCCTGCCGGCGACGCCGTCACCGCCATTGCCGCCCTGACCGCACCGGTGCCGCAGCCCCGCCTGATCATGACCGACCAGCCACAGCCTGAGACCATGACGGCTTACCTGGCCCCGATGCCCCAGGATCCCGAAGCGCAGCGCGCGCTCGAAATGATCATCAAGCGCGAGACCACCGCATCTGCGCCGCCGCCCTCCCCGGTCACCCGCCTGGCGATCCTGCCGCCGCTGACCGCTGCCACGGGCTTGCGTACCGCTTCGCTCGGCGGCCAGCCCGTCACCGGCGCCCTGGCCAACCTGTTCAGCGGCACCTTTGGCGCCGCGCAGCAGAATGAGCCGGTTGCCATGGCCCTGGCCGAGCACATTGCGCGGCGCCCTGCCACCGCCGACATGCGTCGTCCCGATCTCATCGCCCCCGATCTCGAGCACGTTGCCGAGGTCTTCACGGCGCCCGCCGTGATGACGTCCTCGCACTTCGCCGTCATCTGGGATCACGATGAGGCCGACTTCGATCCGACCGCCGAACTGGGCCGCTTCGTCACCGTCATGGGCGTCGGCGATTTCCCCGAGGGACTGTCGCATACCCGGTTTGTCAGCGCCTTGCCCGTCGCCCTCGCATCGAACTGATCCTGCCCTAATTCAGGCCTTTTGCGCCTCTAGCAATTCCCCTGCCGCAGTTTGGCGCAGGGCATTTGCCGTTGTTGCAAAGCAACCTAGGCGGGCCTAAAGAATTGACGGAATGCGCTTCCAGGAAAAGTGCAAAGCGGTTTTCCGGTTCGGAAGCGCGACAGTGAGAAAATGGAGCGACCTCCGCTCCCTGCCCGTTTTGGCAAAGGATTGCCCGCTTGGCCGACAAGCCTCTGACGCCCCTGCTCGACACGATCCAGTCTCCCGCCGACCTGCGCGCCATGCCGCGGGAAAACCTGCGGCAACTGGCTGACGAGCTGCGTTCCGAGATGATCGACGCGGTCTCGGTCACCGGTGGCCATCTGGGTGCTGGCCTTGGCGTGGTCGAGCTGACCGTCGCCCTCCACGCCATTTTCGACACCCCGCATGACCGCATCATCTGGGATGTCGGTCACCAGGCCTATCCTCACAAGATCCTGACCGGCCGCCGCGACCGCATCCGCACCCTGCGCCAGAAGGATGGGCTCAGCGGCTTCACCCGCCGCGCCGAGAGCGAATACGATCCGTTCGGCGCCGGCCACTCCTCCACCTCGATTTCGGCCGGCCTCGGCATGGCCGTCGCCAGCGACCTGATGGACAAGCCGCGCAATGTCGTTGCCGTCATCGGCGATGGCGCCATGTCGGCGGGCATGGCCTATGAGGCAATGAACAATGCCGGCGCCATGGATGCCCGGCTCATCGTCGTGCTCAACGACAATGACATGTCGATCGCCCCGCCCACCGGCGCGTTGCGCACCTACCTGGCCCGCCTTGTATCCGGCCCGGTCTATCGCGGTACCCGCGAAGCAGCCAAGAATGTCGTCAGCAAACTGCCCAAAATCCTGCACGAGCCGGCCCGCAAGACCGAGGAATTCGCCCGCTCCTTCTTCACCGGCGGCACCCTGTTCGAGGAGCTTGGCTTCTACTATGTCGGCCCCATCGATGGGCATGACCTCGAAAGCCTGCTGCCCATTTTCGAGAATGTCCGCGACGCGGCTGAGGGCCCGATCCTGGTCCATCTGGTCACCCAGAAGGGCAAGGGCTATGCCCCGGCCGAGCATTCCGCCGACAAGTATCACGGCGTTTCCAAGTTCAACGTCATCACCGGCGCACAGGCCAAAGCCGCGTCCAATGCACCGTCCTACACGTCAGTCTTTGCCGAAAGCCTGATCCAGGAAGCCAGCGACGACCCGCGCATCGTCGCAGTCACCGCAGCCATGCCCTCTGGCACGGGGCTCGACAAGTTTGCCGAGATCCACCCGACGCGGATTTTTGACGTCGGCATCGCCGAACAGCATGCCGTGACCTTCGCTGCCGGCCTCGCCAGCGAGGGCATGCGCCCGTTCTGCGCCATCTACTCCACCTTCCTGCAGCGCGCCTATGACCAGGTCGTGCATGACGTGGCCATCCAGCACCTGCCGGTGCGCTTCGCCATCGACCGTGCCGGCTATGTCGGCGCCGACGGCCCCACCCATGCCGGCAATTACGACGCTGCCTATCTCGGCGCCATTCCCGGCATCGTGCAGATGGCGGCCGCAGACGAAGCCGAACTGCGCCACATGGTGGCCACCGCCGCTGCCTATGACAACGGCCCCATCGCCTTCCGCTATCCGCGCGGCGACGGCATGGGTGTCGATATGCCCGCGCGCGGCCAGGTCCTGCCTATCGGCAAGGGCCGCATTGTCCGCCAGGGCGCCACCATCGCCATCCTCAGCTACGGCACCCGCCTCGGTGAGGTTCTAGCCGCCGCCGACAAGCTGGCGGCCCTCGGCCTCAACCCGACAGTCGCCGACGCCCGCTTCCTCAAGCCGCTCGACGAGGAGTTGATCGCCAGGCTGGCCACCACCCACGACGTATTGCTCACCACCGAGGAAGGCTCCATCGGCGGCTTCGGCAGCCATGTGGCAACCTTCCTCGCCAGCAATGGCCTGCTCGACGGCAAGCTGCGCTTCCGCCCGCTGATGATCCCGGATCGTTTCGTCGAGCATTCGAGCCAGGCCGACATGTATGCCGATGCAGGCCTAGACCGATCCGGCATCGTCGCTACTGCGCTCACCACGCTGGGCTATGACGAAGCCGCCATGGCCAAGGCGCTGGGCAAGATCAGCTAGCCATTTCGAACCCCGGTTGAGAGCGCAATATCCGCTTCGAACACCGTCCCGCCATCGGTGCGGAACGTGCAGGTGCCGTCCATCTGCGCCACCACGCCCTTGATGAGCCGCATGCCCATGCTCGTGCCGGTCGCGCGATCGGGCGCGATACCCGCCCCGTTGTCCCGCACCGTCAGCCTGGCCCTGCCGTTCTCGCCGCGACTCATGGCGACGGTGACGGTTCCGGGCGTATCCTCGTCGAAAGCGTATTTACAGGCATTGGTCACCAGCTCGCTCAGCAGCAGCGCGAGCGGGGTGGCATGGTCGCGATCCACCGCAATGTGATCGACCTGGTAGTCGACCACGGCGTTCGAGCCGTAGGCCACCATCACCTCCTCGACCACCGCAGGGATAAAGTCCTGGGCGTCGATGTCCTCGTAGCGGTCATGCTGGTAGATGTGCTCATGCATCGCCGCCATCGCCGCAAAGCGGCTCTGCAGGTCGAGCTTTGCCGCCTGCGGAATATCCTGCATTCGCACCAGCGATTGCACCGATTGCAGGTTGTTCTTCACCCGGTGATGGATCTCGCGGAACAGCATCGTGTTGGCTTCCACCGAAGCCTGCAGCGCCTTGGCCTGTGCCGCGTCGCGATACAGCAGCCGCACGATCCAGGCGCAGCCCAGCAAGAGGCCGAGAATGATCGGCGAGACGATGATGAATACAGCCACTATGGCGCCGTTGAAGCCCGCCCAGGCCTGGGACGACCCGACTGAGGCAAGCGCGATGATATTGGTCCCCGGCACCCGGCGATAACTCACCACGCGCGCTACGCCATCCACCGGCGAGGTTGCCGAGGTGTAGGTGCCGGTGTCGCCATTCGCCAGATACTCGGTAAACAGCGGCAGCTGGCTAAGGTCCATCGGTCCGTCCGATGGCGGGAACCGGGCCATCAACTGCCCGTCATCGCGCACGAGGCTGATCGTCGATGTCTCTTCGAAGTCGAGATTGCCCCACAATTCCTGCAGCAGCGTCTCGGGAAATGACACCATGATGGCTCCGGCAAAGGCGCCACTTCGCTCCATCCGCTTGCTGAACACGAAGATGCGGTCGCCTGTCAGGCGGCTGACCAGTAGAGGCGAGGTATAGAACGGAGCCCCATCCCGGACGGCGATGAAATGGTCCCGGTCCGCGACCGAAACCGAGCTGGCGCCCGGCACCGTGGCATAGATCGTGTTGGCGTCAGCGTCGATGATATAGACCTCGGTCAGCGAGGGCAGCCCTTCCAGCACCGGTGCCAGATCGTCGGCATCGCCCGACAAGGTGGGCCCCAGCGCGGCGTCTACGCGCCGCAGCGTCTGCTGCGCCACTTCGGCGATCCAGAATGCATTGGTGGAAACCACCTGGGCCGCGGCACTTGAACGGTCCACCAGCCGCTCTTCGGTCTGCCGAACCCCAATCACCAGGAAGTAGCCGAAAATTGCAGCAAACAGCGCGAGGAAGACCAGCATGAGGACGATGGCGGCCGGAATCGCGGACACGGTCCGGCGGGCGATACGTGTCTGGTCCAGCGCTGCCTCCCCGACGGCCGCTCGCCGTCTGTTCCTGCGATGCTAGCAACGAACGCCAGCTGAAACCAGTTGCCAGCTAGGTGACATAATTCGTCGGTACGCCGGTCGCCAGTTTCACCGTCTCCATCGAGATATAGGCCGACATGTCGAACAGCTCGACCCGACCGACGAGCTGGCGGTAGATCACGTCGTAATGCTCCACATTGGGCAGGACCAGCTTGAGGATATAGTCGAAATTGCCGGTCAGCCGGTGCACCTCGACGATCTCGGGGATCGTGCTCACTGCCGCGTGGAACTCGTCGAGCCACCCCGCCTCGTGCTTGCCTGTCCGCACGATGACGAAAACCGTGGTGGGCAACCCCACCTTTCCGCGGTCGAGCAGCGCCACGCTGCGCGCGATATAACCCTCCTCGCGCAGGCGCGCGATGCGCCGCGAGCAGGCCGATGCCGACAGGGCCACCACATCGGCGACCTCGTTCACCGCCATCTCGGCATTAGCCTGCAACAGGTCGAGTATTTTCCGGTCACGATCATCAAGCATGGTTCATTCCTGCACGATTCTGCATCATGACGCAATCTGACCACGCCATTTGCCTGATCCACGCCTAGAAACTGCATTGCGCGACCCTACTCTCCGCAACTTCGCACGTCGCTTGCACCAATGCTGCCGCACACTGGTTCTCAACAGAGGAGCCAAGAGCATGAAGACCATCGGCCTGATCGGCGGCATGAGCTGGGAATCGACAGCCGTCTACTACCGGTTGATCAACGAGGCGGTTCGCCGCCAGCGCGGCGGCCTCCACTCCGCCGAAATCGCCATGCGCTCACTCGATTTTGTCCGCGTCGTAGAGCTGCAAAAGGCCGGCCGCTGGGATGACGCGGGCCGCCTGCTCGGCGAAGCCGGCGCTGGTCTCGCCCGCTCGGGCGCTGCCTGCGTGCTGATCTGCACCAACACCATGCATCTGGTCGCTGATCCGGTCGCGGCCATGAGCGGCGTGCCGCTGATCGACATCATCGACGAAACCGCGCGCGCCCTGCGCGCCGATGGCCGCCGCAAGCCCCTGCTGCTCGCCACCCGCTACACCATGGAACACGGCTTTTACACCGATCGCATGGCGCGTCACGGCATTGAGGTCGTCACGCCCGACAGCGGCGATCGCGGCGTCGTCCACGACGTCATCTTCAACGAACTCTGCCAGGGCCAGGTCCACGACACCTCCCGCGCCCGTTACCTCGCCATCGTCGAGGCGGCCCGCTCTCAGGGCATCGACTCTGTCATCCTCGGCTGCACCGAAATTTCGCTACTGGTCGATCCCGCTAGTTTGCCGCTGCCGGGCTACGATTCCACCGCCATCCATGCCGATGCGGCGGTTCGCTTCGCTCTCGCGGACCATATGGAACGAGCAGCCTGACTGGACGCAACCGCCTTTGAACGGCTTTGACCGTTTCGCTCTAAGGAATTGTCAAACACTTGCGGGCTTTGTGATGTGACAACAGAAGGCCGACCATGACCATTTCCAGCATCAATATTGCCGCCGGTGGCATGCAGCGCGCTGCGGACCGTTTCGAGGCCAGCGCTAACCGCGTGGCCCGCTTCGGCACCGGTCTTGGCGGAGAAGTCGATCTAGCCACCGAGATGGTGGACGTGATGATGGCCGAAACCGATTTCAAGGCATCGGCCAAGCTCGTCCGCGTCGCCGACGAAATGGCCGGCTCGCTCCTCGATATTTTGGCTTAGCCAGACGGCGGGGCCAGTCGCCCACCACTCTGTCGTCACCCTCAGGCCTGACCCGCGGGCCCTTTACTTACGCGACGACGACAGGCGGCCTTCGTCGCCTCCCCCGTGGGAGGGTCAAGGGTGGGCGAGCCCGGAACGCCGGCCCGTCCCCACCCTCATATGGAACTCGACCGGGCACCCGATCGGCTAACGCATTACCTCAATCTTCTGAAGGTGCCGCAACCATGCCCAGCGCGGCCATGTAGAGCTCGAGGATCGCTTCCTGCTCCATGCGCTCGTTGGCGTCCTGCTTGCGGATCGCGACGATCTTGCGCAGGATTTTGGTGTCAAAACCGTTGCCCTTGGCTTCGGCGTAGATTTCCTTGATGTCGGCGGCGATGGCTGCCTTCTCTTCTTCCATGCGCTCGATACGTTCGATGAACGCCCTGAGCTGGTCCTGGGCAACGCTGTCTTCGACGGCCATGGCACTTCCTTTGAGTTTGCTGGCCCCGTTCAATCGCACCGCGACGCATGGTTCAACCCCTTTGTCTGCCAATCCACATGGCTGCGGCCTTGCATGGCCGCAATTCCGTCAAATCGCCCCTTTTGCCATTGACCAATGCGTCACCATGGGCTCAAAGAAGGCACGATTTTCCGATGTTTGCTGGCACCATTTTGCATATCCCCCGTCTCGGCATGACCCTGATCGGCGCGATGCTCGCAAGTCTCGCCTTTTTCGCCACGCCAGCCCATGCCGATCTGCGTATCTGCAATGAAACCAGCAACCTGGTTTCGGTGTCGCTGGGTTATCGCGCCGAGCGAGGCTGGATGAGCGAAGGCTGGTGGCAGACCCCACCCGGCGATTGTCGCGTGCTCTACCAGGGCGACCTCGAGCGACGCTTCTATTACATCTTCGCCGTGGACGACATCGGCGGTGGTGCCTGGGACGGCTCGGTCTTCATGTGCACTCGTGACGAAACCTTCACGATATTCGGGGTTGAGGATTGCCTCGCCCGGGGCTATGAGCGCACCGGCTTCTTTGAAATCGATACACAGAACCGCACCGACTGGACGCTGCAGCTCACTGAGAGCGCCGATGGTCCCGCCGTTGTGGGACCCGAAGGTAGCGAAGACCTCGAAGACCCGACATTCCTTGTCGATCCCGATGACGTCACCATAGACGCCCCGCAGGACGATATAACGACGCAAGAAACGGACACGCAATGAGACGCATGAGACGCGCGAAGATCATCGCCACCCTCGGGCCCGCCAGCCACGAAGAAAAGATGATCGAGGAACTGGCCAAGGCCGGCGCGGACGTGTTCCGCATCAACATGAGCCATGCCAGCCACGAAGTGCTGCACCAGACCGTGGCGCGCATCCGCGCCGTCGAGAAGAAGCTCAACCATCCACTCGGCATCCTGGTCGACCTGCAGGGTCCCAAGCTCCGCGTCTGGAAATTCGCCGAAGGGTCCGTCAATCTCGTTGCCGGCCAGAAGTTCACGCTCGACAGCGACAAGAACGACAGCGGCAATGCCGAGCGGGTCTACCTGCCGCATCCCGAAATCATCGAGAGCGTTTCGGTCGGCGATCGCCTCCTGCTCGACGATGGCAAGCTGGCACTCAAGGCGACCAAGGTTGGCAATGGCGCCATCGAGACCGAGGTCATCTATGGCGGCAAGCTCAGCGACAAGAAGGGCGTTTCCCTACCCGATACGCTGCTGCCGACTGGCGCCCTGACCGAGAAGGATCACGCCGATCTGCTCGAAGGCCTCAAGGCCGAAGCGGACTGGATTGCCCTCTCCTTCGTGCAGCGCCCCGAAGACATCATCGACGTCCGCAAGATCGTCCAGGGCCGCGCCGGCGTCATGGCCAAGATCGAAAAGCCGCAGGCCATCGATCGGCTCGAGGAAATCGTCAAGCTCTGCGACGCCATCATGGTGGCCCGTGGCGACCTCGGCGTCGAACTGCCGCTCGAGACCGTGCCGGGTCTGCAGAAGCGCATGATCCGCATGTGCCGTCGCTACGGCAAGCCCGTGGTTGTCGCCACCCAGATGCTGGAATCGATGATTACTGCGCCAGTGCCCACCCGCGCCGAAGTCTCGGACGTGTCGATCGCCGTGTTCGAGGGCGCCGACGCCATCATGCTCTCGGCTGAATCCGCCTCGGGCCAGTATCCTGTCGAAGCCGTCGCCACCATGAACAAGGTGGCCGTGGCCGTCGAGGGTGACGCCAACTACCGCGGCATCATCCGCGCTGCCCAGACCGAACCCGAAGCCACCGCCGCCGACGCCATCTCGGCGGCGACGCGTCAGGTTGCCGAGACGCTCGATCTGGCCGCCATCGTCACCTACACTGCCTCCGGCTCCACCGGCATCCGCGCCGCCCGCGAGCGGCCGAGCAAGCCGATCATCGTGCTCTCGCCCAATCAGCGCACCATCCGCCGCATGTCGGTGGTGTGGGGCGTCCATTGCGTGCAGACTGAAGATGCCGTCTCGCTCGAAGACATGGTCGATCGTGCCTGCGTCATCGCCTACCAGGAGGGCTTTGCTCGCCCCGGCGACCGCATCGCCATCACCGCCGGCATTCCGCTGGGTACGCCCGGCGCTACCAACATGCTGCGCATCGCCTTCGTCCGACAGGACGGCGCCGGCTCGAGCTGATCAGCAAGCCAATCCCAGAAATGCCAAAGGCCCGCGCAAGCGGGCCTTTTCTTTTATTCAGCGTCGAGAGAAAACGCGATCGGCAATCCGGCTGTTGCTGCCCGCGGCGATTCCTGGGATCAGCAGCGCGTCGACCAACCACCACAGACCAACGACGAACCACAGAAAGCCCAGCACGCCGAAGGAGACCACGGTGAGCAGAAGCGTTACCGCCGACAAGGCCAGCATGATGAAACCGCTGACTGGTCTGCCCAGATAAAACCGGTGCGCCCCGACATAGCCGAGGAAGAACCACAGCACATAGGCCGCGATCAGTGACTTCTTCTCGATGTCATATTGGGCCGAGGTGCGGTCCATGGTCATGGCATTGTCTCCGTTCGCGACAGAAGATGGGACCGATCCGCCGCAGTTCAAGACCTTGGCGCCAATCGCACCTCAGCGACGCGCCCCCACCACGGCAGCTCGGAATTGCCCAGAGGCAGGAGCTTGCGCCCAAGCGGCAATTCTGGCTCCGCTCTGCGCTGCCATGGCTGCCTGTACTGCCGGGAGTTCCAGCAGATGGCAGTGCCCTGAACCAGGACGCTACCGCCCCCGACCACTCTCCATCAGCGTCTTGAGCACCAGCAGGTCCGACATCATCCACTCCTCTTCCGAGGCGAACATTTCGTCCGATACCAGCGGCTGCTGCACCGAGGTATGGGTCAGCACCGTACCAGCGCCATTGCGGATGACCCGGACATGGGCGGCATGGGTGACATGCGGGCCCATCTGCATGCGGTAATCCAGCACGAAGAAGGGATTGGGCGCGGTGAAATGCACGACCACGGTGCCACGCGGACCGTCAAAGGCCCAGCTGTTCACCCCGGCAGCAGGCTCTGGACGGCCGTTATTGACCAGCGTCCATCGCGCCAGATTGGCCGGGTCCACCAGAAAATTATAGACGTCTGCGGGCGGACGGGCGATTTCGACCGTCAGCGTGCGGGCCTTGAGCAATTGTGCACCTTTCACTCAGCGGGCGCACACTTGCCAAATTACTCCTGTATTATCAAGGTATTCGGCCGGTTCGGCTGCCAACATGGCTAACGTTAAGGCAGTCGGCTGGCACAAAAACAAAAGCCCGCTTTCGCGGGCTTCAGTCAAACAGTTGGACGTAGATTGCCCTTAGCCCTGACGGGCCTTGTAGCGCTTGTCCACCTTGTTGATGATGTAGACCCGACCGCGACGGCGGACGAGCTTGTTCGCGCGGTGGCGAGTCATCAGCGCCTTCAGCGAGTTACGGACTTTCATCGGTCAATCCTTGAGTCAAACAAAAGAGGCGCCAAGGCGCCCGGAAACTTGGGGGCATACATAGGGAAAACGGCTTTGCCTGTCAACGCGCAACAACCCCTGATTTTGCGCCACTCTCCGGCTTTTCCCGGGTCACATCGCAGCCAGCCGGTTAACGCCCTGTATTGAAAGCCAAGCTACTGTCTACGCCACCGAATAGCATGCAAAGCGGACTGGCATGGCCAACGAGGAAATTACCAAGCGCGGCGTTTTGGTCGCCGATCACAGCCAGAATATGGCGTCACTGGTGTCGGTTATGCTGCGCGGCCTCGGCCGCAAGGATATCCGCGAAGCCTATGACGCCAACAAGGCCATGACCGAACTCAAACGCCGTGTTTTCGATGTCCTTATCATTGGCGATGACCTGGACGGCATGGATGGCGTGGCCTTCACCAAAAAGCTACGTGCTGCCACCGACTGCCAGAACCGTCACGTTCCCATCATCATGATGAGCGCCGCCCCCGATGCCAAGCGGATCGCGGCGGCCCGCGATGCCGGCGTCACCGAGTTCCTGCGCAAGCCCTTTGCCGTCAACCACCTGCAGGCGCGCCTCACCAGCATCGAAGCCAATCCGCGCGGCTTCATCGAAGGGGACGGATACAAGGGGCCCGACCGCCGCCGCAAGATCGTCGCTATCGGCGACAACGAACGTCGCGAGGCGGCCAAGGAAAGCGAGGCGGGATAGCGGACGCCATCCCCCACAGCTGTCGCCCTCAAAAGCGCCAATTTGGCCTGCCCTATCCTCCGCAACAGGGCCGGAGCCATCTATGGCTGATCAGACGGACGAGCATCCCAGCGCAGAACGGGCACCCTCGCCTGAACGAGCCGATCCGATCGCGGGCGAGCTAGTCACAGAGACATTCGACTATGACGGTGGACGGCGGGTCACTGTCTATCGTCCACCCCACCCGCCACAGGCGGTTGTGTTTTGCGGTGATGGACAATTGTTCTCACATTGGGGCGGCTACCTCGAAGCGGCCGATCTTCCCATCATGATCGTTGGTGCGCACCGCACCGACGCTACCGATGACATGGTTCGCCTTGGTGAATACTCACCCGATATCGATCCGACGCGATTTGCCGCTCATGAGCGCTTCTTCGTCGGTGGCGTCACCAAATGGGTACGGCAACGGTTCGACATTGCCTTTCCCCCCGATCGAACCGTCGTGGCCGGGGTATCGGCCAGCGCAGAATTCTCGCTCGCCATGGGGCTGCGCCACCCCGATACTTATGGCGTGGTCTTCTCGGCGTCCCCCGGTGCCGGTTTCAGGCCGCCTTCACCGATGCCCGCCACGCTTCCACGTACCTACCTCACCGCCGGCACGCTAGAGCCCTTCTTCCGCGAGAACGCAACCCGCTGGGCCGAAGCTCTCGGCGACGCCGGGGCCAACGTCATTCTGACCGAGCCCGTCGGCCACCACGGCGACCCGTTCTGGCAAGCCGAATTCCTCAGGATGTTGGCTTGGGCATTTGGTCGCTAGGCAACCTTTGGGCCAAATGGTCAACTGACGGACCATCCTAAACGCCCAATATCGCCTCTTCCGGTACTTCGATCTCGCGCCAGCGGTGGCACGCCACCAGCCTTCCATTCTCGATCCGCTCCAGCGGCGGCCGCGTCTCGGCGCAGAACGGTTTGGCAAAGCGGCATCGCGTGCGGAAGGTGCAGCCCGAGGGTGGATTGATCGGCGATGGAATCTCGCCCTTCAGCGCGTCAATATTGCGCTGTCGCGCCAGCCTCGGATCGGGGATCGGCACCGCCGTCAGCAGCGCCCGCGTATAGGGGTGCTTGGGATCGTCATAGATCTCGTCCCCCGTCGCCAGCTCCACGATCCTTCCCAGGTAGAGCACAAGGATCCGGTCCGACACATGCCGCACAACGGAGAGGTTGTGCGAGATGAAGATCAGCGTCAGCCCGAACTCGTCCTTGAGCTCAGCCAGGAGGTTGAGGATCTGCGCCTGGATCGACACATCCAGTGCCGAAACCGGCTCGTCGCAGACGATGAGCTTGGGCTCGGTGATCAGTGCCCGGGCAATGCCGATACGCTGCGCCTGCCCGCCCGAGAATTCATGCGGGTAGCGGTTGATCATCTCGGGCAGCAGCCCCACCGCTTCCATGGTCTTGAGTACGCGGGCGCGGCGCTCGTCCTTGTTCAACTCCGGTCGCAGCGTGCGCAGCGGATCGGCGATGATCTCGCCCACCGTCATGCGCGGATTGAGCGACGCCAGCGGGTCCTGGAAGATGATCTGCAGGTCCGCCCGGCGCTGGCGCATTTCCTCGGCCGGCAGCCGCGTGAGGTCCTGCCCCAGCCACAGCACCTGCCCCTCGTCGGGCGCCAGCAATTGCAGGATGCAGCGGCCGAGGGTCGACTTGCCGCAGCCGCTCTCGCCCACGATACCCAGCGTCTCCCCCTGGCGGATGGTAAAGTTGATGTCTTCCAGCGCAGTCAGCGTCAGGGGTCGGGAAAACAGGCCACCCGAGATGGAAAAGGTCTTCTTGAGGTCCTTGATCTCGAGCAGGTTGATCGGGGTCTGGTCCATCAGGCGACCTTTCCATAGGCCATCGGGCCTTCGTAGAAGCAGGCCTTCTCGCGGCCATTGCCGGTATCGGTCAGCGGCGGCCGTTCGACCAGGCACCGATCGAAGGCAAAGGCGCAGCGGGGGTTGAATGAGCACCCCTTGGGCAGGTGCTCGAGGCTGGGCGGCAGGCCCTGGATCGGGTCGAGCCGCGCCGCCCGCTTGGCGATATGCGGCGTCGAGTGCAGCAGGCCCAGCGTATAGGGATGGCGCGGATCGTAGAACAGGTCGTCGACCACCCCTTTCTCTACCGCCCTTCCGCCATACATCACCATCATGCGGTCGGCGACGCCCGCCACCACGCCCAGGTCATGGGTAATGAGCACCAGAGACGTGCCGAAATCGTCGGTAAGCGTCTTGAACAGGTCCAGCATCTGCGCCTGCACCGTCACGTCGAGCGCCGTGGTCGGCTCGTCGGCGATCAGTATCTTGGGCTGGCACAGCAAAGCCATGGCGATCATCACGCGCTGCCGCATGCCGCCCGAAAGCTCGTGCGGATAGGCATTGGCGCGCTTCACCGGTTCGGGAATGCCCACCCGCTCCAGCATCTCGATCGAGGTGCGGACCGCCTTGGCCTTGTCGAAGCCGCGATGCTTGACCAGCACTTCGCTGAGCTGCGTCCTGACCTTGAGCGTCGGGTTCAGCGACGTCATCGGGTCCTGGAAGATCATCGCAATGTCCTTGCCGCGATGCGTATCCAGGCGCTTGGGGTCCATGCCGATGAGGTTGATGTCGCCCATCATGGCCCGGCCACCGGCCCGGCCATTCTTGGCCAAAAGGCCCATGATGGCGAGGAAGGCCTGGCTCTTGCCGGACCCCGATTCTCCGACCACTGCCAGCGTCTCGCCTTCGGCGAGGCTGAAGTTCATGTCGCGGACTGCATGCACCTCGCTCTGGTGCAGCTCGAACGTGACGGACATGTCTTCGACTTTGAGGACTTGTTTCATCTCAGCGATCCTTGGGGTCGAGCGCGTCGCGCAGGCCATCACCGATATAGGTGAGGCAGAGCAGGAGGCTCACCAGCACCACGGCGGGTCCGATCAGCATCCAGGGCAGCGTTTCGGCGACGGGAGAACCGAAGCTGATCAGCGTACCCAGTGACGTCTGCGGCTCCTGCACGCCGAGGCCCAGATAGCTGAGGAAGCTCTCGGTCAGGATGATCTCGGGAACGGTCAGCGTCGCATAGATCACGACGGGACCGGTGAGGTTGGGCACGATATGGCGGAAGATGATCGTCCACGGCTTGGCGCCGCCGGCCTTGGCCGCCTCGACGAATTCCCGCTCCTTGATCGACATCGTCTGCCCACGCACGATGCGCGCCATGGTCAGCCATTCCAGGCATCCGATGCCCACGAACAGCAGCACCGGATTGCGCCCGAAGATCACCACCAGAATGATGACGAACAGGATGTAGGGCAGCGCATACATGATGTCGACGAAGCGCATCATCACCGCATCGACCTTGCCGCCGAAATAACCGGCGACGGCGCCATAGATCACCCCGATGATGACAGAGACGAGCGTCGCAACGCCCGCCACAATCAGGCTCATCTGCGTGCCCTGCATGATGCGGGCCAGCATGTCGCGGCCATTCTGGTCGGTGCCGGCATAGTGCCCGGCCTCGAAATTGGGCGGCTTGCGGATACCGCTCCAGTCGATCTTGTCATAGGTCCAGGGCAGGAAATATGGCCCCACGAACGCGAAGAGGACAATGAAGCCGACCACGAAGATCGACAGCACCGCCGCCTTGTTGCGCCGCAGGCGTCTTATGGCATCCTGCGTCAGCGAGCGCCCCTTGGGCGCGTCGAGCGTCTCGAGCCTGCGCGCATACTCGGTGAGGACTGCGTCCTTGCCAGTAATACCGGCCATCAGCTGTACCTCACCTTGGGATCGAGCCATGCATAGAGCACGTCGACGATCAGGTTCACGGCGAGAATGATGAACATGTAGAGAATGGTCGTCCCCAGCACGAGGCCGTAGTCGCGATTAAGCGCGGCAGAAATGAAGTACTTCCCGATCCCCGGCAGGGCGAACACCTGCTCCACCACCAGCGAACCGGTCAGCAGATACGAGAGGCCTGGTCCCAGATACGACACCACCGGCAGCAAAGCCGGCTTGATCGCATGCCGCGCCAGGATCAGCCGCTGCCCAAGCCCCTTGGACTTCGCAGTGCGCACATAGTTCGTGCCCAGCACTTCAATCATCGAGCCGCGCATCAGCCGCGCGGTGCGTCCGGCATGGGGCAGCACCAGCACGGTGATTGGCAGCACCAGATGCGGGATCGAGCCGGGCTGCCAGCCGCCGGCCGGGAACCAGTCGAGATAGACCCCGAACACCAGTTGCAGCAGCGCCGCCATCAGGAAGTTGGGGACCACGAGGCCAATCATGACCAGCATGACCAGCACATAGTCCGGCCATTTGTTCTGGTTGACGGCGGAGAGCGCGCCAGCCACGAGGCCGACAATGGTGCCGATGATGAAAGCCGAAAAGCCCAGCATCAGCGTAAACGGCAGGCCGATCCACAGCATCTCGGCCACAGTGAAGTCATTATAGACCATTGAGGGGCCGAAATCGCCCTGCAGCAGCCGGCCGACATAGATGAAGTATTGCTGGATCAGCGGCAGGTCGAGATTGTAGTGCGCACGCAGATTGGCCAGCGTCGTGGGCGGCAGCGCGCGTTCACCGTCGAAGGGACCGCCGGGCGCCAGCCGCAGAATGAAGAAACAGGCAGTGACGGCAATCAGCGCTATCGGAATCGCCGACAGCACGCGCCGCGTCACATATCCAAACATGGATTCGGACCTTTCACATCCACCGCGCCAATACGTCAGGCGCCGTCAGGTGGATAAAATTACGGCGCCGCCCCTCCCAAGGGGCGACGCCGCAGGGTTCTAGGCGATTACTCGGCCTTCGAGAGCCAACGCGTACGGTGAATGTCCGAAGCGTTGCTGACGAAACCGGTGACCTTGGGCGACACGACGTTCTGGGCGATATACCAGTAGATCGGGAACGCGGCGGTCTCATCCATCGCGATCTTTTCAGCCTGGCCAAGCAGGGCAGCGCGAGCCACGAGGTCCTGCTCGGTGGTGGCCTGCTCCATCAGCGCGTCGAACTCGTCGTTCGAATAGCGGCCGTAGTTATTGCCCCAGTTGGTCGTACCTTCCTGCTCAATGCCCTGGCGCAGCAGGTCGAGCGTGTTGGACGGATCCGAGTAGTCGAGCAGCCAGCCGGCACGGCCGATGTCGAAGTCGCCGGCGCGAAGGCTGTCGTAGTGCACGGCGGTTTCGGAGTTGAACAGCTCTGCCTTCACACCGATCTGCTCCCACATGGACGAGATCGCCACGGCGATACGCTGGTGGTTGTCATTGGTGTTGTACTTGAGCTGGACGGGCAGTGGCGAGGCCGACGTGTAGCCGAGGCCTTCCATAATCGTCTTGGCTTCCGCCACGCGCTCCTCGTAGGAGAGGCCGATCCACTCCGGCTGGTAGGGCTCGACGCCTTCGTAGTTGGCAGTGCCTTCCGGGACCCAGCCATAGGCTGGCAGTTCGCCGGTGCCCAGCACATCCGGACCGATCACGTCGCGATTGATCGACATGGACAGTGCCTTGCGGACGTCGGGATTGTCGAAGGGCGCCTTTTCCTGGTTGATCACATAGTAGTAGATGCCCAGGAACGGGGCGAAATAGTCCTGGCCTGGCAGGTTGGTCTTGATCCACTCGGCCTGGTCGGACGGAATGTCGGTCAGGATGTCGTATTCACCGGCGCGATAGCGCGACAGGGCAGCAGCCAGGTCGTCCTGCACGAAGTAGTTCACTTCGTCGATCTGGACGTTGGCGGCATCCCAGTAGGTCTCGGACTTGACCGACTTGATGTAGCTGCCCGGAGTCCATTCGGTTGGCGTATAGGGACCGTTCGAAACGATGTTTTCGATCTTGGTCCACTCATTGCCGACCTTGTCGATCACATGCTTGGGCACGGGATAGGCTGTGTAGTGGGTCAGGGCCTGCAGGAAGAACGGGGTCGGGCCTTCGAGGGTAATCTCGACGGTCTTGTCGTCGATGGCCTTGACGCCCAGTTCGTTGAAGTCGGTCACGGTGCCTTCGGCAATTTCCGAGGCATTCTTGATCGGGAACTGCAGGTAGGCGTAGTCGGAAGCGGTCTTGGGATCGAACAGACGCTGGAATGCAAACACGAAGTCACCGGCGGTCACCGGCGTGCCGTCGGACCACTGGACGCCGTCACGCAGGGTGAACGTATAGACCAGTCCGTCTTCGGAAATTGTGTAGCTCTCGGCCTGACCGGGAACGGCCTCGGCGTTGGCATCTTCCGCCATCAGGCCTTCGATATAGTCGCCGATAATGCGGTTTTCCCAGTCGCCCGATGCCTGATGCGGGTCGATCGAGCCGGGCTCGGAGCCGTTCATCATGTTGAGCGTCACGGCTGAAGCGGTGCTGCTCATCAGCAGCGCCATGGCGCCGGCGGTCGCTACCGCAGTCAGGGTTTGCGTGAGTTTCATTCTCGTCCCATCTCCTTGTGGAATTCCTGAAATCGTCTTGTTCCCGCAGTCATAAGCGCTGCGGAGTTCAATGGTCTTGTGGCCGGGAGTTTGATCTCCCGGTCAAGATTGCTGGACGGTATTACGCTATTCCGTCCACTGACAAGCAAAACATTGACCTAAGCGTCAAGGCGCGCCGGATTATTAACATACCGTTTCGCCGGGAAAACCCGGAACGACTTTGCGCGGCGATCACGATCCCGGGAACGGCATGCTAGGCGCCGAGCCACCCGGCCTGCTGTGCAGCATAGATCGCGACGGCCAGCGCCACGAGGCCCAGCCAGGGTACCCAGCCGGGCAACGGTCCGCGCGGCTTCTTTACCGGAGGCTCAGGCTTCTTTTCCGGTCGGCGGAAGTTGACGACGTTTTCTTTCATGCGGCGCTTTCAACCAGGGCCGCGACACCCATGCCGCCGGCCGTACAGACGCTCAGCAAAGCGCGTTTTCCCGGTGCCGTCGAGAGCAACTTGGCCGTGAGGCCCAGAATGCGCGCACCCGTCGCAGCGAAGGGGTGGCCATAGGCCAGGCTCGAGCCCTTGACGTTGATCTTGGCGGGATCGACCGGCCCCAGCACGCTGTCCCGCCCGAGCACATCCTTGCAATAGGCCGGGTCGTTCCAGGCCTTGAGCGTACACAGCACCTGCGCCGCAAACGCTTCATGCAGCTCGAAGTAGTCGATATCGGCAAAGCCCAGATTGTGCCGCGCCAGCATTTCGCTGACCGCGATGGTCGGCGCCATCAGCAGCCCTTCGCCATGGGCGAAATCATTGCCGGCAACGCGGCCCGTCGTGAGATAGGCCAGCACAGGCAGGCCGCGGGCCTTCGCCCATTCCTCGCTCGCTAGCAGCACCGACGAGGCACCATCGGTCAGTGGCGTCGAATTGCCGGCGGTGAGCGTGCCATGTCCGGAATTCTTGTCGAAGGCCGGCTTCAGCGTCGCCATTTTCTCGATATTGGCGTCGGCGCGAACGTTGTTGTCCCGCACCAGCCCGGCACACTGCACCAGCAGGTCGTCGTGGAAACCCTCGTCATAGGCCTTGGCCGCATTGCGATGGCTTGTCACCGCCAGCTCGTCCTGTGCCTGCCGTGTAATGCCCCATTCGCGCGCCATCAGCTCGCAATGCTGGCCCATCGACATGCCGGTGCGCGGCTCGTTGACGGAGGGCGCTACCGGGGTCAGCTCGCCAAACGAAAAGCCCTTGAACGCCTTGAACTTCTCGCCGCCGCTGCGCGCCTTGTTCACATCCAGCAGCCGGTGCTGGAACTTGTTGCCGAAAACGATCGGGCTGTCGCTTACCGTGTCCGATCCAGCGGCAATGCCGCTGTCGATCTCACCCGATGCGATCTTGGCCGCCAGCGTCAGCGCTGCCTGGAGGCTGGTGCCGCAGGCAATTTGCATCGTCGTGCCCGGCGTGCGCGGCGAAAGGCCGGCATCGAGCGCCGCCTCGCGGGCAATGTTGAAGTCGCGCGAATGCCCGATGACCGCGCCTGCCATCACCTCGTCGATCTTCTCGCCCTTGAGGCCATATTTGTCGGCCAGCCCGCTCAGCACGGTGCCTAGCATCGAGAGGTTGGTCTCCTCGACATAGGCTGTATTGCCGCGGGCGAACGGGATGCGCGCCGAACCGACGATTGCGACCTTGCGAAGTTCAGTCATCTTACGCTTTCCCGTCTTTTCTTGCTTTGAGCGGACCGCCGAGGAATGGGGCAAAACCCGTCCCCATGATCACCCCGATATCGGCCAGCCCGTCATTGGCGACGACGCCCTCGGCCACCACCACCTCGGTCATGTCGACCAGCGGCTTGACCAGTTCACGCCCCAGCGCGGCCAGGTCTGCATGCGGAGGCGTCTGGCCCTTCTGCGCCTTGCCATCGACCCATTTATAGAAGCCTTCGCCGGTCTTGCGGCCGAGCTTGCCCGATTTGACCAGCGTATCGAACTGGCTCCCCTCGGGCACCGCATGCCCGAGTTCTGTCGCCACCGACTTGCCGACGTCGAGACCCACCGTATCCATCAACTCGATCGGTCCCATCGGCATGCCGAAGGCCACCGCTGCCGCATCGAGCAGTTCCTTGCTTTCGCCGGCCTCCACCCGCTGCACTGCGCCCAGCATGTAGGGCATCAGCACCCGGTTCACGAGGAACCCCGGTGCCGACTTCACCACCACCGGGCTCTTGCCGATGGCCAGCGCGAAGGCCGCGCCCTTGCCGATCTCGGCATCAGTATTGAAGGTCGAGCGGATCACTTCCACCAGCGGCAGCTGCGCCACCGGGTTGAAGAAATGCAGCCCGATCAGCCGCTCCGGCGCCTTCAGCTTTTCGGCGATGCGTTCGAGTTCGATCGACGACGTGTTGGTGGCGAGAATGGCCCCCGGCTTGAGCCTGTCTTCCAGCCCGCCGAAGATCGCCTGCTTGACCTCGAGCTTCTCCACCACCGCCTCGATGATGACATCGGCTCGGCTGACACCCTTACCCTGGGGATCGGCTTCAAGCCGCATCACCGCCGCGTCGACTTCATGCTTTTTCTTCAGCCGCTTCTTGAATAGCTTCTTGCCGCGATCGAGCGCAGGCTTGATGCGCTCCATGTCGAGATCCTGCAGCGTCACGCTCATGCCACGCAGCGCGCACCAGGCGGCGATATCACCACCCATCACGCCCGCGCCGATCACGTGCACCCGCGCAAATTTCGCGCCCTTGGTCCCCTGCTTCTTCAGCGCCTCAGAGGCGAAGAACACCCGGCGCAGGTTGGTCGCCGTGTCCGATCCCATCAGCGGCACGAAGGCATCGATCTCGCCGCGGCTCATCGCCTGCCAGTCATCGCCGTGCTGCTCGAACAGCTCGATCAGCGCAAACGGCGCCGGATAATGTTCCACCCGCGCCTTCTTGCCGGCCTGTTCCTTCATCTTGCTGGCCACGTAGCCGCGCAACGGCCCCATCGCCATGACCTTCTTGAGGAAGCCGGCCTCGGTGGATTTCCGCTTCTGCAACACTGCCTTGCGGGCTTCCCAGCGCAGCATGTCACGGTGGCGCACCAGCTTGTCGACGAGGTTCAGTCCCCGCGCCGCGCCGGCCTTGAGCATGCGCCCGGTCAGCATGATCTGCATGGCATCGACGGGGCCCGCCTGGCGGATCGACCGCCCCGTGCCGCCGAAGCCGGGGAAGATGCCCAGGTTCACTTCGGGAAAGCCGATGCGCGTCTTGTCGTCATTGACCGCCACGCGATAATGGCAAGCCAGCGCCAGTTCCAGCCCGCCGCCAAGGCAAAAGCCATGGATGCCAGCAACGACAGGGATCTTCAGTGCCTCGATCCGCGCGAACAGCGTATGCGTGCGCTTCAGCGCCTCCGGCAATACCGAAAAATCGCTCATCGCATCGAATTCGGACACATCCGCTCCCGCGATGAAGCCGCTATCCTTGCCCGAGAGCAGGATCACCCCCGCCAGTTCGTCCGTCTGCGCCAGTTCCTCAAACCGCGTCACCAGCGTTTCGAGCTCCATGATCGCCTCGCGGCTCAGCGTGTTGACCGGGGCGCCCGGCGTATTGATGGTGAGCCAACCCAGGTTCTCCACGTCGCGGTGGAAGCTCCAGTTTTTTGTCTCTGGCATCTGCGGCTGGATCATTTTTGCTCCTCAAAGTCCTTGGCTTTGCGCCATTTCCGCCTGTCCACCGGACGGCCTCCCTCCCCTTGTGGGGAGAGAGTTGACTGCGAACGCAGCCGCAAATTACTCAGCCGCTACCCTGTGTTTGTTCTCTGCCGCCAGTTCGTCCGGCGCGAAATCATCCACCTTCACTACCCGGTCCGTCGCCTCGTCCGCCGCGCGCATGATGCCGGCCTCATTGCTGTTCAGCACGCCCGCCGCCACCGCATCATCGATGGCATCGCGATCCAGCCGGCGTTCGATCACGCCCTTGCGCGCCGCCTTGACGAACTTGGCCTCGATCTCCTCCGCCTCGGTCACCTTGATGAAGGCGTCCTCCAGCACGCCCGTGACATCGTTCGGGTCGAACGACACATAGGTGCCGGTGGTTAGCCGGTCGCGGAATGCGCCGGGCCGCAGTACGGCGCGTACGAAGCGATAGTTCACCCGATCCGATGCGGGCTTGGCATGCCGCCCCAGCGGGAAGCACAGCACCCGCATCGCCCAGGCGAACAGCGCGTTGGGGAAGTTGGCGAACACTTCGCCGAAGGTCTTTTCGATATCGGCGATGCGGTCTGCCATGATGGCATCGACCAGCGGCTTGTCCTCGGCAATGCGGCCCTCGTCCTCGAAGCGGCGCAGGGTGGCAGACATGAGGTAAAGGTCACCCAATATGTCGGCCATCCGGCCCGAGATCTTCTGCTTGCGCTTGAGCTGGCCGCCGAGAAACACCGTGGTCCAGTCCGCAGTGAGCGCAAACGCCTGCGAATAGCGATGGAGCTTCCGATACCAGCCAGCCATCGGCCCCTGGTTCGGCGTCGAGGCAAACGCCCCGTTGCTGACCCCGTGCAGGAAGCTCGCCACGATATTGCGCAGCATGAATTTCGTATGCCCGCCAAAGGCGCTGTCGAACTGCTCGATGCCCGCCTTCTTGTCCTTGTTCTGAGCCGCCTCGATTTCCTTGTAGAGGAAGGGATGCGCCCGCAGCACGCCCTGCGCGAAGGTCATCAGCGTGCGCGTCAGAATATTGGCGCCCTCCACGGTGATCGCCACCGGCGTCGCCATATAGCCACCGAACAGGTAATTGCCCGGCCCATCCTGGATGGCGCGGCCGCCATGGATATCGAAGCTGTCATCGACGCTGTCGCGCATGGCTTCGGTGGTGCGGTATTTGAGCAGCGCCGAGATCACCGCCGGCCGCTGGCCCTCGTCGACCATCGATGCCGTCAGGCGCCGGCTCGCCTCATAGGTATAGGCGCGCTTGACCATCTCGCCGAGCGGCTCGGCTACGCCTTCCATGATGCCGACAGGAATGCCGAACTGCCGCCGCACCCGCGCATAGGCCGAGGTGACGCGCAAAGCCTGCTTGATCGATGTTGTGCCGATCGCTGGCAACGAGATGGCACGCCCGGTCGACAGGCACTCCATCAGCATGCGCCAGCCCTGCCCGGCATAGTCCGTGCCGCCGATCAGGAACTCCATCGGAATGAACACGTCCTTGCCGCTGGTCGGTCCGTTCATGAAGGCCTGCCGCGCCGGGAAATGCCGGCGGCCGATTTCGACGCCAGGATGGTTGTGCGGCACCAGCGCCAGCGTGATGCCGATATTCTCGCCCTTGCCGAGATGGTTGTCAGGGTCCTTGAGGATGAAGGCGAGGCCCACCAGCGTGGCGATCGGTGCCAGCGTAATGTAGCGCTTGTCCCAGCTGAGTTTGACACCCAGCACTTCCTTGCCCTGGTAGCTGCCCTTGGTGACGATGCCGATGTCGCGCATGCCGCCGGCATCCGAACCCGAATGCACGCCCGTCAGCGCAAAGCACGGCACTTCCAGCCCTTTGGCCAGCCGGCCGAGATACTTGTCCTTTTGCTCGTGCGTCCCGTACTTTTCTAGCAACTCGCCCGGCCCGAGCGAATTGGGCACCATCACCGTGATCCCCGCCGCCACCGACCGGCTGGCGATCTTGGAGACGATCATCGACTGCGCCTGCGCACCGAAGCCGAGCCCGCCATGCTCCTTGGCGATAAGCATGCCCAGGAAACCCTTGTCCTTGAGGAACTGCCAGACTTCGGGACTGAGGTCCGCGCGGTTGTTGCGCGTGTCCCAGTCGTCGATCATGGCACAGACCTCGTTGGTTGGACCATCGATGAACGCCTGCTCCTCGGCAGAGAGGGTCAGTGGGCGGATGCCATTGAGCTTGCTCCAGTCGGGCCGCCCCGAGAACAGCTCGGCATCCCAGCCGACGGTTCCCGCATCGAGCGCTTCCTGCTCGGTGCGGCTCACGCGCGGCAGGATGGATTTGACGGCGCCATAGATGGGCGTGATCAGCAGCGGCTTGCGGATCGCCTCGATGCTGAGGACCAGCATGATCGCCCCGATCACCAGCAGCAGCCAGCTTCCGGCACCCAGGCCGTAGCTGATCCCGCCTGCCGGAAAATCCAGGCCCGACAGCAGGCCAATGACCAGCGCGGCCAGCCCCCATTGCCACAGCGGGCTTTCCCGCATGGCCAGAACGGCGAAGACGACGAGGCTGATCGCGATAAGCGCAAAGGTCACGGCATGCCCTCCATGGCGTTGCTCGCGCCAGCACGGGCCGAGCAACTCAATCCCCAGAACGTCAGACCAGTCGCCGAATCGTTCGGCTTGGTCGTTGGGCCTGCCGCGCCGGGATCATAGCGCGGACGGTCCTAATTGTTGAGGCAGTCTAGCAAGGTTTACCTATACGTCAACCAAGCGCCGTTTACGTCCACGTGATCCGGTCCTCCAACCTTCCGCCACGTCAACGCGTTGTCCGTCCAGAAGTTCGGGCAACTGTTTGACGCTAACGTAAAGCCGTGAAATATTCGTCACACAAATGGGCACCAAGCCCAAAGCCGAAAATCGGCACCCGGAGGAAACCATGGCCACGATATCAGCTACCGCCGCCCCGCTTCGTCCGTGGATATCAAGCTATCCCGAAGGCATCGTCTGGGACGCCCAGGTCGATACGCGTCCGGTGCATGAGCAGGTCCTGGCCGCCTGCGCCCGCAATCCATCCGCGGTGGCACTCGACTTCCTCGGCGGCACCACCAGCTTCGGCGACCTCGCCAAAAAGATCATCGCCTTTGCCGGCGCTCTGCAACGCCAGTTCGGCATCAAGAAAGGCTCCCGGGTCGCGCTGATGCTGCCCAACACGCCCTTCTACCCCATCGCCTATTACGCCGTGCTGCGCGCCGGCGGCACGGTGGTCAACTGCAACCCGCTCTATACCGTGCACGAGCTCAGCCACATCACGAAGAATGCCGGCGCTGACCTGATGATCACGCTCGATCTGCAGCAGATCTATGAAAAGGCCGAGAAGCTGGTGCAGGCGGGCCACGTCAAGTCGCTGGTGGTCTGCCACTTCCCCGACGCGCTGCCACTGGTGAAGAAAATCCTGTTCTCGGTCGCCAAGCGTAAGGACCTGGCCAAATTGGGCGCTTCGCCCATCACCGACCGCATCGCCCATTTCCACGACATGATCGGACGCAACGAAACGCCCGACGCCGTCGTCATCGATCCCACGAGGGACATCGCCGTCCAGCAATATACCGGCGGCACCACCGGCATTCCCAAGGGCGCCCTGCTCACGCACGCCAATATCGCGGCCAATATGAGCCAGATCGACAAGTGGGGTTGCGGCCTGTTCTACCCGCCCAGCAAGGTCATCGCCGTACTGCCCTTCTTCCACATCTTCGCCATGACGGTCTGCATGAACGTGCCGCTCTGCAACGGCACCCAGGTCGTCATGCTGCCGCGCTTCGAGCTCAAGTCACTGCTCAACCTTTTCGGTCGCACCCGCGCCAACGTGCTGCCCGCCGTGCCGACCCTTCTCAATGCCATTGCCCGCGCCGACCATGTCACATCCGAGCAGCTGGCAAGTCTCGAAGTCGCCATTTCCGGCGGCGCTGCCTTATCCGACGAGGTGCGTGCCTCGTTCGGCAAGAAGTCCAAGGCTATCCTGGCCGAGGGCTATGGCCTCACCGAAGCCTCCCCCGTCGTCTGCTGCGCCGCCTTGCGCGTGCCCAGTAAGCCCCTGTCCATCGGCCTGCCTTTGCCGGGCACCGATATCCGCTTCGTCGACATCGACAGCGGCAAGGTGGTCGGAATAGGCGAGGATGGCGAATTGCAGGTCAAGGGCCCGCAGGTCATGGCCGGCTATCACGACAATGACGAAGCCACTCGCGACGCCTTTATGGATGGCTGGCTGCGCACCGGCGATGTCGGCCACATGGACGAGGACGGCTACGTCTTCCTCGTCGACCGCATCAAGGACCTCATCATCTGCTCGGGCTTCAACGTCTATCCGCGCACCATCGAGGAAGCGCTGATGACCCATGAGGCAGTAGAGGAAACCAATGTCATCGGCGTGCCCGACGAATATCGCGGCGAGGCGCCGGTCGCCTTCGTCAAGCTCAAGGCCGGCCAGTCGGTCACCGACGACACCCTCAAGAAATTCCTTGCCGAACGCCTCAACAAGATCGAAATGCCCAAGGAGATCATCTTCAAGGATGCCCTCCCCAAGACCCTGATCGGCAAGCTCAGCAAGAAAGAGCTGCGCGAGGAATACGCCCAGACGAGAGCCAGGAAGTGAACCGCACCGTCCCAGAAAACCGCGATCTGTTCGCCATTGCCGATCTCGCCAAGGAGTTCGGCATCTCGACGCGCGCCATCCGCTTCTACGAGGCCAAGGGCCTGCTCTCGCCCGAACGCGTTGGCGCCACCCGCATCTTCCGCCGCCGCGACCGCGCGCGGCTCATCCTGATCCTGCGCGGCAAGCGCCTCGGCTTCTCGCTGCGCGACATCTCCGACTATCTCAGCCTCTACGACGCCAACCGCAGCCAGCAGGTCCACCTGCTCATCGGCATGGTTGACGAGAGACTGGCCTCGCTGGAGGCCCAGCTCGAGGATCTGCAGACCACCATCGCCGAACTGAAGGAAATCAAGAAATTGGCCGATGAGCGACTGGTGAAGGCGGGTTAGGCTGCCACTAGTACCCTCGCTCACCCACAGATCGGCACCCTCGGGCTTGGCCCGAAGGTGACGCAGCGTATGACCTGAGCGCCTAAGGCCCGCCCCTCGGCTTCACATTCTTCGTCATGAAATCCGGCTTCTTCGGCTTGACCCAGCCCTTGGGCGGCTGGCGCACCGGCACCTGTGTGCCCAGCCCCATCGCCCCCGGCGGCGGCTGGCCGACCGTCACGGTATCGGGATCACCCTCCTGCACGGGCGCCTCGCCCTTGATCCGCGCCATCTCGTTGCGCAGTCGCGTTGCTTCCTCGAAATCCATGGCGTCCGCCGCCACCTGCATCTGCTTTTCCAGCACCACCAGACGCTCGTGAATGGATCGCGATGACATCGAACCCTCCTAAGTTGCCCCGACAAACACCATCATCTCATCCAGCGTTGCCGCCTCGCTCGCCGGCTTGTCCCATCTGATCCGGCTGATACGCGGGAACCTGAGCGCTACACCCGACTTGTGCCGCGTACTCTCCTGCGCCGAATCGAACGCCACCTCGAACACCAGTTCTTTCTTCACCTCGCGCACCGGCCCGAAGGCCTGCAGCGTATTGGCGCGGATCCACTTGTCGAGCAGCTTCAGCTCCTCGTCGGTAAAGCCGAAATACGCCTTGCCGATCGGTACGATCTCGTTCCCCTTCCAAACGCCGAACGTATAGTCGGAATAAAACGATGATCGCTTGCCATGCCCGCGCTGCGCATACATCAGCACGGCATCGACCACATTGGGATCGCGCTTCCACTTGAACCAGTAGCCCTTGGGCCGCCCCGGTACATAAGGCGATGTCCGCAGTTTGATCATCACCCCCTCATGGCCATGCTCATCCGCGCCCTGTCGCCGCTGCGCCGCCAGGTCATCCCAATCGGCAAACGGCAGCACATCGGAAATATCCAGCCGCGTCTGCGGATTGGCTTTCAGCCACGCCTCCAGCCGCTTCCTCCGCTCGGTCCATTCCAGCGTCCGCACATCCTCGCGTCCGTCGAACAAAATGTCATAGACCCGGATAAACGCCGGGCTATCCTTGAGATGCTTGGCGCTCGCTACCTTCTTGTTCAGCCGCTGCTGCAGGTCGTTAAAGCTGCCCGGCTCGAAGTCCTTTCCAACCAGCAGTTCGCCATCCAGCACTGCCTGCCCATGAACGTTCTCGACAATATCGGGAAACGAATTGGCAATGTCGTCGCCGGTACGCGAGAACAGCGACACCGTCCCCCCGCCCAGTACCAGTTGCACCCGAATGCCGTCCCATTTCCATTCCGCCGAAAAGTCCTTTGGGTCGAACCGTCCGAGGTCCTTTTCCTCGTCGATCGGATTAGACAGCATCAGCGGATGAAACCGCGTCGACTGGTCCACATGCGGCCGCTCAGCCTTGCCATCGAGCCAGGCAAACAGATCGAGATACGGGGCTTTCAAACCGTGCCACACCTCCTCGATTTCCTGCACGTCGATGCCGCTCATCTCGCTCAGCGCCGTCTTGGCCAACCGCGCCGAAACCCCGATCCGCAGCGCCCCCGTCGCCAGCTTCACGAGCGCCCAGCGCTCATTGATTCCGGCCTGCGTAAGCAATGCCGCGATCAGCTTGGGCAATTCGCTTTTGCTGGTGGTGTTGAACAGCTCGATCATGTCGGTCAGCGAAGGTAAATCCGATTGTTCCCCATGATGCGGCCAGATCAGCGCAATGGTCTCGCCCAGGTCCCCGACATAGTCGTAGCTCATGGCGAACAGCGTCCCGTCCACCTCGCGCAAAACCGTCTCCTTGAGCAGAGCCGGCTTCACATTGCGGAACGTCAGCGCCCCGGTCAGCACCGCCAGCGCAAAGCCGCGGTCGGGGTCCGGCACCTCGCGAAAATACTGCGTCAGCGCAGCGAGCTTCCGCGTCCGCGACGGCGTCAGCGCCAGCAGTTCCAGCAATTGGGCGAAACGCTTCATTCCTCTGCGCCCTCCCCGCCATCGTCCTCGAAACCCTGGATATTGAGCGGCTCGGCCTGCAGCCCCTGCGTCCGACACCAGTAGACCAGCGCATCCTCGCGCCCATGCGTCACCCACACCGTTTCGGCCTTGGTCTCATGAATGGTCTGCTGCAACTCACCCCAGTCGCAATGGTCCGAAATCACCAGCGGCAATTCCACCAGCGCCTGTCTTGCGCGTTGCTTCACGCTCATCCAGCCCGAAGCCTGGCACACCACGGGGTCGGGAAACCGCCGGCTCCAGCGGTCCCTGATAGCGGAGGGCGGTGCAACAACGATCTGCCCCGCCATCGCGGCCTTGGGCATGCCCGTCGCCGGGATCAGCTCGCCCAACTCGACGCCCAGTTCCTGATACAATTCACAAAGCCGGATCATCGCCCCATGCAGGTAAATCGGCTGGTCCCATCCGGCATCGCGCAGCAGGCCGATCACCCGCTGCGCCTTGCCCAGTGCATAGCTCCCCACCATGTGGCACCGCTCCGGCTGGTCGGCGACCGACTTCAGCAGCCGCGCGATTTCCACCTTGGGGTGCGGATGCTGAAACACCGGCAACCCGAATGTCGCCTCCGTCACCAGCAGGTCGCATTGCACCAGCTCATAGGGCTGCGAGGTCCGATCCGGCAGGCGCTTGTAGTCGCCCGTCACCACCACGCGCTGCCCGCCCTGCTCGATCAGCACCTGCGCCGATCCCAGCACATGTCCGGCCGGCACCAGCGTGATCGTCACATCGTCGATTTTGAGCGGCACGCCGAAATCCAGCGGCTCGAACCGGCCCGCGCAATCCTCGCCGTACCGCACCTTCATGATAGCGATGGTGTCCGGCGTCGCCAGCACCGCCCCATGCCCGCTCCGCGCGTGGTCGGCATGGCCGTGGGTAATGATCGCCCGTTCGCGCGGCACTGACGGATCGATATAGGCGTCTATCGCCCTGATATGGAGGTTGCGGTCGAGGATCTGGCTGGCCATTTCACTCCTAACGCCCAGGCCCCGTGCTGGTTCACCCGGCAGGTTCGAACCGGCACATTCTGCCCGCCGGCAGTGTCAGGCCCTGTCAGCAGGTGGCAAAACCCAGCAATTCCGGCCCGGCGACATTGGCATAAAACTTGAATGACTTCCGGCACCTATCCAGCCGAGGCGTCAATGTCCTTTTCCGTATCCTCCAATATGCGCTCCTTCCCGCTGAGCAACCTGCTCAGTGCCAAAGGCGGCGACAATTCCCCGGTCCAGCCCAAGACCGCCGAGGATGAATTCCTCGAAATCGCCAGGAAGTCCCCCCTCGAGCGCCTGCGCGACAAGATCCTCGAAGACATGAAGATGAGCCAGGAGGACGTCGCCAAGATGACCCCCGAGGACCGTCAGGTCGTCGAGGACGAAATCAAGCGCCGCATGATGGAAGCATTGCAGGGGTCGAGCGAAGCCGGCGCCGTGGTCGACAAGACGGCGTAACCACAGAGCCCTCAGTCGACACCCTCCCCCTCCCGGGGAGGGATCAAGGGTGGGGGGCGGTTAGCCCCGATATCGGGACTGAAACACACCCCCTCCTCACCCCCGTCGATGGGGAGGTGGGGCCAGTGGATGATGTCGGACCGTCACATCACCTTCGACACAGCCAGCAGCCCCGGCCGCTTGTCATTGGCCGCTGAAATCGCCGCCTCGCCGCCCAGCACCACCACATGCCCGTGCCGCGCCACGGCATCCACCGCTTCGGCCATCCGCTTGAAATCGGCCCCCGTGGTCCCGAGGATTTCGTCGCGCCGCTGCTGGCGGATCGCATCCGTCGTCCCGGTCAGCTGCCGCCACATCGACGAATAGCCCTTGGCATCGGGGAACTCATACCCGTCAACGTCCCCGATCACCCCGATGATAGACCGCGTCAGGTCGTTCTCGCCGATCCCGGCGTTGAGAGCCTTGCTGGCCCCGTCATAGGCGTCGAGCGTCTTGAGCAGGTTCGGATCACGATAGGACAGAAACGAGAAGTTGCCGCTGGTCAGGTCGAACCGGCTCGACCCGCCATAGGCGCCACCCTGCACCCGCACCTTGTCCCAGAGATAGGTGGTGTTGAGGAACTTCAGCACCACGCTCGATGCGCCGGTCAGCTCCAACCCCAGCGCCCGCAGATTGGCGCCCTTGCCGACATAATTGACCTGCGCCGGAATGATCAGCCCCTCCGACTTGGGCGCATAATCGATGGCCCAGTCGGCAAAAGCGAAGTCGCTATTGGGCAGTCGCCCCAGGAAGCTCTCGATCTCGCCCTTGGCCCGGCCCCACAGCGCCGCATCGGCGGTGACATTGACCACCATGCGACCGCGATTGAACAGCGTGTCGCGAATGCGCCTGAGCGCCGCTTCCACCTCATCCCAATCGCTGTCGATCCGCTTCACCAGCTCGCGCAGGAAGCCCAGATAGCTCACCCCGCCCAGCTGCTCGGCGATCCAGCTCGCCTCGGTCAGCCCGGATTTGAGCCGCGTATCGACAATGGCATTGCCTGAAGGCACCAGCCGCGCCTCGAACCCGGCCTTCTCCTCCAGCGCCATCTGCTTGAAGCGCTCGCGGTTATCCAGCCGCGCATCGAGCAGCACATCGCCCATGATGGCGAGCATTTCCTCGATCTTGTCCGGCACCGCCTTGCCCGAAAGGAAGAACCACGCCGCACTGCCATCGCTGCCCTGCCGCGCCGATAACCCCCGATGCTGCGCGATGCCGCCGGTCGAACGCCCGATGCGTTGCGTCAGCGACACGAAGTCTTCCTTGCTGGTCCCGGTCTGCAGCAGCGCTCGCCCGAACAGCGGCAGGTACGGCAGCAGCCCCTTGTCCAGCACGTGCAGGTCGAACCCGAAATCGAGGTACAGAATGCCCAGCGTCGGCAGGTCATGATAGAACAGCCGCGCCTCGCCCAGCGTGCCGATATCGATCGGCACCGTCCGGCTCTCGCGCGGCAGGTCGGCCAGGGCAAGCGTCGGAATCTTGGCCAGTAGCGCCGGGTCGTCGACCTCTTCCTGCAACGCCTTCAGCTTTGCGGTCTCGGCGACTGTGGTTTCCAGCGCTTTCTCGTCCAGCTTAGCGCGCACATCCGCCAGGATTTCGGCTTCCTTGGCTGCCTCGCGAGCCCCCTGTTCGGGGTCGGCGCTCAGCGTCACCGTGGTGCGGTGGCTATTGTCGAGGAACAGCCGGCGGATTTCGCCGGCAAAGTGCCCGTTGGCCGCCTTCTCCTTCAGCGCTGCCAGGGCGTCCTCGAAATGCAGCTGCGCCAGCGGATCGCCGTCATGCAGCCAGGTCCCGAGCGCGTTGAACATGTAGACCATGCCGCGCGGATAGGAGCCGGTATTGTTCTCGCGCAGCGAAAACTCAAAGGTGTTGGCCGCTGCTTCGAGCTGGTCTGCAGCACAGCCCTTGTCCGCAATCTCGCCAAGCGTCGACAGGATCAGCGCCTCGACCTTGCCGGCATCCGCGGGGTCGATGCCCTTCATGCCGAAGCTCGCCATCGGCTGGCGTAGCCCGCTGCCGATGCCACCGCCGGTCATGCCCTCGCCCAGCCCGCTCTCGGTCAGCGCCTTGCGCAACGGCGCCGCCGAATTGCCGGCCAGCAGATAGCTCAGCATGCCGTGCGACAGCGCTTCCGTTCGATCAGCAGGCGGATCGATCATCCAGTTGACCGAAACCATCCCGTCGCGTGCCTTGCCCTCGTCCTTGGGACCGGCATAGGTGGCCACGATCTGCCGCGGTGCATTGAACCGCGGCTGCAGCTTCACTTCCGCATCAACGGGCGCACGCTCGAACTGGCTGAAATAGGCGTCGAGAATGGCCAGCCGCTCGCCGGCATCGTCGTCACCCGAGAAGAAGGCCCGCGTATTGGACGGATGGTAGAACGTCTGGTGGAATTTCTTGAACTGCGCGTAGGTCAGCTCCGGAATGGCCTTGGGATCGCCGCCCGAGCTCTTGCCGTAGGTCACATCTGGGTAGAGCGAGCGCTGCGAGATATCGCGCATGACTGCGTCGGGCGACGAGAACACGCCCTTCATCTCGTTGAACACCACGCCCTTGTAGACCAGGGGGCTCGCCGTATCTTCCAGCTCGTAATGCCAGCCTTCCTGCCGGAACGTGTCCTCCGTAATCAGCGGAAAGAACACCGCGTCGAGATACACGTCGACGAGATTGTAGAAGTCCTTGAGGTTCTGGCTGGCCACCGGATAGGCCGTCTTGTCCGGGAAGGTCATGGCGTTGAGGAAGGTGTTGAGGCTGCCCTTGATCAGCTCCACGAACGGCTTCCTGACCGGATATTTGCGCGAGCCGCACAGCACCGAGTGCTCGAGAATATGCGCAATGCCGGTCGAATCCTCCGGCGGCGTCTTGAAGGTGATGCCGAACACCTTGTTCTCGTCGTCGTTGACGAGGCTCAGTACCTCTGCCCCGGTCTTCTTGTGCCGGAACAACTGCGCCTGCGAATTGACCTCCGCGATATGCTCGTCGCGGACCAGTTCAAACGCTTCGTGATAGGACATAAGGATACTCGGAGGAGGGTTCTTGTTGTTGGGGCACAACGTAGGCACGTCAAAGACGATCCGCTAGGGGCGTCGCGTCAGCGTGACGTCAGCGCACGGCCGAGGAAATCCTCGATCAGCGTGGCGACCTCCGCCAGGTTCGTCTCGAGCAGCCAATGCCCGCCATCAAGCAGATGCAGTTCGGCCTCTGGCAGGTCTCGCAGATATGCCCGAGCCGACTCCGCCGGCATGTACCCGTCCTGCGGCCCCCACACGATCAGCGTCGGCGGCCGGTGCCCTCGCAAATAGGCCCGATAGCGCGGAAACCAGTCGAGGTTCTGCTCCAGCCCCTTGATGATATCGACGATGATCTGCTTGCGCTTCGGCGTCACCAGTGACCAGTGATACTGCCAGAGGTCCGGCGCGACCATCTCCGCCAGCTCCGGCCGCACATCGTTGAGGAACTCTTCGCGAAAACCCTCCTCGCTCACCGCATCCTCGATGGCCCCAAGGTTGTCGGCGCTGTGATCGGCAAAATACGCCTTGAGCCCCTCGTATTTCGGCCCCAGCACGTCCTCGTAGATATCGCCATTCTGGATGATCAGCGCTGCGATCCATTCCGGCCGCTTGATCGCCAGCCGCAGCCCGATCTGCGAACCGAAATCATGCAGGTAGAGCGCGAAGCGCCCCCCACCCAGCGTCTCGACGAACCGCTCCAGGAACTGTGCATAGCCGTCGAAGCTGTAGTCGAAATTATCCGGCGTTCCGCTCAGCCCCTGGCCCGGAAAGTCCGGCGCCAGCAAGCGGTAGCGCCCCGCCAGGAGAGGCATCAGCCCGCGGAATTCCACCGACGAACTCGGATAGCCATGCGGCAGCAGCACTAAAGGCGCGTCAGCCGGCCCCGCCTCGCGATAGAAGATGTCGACACCATCCACCTCGATCCGCCGGTGCTTGACCAGGTGATCCAGCTTGCTGCGCGGGGCCTGTTGCTGCTCGGTCATATCCCATCTCCTTGCCCCGGCTAAAACGAGCCAGGGCTGACATGGTTCGCTATACCCCGCCGCGAATGGCTGGCTTGACCTCCTGCTCATACCACTCGCTCAGCCGCCCCATCAGCGCGGGGAACAGGCTCTTCTGCGCGCTCGCGGCGACATTGTCAGCCAGCTGGTCGGGCTTGCTCACGCCGGCGATGATGGTCGACACCTGCGGATGATCGAGAATCCAGCGCAGCGCGAACTGGCTCATCGGCAGCGCCTCGGGCGCCAGACCCTTAAGTTCGGCCGCCAGTTCCACCCCACGTTCGAACGGGATACCGGCAAAGGTCTCGCCCACCGAGAATGCCTTGCCATCGGCATTGTAGTTGCGGTGGTCGCTGGCATCGAAGCGCGTCGTCTTGTCGAACTTGCCGCTCAAGAGCCCGCTCGCCAGCGGCAACCGCACGATGATGCCGACATCCTTCTCCGCCGCCTTGGGCAACAGCTCCCTGGCCGCGTCCTGGCGGAACAGGTTGAAGATGATCTGCAGCGTCGCGCAGCCCGGCTGCTCGAGGCAGATCAGCCCCTCCTCGATGGTTTCGACGCTGGCGCCCCAGTGCCGCACCAGGCCCTCGTCCTTCAGTTCGTCCATCCAGCCGAAGATCGATCCATCGCGCAGCACGTCGGTCGGCACGCAATGCAGTTGCGCCAGGTCGAGCACCGCGACGCCCAGCCGCTCCGCCGAACCCTCAAGGCTCGCGCGAATTCCATCCTTGGAATAGTTGGCGGGAAAGAGCCCGCTGCCGCGACCCAGCTTGGTCGCCACATGCACGCCATCGGCCTTGCCATGCGCGCCGATCCGGCTCTCGCTCAGCCCGCCGCCATAGACGTCCGCCGTGTCCCAGAAGCTCACGCCGGCCGCATTGGCCGCGTCGAGAATAGCGTTGGCGGTGTCGTCGCCAACAGGGCCGAAATCGCCGCCGAGCTGCCAGCAGCCCAGCCCGATTTCACTCACGTCATAACCGGTCTTGCCCAGGCGCCGTGTCTTCATCACCAAGTCTCCCGTCCTGGCGTCCGCAAGCCCGGCGCCGTCCTGCCCTTTTAGGCAAGCCGGCCGGCCGCGTCACCCGCCTTGTCGCTTCCGGGAACCCGCCGCTACTCGAAATAGTCCGGGTGATCGCTGATGGTCTGGCTCAGCAGCACCTCGGCTCGCGCCAGATGTGCCCGCATCGCCGCCTCTGCCGCTGCCGGATCGGCCTTGGCCACCGCCGCGGCGATCGCCTTGTGCTCGCCGATGGCCACCTGGGACGACGACACGCCGAGCGTCAGGTAGCGCACCCGATCGAGCTGCATCTTGTGATCGTCGATCAGCTGCCACGCATATTCGACGCCCGCCAGGCGAGCCAGCGTGCGGTGGAACAGCTCATCCAGCGTATGGAAGCGCCGGCTGTCATTGGCGCTCGACGCCCCTTCCTGCTCGGCGATCAGTTCCTTGAGTACATTGGCCGCCTCGTCACCCGGATGCGCAGCGACGCGGCGGATGATCTCGACCTCGATGCTTTCGCGGATGAAGCGGGATTGCCGCACGCCCTCGGGTGAAATCTTCTTGACCACCGTGGCCCGCTTGGGCCGGATCAGCAGCAACCCCTGCTGCGCCAGGCGGATGAACGCCTCGCGCACCGGCTGGCGCGATACGCCATAGCGCCCGGCGATATCGCTCTCGGAAATCACGTCGCCCGGCTTGAGCGCCATGGTCACGATATCGTCGCGCAGCGCGCCGACGACGCGCAGCGCCATGGTCTCCTCACCCGCTTCGAACACGCTAGCTGCCACTCGTTGATTCCCCTCTGCGGACCTTGATCCGGTTATCCGGCCGGTGCGCCTGTTGTTTTTCCGCTTCCACAGAATTCTGGCAGGCGGCTTTCACCGTCCGCCTAAAGTAATAGTACATTCTCCCAATCTTGTATGGTAGATGCAAACTCAAGCGCGTCCAATTGGGTCGTGCAACATATCGGAAGCGGAGAAAGACGGATGGCCAAGACCTACGCGATTGTGGGGACCGGGGGTCGCGCGCGGATGTTTTATGAAGCGATCATGGGGCCGCACCGCGAGCACTCCAAGCTCGTGGCCCTGTGCGACACCAATCAGGTCCGCATGGACTACACCAACCGGGTGATCGCGAATGAAATGGGCGGAGCGGCCGTACCCACCTACAAGGCGGCCGACTTCGGCAAGATGATCGCCGAGTGCAAGCCCGACACCATCATCGTCACCTCCATCGATCGTACGCATCATCGCTACATCATTGCCGCTCTCGAGGCCGGCTGTGACGTCATCACCGAAAAGCCGATGACCACCGACCCGGAGAAGTGCCAGGAAATCCTCGACGCTGTCGAACGGACCGGCAAGCAGGTGCGCGTCACCTTCAACTACCGCTACGCCCCGCACAATTCCGCCCTGCGCGAGCTCATCGCCGAAGGCGCCATCGGCACCCCCACTTCGGTGCATTTCGAATGGCTGCTCGATACCCGCCACGGCGCCGACTATTTCCGCCGCTGGCACCGCGACAAGCGCAATAGCGGCGGCCTCATGGTCCACAAGTCGACGCACCATTTCGATCTGGTCAATTTCTGGCTTGGCAGCCAGCCCGAAACCGTCTTCGGCATGGGCGACCTCAAATTCTACGGTCGCGCCAATGCTGAAGAGCGCGGGGTCTATACCCCCTACACCCGCACCACCGGCGTCGAGGCCGCCAAGAACGACAAGTTCGCCATCGACCTCACCGCGAACCCGGTGCAGAAGGGCCTCTACTGGGATGCCGAAAAGGAAGACGGCTACCAGCGCGACCAGAACGTCTTTGGCGACGGCATCTCCATCGAGGATACGATGAATGTGCTGGTCCGCTACCGCAACAAGGCGGTGATGAGCTACTCGCTCTACGCCTATGCGCCGTGGGAAGGCTTCAACGTCGCCATCAACGGCACCGGCGGTCGCCTCGAGCTTACCGTGCACGAAACCAGCTACATCAATGCCGGCTCCACCTCCGATACCGAGGGCGCGGCCAAGGGCGTCAAGCTTTACCACTTCCCGCTGCACGGCGAGGCCCGTCAGGTCCCGGTCAAGCATGGCGAAGGCGGCCATGGCGGCGGCGACAAGATCATGCTCGAGGAAATCTTCGGCAATGCCACGCCACGCCCAGGCTACGGCGCCAACCATCGCGACGGCGCCCTCTCGATTCTGACCGGCATCGCCGCCAACCAGTCCTTCGCCACCGGCCTGCCGGTGGATGTGCGCAAGCTGGTTCGCCTGTGACCGTTCGCGAAATCGCGATCGAAAAAGGCAATTGAGAGAACCTTTCGCGCGCCCGCATCGTATCTGCCTTGGATCAACCCATTAGGAGCAGATACGTGGCGCGCGAAACCTTCACCGGAACGGCATGGATCACTGGCGCTGGCACCGGCATCGGCCGAGGGCTGGCGCTGGCCCTTGTTGCCCGTGGCATGACAGTCGCCGCCAGTGCGCGGACCGAGGCCGATCTGCTGTCGCTCGCCGCCGAGGCAAAGGGGCCAGGTTCGATCCTGCCCATGCCGCTCGACGTCACCGACGAGGCAGCCGTCCGCGCCGCAGTGGCGCGCATCGAGGCCGAGGCGGGACCAATCACCCTCGCCATTCTCAATGCTGGCACCAATAGCGAGGTGACCGCAGAGTCCTTCGATACCGCCAGGTTTGCCCACGTCGTCGATACCAATCTGATGGGCGCAGTCTATTGCCTGGGTGCCCTGCTGCCGCTGCTGCGCCAGCGCCGGGCGGGCCGCATCGCCGTGGTCGCCTCGGTCGCCGGCTATCGCGGCATGCCCACGGCCGCCGCCTATGCCGCGAGCAAGGCTGCGCTTATCGCCATGACCGAGTCGCTCAAGCCCGAACTCGAGGCCGACAATGTCGAATTGACCCTCGTCAATCCGGGCTTCGTCGATACGCCGCTCACCCGCCGCAACAGCTTCCCGATGCCCTTCCTCATCCCTGCCGACGAGGCTGTCAGCGCCATCATGAAAGGCCTCGAGCGCGGCCGCTTCGAGATCGTCTTCCCCTGGCAGATGACCGTGCTGATGAAGCTGCTGGGCAGCCTGCCCTACGGCCCGTTCTTTGCCATCACCCGGCGGATGGTGCGCCGCCTATGAGGCGCGACGAGGCTTGTGCGGATAAACCCGCAACCCCTTGAGCAAGAGCTTTACCGCCTCCCAGTGGATCGCGGCCGTGACCTTGAGCGTCATCAAAGGATGGGTCAGCACCGCGCGCAGCAGCGCCGCATCTGTCAGCTCCGAACGCTGGCCGCTGAAGGTCGCCGTCAGCAAGGTGCCCTCCGCATCGCCCTCGACGATCCCGACACTGACACTGTCGCCCGGCGGAGTGATGGTGAAGTGGTAGATGCAATCCATCGGCATGAAGGGCGAGACGAAGAATGTCTTGGCGCAACTGTGACGCACCGTCCCCTCGCCGCCCGGCAGCACATAGGCATGCCGTTCGCCATGGGTGTTGTGGACCTCATGAATGATGGCCGCCAGCGTACCGTCCGCCCGGTAGCAGTAATAGACCGTCAGCGGATTGAACACATAGCCCAGCATCCGCGGGTAACAGAGCATCCGCACCGGGCCATCCGCCTCGATACCAGCCTCCGCCAGCCGCGCCGCCACCCAGGGCCGCAACGGTCCGCCATCGCCGTGATCGGACTCGCGAAAGCTCAGCAGCCCCGCCCGGTTCACTGCAAGCCAGCGCAGCGACAGCCGAGGCAGTTCGTCGAGGTCGAGCAGCAGCGAAAACACCCGATAGCTGAGCTTGTGCCGCTTCGGCCGCAGCCGCTTGTGCGCGACGATGCCGGTATAGATGCCGCTGGCCCTCACTCGGCCGCCTCCAGCAGTGCCGGCGCTTCGGCAATCCGATTGACCGGCATGGCCCAGGGCCGCGTCACCCCGAACCGTTCCGCCACGGCGAGGCCCGACTGCAACGCATCCTCATGAAAGCCATAGCCGAAATAACTGCCGCAGAACCAGGTCCCGTGCCGTCCTTGCAGCTCCCACAGCTGCCGCTGCGCCGAGAGAGCCTCCTGGTTGAACAGCGGGTGCTCATAGACAAAGCTCTGCAACACCCTGCTCGGTCGCGGCTCGCGCGTCGGGTTGAGCGTCAGGAAGATCGGATGGCGACGATCGAGGTTCTGCAGCCGGTTCATCCAATAGGTGACGCACAGCGCATCCTCACCCGCCCCGGCATCGCTGCCGATATAGTTCCAGCTCGCCCACACATGCTTGCGCCGCGGCATCAGCGCCGGATCGTCATGCAGCAAGGCGTGGTTGGTAGTGTAGCGAAAGGCGCCGAGCACCTGCCGCTCCACTGTATCGGCATCGTCGAGCAGCGCCAGCGCCTGATCGGCATGGCTGGCAATGACCACATCGGTAAACACATCCCGCTCGCCACGCGCATCCTCGATCGTCACCAGTCCGCCGCTGCGGCTGATCGATCGCGCCGCCGGCGCGCGCCGCACCGGGCTGGCGAAATCGCCCGTCAGCGCCTCGACATAACTCCGGCTGCCGCCCTTGACGGTTCGCCACAGCGCCCGCCGGCCCAGCGTGAAAAGCTGGTGGCTGGAGAAGAACCGCACGAAGGCCTGCATTGGAAAGCCGCGGATCGCCTCGGCCGAACTCGACCAGATGGCCGCGCACATCGGCAGCACATGCAGGTCCACCAGATGCTCGGAATAGCTGTGGCGAATAAGGAACTCCCCCAGCGTCACGCCTTCGATTTCCGGGCTGTCGAGCAGGCTCTCGGCATGGGTATAGAACCGCACGATGTCAGCCAGCATCTGCCAGTAGCGCGGACTGGCGAGGTTCCGCTTCTGCCCGACCAGGCCCCGCAGGTCGCTCGAATATTCAAACCGTCCGTCCCCCACTGAAGCGGCAAACGACATATGGGTCTCGGTGCTGTCCACCTTCAGATGATTGAGAAGCGCCGTGAAATTGGGGTAGTTGGCCTGGTTATAGACGATGAAGCCGGTATCGACCGCCAACGGACCGCCTGGCGTTTCGACATCCACCGTATGGGCGTGACCACCGATCCAGTCTTCCTTTTCATAAAGGGTCACCTGGTGCCGCCGGCTCAGCAGCCACGCCGCGGAGAGACCCGCCACGCCGCCGCCGACAACGGCTATGCGACGATCATGGGAGATATCGGGAAGAGGATGATGGTGCACGAGAGGGCAGTCCTAACCTGGGTTAGCCCTTAGCAACGGGAGGTTGTCGCGCGGAGTTTCAGCAAAACCCGCTCGATTTCGGCATGGCGTCAAATAAGGGCGGTTGGCCGTGTATCTGGCCCATGCGAAAATCCCGCCGACCCAGACTGCCTCACGGAGCCCGTCATGCCCGCTGCCCTGATCGCCTACGCCGCCTCGGCCGTAACCTTCTTCGCACTCGACTTCATCTGGCTGAGTTTGGCTGTGCCGCGGATCTACCGGCCTCTGCTGGGCACGCTACTGCGAGACAGCCCCAACCTGCCGGTCGCCGCCGCCTTTTACCTGGTCTATGTCATCGGGATCGTCGTCTTCGCCGTCCTGCCTGCCGCTTCCGCGGGCTCATGGCTGATGGCACTCGGCCTCGGCGCCCTGCTGGGTCTGGTCGCCTATGGCACCTATGACTTCACCAACCTCTCGACCGTGCGGGACTGGCCCGTCATGGTCAGCGTGGTCGATCTGGCATGGGGTATCAGTGTCAGCGCCGTTGCCGCTCTCGTCGGCTACGCGGCCCTGTCATTCCGCGCGTGAACCTACTGGCTGAACGGCACCGAAGCCCGCAGCACTTCACCCGAATTGTTGAACTCCACCTCGAAGTCCACGGTGATGTCGCCATCGACCAGCATGATGCGCGAACCGATCCGCACATCGCTGCCGGCGCGGTCCTTCTGCTGTTCCTTGAGGTCGAAGCTGATCTGACCCTGCCGCTGCTGCCCGATGGCCAGACCGGTAAACCCCGCATTGGAGCTCATCGCCGCCTCGTAGCGCGCTGCGGTGTCGTTATAGGCGATGGTGCCGCTGATCGAGAGCGTGGCATTCACCAGCGCGCAGCGCCCGGTATAGTTGACCTTGCTCTGGTTGCCCTTGGCGATGGTCAGCCGGCAGCGGAACGGCTCCGGCTGGTCGCCACCGACCAGCGCGCCCTCGCCCTGCCAGTTGCCGATATAGGATTCGAGCAGCGCCAGTTCTTCCCCGGCCGCCTGGGCCGGCATCACGCTCGCAAACGGCATCGACAGCAGCACGACACCAACTCCCAACCACTTGTTCATGCGCAAAGCCCCTCCTGTCCCTCCGTGACATCAGATTCTGCTTGTGTCTGCCAGTGCAGAGATACCGAAGCCAGTAAAAATCTGACACACCTGACGCCGTTGTTACGAATTCGCTACCTCCTGACAGGTAGAAATTGTTGCGGGGGCCGTCGCACGCATATGGGCGCCGGCAGAAGCCGAAACGGCTGCAATAGGGGGAACGGTTCTGGTGACCAAGACTGACGCGCCAATCATTGATGTCAGGGATGTCGATTACAGCCTCGAGGTCGCGGGGCGTCCGCTCCACATTCTCAAGCGCGTCTCGCTGCGCGTCGCGCCGGCCGAAGTGGTTGCCATTGTTGGACCTTCTGGCAGTGGCAAGACGTCGTTGCTGATGCTGCTGGCCGGGCTCGAACGCGCCACCGGGGGCCAGGTCACCGTCAACGGCGCCGATCTGGGCGCGCTCGACGAGGACGATCTCGCCCGCTTCCGCCGCCGCACGCTCGGCATCGTGTTCCAGAGCTTTCACCTCATTCCGTCCTTGACTGCGCACGACAATGTCGGCCTCGCGCTCGAAATTGCCGCTGCCGATCTGAGCCTCGCACAAATTCGCGAGCAGGCCGCCGCTGCCCTCACGTCCGTCGGTCTCGGTGACCGCTACGATCATCGCCCCTCGGCCTTGTCGGGCGGCGAGCAGCAGCGCGTCGGCCTCGCCCGCGCCATGGTCGCCAATCCGCCGCTTTTGCTGGCCGATGAGCCCACCGGCAACCTCGACCAGAAAACCGGCGCGATCGTCGTCGATCTGATGTTCGACCTGGCTCGTAAGAAGGGTACCGCGGTCGTGCTCATCACCCACGATCCCCTCCTTGCCGCCCGCGCCGACCGCGTCTTCACCATGACCGCGGGCGAACTGACCGAAACCACGGGAGCGCGTTGATGGGGTCCATCTGGGGCGCCATCCGCATTGGCCTGCTCGACATGCGCGGCGACCTGCGCCGGTTCCTCTTGCTGGTCGTCTGCCTTGCCGTCGGCACGGCGCTGATTTCGGGCGTCAACTCGGTCGGATCAAGCATCACCCGCGCCATCGATGACAGCGCCGCCGAACTGATGGGCGGCGATGTCGAACTCTCCCGCGCCGATCGTCTCGCCACATCAGCCGAGCTGGCCACCATGGCAAGCTTCGGCACCATCGCCACCATCGTCGATACCAACTTGCGGGCTGAATCGGCCAGCGGCGATGCCTTCGTCGATCTCACCGCCATCGGCCCCACCTACCCCCTGCTCGGCCAGGTGGTGAGCCCACACCTGCCAGCGGGCCGGTCGCTCTACGATTTCCTCGCGCCAGCGGCCGATGTCCACGGCGCCCTCATCGATCCGCTGCTGCTCGACAAGCTCGGCCTCGCCATCGGCGACAGCTTCGGCCTTGGCGGCACCGAGTTCCAGGTGCGCGGCACGCTGACCAGGCTGCCCGATGGCCCGGTGCGCGGCTTCCGTCTCGGCCTCACCGCCGTCGTCACCGATTTGGGCTTTGCCACTGTCTCCGACCGCACCTCGCCTCTGCCGGGCCTTGGCACCTGGTATCGCTACAAGCTGCTGCTCGACAACCGCGACGCCGAAGCCGGCAAGCCCGCGCTCGAGGCCGCCTTCTCCGATAGTGGCTGGACCGTCCGCTCCGCCCGCGATGGCCTGGGGGATATGGTCCGCTACTATGACCTGTTCATGCGCTTTCTCGTCATTGTTGGCCTCGGCTCGCTGCTGATCGGCGGTGTCAGCGTGTGGACCGGCATGCAGGCCTATATCGCCGAGCGCGCCAGCGTCATCGCCATCCTCCGCTCCATGGGTGCCACCCGCTCGCGCATCTTCATCCACTTCTTCGCCCAGGTTGCGGCCCTCGCATCCGTCGGCGTCGGCATCGGCCTCGTCATCGGTGGCGGCGCCGCCTTCGCCGTGCTGCCGGTCATCGGCCGGGCCGTCGGCATTGATCTGGCCGCAACCCTGCATGCCCAGCCATTGCTGGTCGCCGCGGCCGCGGGTCTGGTCACCGCCTTTGCCTTCGCCTACCTGCCCCTGCAGCAGGCCCAGGCCATCCGGCCGGTTCTGCTGTTCCGCTCCAAGGGCCTTGCAGCCCCGCCCATCGACTGGCGCGCATTGCTGCTGTCCTGGCAGGTCCTGCCGCTGATCGCCGCTGCCATCGCTTTCTTCATCCTCGCCTGGCTGATGACCGGGGATGCTGCGCTGGTGGCCGCCTTCGGCCTTGCCAGCGCCGCCTCGGCCATCCTGTTTCAGGGTTTCATCCGCGCCATCCAGCTTGGCCTTGCCCGCCTGCCGGAGCCGCGCGCCCGCATTCCCCGCCATGCTCTGCGCGCCATTTCCGGCTCCGGCCAGAATGCCGCTTCGGTCGTCGTTTCGGCCGGCATGGCGCTCGCCATGCTCATCGTCGTGCTGGTGCTCCAGGCCAACCTGCGCCAGGAATTTCTTGGCGCTTCCGCCTTCGACGCCCCGACCCTGGTCGCCTCCGATCTCTTCCCCGATGAAGTGGAATCCCTGGCTGCCATGGCGGGATCGGGCACCGACATTCCCCGCTTCGTCGCCACCCCCATGCTGCGCGGCGGCCTGGCCGAGATCGCCGGCCAGCCCGCCGACACCGTTCGAACCCGCGGCCCGGAAGCCACGTTCCTGCTTGCCGGCGAAGTGCCGCTCACCTATCGCACCGAACTGCCCGCCTCTTCGCGCGTCACCTCGGGCATATGGTGGCCGTCCGACTATGCGGGCCCCGCCCTCGTCTCCCTGCATCAGAGCCTGCGCTCCGGCCTTGGTGTCGATCTCGGCGACACGCTTACCTTCACCATTTTCGGCGAGCCGGTCACCGCCACCATCGCCAGCTTCCGCGATTACTCCTGGCAAGGTGGCATCGACTTCCTCGCCACCTTCTCGCCCGGCGTCATTGAGCAATACCCAACCACCCTCTTCGCGGCCGTCACCGCCCTGCCCGGCCGCGAAGAACCGGTGGAGCGCGAGCTTGCCGCCCAGTTCCCCGATGTGCGCTTCATCGCCATCGGCGATACCCTCAAGCAGATCACCGATGCCCTGGGCCAGCTCTCCTTTGCAGCCGTACTCGTCGGTGGCCTTGCCGTGGGTAACGGCCTGCTCGTGCTGGTCGGCAGCCTCGCCACCGGCCGCCGTCAGCGCGAAGCCGATACTGTTATCACCAAGGTTCTCGGCGCGACCCGCCTCGAGCTGATGGCCACCGCCTTCATGCAATATCTGATCCTGGCCGCGCTCGCCGCGCTGCCGGCGGTCATCCTGGGCATCGGCCTCGGCTGGCTGGTCAGCATGGTCATGCTCAATGTGGATTTCACCCTCGACCCCGACGCTCTCGCCGTCGTGCTCCTGGTCGCCATATCAATCACCGCCCTGCTCGGCGCTCTGACCATCCTGCGGGCGGCGTCGGCACGCCCGGCTCGGCTGCTGCGGGATCTATGAGGTTGTGTTGAGCAAAAAGCGTGGCGACTATCTTGGCGGCTCGACCATTCTTCGCCTCAAGGGCGATGGCCGCCGCGTTGAACGCGATCGCACACCTACCCCCATGACGCCCGCCGAACAGGCAGAGACCGAGCGCCTGAGGGCGCAAATCTTGGCGCGGCACAGGCCGGGGCTGATTACCAGGGAACAGATGCAGGCTAGCAAAACGAGTAGGTCTCGGAACCGGCTGGCAGCGCCCAAGCGCCCGGTTTGACGCGCCAAAACCCCAACAAATTCCGTCTTGTATGGAAGAATACACCTTCTAACCACTTGTATGACAACGATTATTTCCGCATCCCAAATTTTATCATTGACATCGCGACCGCTCCATTGCCAATCTCGCGCCATCTGAGCGGGAACAATCCCCCAGGATCGGCCGGAGACACGTCATGGGCCCTGCGGGGCCCAGCCAGGGTATGTGGTGAAGCGTGAGCTACGCGGTATGTCGTTGGCCTGACCGTTAAACAACGGGCCGATGCTCGTATCGACCTTCTGAGAGACCCGCTGACGATCTCAACCGTGCGGTCGCGGTTGGCGGGACGGTCCTTCTTCCCCTGCCACAGCTCCGCATGAAATGACCCGAAAACCGGGCAGCAGCGGGAGGCAGAGCATGAACGATCAACCGGGCACCGCCCAGCCATGCACCGATATGGAGCGCTATCTGTTCGATCTGAACGGATACCTCGTGATCCCCGACGCCCTGTCTGCCGAGGAACTAGCCGCTTGCAACGCCACGCTCGATGATGCGAGCGGCTTCGTCGGCTCGGGCTTTCGCGGCAATGTCTTTCTGCACAACGATCCCGCCCGCCAGGAAGGCATCATGCTGCAGCAGATGTACGAGGCCGGTCCGGTCTGGGAAAAGCTGATCGACCACCCCTCCTGGTTCGCCAAGGCCGTGCATTTCATCGGCGCCGACGATCCGGAAAATTTCGACGGCCACCACGGCCCCGCCTTCATCGACGAGTGCTTCGCCACCATCCGCGGTCCCGGCCAGGCCTTGCGCCTTCATTCCGGCGGCCACATGGGCACCATCCGCACCCAGTACCGCTTCCATGCCGGCAAGTTCCATTGCGGCCAGGTCAACGTGCTGATCGCCCTCAACGACATCGGCCCCGGCGATGGCGCCACCATGGTCATTCCCGGCAGCCATAAATCCAACCTGCGCCATCCCCAGACCGTCGCCATCGACAAGCGCGACGAGCAGACCTCGGTCGACGGCGTAGCCGGTGCAGTCGAAGTCCACCTCAAGGCTGGCGACGCGCTGATGTTCGTCGATGCCATCATGCATGGCGCGGCCCGGCGGGTGAACCCGGGCGAGCGCCGCATGACGGTTTATCGCTACGGCCCGAGCTGGGGTTATTTCCGCCACCGCTTCGTGCCCAGCCCCGCTTTGCTGGAACGGCTGACGCCGCAGCAGCGCAAGATCGTCATGCCGCACCAGCCACCCATGGTGGCCAACGCATGAGGCATCCGACCTAAAGGTGGGCACCGGTCTCGGATCATCCGATGCCTGGAAAATAGCCTGTCTCTCCACAGGCTGCTGCCGCGCCGGGCAGTCATACAACCTTCCCGGGTCCGGCGCGGCCACTGACACCAGCTTTCGGGAAAGCACGAGCTACGCAACGCAACGGCTGCCGCAATAAGAACGCAGGAAATCAACGGGCATGCCGCAGGCAAAATACGCTCAACAGGGAGGACACCAATGAGCAGACTGAACCGCAGAACCTTCATCACCCGGGCTGGCGCCGCCGCCAGCTCCGTCGCCGTGCTGTCGGCATTTGGGCCCCAGGCCTTCGGCCAGGACAAGCAGATCCGCCATTTCTGGTGGGGCAATCCGGAGCGCGACAAGCGCACCTTCGCCGTCATCGACCTCTATAACGGCAAGACACCCGGCACCGTCGTTTCCGGCGAAACCCTTGGCTTTGCTGATTACTTCACCAAGCTGACCACCCAGATCGCCGGCGGCAACATGCCCGACGTGATCCAGCAGGGTTATGGCGTGCTGTTCGAATACATCGCCAACGGCGCCATCGTGCCGCTCGACGATTATATCGGCAAGAGCCTCGACATTTCCAGGATCGATCAGTCGGCCATCGATGCCGGAACCGTGGACGGCAAGTTCTACGCCCTGTCCATCGGCGCCAACTCGCATATGGCCATCTTCAACACCCGCCTCTACGAAGAAGCCGGCATCAAGGTGGGCGAAGGCGCCGACTTCAATCCCTTTGGCTATACCTATGACGACCTCAAGCGCATTGGCGCCCAGATCAAGGAAGCCACCGGCATTCCCGGCACCGACGACAATACCGCCGACTACCAGAACTTCTCCGACTTCACCGCTCAGAAGGGCGTCCTGATGTTCAACGAAGACGGCACCTATGGCGTCACCCAGGAAATCGTCGAGGAATACTGGACCATCTGGCAGGGCATCCGCGATGCCGGCGCCACCCCTCCAGGACCGGAATCGGCAGGCCTCGCCGGAAATTCCGATCTCAGCCAGCTCGGCGTCGTCACCGGCAAGTCGGCCACCTCCTATGTCTGGAGCAACCAGCTCGTCGGCGCCCAGGGCCTCGTCCAGGATTCGCTCGGTGCGGCCATGTATCCCAATACGCCGGATATGATCCCCGGCTCGATCATCCAGCCGAGCCAGTTCGTCTGCCTCACCCGTGACAGCGTCGATCCCGAAGCTGCCACGGCTTATATGAGCGCTTTCGTCAACGATCTCGACATCACGGCCATCCTCGGCCTCGAGCGCGGCATTCCATCCAATGCCGATGTGCGCGCCGCCCTCGAGCCTAACCTGTCGCCGGCCGAGGCCGTCTCGGTTGCCTTCTTCGACGGCATCCAGGGCAAGACGGCCGCCCTCGCTCCCCCGCCACCAGCTGGCAGCAACGAAGTCGAACAGACCTTCGAACGCGTGGCCGTATCCGTGCTGCTGGGCGAAAAGTCGATCACCGAAGTCGCCACCGACTTCCTCGCCCAGGCCAACGCGATTTTGGCCCGCGCCTGACAGCGTCAGTGTCTCCCTCCCCGCGCGGGGAGGGAGTACCATCGAGTAGGACCACCGCCATGGAAAAATTCTTCCGACGCAATTTCGCCGGCTATGCGTTCCTGGCGCCCTGGCTCATCGGCTTCTTCCTGCTCGCCATCGGCCCCATCGTGGCCTCGCTCTATCTGAGCTTCACCAAATACAACATCGTCCGCCCGCCGCAGTGGATCGGCCTAGACAACTATTTCTACATGTTCCAGTTCGACGACCGCTTCAAGAAAGCGCTGCAGGTCACCTTCACCTTCGTCGTCATCTCCGTCCCCGCCAAGCTGATCTTCGCCCTCGGCGTCGCCATGGCGCTCGACAAGGGCATTCGCGCCATCGGCTGGTACCGGGCCCTGTTCTACCTGCCCTCAATTCTCGGCGGCTCCATCGCCGTCGCCATCCTGTGGCGCCAGCTCTTCAACTATGACGGCGTCATCAATTCGGCCCTGCGACTTGTCGGACTCGATGGCCCCTATTGGCTGGCTGATCCCAAATATTCGCTCTGGACCCTCATCGTCCTCGCCGTCTGGCAGTTCGGCTCGCCCATGCTGATCTTCCTCGCCGGCCTCCGCGCCATCCCGCAGGAGCTCTACGAAGCCGCCGAGATCGACGCCGCCGGCCCGGTGCGCAAGTTCTTCGCCATCACCGTGCCCCTGCTCGCCCCGGTCATCTTCTTCAATCTGGTGCTGCAGATGATCGAGGCCTTCAAGAGCTTCTCGGGCGCCTTCATCATCTCCGGCGGCAGCGGCGCCCCGCTCGATAGCCTGTTGTTCTTCACCGTCTATCTCTACGAGGAAGCCTTCAGCTTCCTGCGCATGGGCTATGCATCGGCTCTGGCCTGGGTGCTGCTCATCATCATCGCGGCCTTCACCGCCATTGCCTTCTGGACCTCCAAATACTGGGTCCACTACGAAAACGAGCGGGGCTGACCCATGACCGAAACCCCGATCTCCGCCACCATTGCCGCGGCCCCCGCCTCCATGAGCACCACGGCCATAGCCGCGAAAGAATATCGCGAGGCCCGGGCCCGCCGCGCCAGGCGGGCCGGCGTGCTCAAGCACATCTTCCTGATCCTGACCTCGCTGATCATGGTCTATCCGCTGATCTGGATGCTCTCGGCCTCGTTCAAGCCCGATAACCAGATTTTCGGCAGCCTGTCGCTCTGGCCCACCACCTTTGACTGGGGCAACTACTGGGAAGGCTGGAACGCGCTCTCCGTCGATTTCGGCCGCTTCTTCTGGAACTCGACCATCGTCACCGTGCTCTCAGTCATCGGCAACGTGGTCTCCTGCTCCTTCGCCGCCTATGCCTTTGCTCGCCTCGAATTTTCAGGCAAGAACATGTGGTTCGCGCTGATGATGATGACGCTGATGGTGCCCTACCATGTCGTCCTCATCCCGCAATATCTGCTGTTCCTCAACCTCGGCTGGGTCAATACCTACCTGCCGCTGATCGTGCCGCAATTCCTCGCGGGCGAGGCCTTCTTCATCTTCCTGATGATCCAGTTCTTCCGCCAGCTGCCGCGCGAACTCGATGAAGCCGCCATGATCGACGGCTGCTCGCCCTTCAAGATCTATTGGGCCATCATCATGCCGCTGAGCCTGCCGGCCATGGCCACCGCTGCCATCTTCAGCTTCATCTGGACCTGGCAGGACTTCCTGGGCCCGCTGGTCTATCTCAACAAGATCGAGGACTACACCGTCCCCCTGGCTCTGCGCATGTTCCTCAGCCAGGACGGCGCCAGCCAGTATGGCCCGATGTTCGCCATGTCGATCCTCTCGATCCTGCCCATCTTCCTCTTTTTCATCATCTTCCAGCGCCTCATCATCCGCGGCATCGCCATGAGCGGTCTCAAGTAGAGTTAGGAACGAACCCATGGCATCCGTCACCCTTAGCGAAGTCCGCAAGGCCTATTCCGGCTTCGAGGTCATCCACGGCATCGATCTCGACGTCCATTCCGGCGAGTTTCTCGTGCTGGTCGGCCCCTCCGGCTGCGGCAAGTCCACCTTGCTGCGCATGATCGCCGGCCTTGAGGAAATCACCGACGGCACGGTTTCCATCGGCGACCGCATCGTCAACGACCTGCCCGCCTCTCAGCGCAACCTCTCCATGGTGTTCCAGAGCTACGCGCTCTACCCCCATATGAGCGTCCGCAAGAACCTCGCCTTTGGCCTGGGCAACCTGCGCATGCCGCGCGACGAGATCAATCGCCGCGTCGCCGAAGCCGCAAAAATCCTGCAGATCGAGGAGCTGATGGAGCGAAAGCCGCGCCAGCTTTCCGGCGGCCAGAAGCAGCGCGTTGCCATCGGCCGCGCCATCGTCCGCGAGCCCCAGCTCTTCCTGTTCGACGAGCCGCTGTCCAACCTCGATGCCGAACTGCGTGTCCAGATGCGCGTCGAACTGGCCAGCCTCTACCAGCGTCTCGGCACCACCATGATCTACGTCACCCACGACCAGACCGAGGCCATGACCATGGCCACGCGCATCGTGGTGCTGAACAAGGGCAATATCGAACAGGTCGGCACCCCCTACGAGCTCTACAATTACCCGCGCAACCTCTTCGTCGCCGCCTTCATCGGCTCGCCCAAGATGAACCTGCTCGCCGCCAAGGCCACAGCCGACCGCGTCGAACTGCCTGGGCTCGGCAGCCTGCCGCTTCCATCCGGCGTAACCGCCGAGGGTCCCATCACCATCGGCCTCCGCCCTGAGCAGTTCGCGCTCGATGCCGCGGGCGACCTCGGCGTCTCCGGCACCATCACCCTCGTCGAATATCTCGGCAGCGAGGTCTTCATCTACCTCAAGCTTGAGACCGGCCAGACCATCCTGGTCCAGGCGCCGGGCAAATCGCAGCACAAGAACGGCGACAACCTCACCGTTTCGCTGCGCTCCGACGACGCCCACTATTTCGACGCCGCCGGCAATCGCCTCGCACGGGTCGGCGAATGATCGGCTCCGAAATCCCAGTCGACACCCTCCCCCTTGCGGGGAGGGATCAAGGTTGGGGGGCGGTTGGCCCGGATAGTGCTGCCTGCTGCGCGAGACAGAGTCCGTGACCAACCTCCTTACCCGCCTTCGCGACACCGGCGTCGCCGCCCGCCTCGGTCGCGACCACCCCGCGCTGGCCGAATGGCTGGCCTCGGACGTGGCCTTCGCCTCGTCGTCCGAGCGCCTCGAGACCCGCTACTACCAGGCCGTCCGCGAGCTGCTGGACTGCATCAAGCCCACCGATGTCACATCAGGCATTCTCCACGAAGGCGGCGTCTATCACGGCTGCTGGCTCGAAAGCACGGGCACCATCAACACCGAACTGATGGCCCGCTTCCTGCCATCGACAGCCACCGAGACCTACTCCGCCTTCGCCACCCACCAGCGCGACGACGGTCTCATCCCCTACAAGATCACCCAGACCGGCCCCGCCTTCGCCCAGATCCAACTGGTCACTCCGCTCGCCCGCTGCGTCCTAAACCACTTCCAGCTCAATGGCCGCGACCGCGCCTTCCTCGCCCGCATGTATGCTGCCATGTCCCGCTACGATGACTGGCTGACGCAATATCGAAACACGCGCGGCACCGGCGGTGTCGAGGCCTTCTGCACCTACGATACCGGCCACGATCTCTCAGCCCGCTTCTGGCACGTCCCCGACAGCCCCTTCGGCAACGATCCGACGCGCTACGATCCTGATAGTCCCATCCTGCCTTTCATCGCCCCTGATCTCACCGCCAACGTCGCCTGCCAGCGCTTCTATCTCGCCCGCATCGCCACCGAGCTCGGCGAACCCGCCCAACCCTGGCGCGACAAGGCCGAGGCCAGCCTCAAGGCCCTGTTCGAGCAGTGCTACGACGCCGAGGACGACTTCTTCTACGACCGCGACCGCAACGGCCAACTGGTCCGCGTCCAGTCCGATGTATTGCTCCGTGTCCTCGCCTGTGAAGTCGGCGACGACGCCTTCTTCGCCAAGGCCCTCCGCCGCTACCTGCTCAACACGAGCAAATTCTTCGCCAAATATCCTTTCACCTCGATGGCGCTGGACGATCCGCGCTTCGATCCCAATTTTGGCCAGAATTCGTGGTCCGGCCCGTCCAATTTCCTCTCCATTATCCGCGCCGCCCATGCTTTCGAGCACCACGGCCGTCACGTCGAGTTGACCTGGGCGCAGATGCCCATCCTCGCCGCCCTGTTCGACATGGAGAGCTTCCCGCAAACCCTCAGCCCCTTCACCGGTGCCGCCGGCTACACGACCTCCTACTCGCCGTCGATCCTGGCCCTCCTCGACATGGTCGAACGCCTCTGCGGCGTCCTCCCCCGCCCCGAAGGCACGCTGTGGTTCACTGGCCTCGTCCCCCGCGAAGTCATCCACCGCCACGCCGACCACCACACCGCCTATCGCCGCACGGTCGATGGCCGCGTCTTCGAACTGCTCAATGACGGCCTCACCGCCACGGTGTTCCGCGACGGCGCACAACTCCACCGCTTCCCCCACGGCATCCGCCTCATCACCGATCGCGCGGGCAATCTCACCAGCGCGATCGGCATGGTCGCCCGCACCGTGACCGGCACCATTGAAACACCAAACGGCCCGCTAGCCGCATCGGCCGGGCCCAACGAAGTCCTCGAATTGCGCCACGGGGCCCTCGTCCCAGTCCGCGCACCGGACCTGATGCCACCCAGCTACGCCTGAGCCGAGGACCACCCACCTCCCTTGTGGGGAGGGAAGCGAGATAGGACTTAGCGTGAGTCCGATGTGTCGAGCAGTGTGGGTACGGGAGGCTCGATAACCGGGCCAATCCACCCACCTTGCTCCCTCCCCACAAGGGGGAGGGAGCCACCTGCCAGCCTGGATCAAGCCTCGCCCCGCTTCTTCACCCCCTCGACATAGTGCGGATTGTACATCACCCCCAGCACGTTGCCGAAAGGGTCAACCACCGAGGCCGTCACGAACCCCGTCTCGCCGCGCTTGGTGATCCCGTCATATTCCTTGGCGCCCAGTTCGATCAGCCGGGCAAACGCCGCCTCGATATCATCGACATGCCACAGCAGGATCGCGCCGCCCGGGCCGGCCTGCATTCCCTCGGGGGCATAACGCCGGTCGATAATGCCAAACTCGTCCTCGGTGTCGCCGATACGGAATTCGATATAGGCCGGCGTTTCCTTGTTGGGCATCTGGAAATACGCCTCGACGCCGAACAGCTCGGCATACCAGTCGCGGGCCGCGATCATGTCGTCGGCAAAGAAGTTCACCGTGGCCATGCCGCGCAGGAAGTGCTTGTTGTTGGTGCTCATTTGGTCGTTCCTTTCTTGTTGATGCACCCACCATGCCCGACGCTTCCGACCCCGTATTTCAAAAACCCGCAGAGCCCTACGATCCGCGCGGCAGGCTAGATCCGGCTGGCTTTGCCCGCCACGTGCAGTTCCGCACTGTGCCGCCATCACCGGGGCTGGCGCCCTTCATCGAGCATTTCTGGATCATCCGCTGGGACAATGCGCATGGCCATTACGACTCGCCCGAAGTCATGCACCGGCCCTATGTCGACGTGTTCCTCTCGGCCCAGGAATCGGGCATTCAGGGCACCTTCCGCGGCAAGCGCACCTATTCGGCCGCGGGCTCTGGCCGCATCCTCGGCATCCGCTTCCGGCCTGGCGCGTTCCATGCCTTCTGGCGCGGCGAAATGGCCGATCTCCAGGATAAGGTCGTCCCCCTCGCCCAGGTCTTTCCCTGGGCCGATGCGTCAGGCATCAAGGCTATCCTCGCGCATGACGACGACGCGGCCATTGCGGCCATGATGGCGCACTTATCCCCGCCCCCGCCCGACGAGACTATCCTTCTCATCAACGAGATCATCGCCGCGGTGGAGACCGACGAAAACCTGCAGACCGTCGCCGCCGTTGCCGAAGCCTGGGGCAGGAGCGACCGCTGGCTGCAGCAAACCTTTCGCGACTATCTCGGCATCGGTCTCAAATGGCTGCTGCAGCGCCATCGTCTGGTCGCCGCAGCGGCGCAGATCCGCGCCAGCGACGAGCCCGACTGGGTCGATATCGCCTATGGCCTGGGCTATGCCAGCCAGCAGCACTTCATCACCGACTTCAAGAC
>JBARWY010000186.1:0-7959 GCA_049647065.1 Devosia sp. | reverse complement strand
ACCAGATCCGGGCAGGCCTGCTGATGTCACTGGAAAGTCCGTCTGCCCGCGCTGGACAATTGGCACGCCAGCAGATCCTGTGGGGGCGTCCCATTCCCATGCAGGAGACGGTGGACCGCATCAACGCCATCACCGCCAGGCGTGTGCAGGAAGTTGCCGAGCAGATATTTACTACGGGCTCGCCAACACTGGCCGGCATCGGGCCTATCGGCAACCTTGCCGATGTCGGCTCGATTGGCGATCACCTCAAGCGCTGAGGCCGCTGACACCCCATGCTGTGGCCCTGGTCGCCCCCCGCTCCCCTGATCGTCCTGCGCGGACCGCAGGTGTTGCTGCGCCTGCCGCAGATGCAGGACTATGAGCACTGGTACGCGCTGCGCCGCGGCAGCCGGGACTTCCTCAAGCCATTCGAGCCGCGCTGGACGGAGGCCGATCTCGGCCGGCGTGTGTTTGCCACTCGCGTCAAGCGGGCCCGCGAGGAAGCCGAGCAGGGTAGCGATTATTCATTCTTTATCTTCGTTCACGCCGGGCGACAGGAAACGCTGGTGGGTGGCATCACCTTGTCCAACATTCGGCGGCGGGCCGCGCAATTCGTCAATCTCGGCTACTGGATGGGCCAGAAATTTGCCGGCCAGGGGCTGATGAGCGAGGCGGTGGGGGTCAGCCTGCCATTCGTGTTCGACACCCTCGATCTCCATCGCATCCATGCTGCCTTTCTTCCCGGCAACACCGCTTCGCGCCGCGTGTTGGAAAAGAACGGCTTCGTCGAAGAAGGCTTTGCCGAGAAGTACCTGCAGATCAACGGCCGCTGGGAAGACCATGTGCTGTTTGGCCTCACCAAGGAGCGTTACGAGACAGGGCGCTATTTGCGCGACCTCTAGCGCCCGATGTTGCCATTCGGCAACAGCCCGCTAACCTTGTAGCTGGCGCCAATCCCCGCTACCAAAGGGCGCTCCCGCCAAGAGGATGCCGTTTTCAGCTCTGGTTGCGCTCGCACCCTTTTGCTGGATCGCTGCCACAATGAAGCCTACCGCAGGATATATTCGCCCCTGATGCGTCACCTCTTTGCACTCGCGATGTGTCTTGCGTTCGCGCTGGCCGCCCTTGCTCCCGTCGCCGCTTTCGAAGTCATCTCGGTTCCCGAAGACGTCAACGCCGTCAACCTTTCCGATGTGATCGAGATTCAGCCCGGCACCACTGGACGCGTGCAATTGTCGACCGCGCCTGGCGAAGACGGGATCATCCGCCGCATCGAGGTTCTGGCCAGCGAACAGGGGACCAACCCAAATTTCGCGCTGTTTGCCCTGCGCAACGAAAGCGACCAGCAGATCGAGCGCCTGCTCGTGGCGCCGTTCTTCCGCCTGCCGGGCTCCGGCATCTTCCAGCCCGATCTCGGTGACGACCGCCTCAGCGCGTTGACGCCGAGTGCCGGCATCCGGCCGGTACGCCTCACCGATAGCGAGGCCGACGTTTTCGAAGTGACGCTCGACCCCGGTGCCACCGTGACCTTCGTGGCCGAACTCTCGGGCGAGCAGTTGCCCGAACTCTACCTCTGGCAGCCCAACGCCTACCGTGACTACGTGAACTCCTTCACGCTCTTCCGTGGCGTGGTGTTGGGCGTAGCCTCGCTCGCCGCCGTGTTCCTCACCATCATGTTCGTGGTCAAGGGGCGCGGTATCTTTCCGGCCACGGCGGCCTTCGCCTGGGCGGTCCTGATCTACCTGTTGATCGACTTCGGCGTGCTCGGGCGCGTCCTCGGCCTTCCGGCCGGTGGGGTGCAGCCTTTGCGGGCAGCGGCGGAGGCCGGCATAGCCACGACTTTGGCGGGCTTTCTCTTCATCTATCTCAACCTCCATCGCTGGCACCTGCGCTTCATCCACCTGGCGCTCGGCCTGGCGGCTTTGTTCCTGGCGCTGTTCGCCTTCGCCTTCTTCCAGCCTGCCATCGCGGCAACGATCGCGCGGCTGGTGCTGGCGCTGCTTGGCGTTTCCGGTTTCTTCCTCATCCTGCTGCTCGCCTTGCGCGGGTATGACCGCGCCGTGCTGCTGGTCCCGACCTGGATCATCCTGATTTCCTGGCTGTTCTATTCATGGCTGGTGGTGACGGGGCAGGTCTCCAACGACGTGGCGCAGCCGGCCGTAGGGGGCGGGCTGGTGCTCATCGTCATGCTGCTTGGCTTCACGGCGGTGCAGCACGCCTTCTCCGAAGGACAGGTTTCGATCGGCACGCTGTCTGAAGTCGAACGGCGGGCCCTGGCGCTGACTGGCTCCGGTGACTTTGTCTTCGACTGGAATATCGAGCGGGACCGCGTCTCGGTCAGTGACGAACTGGCCACGCGGCTCGGCGAGAAGCGCGGCGCCCTGCGCGGCGCTATCAAGCGCTGGCTCGACCGGGTCCATCCCGATGATCGCGATCGTTTCCGCACGGCTTTCGATACCTTGGTGGAACTGCGTCGCGGCAAGGTCTCGGCCGACATGCGCATTGCCGGCAATGATGGCAGCTATCGCAGCTTCCGCATGCGCGTGAAGCCGGTGCTCGGCGGCGATGGTCAGGTCAACCGCATCGTCGGGACGCTGCAGGACGTCACCGAGGACCGCGCGGCCCGCGAAAGGCTGCTGCACGATGCGGTGCATGACAGCCTGACCGGCCTGCCGAACCGCCAGCTCTTCCTCGATCGCCTGGAACGCGCCCTCGTTCGGGCACGTACGCCAGGCGGCACCAAGCCAGCGGTTTTCCTGATCGATATCGACCGCTTCATGGAGCTCGAGGAGCGTATCGGCCACTCGGCTGCCGATTCAGTACTGCTCGCCATTTCCCGCCGGATCGCTCGTATCATGCGTCCGCTCGATACCGTCGCCCGTGTCACCGGCGACCAGTTTGCGGTGATCCTGGCTTCCGAACAGGCGGCCGGCAAGATCGCCGAGACGGCCGAGCAGATTCGGAAGGCATTGAAGGCGCCGTTCAATTTCGGCGATCGCGACCTGACGCTCAGCGCCTCCATTGGTGTCACCATCTACGACAGCAACCCCGCGACTGCCGGCGACGTGCTGCGCGACGCCGAACTCGCCATGTATTACGCCAAGCGCCTGGGTGGCGACCGCATCGAGGCCTATCGCGCCTCTGCCCGCTCGATCGCAGCCTATAATCGTGCCAGCGAGGAAGACCTCGAGCGGGGCATGAAGCAGGGTGAACTGCATGTTCAGTTCCAGCAGGTAACCGACATCCAGACCGGCCAGATCGTCGGCGCCGAAGCACTGATGCGCTGGGTTCACCCGACGCGCGGCGTGGTCAATCCTGACGAGTTTGTGCCGCTGGCCGAACGATCGGGCCAGATCGAGAAGCTCGGCCGCCTCGCCTTCGAGCAATCGGCAGCCCAAGCCAAGGACTGGATGACGACCTTCGGCCTGCCTGAGGAGTTCTTCATCTCTGTCAACCTGTCGCCGACCCAGCTGGCGACCGAAACCCTGCTCAACGACATGCGGAGCCTCGTCAGCCAGGACAAGGAACTGGCGAGCCATCTCAAGCTGGAAATCACCGAAAGCCAGGTGATGACCAATCCGGAGCACTCCGCCTACATGCTGCAGGCGCTGCGTAATCTTGGCCTGGGGCTGGCGCTGGACGATTTCGGCACGGGGCACTCATCGCTCAGCTACCTGCACCGGTTTCCCTTCGACACGATCAAGATTCCGTCGGCCTTCGTGAAGATGGGCCAGACCAACGGCATTGCCCACACGCAGGGCCCGATCATCAGGGCCGTGGTGCAGCTGGCCAGCGATCTCGACCTGATGGTCATTGCCGAGGGCGTCGAGACGCTGGACGAAATCGAGCGGCTGCGCCAGCTCAACTGCCGCTATGCTCAAGGCTTTGCCTTTGGCGCAGCGATGACCGGCGCCGAACTCGGCAAGAAGCTGGGCGTACAGTTCGGGAAGTAGGCGCGCCGCGGGCTAAGCGTGACCCGGATCCGGGCTCAGCGTTGCCCTCGTGATGTGCAGGCTCGCCAGCGCGGCTTCGTAGCGGTCTTCTACCGGCGTATCGAACACCAGATCCTGGCTGAACGGCACGGTGAGCCAGCCGTTGTTTCCGATCTCGCCCTCCAGCTGCCCGGCGCTCCAGCCGCAGCACCCCAGCGCGAACAGCGATGAGCGCGGCGCCGGCCCGAACGCCATGGCCTTGAGGATATCCAGTGTCGCCGTGAGGCAGATGCCTGTTGTCACCGGGTAGGTGTTGCCGCTCTTGTAGTCCGATGAATGCAGCACGAAGCCCCGGCCCTTCTCGACGGGTCCCCCGCGCATGACAGCGCGCTGCCGGATGGTATCGGGCAAGCGGATCACCGCATCAGGGTCGCCGAGGTCGAGCTCATCGAGAATGTCGGCAAAGCGCAGGTTGGCCAATTCGTGATTGACCACGAGGCCCATTGCGCCCTGCTCGCCGTGCCCGACGAGCAGGATGACGCTTTCTGCGAAGCGCTCGTCCGCCATATCAGGCATCGCGACGAGAAATTGTCCTTCCAGCGAGTTCATGCCATCATTGTAGCCGCCGTTGGCGGCCTATGCCAAGTTACGATGTGTGGTCGGGAGCCGGTTCACGAAGGCATGATGCACCATCAGCTATTTCTAAACCCGATCCTGCGCTAATGCCTTCGTCATGCGTCCTATCCTTGTCATCACCAGTCTCGTCCTGCTCGCCGGTTCCGCTCATGCGGGTGAGACCGCCTGGCAGGAGGTCGCGCCCGGAGTGAAGCTGCGGCTGATCAGCACCGGGCAGATCAAGGCCAATGGCACGACTCTGGTCGGGATCGAGATTGACATGCCGGCGACCAGCAAGACCTATTGGCGCATTCCCGGCGATACCGGCCTGCCAACAGAGCTGGATTTTGCCGGCTCCGCCGGCGTTCTGTCGCATCAGATCCTATGGCCGTACCCCACCCGGCACGAGACCGAGGACTATCTCGACTACGTCTATTTTGGCCCCACCGTTCTGCCGGTGGAGCTGACTGTCGAACCGGGCGCGCCGAGCATTGAGCTCAGCGCCATCCTGGGTGTTTGCTCCGATATCTGCGTGCCCGCACAGGCACGCTTCTCCCTTGATCTGACGGATGCCGAGCCCGACCGTCCCAATGGCCTGCGCATCCGCCAGGCGCTGGCGATGACGCCGATGGAGTGGCAAGGCGAGCCGCAGCCCATCGGCGATGTCGAGCTGTGGCGCGACACCGACATGCTGGCGGTTCACGTGACCGATCCGGAGCTTGACCCGGCGTCGTTGATTGTCGCCACCGACAACGGTGAGCCGCTGTTCGGCACGCCGCAAAAAAGCCCGGAACCGGACCTAGTGCTCATTCCCATCCTGGGCGAAGCCGGCGAATTGGACTTGGAAAACCGGGCTGTTCAGCTCACATTCCTGACCGGCATGGGAGCTTTCGAGGTCAAGCGCACCGTCAAGGTGCCCACGGCCGACTAATGGGTGTGAGGGGGAAAGGGCCAATAGGCCTTGTCGGCGGCGCCAAAGCCGCTTATCCCGATTGCACTTGAGACCGAGGACTGGCTGTCGCCTGGCAGCCGAAGGCATGGGGCATATTCCTTTATGATCGAACGCGGCAGTCCGGTCCCCTCGGTACGGGTGAAGCTTGTAGACGCCGATGGCGCGACGGACACGACCAGCGACGCCGTTCTCGGTACCGGCCTTGTCGCCTTCTTCGCGGTTCCCGGCGCGTTCACACCCACCTGCCACGTCAATCATCTGCCCGGCTTTGTGGCCAATGAGTCAAAACTCAAGGCCGGGGGCGTCGACCGCATTGTCTGCGCCTCGGTCAATGACCACCACGTGATGAAGGCCTGGGCGGAAGTCTCGGGTGCCCTGGGAAAGATCGACTTCATCGCCGACGGCAATGCCGAACTCGCGGAAGCGCTCGGTCTCGCCAAGGATTTTTCCGGATCCGGCATGGGCACGCGCTTTGCGCGCTCGGCCATGCTGATCCGCAACGGCGTCGTCGACGCCGTTTTCGTGGAAGACGCGCCGGGCGTGAATGCCAGCGGTGCTCCAGCCATTCTCATGGCGCTTGAAACCGCCAGAAGCTAGTGTTTGCGTCAGGAGATCGCCCCATGAACCAACCCCTTTCCCTGATGTTGCGCCTCTCGGCCGCCTATGGCGCGGCCGCGCTGCTGTCAGCATGCTCGATGGGCGGGCTCTTCGGCGGTGGCAACGCCGCGCAGAACCAGCAATTGCAGAACGCGACCGCCACGCCAGCGGCGGTTGCCCAGGCGCAGACCAATGCATTGCCCGCCATCGCCACGGAATGCCCGCCGATCCGCGTCCGGCCGGGCAGCGAGGCAATGTTCTACTATGGCAATGGCCGCACCGGCGATGCCAAGGCGCTGCAGTATCAGGGCGTGATCGACGAGAGCTCGCGCAACTGCGTGGTGTCGAACGGGCTGATCACCGTCAATATGGGCGTCGTGGGCCGCGTGCTGCTTGGCCCCGCCGGTACCCAGACCAGCGTCAACGCCCCGATCCGCTTCGCGGTGGAACGTGACGGCCAAGCGGTATTCTCAGAGAAGTATACCCTGCCGGTAACCATCGCGTCTCCAGCCCGCTCGGCCGAATTCGTCAAGGTGATCGAGAATGTCGCCGTGCCCTATCTGGGTGGCGAGGAAATCACCATCTGGGTCGGCTTCGACACCCGCGGCTGACGTCGCGCCAGCTTCGCAGAATTGAAAGGGCCCGTGGATAGTTCCACGGGCCCTTTCCCTTACTCGGCTGCCTTGAGTGTCTCTTCGGGCCGTTCCCATTTGAGGATTGGCGAGCGGGCGGCGCGGGTTTCGTCGAGACGGCGTCGCGGAGCCTTGAGCGGAGCTGACGTGAAGCGCTCCCTGTTGCCAGCCTTGGCGTCGAGCGCGAGCTCCTCCATCACGTCGCAGAAGCGATCGAGCGTCTGCTTGCTCTCGCTTTCTGTCGGCTCGATCAGCATGGCCCCGTGCACGACCAGCGGGAAATACATGGTCATGGGGTGGAAGCCCTCGTCGATCAGCGCCTTGGCAAAGTCGAGCGTGGTGACGCCGGTACCGGCGAGGAAGCTGTCGTCGAACAGTGCCTCATGCATGGTCGGGTAATCGTTGAACGGCACCGAGAAGGCGTGCTGTAGGCGGGCCTTGATATAGTTGGCGTTCAGCACCGCATCCTGCGCGGCCTGAGCGAGGCCATCGCCGCCATGGCTGAGCATATAGGTCAGCGCCCGGACATACATGCCCATCTGACCCTGGAAGGCCGTGATGCGGCCCAGCACTTCACCTTCGGCATGCTCAACCAGCTCGAGGCCATTGCTGCCCTTGCGCGCGAAGGGCACCGGCGCGAAGGGCGCCAGCGCGGCCGACAGGACCACCGGCCCGGCACCCGGACCGCCGCCGCCATGCGGGGTCGAAAAAGTCTTGTGCAGGTTGATATGCATGGCGTCGATGCCGAGATCGCCCGGCCGGACCACCCCCATGATGGCGTTGAAATTGGCGCCGTCGCAGTAGAAGAACGCCCCGGCCTGATGTACGGCGTCGGCGATCTCGATCACCTGAGGTTCAAAGAGCCCACAGGTATTGGGATTGGTCAGCATGATCGCCGCCACATCCGGCGACAGCGCATCCTTGACCGCCTGTACGTCGACAGTCCCATCTGTACGGGCCGGGATCGGCTTGACCGTGTAGCCTAGGAAGGCGGCTGTGGCGGGATTGGTGCCATGGGCGCTTTCGGGCACCAGAACGATGTTGCGGTGGCTCTGGCCAGCCGCGTCCTGCGCCGCCTTGATCGCCATCATGCCCAGCAGTTCACCATGCGCGCCGGCCTTGGGCGTCAGCGCCACGGCGGCGGTGTTGGTGAGGGTCATCAGCCAGTGGCTGAGCTGTTCCATCAGCTCCAGCGCGCCCTGCACGGTCGAGACCGGCTGCAGCGGATGGATGTCGGAAAAACCGGGCAGGC
>JBARWY010000185.1:0-2017 GCA_049647065.1 Devosia sp. | reverse complement strand
GCGCCGACCCGTATTTCCACCTCGACGGCCCGGTCCAGGCCACCGAGAAGGTCCTTGAGATCGCCGGCATGACGATGAACGACATCGACCTGGTCGAGGTCAACGAAGCGTTCGCCTCGGTCGCGATGTCGATGGCCAGCGTCCACGGCGTCCCGGACGAGAAGCTCAACGTCAACGGTGGCGCCATCGCCCTCGGCCACCCGGTGGGCAACACGGGCACCCGCTTGATCACGACCGCGCTGCACGAACTCGAGCGACGGGACGCGTCGACCGCCCTGATCACCATGTGCGCCGGTGGCGCGCAGGCGGCCGGCACGATCATCGAGCGCATCTAGTCATGGCCAAGGCTTTCCCGACCGAAGCGGACTACATCGTCGTCGGTGGTGGCAGCGCAGGATGTGCCGTCGCCGGCCGACTGGCCGCGTCCGGTGCAAGCGTCATCCTGATCGAAGCCGGCAAGAACGACCGCCGCAACTTCATGGTCAACAAGCCCGGCATGATCGGGCCGATGCACGCCGAGCCGAAGCTCAAGGCGACCGTCGACTGGGGCTATCACACGGTGCCGCAGGCTAACGCCCGCAACCGGGAGCTTCCCCAGCCGCGCGGCAAGGTGCTCGGCGGGTCGAGCTCGATCAACGGACTGCTCTGGGTGCGGGGCAACCGCGCGAACTACGACTCCTGGGCGGCCGAGGGCAACGTCGGCTGGGATGCCGATTCGGTCAACAAGGTCTACCAGCGGATCGAGGACTTTGAGGACGGTGGCGACGCCTACCGAGGTGCCGGCGGCCCGATCAAGGTCTCGCGGCACAACCAGCCGACCGAAGCATCGCTGACGTTCCAGCAGGCTGCGGCCGAGACCCTCTCGGTCAAGATCCAGCACGACTACAACGGCGCCGAACAGGAAGGCCTGAGCACCTTCCAGCAGAGCGCCAGCGGTGGACGTCGCTACTCCGCCGCCCGTGGCTACCTGCACAACCAGGACCTGCCCACGCTCAGCACGCTGACGCAGGCGCACGCGACGAAGATCATCATCGAGAACGGCCGCGCTGTCGGCGTTAAGGTTGCCGATCGCAAGGGCACGCACCATGTTGTCCGGGCGGGCAAAGAGGTCATCGTGTCGGCCGGCGTCTTCGGGTCACCGCAGCTGCTGATGCTGTCCGGCATCGGCCACGCCGATCATCTGAAGCAGCACGGCATCGCCCCGCTCCTCGAGCTGCCTGTTGGTGACAACCTGCACGACCACATGTTCGTGCCTCTCACGTTCGAGATGCCGAGTGCGCTGCACCGCGGCCTGCCGTCGTACTTCGCGCGCGGTTTGGCCAAGGAGCTCACCCGGGGCAACTCGTTCCTCGTGAACTCGGTCTTCGAGACCGTCGCCTTCGTGCGGACATCCCTGGCCACTGATGTGCCTGACCTGCAAATCCACGTCCTGCCGTGGGCCTATCCGTCACCCAACCAGGATGCGCCGATCCGGCACGAGGTCGACAAGCGTGCGGCGTTGACGATCATGTCGTCGCTGATCTACCCGCGCAGCCGTGGCACGCTCCGCCTGCGCGACGACAACCCGCTCAGCGAACCGCTGATCGACTTCAACTACCTCGCAGAGCCTGGCGACCACCAAGTGCTGCTCGAGGGCGTTGCCATGATCCGCGAGATCATGGCCAGCCCGGCGTTCGGGACTCAGGTGAAGTCCGAGATCCACCCCGGCACGAAGCTCGACGCCGAGGCGATGAAGGACGAGATCACCAACCGGGCCACGAGCATCTACCACGGTGTGGGCTCCTGCCGGATGGGCGTGGACGACCGCGCCGTGGTCGGCCCCGACCTGAAGGTCCACGGCATCGACGGCCTGCGCGTCGCCGACGCCTCGATCATGCCGTCGATCATCGGTGGAAACACCAACGCGCCGTCGATCATGATCGGCGACAAGTGCGCAGAGCTGATCCTCAGTACCTCTGGGGCCTGACAAGGAGTACGACGTGGCAGCACCAACCCGCCCGGCAAGCGTCACAGAAGA
>JBARWY010000184.1:0-8645 GCA_049647065.1 Devosia sp. | reverse complement strand
GACGACATCACCGCGACCTCCTCAGCCGCCCGCCTCGCGCTGGGCTTCTTCTATGATTTCGATCTGGAAAAGACGCAGAAAGGTGCCCATCGCATCTTCCGCCTGATGGACGAACATCTCTGGTTCGGCGAGCGCGAGGGGCGCGACTGGCTGTGCTCCCCGGCACATCCGACCACCGCCGATATCGCCTGCTTCCCCTATGTGATGCTGAGCGAAGAAGGCGGCATCTCCCGCCAGGACTATCCGGCCCTCCGCCGCTGGACCGACCGCGTCCGCCGCATCCCGGGCTTTATGGTCATGTCAGGGATTTTCCCTGCCGGCCGGGCGGCCGAACAAGCCTGATATCGGGGACTAGTAATCAGGGGGACTAGCCCCGCGCCACCATTCCCGCTATCGCCTTGAACAAACTCGAGGAGTCTTCCCATGATCATCGAACCCAAGATCCGCGGCTTCATCTGCACCACCGCCCATCCCGTTGGCTGCGCCACCAATGTGCAGCGCCAGATCGATCATGTCGTGGTCAAGGGCCCGGTCCCCTCCAGCCGCAAGCGCGTCCTCGTGCTCGGCTGCTCGACGGGCTATGGCCTCGCTTCGCGCATTGTCACCACCTTTGGCAGCGGCGCCGATACGGTCGGGGTCTCCTTCGAGCGTGAGCCGGGCGAAGCCAAGCCCGCATCGGCGGGGTGGTACAATAACCGCGCCTTTGAAAACCGCGCCCGGGCCGCTGGCCGCAAGGCCGTCACCATCGAAGGCGATGCCTTCTCCGACGCCATCAAGGCCGAAGCCATTGAAGCCATCAAGGCCGATCTGGGCCAAGTGGATCTCATCGTCTATTCCGTCGCTTCCCCGGTTCGCACCGATCCCAAGGACGGCGTCACCTACCGCTCGTCCATTAAGCCCTACGGCACTGCGGTGACATCCAAGACGCTCAATACCGGCACCGGTGAAGTCTCCGAGATTTCAGTCGAGCCCGCGACCGAGGAAGAAGCCGCGGCCACCGTCAAGGTGATGGGTGGCGAAGATTGGGAGCTGTGGATCAAGGCACTGTCCGAAGCCGGCGTGCTGGCCGATGACTTTCTGTCGCTCAACTACACCTATCTGGGCAGCGAGCTGACCTGGCCGATCTACCACAAGGGCACGCTGGGCAAGGCCAAGGGTGATCTCGATCGCGCCGCCGCCGCCATCCGCGCCACCCATGGTGAGCACGCCGCCCACGTCGTCGCTCTCAAGGCCGTTGTCACCCAGGCAAGCTCCGCCATTCCCGTCGTGCCGCTTTACGGCACCCTGCTCATCAAGGTCGAGGACGAAATGGGCCTGGGCGAAGGCCCGATCCAGCAGATCGACCGCCTGTTCCGCGAAAAGCTTCAGGGCGATGTTGCTCTGGACGCCGAAAGCCGTATCCGCGTTGACGACTGGGAACTGTCCGAGACGATGCAGAAGGAGCTGGCCAAGCGCTGGGCAGCCCTTACCACCGAAACGCTGCCCGCCCTTGCCGACCTGCCCAAATACAGGCAGGAATTCCTCAAGCTCTTCGGCTTCGGCGTCGGCGGCGTGGACTATACCATGGACGTCGATCCGCAGGTGGTGAACTAACGCCTTGGTTCTGGCCTCCGAACGGCGCCCGCTAGCTTTGCGCCGCCTTCCATGCAAGATATCGGCTCCATCTCCGCGTCAGAGATAGTGCCATGCCCAGATATCTGCCCGTTCTTTTGGGTGTTGCGGCCGTAGCAATGCTTGCCGGCTGCAGCGCCACGACCATCGATTACCGCACCATGACTGCGCCGCAACTCGCAGCAAATCCACAATACATGCCGATCATGCCGCGGGTGCCCACCGGCAAGAGCGTCATTGGCCCGGTCGAGGCCACGGCCTGCCAGGCGACGCTCCTCGAGCCAGTGCCCGACCACGACGATGCCATCCTGCTGCTCAAGCAGACGGCGGCCCAGCAGGGCGCTACGGCACTGGCCGAAGTCGGCTCGCGGGTGATCTCCACGCGCACGGCTCGCTGCTACAGCAGCAGCTATGCCTATGGCGTCGGCTACGTGAACTAGGGCGCTGCAAATGCTCTGGCAGCCGAGGCCAGGGCCCACTGCACCACCATGGCCGTCCGGCCCTGCCGGTTGGACAGCAAATCCGTCTCCTCGTCGCTGGCCGTCAGCCAGAGCTTGGAAAAGCTGTCCGTGTCGGTGTAGCCAGGCGCGTCCTCGCGGGTCCACGCCTCGCTGAAACCGTAGTAAAGCCACGGCTCGTCATAGCCCGGATCCGCCTTGGTGATGTCCGAGAAATTCGGCTTCCAGTTGGACAGGGCCATGAACTCGAAATTGTCGAATTCGGTCGGACTGCCTTGGTGATAGAGGCCATTGGCATGGGCCGGAACCCCCATGTCCTCGACCATGTGCAGCATCACCCCGACGAGGAAATAGGCCCGCTGCGTCTCCCCTGCCTCATGGGCCTCTGCTGCATCGGCCCACCAACCTTCGACGTCGTCGCTGCCCGCATTGGTGCCGCGATGCTCGACCCGTTTGGCCTGGAGATCGAGCCCATAGGCTATCCCGCTCACCGGCAATTCATGCAGCTCGGTATTGGCGCCTTCGATCAGCTGGGCCCGGAACGCCTCCAGCTCCGGATGCTGTCCGGCCAGTTGGTCGATGGCGAACTCGGTGAGGTAGCTGTGGGTAGGATGCGTCGGATTGAGCTTGGCGCTATCCCACCCCAATGTCGCCCCGCTCGTGGCGAGCGTGCCTGCAGCCGATACCACCAAGGCAAGTAAAATTCTGCGCACGTCTCGTCCCCCGACGGCCCGTGCCCACTATCTTAGGAGATTTGCCCTGCGCGCCACAAGGGCTAGGTCGGTCCGGCCTACCCCCGGCGGAAACTCAACCAGCCGCCCGACTGTGCCTCAAAGGGCCGAGCGAACCAGCGCGACCAGTCGCTCGACTTCTGCGGGGACCTGCTCCACCAGGCGCGCCGCGGCCAACACCGGCAGCCATGCCAGTATGGCCTCTCGCGATATCCCGCTGAGCCGCACATAGCCGTCGAGATAGGCCGGCGCCGCGTCAGGCACGTTGTTCAGCAACAGCAGATAGCTCCGGCAGGCATCAGCGTCCGGCGCGCCCTGCGCAGCATCCAGCCAGTCGATAATGACGGCCGTTTCTCCAGTCCCCATCACATTGAAGGGGTGGAAATCGCCATGGCAGAGCCGGTCGCCATCCGGCAGGCTTTCCAGCAGCTGCAGTATCGCGGCGATCTCGCCAGCTGACAACTGTCCGGCCCGCGAGATTGCCCGGCGCAGCCGATCCCGCAGCCGAGGCAGGAACAAGCCCGGCTCGTCATGGATGAGCAGCTGCAATCGGACGACGGCATCGAGCATTGCCGGCGCGCGGTCAGGATGTTCCAGCATCTCGGCCGCGATTGGCCGGCCGGGTGCGCGGCTCATCACCACGCCCCACCGTCCCTCGGTTCGCAGTACGCAGCGCACTGTGGGCACTGGTAGCGCACCAGCCTCCAGCATGGCCAGCGTTGCCGCCTCCCGAAACGCCTGCTCTTTCCCCTGCCCAGGCTGACAGAGTTTGATGACATCGGTGTCCCACTCGAAGACCTCCGCTACCAGCCCGGCCCCCAGCCGTCGCCCCAGTGCCAAGTCAATCGTCTCCGCCATGCGGCGGATAGCGATGCTCGCCACCCCGCCAGTCGCGCACCGTGAAGCATCCGTCGCCTCCGACAATGGAAGTCGCGCCGATATCGGCCTTGCCGTGCCCGCCGGGAATGTCGAGAACATAGGTCGGCTGCGCCAGCCCCGAAATCCGCCCGCGCAGCGCCGTCACCAGCACCTGTCCTGCGTCGATACTCACCCGGAAATGGCTGGTGCCCGGCGCCAGGTCCGGATGATGCAGGTAATAGGGCTTCACCCGGCTTTCGACGAACGCCTTCATCAGCGCTGCCAGCGTCTCGACATTGTCGTTGACGCCCCTGAGCAGCACCGACTGGCTGATCAGCGCCACCCCACCATCCACCAGCCGCGCCATCGCCCCGCGCGCCGCGACCGTGAATTCACGCGGGTGGTTGGCATGCACTGCCAGATATGTGGTCTTGCCGCTGGCCATGAGCGCTGCGACCATCTCGGCATCCACCCGCTCCGGCTCCACCACCGGTACGCGGGTGTGGAAGCGCACGATCTTCACATGTTCGATCCCGGCCAGCCGCTGCATGATTTCGCGCAGCCGCCGTGGCGACAACACCAGCGGATCGCCCCCGGTGAGGATCACCTCCCAAATTTCCTCATGATCTGCGATGTAGGCCATTGCCACATCGAGTTCCTGCGCCGTCAGCGTTCCCAGCCCCTGCGGCCCCACCATTTCGCGGCGGAAGCAGAACCGGCAGTAGACCGGGCAGACATGCACTGCCTTGAGCAGCACCCGATCCGGGTAGCGGTGAACGATCCCTTCAACCGGCGAATGCGTCAGGTCGCCGATGGGGTCGGCCCGCTCTTCGGGCGTAGTGACCAGCTCGGCGGACGTGGGAACGAACTGCTTCGCCATCGGATCATCGGGATCCGACGGGTCGATCAGATCAACCACATGGGCCGTGATTCCGATCGCGTATTTCGCCGCCACGGCCTCGAGGTCGGTCGCGTCAGCAACCAACCCTGACACCAGCAAGTCGGCTACGCTCTTTATGCTCTTTAGTGGCCTGTGCTCGTTCACGGTACGCCTCCACATCCACCGCGCGGCACCTCCCCCTCGACGGGGGAGGTTGGGAGGGGGTGTTGGTAGCCACGATATCCGGGCTCTCGCCCGCCACCCTTGATCCCTCCCCGCAAGGGGGAGGGTGACGACTGAAAAATCGAAGCCAGGAAACTCATTCCGCCACCGGTGCCCACAACACTGTCTCGATGCGTGGCGCTGCCGTCGCCAGCATCACCAGTCGGTCAAAACCCAGCGCCACCCCGGACGCCTCCGGCATCAATTCCAGTGCCGCCAGGAAATCCTCATCCAGCGGATAGCGCTCGCCATAGATGCGCTCCTTCTCCGCCATTTCCCCGGCAAATCGGCGGCGCTGCTCCTCGGCATCGGTCAGTTCGCCAAAGCCATTGGCCAGTTCCACGCCGCAGGCATAAAGCTCGAACCGCTCCGCTACGCGCCGGTCATCCGCCGTTCGCCGCGCCAAGGCCGCCTCGGCCGACGGATAGCGATCCAGCACCGTTATCCGTCCCATGCCCAGATTGGGCTCCACCTTCTCGACCAGCACCCGGCTGAACAGATAGCTCCAGCTCCGGTCCTCCGGCACGTCCAGCCCTGCCGCGAGCATCTGCCCGGCCAGCTTCTCACCCTGGGGCACACCCTCGGCATCAACAGTGGCCAGCAGGTCGATTTCGGCATACCGCCCAAACGCCTCCACCACGCTCAGCCGCTCGGGCTCGGCGAAAGGATCGCATTCGCGGTCTCTGAACCGCAATACCGACACATCGGTCGCCTCCGCCGCGATCCGCAGCAGCGCAATGCAGTCCGCGATAACAGCCTCATAAGCCTCGCCCGCCCGGTACCATTCGAGCATGGTGAACTCAGGGTGATGCAAGGCACTGCGCTCCCGATTGCGCCACACATGGCCGAGGCTCGCGATCCGCCTCTCCCCTGCCGCCAGCAGCTTCTTCATGGTGAATTCGGGCGAGGTGTGGAGATACATCTCGCTACCCTCCCCATCATTGCCGATCATCACCGTACCGAAGGCATGCAGGTGCGTTTCGTTCCCCGGCGAGCGCTGCAGTCCCGGCGGGTCAACCATCAGGAAGTCGTTATCCGCCAGATAGGTCCGCACCCGCGCCTCGATGCGCCCGCGTGCGAGCAGGACCGGCCGCCGGTCCGCATGCACTGACGGCGACCACCACGGCGATGGCTTGGTATCGAGGTTGCTCATGTGACCTTTGTGACGGCCGGACTAGAGATTTCTTGCGGAATAGGATAGTTGGCGCACGAAAGTCTATTCCGGCGCACGACGGGCCTGCCTCTACGACGCGCCAACGAGATGAACAAGGAAGAATAATGGTCAAGGTCATCGCCTCTTCGCTGCGCAAGGGCAACGTCGTCGAGCAGGACGGCAATCTGCACGTCGTGCTGACGGCGGAAAACGTTCACCCGGGCAAGGGCAATTCCATCACCAACGTCAACATGCGCCGCATTTCCGACGGCGTTAAGGTCGTCGGCCGCTGGCGCACCGTCGAAATGGTCGAAAAGGCCGATGTCGATGACCGCGAATATGATTACCTCTACTCCGACGGTGAAGGCCATCACTTCATGAACCCGGAGAACTACGAGCAGATCACCGTGGCGGACGATGTCATCGGCGACCAGAAGGCATACCTCGTCGATGGCATGAAGGTTCATCTCAAGACCTTCGAGGGCACCGCTCTCTCTATGGAACTGCCGCAGCGCCTGAGCTTCGAGATCGTAGAGACCGAGCCGGTCGTGAAGGGCCAGACGGCCTCATCGTCCTACAAGCCCGCGGTTCTCAACAACGGCCTGCGCGTCATGGTCCCGCCCCATATCGGCGCCGGCACCCGCATCGTTATCCTCACCGACGACAACTCCTATGTCGAGCGCGCCAAGGACTGACGTCACGCATTCCTGACACGTTGACGGGCCCCGCGGGGCCCGTTTTCATTTCTCGATCTCCTTGGCCGCGGCGAGCCAATTCTCCTCGGCGCGATCCACCGGCGTACCTTCAGCCAACCACTTGTCATAGGCAAGTTCACGCAGCAGCATTTCCTTGGCCCGCAGCCAGTAGTGAAATGCTCGCCCTTCGGGACGCCCATCCTGCTCCCAGAGAAAATAAGCTGTGTGCCGAATGCGCTCGGCCACCTGAGAATTTTTCCGCATTGCTGTAGTGGCGATGGGCGCGAGGACAGCCCCGCGCCCATTATGCTAGGCCGCCTTCTGGTTCACATTGGCCGTAGCGACCTGACTGAGCTTCTTGTCGGTCGCCACTTCTTCCTGCAGCGTCGCATCGAGCAAAGCTGCGATATCCTTGTGACCGAGCTGCGTCGCCCAGGTCTTGAGCGTGCCATAGCGGGCGATTTCGTAATGCTCGACCGCCTGCGCCGCCGAGACGAGCCCGGCGTCGAGCGCCACGGTGCCCTTGAAATCTTCGATGATCGATTTGCCTTCCTCGATAATGCCGAGAATGGCGTCGCAGGTCTTGCCGCGGGCCGGCTTGCCGAGCAGTTCGAAGATCTGCTCCAGCCGCTCGACATGCACTTCGGTCTCGGCCAGATGCTGTTCGAAGCCGGCCTTGAGCTCGGGCGAGGTCGCGGCCTTGGCCATCTTGGGCAGGGTCTTCACGATCTGGCGTTCAGCATAATAGATGTCCTTGAGCGTATCGAGGAACAGGTCGTCGAGGGTCTTTTCGGTAGCCATGTTGTCATCTCCGGTAATGGTGTTGACGCTGCCCCATGAACGATTCCCCCCTCTTGAGGTTCCGCGCTCCCGACGAAACTTGCTGGCCTCGCTCCGCACCGCGGCATAGTCTGGTTCATCCCCATCGGGCCATGCCATGACCGCCTCCCTCTACCCCGCCGATTTCTACCAGAACCGCCGCGCTCACACCGCTCACGCAGCACGCCGCATCCTCGGCGCGTTGCCGCTGGCCCTACCGCGGCGCAGCGTCGCCGATATCGGCTGCGGCACCGGCACCTGGCTCGCCGCCGCCGTGCAGGATGGCGCCCAGACTGCCTTCGGCATCGAGGGTGACTGGGTCGCCTCAGCCATGCTCGACCATCCCGACATCGTCTTCGCCCCTCAGGATCTCGAACGGCCCTTCACCGGCCCCCGCGTCGATCTCGCGCTGTCGCTGGAAGTGGCCGAACATCTGTCGCCCGGACGCGCCACAGGCTTCGTGGCCGATCTCGTCGCCCTCGCGCCCGCCATCCTGTTCAGCGCCGCCATCCCCGGCCAGGGCGGCGTCGGCCACCTCAATGAACAATGGCAGAGCTGGTGGGCCGAGTGTTTCGCTTCGCATCACTATCGCGCCTATGACGTGATCCGCCCCGCCATCTGGACCGACGAGGCTATTCCCGCCTGGTACCGCCAGAACGCAGTGCTGTACCTCGATCGTGCTATCGCCGCGGCACTCTCGCTAACACCCACCGAGCCGGCTTTGCTCGACCGCGTCCATCCCGCCTTCTGGGCGAGAGCCAATCGCGAATTGCAGTATGCCAACGCCCTGCCGGAATCCGAGGTGTTGCGCCGTCAGGCCGAGGCGGCTCAGCAGCAGTAGAGACCGACCTATCAGTCGACACCCTCCCCTTGCGGGGAGGGATCAAGGGTGGGGATGTTTAGTCCGAAATATCCGGGCCAAGCGCCACCCCCTCCTAACCTCCCTCGTCAAGGGAGAGGTACAGCGCAATGGTTGGGGCACTTACCGCGCCGCCCACACCAATCCCCGCCGCAAAATCTCCCGCACCGGCCCGCCCGCCAACTCATCAGCCGTATGCCCCAGCGACGAATAAAACACGCGCCCCCGGTCATGCATGGTGGTGAAAACCACCGGCATCACCACGCCCTTGCGCCACGGGTGAAACTCTCCCGAACACACTGTCGTCGCCAGCACATCCACCGCCGGATCGTAGTTGAGATAATACTGCTCGCTGGTAT
>JBARWY010000183.1:0-13409 GCA_049647065.1 Devosia sp. | reverse complement strand
GGGGTCGGCAGCGTCGCGCAGGCCATCGCCGAGGAAGTTGAGCGCCAGCACTGCAATGACCACCGCCCCACCCGGCAGCAGCAGCCAAGGCGCGGAGGCGATGGTGCGCACGTTCTGCGCCTCCTGCAGCAGCACACCCCAGCTGACGATGGGTGTGCGCAGGCCGATGCCGAGGTAGCTGAGGGCCGTCTCGGCCAGGATCATCCCAGGAATGGCCAGCGACACCGTCGCGATGATGTGGCTGAGAAAGCTCGGGAGCATGTGGCGGAAGATGATGCGCACCGGCCCGCAGCCATCGAGCCGCGCCGCCTTGACGAAATCCTCGCTGCGCATGGCAAGGAACCGTCCGCGCACCACGCGGGCCAGACTGGTCCATCCCAGTACCGACAGAATGATGGTGATGAGGAAATAGACCTGCAGTGGTGGCACCGATTGCGGGATGGCGGCTGCCAGCCCGATCCATAGCGGAATGGCGGGCACCGACTGGATAAACTCGATGAAGCGCTGGATGAGGTTGTCGACCACCCCGCCGAAGAGGCCCGAAATGCCGCCGATGAGGATGCCGAAGACCAGGCTCAGCGTGACGCCGACGAGGCCGATGGTCATGGAAATGCGCGTGCCGTAGATGGTGCGGCTGAGGATATCGCGGCCAAGCCGATCGGCACCGGCGACGAAGAAGGGCTGGCCAAGCTCGACCGCCCCGAACAGGTGCCGGTCCATCGGGATCAGGCCGAGCAGGCGGTAAGGCTCGCCCTGGACGAAGAAGCCGATATCGATGGGTCGCTCGGGATCCTCGACGAAGGTGCGGCGGCCCGAATTGTAGTCGATCTCGGACTTGAAGGCGTTGACATGCGGGGCGAAGCGCCAGCCATCGCCATCGTCGCGGCCGAAGTGAATGGTCTGTGGCGGCGCATAGCTGTAGGCCGGATTGTAGGCTTCGAGCGTGACCGGGGCGAGGAATTCGGGAATCAGCGCCACGACATAGGCGAGGAGGACCACGATGCCGCCGGCTACGCCGAGCTTGTGGCGCAGGAACTTCTGCCAGACCAGCGCCCAGTGACCATCATAGCCACGGCCTCGCTGATGCTTGCTGGCGATGGGTGCCACCTGGCCGGTGGTTTCGTCGAAGGTGCTCATGGATGGGCTCCGATCGTGCCGCATGCTGGATCGGCACCCTCCCCCTTGCGGGCGGTTGGCCACAATGACATTGGGGCTCCCAACACCACCCCCTCCCAACCTCCCTCGTCGAGGGGGAGGTTGTGCGTCGAGTACACGGCGCGGAAAGTGCTCATCATCGCCCCTACCCCTGTTGATACCGGATGCGTGGATCGAGCCACGCCAGCAGCAGATCGGACAGCAGCGTGCCGATCACGACCAGCACGCTCAGCATCAGGATGAAGCTGGCAGCCATGTACATGTCCTGGGTGCGCAGCGAGTCGAGCAGCAGCGGTCCGGTGGTTTGCAGTCCCATGACGATGGCGACGATGGTGCCGCCCGAGACGATGTCGACGAAGATGTCGTTCTGGCCGGAGACGAATGGATTGAGCGCGTGGCGCACCGGATACTTCATCAGCAGGGCGAACTCGCCCTTGCCCTTGGCCCGGGCCGCGGTGACGTAGGGCTTATGCAACTCGTCCATGAGGTTGGCGCGGATGACGCGGATGACGCTGGCCGTACCGGCGGTGCCGAGCACGATCATGGGCAGCCAGAGATGGTTGAGCAGGTCCATCACGCGGTCCCAGCTCCATGGGGCCTCGAGGTATTCCGGTGAAAACAGGCCGCCGACATTCATGCCAAACCAGGCAAAGGCGACATACATCACGCCCAGCGCGAGCAGGAAATTGGGGATGGCGAGGCCGAGGAAGCCGAGAAAGGTGGCAAGGTAGTCGCCCGCCGAGTAGCGGCGCACGGCCGAATAGATGCCGATGGGTATGGCGACGACCCAGATGAACAGCAGGCTCGCCACCGACAGCACGACCGTCAGGCCCAGGCGGGGCCAGATTACGTCCTTGACCGGCAGGTTGAACGAGAACGAATAGCCGAAGTCCCCGCGCAGCACGACGCCTGAAATCCAGTTCCAGTATTGCACCATGATGGGCAGATCGAGCCCATAGGCGCGACGCATGGCCTCCTGCTCGGCCATGGGCATGATGTCGCCCTGGGCAGCCCTCAGTTCGGCGGTACGGCTGATGAAATCGCCCGGCGGGATGGCGATGACGAGGAAGGAGATCAGCGAGACCGCGATCAAAGCCGGGATCACGTAGATGATCCGGCGCAGCATGAATGATCCCATGGCGGTCTCCTTTTACGTTCAGCCACCGGTCATTCCCGCCAACCAGGAACTCCTATTCCCCTCAACGGAGGCTCCTGCTTTCGCGGGAAGCACACGGTGGGAGAGGTGGAGGATAAAAAGACCGGCTCCGAAAAGGGAATGAACGGAGCCGGCCAGGGTTTGGATGGCCCTTGGCGGGGCCATCCGGGCTCTGGGAGAGCTTACTGCTTGAAGAAGAAGGTGGCGAAGTTGGCTGGGGCCGGACCAGGATAAAGCCAGCCTTCAATCAGCTCCGCCGGCACGTTGTGCAGGTCGTTCTTGACCGAGCGGTAGTAGCCCGCCGGGTTGGCGATCCCGATGGTGAGGAATTCCTCGGCCAGCAGGTCGGTGAATTCCCCCATCAGCGCAGCCTGCTCCTCACCCACCGTGGTCGGGATGGTCGAGCGGAGTTCATAGAGGCGCTGCACATTGGCCGGCGGCTCCACGGGCGACCAGCCTTCCGGCAGGGTGGCATCGGGGTTGAGACGCAGGATATCCCATGCGGCCCAGCCGGACCAGTTTCCGAGCGACCAGTAGCCATAGTCGTTCATGAAGCGGCCAAGATTGAGCAGCGGCAGCTGGCCACAGCCATTTTCACCCACCCACACGGCGGCGTCGGCATCCGGCTTGGCGCGGGCGTTACCGAACAGCTCGTCGGAATGGTAATTGACGGTCACATCGAGGCCGGCCTGCTTCCAGGTGCGTTCGATGAGCTGGAAGGCATCGACCGTATCCGGCTTGAAGTCGGCATTGACCTCGACGGAGAACTTGAACGGATTGCCGTCCGGACCGACGCGAACGCCGTTGGGACCCATGGGGATGATCTTGTCGAGATGCTCGGCCGCAGCAGCCAGGTCGAACTCGGTGAATTCCTTGGCCAGCTTCTCGTTGTAGAACGGGGAGTTCGGCAGTGGCGCCGGCTGGAAAGGTTCACCCTGCCCCAGATAGATGGTGTCGATGATTTCCTGGCGGTTGATGGCCAGGGACACACCCGCGCGGAAATCCTTGGAGCCAAAGACCTCGGCCTTGACCGGATCGGGATGGTTCACCGAGAAGCCGAGAACTGCGGTATTGTAATCGCAGCTCGTCGCGGGAACGAGGTGATAGTCACCCGCCTCCTGACTGTCGAAGAACACGGCGCGGTTCTGCGGCGTCGAAATGCTGCGCGGCGACATGGATATCTGGCCCTGGATCGACTGCAGCAGCGTCACCTCGGAGTCGGCAGCCACGTTCCAGACGCGCTCGTCGATATAGGGCAGTTGCTGGCATGAGGGATCGACGGCGAAGTAGTAGGGATTGCGAACGAAGGTGACGCGTTCCTTGCCCAGCAAAGAGTCCGTACCGATCCAGGCATGGATTGACGGACGCTTCGGGTCGTTGAACTGCGCGGGGTCGTTATAGGAGCCGACGCTGCCCTTCCACCAGGCGGCATAGTCCGTGGCACCGGCTGCGGCCATCAATTCCGCCACGCCTTCCGGATTCAGGTCGATATCGAACTGTTCCATATAGTGCTTGGGGAACTGCACGGCACGCTGGCCATAGGGACCTGCCATGTTCTGCAGGAACAGGCCATTGGGCTGCTCGTAGGCAAAGGTCACCGTGTAGTCGTCGACCTTGGTGACAGTGGGGATGGCGCCGTTATTCTTGAGTTCGGCACGCGGCCCGCCGGTCATCACCTTGGGATTGTTCTCGACACGCTCCCACCAGAAGATGATGTCATCAGCGGTGAAGGGCTGGCCGTCAGACCATTTCATGCCTTCGCGCAGGTGGAACGTGTAGCTCTTGGCGTCTTCGCTGATATCCCAGCTCTTGGCAATGCCGGGCACGACTTCGGAGCCATCGACGCTCCAGCGCACCAGCGGCTCGTAGCCGAACTGGCGGATATCGGCGATGTTGCCGCCGCCCCAGCTATCGATGAACTGGCCGCCATAGACGCCGACTTCCTCTGCGGGCTGCATGACCAGCGGCTCGAGCGGCAGGCGCTCGGCAACCGGCGGCAGATTACCGGCATCCACCATTTCCTTGAGCTGCGGAGCTTCCACAAAACCACTGGCGCAGGCATTTGCCGCGTCCTGGGCCTGTACCGGCACCACGATGGCGCCCGATATGGCCGTTGCACTGAGCAGCACCGACGTTGCCGCCAGCAACCGCGTTACGCCGAAACGATCCTTCTGCATATGCATTCCCTCCCACGAATGAAAACGTCACATCCTCCGAGGTCCGGCTGGTGGGTTCGCCGGAAGCCTCACCTTCCAAGGGTGCTTTTGCACCTCGTAACTAGTACCCACGCATATCGATTAGGTGACGGTATCTTGTAAACGTTTTCAAGACAAGGTATGAATTCCGCCACAAACTGGCAGGGGCTGGAACCCAGATTCTCGAAGCTTTTTCACGAGCAATCTGAAAGCATGCCTGCGGCAGAACGCGGTAAAACCGGCGGCGTGCAGGTAGCGATATTGGAAAGACTGACGACGCCATGGTGACGATCAAGGACGTGGCGAAGCTGGCCAATGTTTCCATTGCGACGGTGTCGCGGGTGGTCAATGCCTACCCCCATGTACGGCCGGCGGTGCGGGAGGCGGTGACCAAGGCGATTGCGGAGCTGGGCTACCGGCCTAACGGGCTGGCCAGCTCGTTCCGCACCCAGCAGTCCAACATTGTCGGCGTGTTGCTGCGCCAGCAGCGCACCCCGTTCAGCAGCGCGCTGGCCTATGCCATCGAGAACACCATGTTCGACCAGGGCTACCGGGTGCTGCTGTGCTCGACCAATGGCGATGCCGACCGCGAGGAGGCCTATCTCAACACCATGCTGGAGATGCGCGTGCAGGGCGTAATCATCCGGCCCTCGAGCACCACCGCGCGTACCATCAAGCAGGTCAACATGCTGCGCGACCGGGGGATTGCAGTGTCGTTCGTCGACATGAAGCCCAAGATGGCGGCCATCAGTTCAGTGGTCTGCGACAACTTTTCCGGCGGCTATCAAGGCATGCGCCACCTGATCGAGCTGGGCCATCGCCGTATCGGCGTGGTGGCCGGCAGCGCAGCGCAGAAGGGTGGTGCCGGCGACGTGGGCAGCGAGCGAGTGCGCGGCATCCGCCAGGCGGCCGAGGATCTCGCTACCGATGTCGAGATCGTCTATTCGATGCCGTTTGACACGGCCAGCTTCGAGATCGGACGCGAGGCGGGCGAAGCGATGATCACCCAAAATCCCGGGCTGACGGCCATTTTTGCCACCACAGACATGCTTGCCCTGGGCGTGATGCATTCGGCCCATGCGCTCGACCTCGACCTGCCGCGCGACCTCTCGATCCTGGGTTATGACGGCATCATGGAATCGGCCGTCACCTTCCCTACCCTCTCCACCATCGCCCAGCCGATCCACGAAATGGGCCAGATCGCCGCCGCGACGCTGATCGATCATATGCGCGGCATCAGTAAATCGCCGCGCCAGGTGGTGCTGGAAAACACCCTGATCCAGCGCGCCTCCACCATCCCCGTGCCCTGAGGGCCGGCTACGGTCTTGCCGGCAGTTTGCCTGCTCGATGCCCCCGGTTTACCGCAGGCATGCCTGCACGTTTCTCGCGCGTCCCGTCCCGATCCGTCACCGCACGGCAAGCATCCGGCACCGCCGCACCGCATAAAACTTGTCCTCGCTGAGGGGCGGCGGAAATTTACCTTTGGAGCCGCCTTGCGGTCCTCATCTGAAAACGATTACAAGATAGGCGACTGCTGTTTCAGGTCCGAGGAAGCCTTCATGTCGCCATCAAGCCGAGCCGCCACGAGCGCGGAGATAGAACTGGCGCGCCGCCTGGCGCCGGTTATCCGGTTCTGCGACAACGAACCTTTCCTGCCCAGCAAAGTCGGCATCTCGGTGCTCGACGCGCCGGGGCGTTCGCCATCGACGGGGCTCGACATCGCCTTCGAGGCGGGCGTCGCCAAAGTCATTGAATATGCCGTGTGGTGGGACTGGGATATCCAGCACCTTTATGAACTCGAACACATCTGGCTCAAGCTCTCTGCCAGCGATGCCGTGGTTGGCGTCGACGCCAGCGCGCATGGCGGCAGGTTCGCCATGCACGGCGCCGAGGGCGGGCTACCGATACAGGCCGGGCGGGTGACGCTGGTTTCGACACCGGGCAAGCACGCCTTCACAGCCGCGCCGGAAGAGCAGGCCGCTACGGCCGAGCTCACCGTAGTGTCGTGCCAGGAACTGGCGGGCCGTGGCGGCATCCTGATCAACGACATGTTCAGCCCAACCCTCTCCGGGGTGACGCCGGAGGATCATCGCGCGGTCAAGCGCTACCTGCAGGCGCGGGCTTTCCTGCCGACCTTCAACTTCGAGCAGCACTTCGACCTCGCCAGTGTGGAATTCGTCGGCTGGGACGAACTGGCGGCTTGGATCCCCGGGCAGCTCAAGGCGGTGCTGGCACAGGTCCGGCAGGAGCAGCCCCTGCTCAAGGCGGTGTTCCTCGACAGCGGCGACACGCTGGTCAACGAAGACAGCGAGAAGTTCGACGCCGATGGCTATGTGATCGAAGCCGGGTTGATCCCAGGCGCATTGGAGATGGTTCGCTCCCTCGCCGCCGACGGCTATCGGCTGGCCCTCGTGGCCGACGGCCGCGTACGCAGCTTCGACACCGTCCTGGGTGGCCACGGCATTGCGCCGCATTTTCACGCCCAGGTAATTTCCGAGACGGAAGGCTGTTCCAAGCCGGACGCACGTATGTTCCAGAAGGCGATGTCGTCGCTCGGCCTGGCCTCGGAGGATGCCGACGCGATCGTGATGGTGGGCAACCATCTCGAGCGCGATATTGGCGGCGCCAACAAGCTGGGCATCATCAGCATCTGGCAGAGCTGGTCCAAGAAGCGAACCCACATCCCCGCCGAGGCTATAGAAGTGCCGCGCTACACGATCCGTTCGCCGGGCGAGTTGCCCGGTCTGCTGGCCGATATCGAGCGGCAGATGGCGCGGGCAAAGTCCAATCCCACAACGGCCTGACGCGCTTCCCCTGCTATTTCGCACCGCCTGCTTGACTGTCGTCGATGTTTGTTCCCTTTATGTTCGCGCCAGTGGACGTGGAACAGGTGCAGGGTTGGACGCAGCGACCATCCTTCATGCCGATCTCGACGCCTTCTATGCGTCGGTCGAGCAATTGCTTGACCCGGCTTTGCGCGGTCGACCTATCGCCGTAGGCGGTGGTGTGGTGCTGGCCGCCTCCTACGAGGCCAAGGCATTCGGGGTGCGCGGCGGCATGCCAGGGCGACAGGCGCGGGAACTCTGCCCGCAACTGCTGTTCGTCGGTGGCCATTTCAGCGAGTACCAGCGGCTCGGGGACGCGGCCATCGCCATTCTGGGCGATTATACGCCGCTGGTGGAGCGCATCTCCATCGACGAGGCCTTCGCCGACGTAGCCGGCACCGCACACCTGTTCGGACCGCCGGCGGCAATTGCCGCGACCATCCGCCAGCGGGTGCGAGACGAGCTTGGCCTGCCTATTTCGGTGGGGGTAGCGCGCACCAAGCACCTGGCCAAGATCGGCTCGCAGGTGGCCAAACCCGATGGGCTGGTGGTGATCGACCCGCAACGGGAAATGGAGTTCCTGCATGAGCTGCCAGTCGGCCTGATGTGGGGCGTCGGGCCGGTGACCGAGGCCAAGCTGGCTGATGCCGGCATCAGCACCATCGGGCAGTTGGCGGACATGCCGGGGCAATCGCTGGAGCATCTGGTCGGCCAGGCGGCCGGGCAGAAACTGGCGGCTCTGGCCTGGAACCGTGATCCGCGCGTGATCGAGACGCATCGGCGCGCGCGTTCGGCTGGAGCACAATCGGCACTGGGCCGCAAGCCGTTCCAGGAGCAGGTGTTCCGCCCGACATTGCGGCTGTTGGCCGACCGCATCGGCTCTCGGCTGCGCAACAAGGCGCTGGCGGGACGTACCGTGACGGTGCGGGTGCGCTTTGCCGACCTGCATGCAGTCACCCGGGCGATCACGCTGCCGGCGGCCGTGGCGGCGACGGCCATTCTCGCCGAGATCGCCGAAGACCTGGTACGCGGGGTGCGGCAGGATTTCCCCAGGGAGCGCAACATCTCGCTGCTGGCGATTTCGGTATCACACCTGGCGCCGGCCGAGGGCCTGCAGCTCGAATTCGGCCTTGGCCTTGACGACGAACCACGTCGTCCCGGCGCCAAAGCCGGCGCCGCCCGCTGGCAGGCCGACCGCGCCATGGACGCAGTACGCGACCGCTTCGGCTGGGAAGCCATCGGCTATGGCTCGGTGGTGCTGGAAGCGCCGCGGGCGGTGCCAGATGCGTTCAGGGAACTGGCGCAGAAGGAGTTGTGAGGTACCGGACAGGGCTGTGCGCCGAGTTACCGATTCTCAGGCGGCCGTGGCCATCGCGCCCAACTCAGGCAGCGCTAGCCTGCAACAGCCATCCAGATGCCAGTTGCGACGAGTGCGGCTCCTGCCACTCTGGGTATCCAGTGTGCCCCTGGTGTCAACTTCTCGACCAGAACGAGGCCGGCAATCCCGCCGATCCAGAGCGGGTTCATGACGCCCCGACGAAGAGAAGCGCCATCAGCGCCCAGCAGCAGCCGATGCAGTAGAGACCATGCTGAAGGCCGAGCCGTAGCGCCCCCGCCGCGTGCCGCTGGAAGCCACCATGCTGTTGGATGAAGGTGAGCGGCGCGCGGCACTGACCGAGGCAGGCACTCTTGAGCGGCGTCCATGCTTCTGCGCGACTTCGAGGCGGTAGCGGGCGACGAGGTGCCTGGCCGATTTGGCGGCCCTGGGCCGTTGGTGCAAAGGCCCAGGGCCGCCCCGTGTTTGGGCACGCGCAGGGATGGGCGCCTCCAGCAGCGGATAGCGGGCGTTGGCAGTTGTGGGTGGCGGCGTCGCGGGGACCTCGCGGGCTCCGTGGTGCTAACTACGGAGGGGTCAGCCGCGAATGCTGCGGCAGGGTCGAGCCGAATTCGGTTACATCGACGGACATGTTCCTCGACAAGCGACCAAGGTCATCGGAGATGGCCACTGCCGCGGATTGAAGAATTGGTGCGAACCGTTCGCATGCTTCCAGTTCCGAGGTGAATGCGGACTTGAAGTAGGTAAGACCCAGGCTGGCCAAGACCCGCCCTTCCTGGCTGATGATCGGAACGGCAATGGTATTGGAATTTCGTGGCTCGACCATCGAGGAACGCGTGGCGTAGCCTAGCTTCCTGATATGCGCGAGCAACCGCCTGACTTCGTCGGGATGGTGGCTCAGCCCATCCTCCGGATCGTCGGATTTCATGAGCACGTCGAGGATCAGCTCAAACTCCTCGCTTTCGATGAACGCAACATAGGCGAGCCCCAAGCCCCGGGTAAGCATCTGCAGACGCCGGTTGACCGTGCTGTGGAATGGCGAGACCGGACTGTCCGGCACGGTGCTGAAACGCACGACCATGCTGTCATAGTCTGGCAGAGCGATGGCAATAGGCCACTTGTGCTTGCGCGTTATGGCCAGAGCCCAGGCGCGGCCCGCCTCAACCACCAGCGGGCTCTTGTGATAGCCCGAACTGAGCGACGTCACCATCGCACTGACCTGATATCCGCCCTGCCGCGTATCGTTCTCGACGTATCCCGCTTCTTCGAGCGTCTTCAGGATGCGGACGAGAGTGGGCTTCGGCAGGCCCGTGCGGGCATGCAACTGCGCGATCGTGTTTATGGGCTGCTGGTTCAACTCCAGCAGCACATTCAGACAGCGTTCGATCGATCGGATGCCCACCGGTCCCTCCCTCAACTTCATTTCGTAGTACGAAACAGGGGGGACTATAGGTTGAGGGTCTCAGCCGTCAACCTCTATGCCGACTCCCTGTTAGCTGGGAGAGTGTGATGGCGACGAGTGAGCAAAACCGGGAAGAAGCGCGGCGCCTGATGGCGGGTGTGGATGAGGCCACAGCGGCAAGCCTGCTGAAGGGGGCACTCGACCTCCACGTGCATTCCGGCCCTTCCACCATGCCACGGCAACTCGATCATATGGAGGCCGCCGAAGAGGCGATCGCCGCGGGTATGCGCGGCGTGCTGTTCAAGGATCACCACTATTCCGCGGCGCCGTTCATTCCGCTGATGGAGCGGCTGATCGCGAACCCCGACTTCTCGATGTTCAGCGGTCTTGTGCTCAACAATTCCACCGGTGGCCTCAACCCCTATGTGGTCGATGCCCAGCTCAAGATGGGCGCCAAGCTGATCTGGATGCCGACCGCCCAGGCCGCCAACCACCTTCGCAGCTCGCATCGGAAGTCGCGACTGGTATCGAACGTGCAGCTGATGAATTCGCCGGCGCTTACCGTAGTCGACGAGCTCGGCAACATTCTGGACTCGGTGAAGCAGATACTCGACCAGATCGCCGAGTTCGACGCAATCCTGTCGTCGGGGCACCTGCATGTCTGGGAAATCTGGAAGCTGTTCGACGAGGCGCGCGGCCGCGGCGTCAAGCGCCTGCTGATCAACCACCCGATGTACGGGCTGCACTTCACCTATGCCGATATCGCCGACTTCGCCAAGCTCGGCGTGATCGTCGAACAATCCGCCGCGATGTATGTCGACTCGCGCTTCAACGTCTATTCGCCCCAGGAGCTCAAGGAGCATATCGAGGCAGCCGGAGTCGCCAATAGTTCGATCGGCTCGGACCTTGGCCAGGTGGACAATCCCACCCCGGTCGAGGGCATGCGGCAGGCCATCAAGCTGTGCCTGGCCCTGGGCTTCAGCGAAGCCGATGTCCGCACCATGGTCACCGATAACCCCTCTCGCCTGGTTGGCCTGACGCCCTGACGTCCGCTCTAACCCACCTGATGATTGAAATTGGAAAAGCCGGGATGCGATGAGCATCCCGGCTTCAATATTTCCAGGGCAGACCTGGTCTTAGCCCGTGGGCATCGGGTAATCGTCCGCATTGAGCACCCAGCCCGGCTTGGTCGAGAAGTCCAGGCGCGGGGGCGAGAAGATGTCCACAAGCTGGTTCACGCCGGGGCCTTCTGCCGTCGTGGTATGGATCGAGGGTGGCGGGATCACGCAGATCGACGGCGACTCGCAATAGAGGTGCTCGTCCTCGCGCCAGACGTTCATGTTGGTGGTCCACGGCCAGCGCAGGTGGTGCGTGAAGGCGCCAGTCAAAGCGAGTGAACACTGCTCGAAGTCGTCGTGATGATGCGGCGAGACGTTGTCGCGCGCACGCGGGCCGTTGCGGGGGGTGAGGAAGTTCACCATGAAGGTCGTGCAGCGATAGATGCGGCCGAAGCGCGACGGATCCTCGGGCACGTTCAGCGTGTACCATCTCAGCTTCAAGCCGCCGACGGGCTCGGGCCAGGCCTGGAACGGCGGCACGTTGGGATGGACTTGCATGAACGCCTCGGCGTTCGAGGCGGCATTGGCCATGTCCTCGGACTTCGGCGTCAGCAGCCGCACGATGGTGCCCGATGTCAGCATGCGGATGGTGCTGTTGCCGGGGGGTACGAACACCACCGAGTATCCCGGCACGACTTCGGTGCCGGCCTCGGTGGTGATCTCAACCTGCGTTTCCGCGTCAGGAATGATTACCGCATATTCGTCCGGCTGAGCGGTGCGCACGAAGGTGCCGCCCTGCAGGCCCTTGCTATAGGCAATGACGAAGTTCTGTCCGCGGCTGACCCAGGTCTCGCCACTGGTGTCGCTGACCTGGGGCTCGGTCCCGTAAAACAGCGCGAGTTGCGAGCCGAAGAAACTCTTATGCACCCAACTGGCTTCGGGCTTGGGCGCACCTCTGGCCAAAGTGGATCGTGGGTCGCTCGCAGTGTACATGGTAGCCCTTTCTCTTGATGGTCTCGTAACTTGTCGCCACGCGGCTGTCTCACTCCGGCAGCGGCGCCTGCTTCTTCAGCCCAAGGATTTCACGAGCTTCCCCCGCGGTCGCGATCGTCCCGCCCAGGTCGCGCACGATGCGGGACGCCTTGTCGACGAGTTGCGCGTTGCTTTGGGCGAGCACGCCCTTCTCGAGGAAGATATTATCCTCCAGGCCGACCCGCACGTGGCCGCCAAGAAGCCAAGCCTGCGCCAGCATGGGGAATTCCCAGCGACCCACGCCACAGCCGCCCCAGTTCGACCCGGCCGGCAACAGGCTCTTGAGGTAGGCGAGCGTTTCGGACGTGGCGATCGCGCCGTAGCGTATGCCCAGCACGATCTGGCAAAAGACCGGAGCTTCCAGCTTGCCCTGGCGAACCATGTCGTTGAGGAGTTGGATGTCGCCGCTGTCGAACGCCTCGATCTCGGGCCGGACGCCCGCAGCCTGAATGCGCTCCGCCATGATCGACAGATTGGTTGGCGTGTTGATGACGACCGACGCACCTGAATACATGGTGTTGAAGTCCAGGCTGCACAGCTCGGGCCGGAGTGCCTCGATATGGGCGACACGGGGTTCGGGGCGCATCAGCGTTGTGCCTGGAGCGGCAACGCTCGGGTCTGCAAGGCTGGGTATGAAGCGTTGCCCTGGCCCAGTCGTCAGGTTGATGACGACGTCCTCGTCGGCCGCCCGCAGGCGATCGACGACTTCCCGGTAGTGCTTGAGTTCCATGCTCGGTCGGCCATCGGGATGGCGCACGTGCACATGGATGATCGCAGCGCCGGCGCGGACCGCTTCTAGGCCGGCATTGGCGATCTGCTCGGGTGTTATCGGGAGGTGGGGAGTCTGCTCGAGCGTCGTGATATTGCCCGTCACCGCACAGGTGATGATAGTCGGTTCGGCCACGGTTGGGTCCTTGAATTCTGATCGTACAGTTGGCTTTGGCGCTGCGTAGCTCCCATTGACAACGTTCGGACGGCAACCGGATTTGCTTGGCGTTTCGCTTACAGAAACGGCAGCGCCATTTCGCAGAGAGAAACGGCAGGCGATCAGGATCGGTGCTGCCAACGGGCGCCATATAGAAGGTGAGCAACAGGAGACCACATGTCCGAACAGCGCCCCCATTTTTCATTGTTCCGCGAACGCCTGCTTGCCCGTCAGCGCATGTTCGGCACCTTCGTCAAGCTGCCAACAACGCAGGTGATCGAGATGCTTGGCCAGATCGGCTATGACTTCATCATCATCGACCAGG
>JBARWY010000182.1:0-19936 GCA_049647065.1 Devosia sp. | reverse complement strand
GGCAGGGAACGGCTGGCGTGAACCAGGTGGTGCCCGACTATGTCCCGGCCAATCTGGTGGACTGGTCTGCTCCCCGTCGGCATTCGGTCTGGCAAGCGCTGGCCGTCCACGCCAAAAGGCGTTGCGTCGCCCTGGACAAAGCCGGGCAATACGCCTCCGGCTTCATTCCCGAGGTCATGCTCGAAGAAGGTGAAGACACGCGGGGGGCCTCATGAGGGTGACGATCAACCAGGCCTATATCCTAACCTTCGGGGCCTTTGCCGGCCTGGTGCTCAATGCCATGTTCGGCCCCCTGGCGGCGCTTACCTTCATGGGATGCGGCGGCCTGCTGATCATCACAGATGTCGCGGCCAGCGTGAGTAGCCTACGCCTCTGGTGGTTCGTGCTGTTATTGCCGGCCTACTGCCTGCTAACGGCTTTGTGGTCGCAGTATCCGAGTAATTCACTGCGCTATGGGCTGCAACTGGCCTTCACCTTCGTCGTCGCCATCGTGATCACGGGGCGGCTGTCCACGGCCTCCCTGATGCGGCTAATGTTCATCGTCTATGGCATCGGCGTCATAGCCAGTATCCTGTTCGGGCGCACCGGGGCTGGCGGGGCTTGGCTGGGCGTGTTCGGCAGCAAGAATGCCTTCGCGGCCCATATCGCTGTGTTTGCGCTGACCGCGGTCGCGGTCGCGGCGGACGGAAAATCGCATTGGGCACTGCGCATCCTGGGCGCCGTGGGGGCGGTCTCGTCGGCGCCGTTGCTAATTCTCGCCCAATCGGCCGGGGCGAGCCTTATGGTTGCGCCCTGCATCGCTATCGTTTTGCTGAGCATTCTTTCGGCGCGCCTAAGTGGCATGCAAAGACTATTCCTCATCGCCATGCTGCTCGTTGTATCAGCCGCGCTGGCGCTGGTCGTGATCGCCACGGGGGACGCGCTTCTCGCGGGCATTCTCGAAGGGTCGGGCAAGGACGCGACGCTGACCGGGCGAACCGATCTCTGGGCAACCGGGCTCAGCTATATCACTGAACGGCCACTGCATGGGCTGGGCTATCGCTCCTTCTGGGTGATCGGCTTTGCCCCCGCCGAGGAGCTCTGGGCGATGTTCGACGTGCCCTCGGGCGCGGGCTTCAACTTCCACAACACCTACATTTCCAACGCCGTCGAAATCGGTCTGATCGGGCTCGGCCTGCAGATTGCCATCATGTATGGCGGGGCGCTGGTGATGGCCGCCTATACGTTCGCGCGCCCCAACGCACCCAATGCCCTGCTGCTGGCCCTGCAGACGCTGATGATCCTGCGCAGCTTCATCGAGGTGGAAGTGTTCTTCGAATTCTCCATCCGCTCGATCATGGGTGTCGCCACCCTCATCTATGCTGCCACCGGTCTGATCGCCTTGCGCCGACCATCTGCCGCCGCTCGACGGCCGCGTCTTTCAAAAGGAGTTCTGAGCCATGTTGAAGTACCAGCCCGGTCTCGTTCACTTCCGCACGCCCACCTATAGGCGCCCCAAGGCGCTGCGCCGCGCGCTGGAATCGATGATCGCACAGACCGCGTCAGATTGGGTTTGCGACGTCTTCGATGACGACCCCTCCGAAGCCGGGCGCGATGTCGTGGCGGATCTAGGCGAAAAGCGTATCCGTTACACCGCCAACAAGCCGCAGCTCTTTGCCTCGCGCAATATCGATCACTGCTTCACGGCCGATAACCCGCAGGGGGCGGAATATTTCTGCGTGGTCGAGGACGACAATTTCCTCATGCCGACCTTCTGCGCCGCCAATATCGCCCTGGCGCGGCGCGAAGGCGTCGAGATCGTCCTGCGCAACCAGTTGATCGAACATTCCAGCGGGAAAGTTTCTGCTGCTGTGGGGACTAATGGCGTGCTCGACGATCTGTTCACCGAGGGGCTGTTTGCCGCCGACGAGTTCCGGCTGGCCATGCTGGCGGGGATCGGCGTCTCGAATGGCGGCCTATTCTGGTCGGTCAGGGCCAGTTCAAAGCTGGAAATCCAGTATGACTGCACGGCCACGCTGCAGGAATATCTGCGCACCTATTCCGTCATCGAGCCGGTCTATGTGTCCATGGAACCACTGGCCATATGGGCCGAGAATGGCGAGCAGACCACGCGTAATGCCGAGCTTTCCGCAGGCTATCTGCGCCGCGAGCTCGACCTCAAGCGCGCGGTACAGGCGTTGCGCCAGATGGTCTGGAACCAGACCAGCTCGGAACGCCGTGCAAGCTTCATGACCAATCCGCGCTTTACCGCGCCGATCGATGTCCGGGCAACCCATGTCGGCAAGGCGTTGATCGGGCAGGGGCTGGGCGGCTATGTGTCCCGCCTCGATGTGCTGCGGCTGCGCGCCCGGGGTGTGATGATCCGCACGCTTGGGCGGCTGACGCCGGACTTTGATCGTTTCGTTGCGTCGCGCGAGCGGGGGCCGGTTCAGCACGCATGCCCCTGACCACGGAGAGCAATGCCGCGCGTGACCATCTGACCAAGGGCCGAGCCTCGGCTGCAATCAAGGGTACGCTCTGGTCGCTGGTCAGCAGCTTCGTGCCGGGTGCACTCGGTTTTTTCGTGTTTCTCGCCACCTCGAGAGTGCTGTCTCCCGCCGAATTCGGCATCGTTGCCTTCGCCGTCAGCATTGCCAGCATCGGCGTCGCCGTGGCGCCAGCAGGGTTTCGCGAGGCGCTTATCCAGCGCGAGAAGATCACATCGGCCCATCTTGACACCGTGTTCTGGCTCTGCCTCGGCGCAGCTTTGCTCATCTATGCCACGCTCTGTGGCGCAGGCCCCTTCCTCGCCCGGGCGTTTGAGCAACCGCAACTGGTTTTGCTGATCCCGCTGGTCGCGGCGCGTGTCATTTTCGACATGGCGGCAGCCGTGCCCAATGCGCTTATCGTGCGCACCATGTCGTTCAAGATGCTGGCGCTGCGGACCACCTTCGCGTCAGTGGTGACGGCTCTGGTCTGCCTTGGCCTGCTCTGGGCAGGCTTCGGGCTTTGGGCTCTCGCCTTCTCGCAACTGGCAGGATCGATCGCGTCGTATGCAGGTGCCATGGTGGGGGCACGCTGGCTGCCCGGATGGCGGTTCGAAATGTCGGCCCTGCGGGACCTTCGCGCCTATGGCCTGTTCTCCAATGGCAGCCACTTCATCACTACGCTGAACCTCGACCAGTTGCTGATCGGCGCCCTGATGGGGCCTGCATGGCTGGGCATCTACAGCTTCGCGCGCCGCATCTTCCAGATTTTGACCGACCTCATTTCGGGCGCCCTGAACCTGGTCTCCTATTCGCTGCTGTCCTCCATGCAGCGCGAGCCCGAAAAACTGCGCTCCGCCTACCTGCTCGGCACATTCGCATCGTCGGTTGTGGCTTTCCCGGTGTTTACGGGCCTGGCTCTGGTAGCACCGGACTTCATTCCCTTCGCCTTTGGCGACGCCTGGACCTCTGCCGTGCCGGTCGTTCAGGCATTTTGCGCGCTGGGCCTGTTGACGGCCGTGGGCATTCTGCAGTCGTCACTGATCCGCAGTCAGGGTCAGGCCGCCCTGTGGTTCTTCTATATCCTCGGAAAGCAGGCCGTGACGGTGCTCTACATCTTCCTGTTTTCCGGTTGGGGCGTCGTGGCGCTGAGCACGTCGTTGGTCATCCTCAACTGCCTGCTCTGGCTGCCGACCCTGCGCATGGTCGTGCAATTGCTGGGCGTGTCGATCTGGGCCTACCTCGCCTCGTTCACCCTGCCGCTGGCCGCAACGCTGGTCATGTGGGGCTGCGGCTGGCTGGTGCAGAATGAACTGGCCGAAGCCGACGTGCTGATACGACTGGGCGCAACAATAGGCGCCGCAGCCATGAGCTACGGCGCCGCGATCCTGCTACTGGGGAGGCCACGGCTAGCTACCCTGATGGGTTTCGTCCGCAGGTCCTAAGCCACAGCCAGTCTACTCCGGACAAAGCCATCTACTGCGGCCTGGGCGCGCTCGGTGACCTGCTGGATCATCGTATCACTGCTCAGCTGCGGCTCGTGGCGGGCCATTGCATCGAGGTGCCGGGCCGCCATGTCGGTGAAGATCCGGTTCGGAATGGCTGCCAGAGGCGAGGCGCTGAAGCGCCCGACCTTGCCGAGAGCGCCGCCACGACCAGTCTTGCCGATATAGTATTCCAGCAGGCTGCTGGGCTTGAGCGTATTAAGCCGCACGTCGATATCGAGCGCGCCAGCCCAGTCGAGCCACTTCTTGTGGTGGCCGCCATAAATCGGTTTTGCGCCGATCCAGGGCGTGCGCAGGGCGTCGGCGACGATCGCGCCATGCATGGCTTCGGTGACGAGCAGGCGTGCGCCGCGGATCTGGCTGAGCACCTTATCGACGGGCTCGGTGGCGTCGATAAGGGTGATGCCGGCCTTCTGGCAGGCCTCTGCCCAATTGCCGCGCTCGAGGCTTTCGTAATGCGGCATGAAGGCGACCCCAACGCTCTTGTCGGGAGGCGGCAGCTCCATGGCGCGCAGCAGGATGGCGCTGTCGCAGATCGACAGGCTCGGATCGATCTTGAGAGTCCTGGCCGTGTTGGGGCCGCGCACGAAGCGGATGTCCCATGTGCCGTCATGCACATCGGGCAGGCCCATATAGCCTGCATAGCCGGAGCCCATGACGAACTTGCGCGAATCGGCGGGCAGATGGTCGCCGATGATCGAGCCGATGCCGACGAAGAGTTCGGCCTCGTCTTCATCGAGAAAGCCTTGCGGCAACAAGCCGGGCCAGACATGGAGGTTCAGCTCATCGCCAAAATTCGGCACCTTACCGCGGAAGAATACCAGCTTCATCAATTGTCCTCTTGGCACAGAATAGAGTCGTCGAAGGCGCAGCCTTCTCCGAGTGGCGTGAAGGCCACCCAGTCGACCTGAATGGCTATAGGTGTGGTCACCGGGCTAAAGGCTCCCATCCACTCGGTCAGCGTGTCCGAGCCCCAGAGGCTGAAAAAGATGCGCTGCGGATTGTTTGGCACCATTTTCGGGTCGTCGATGGTGCGGACCAGATCGCCATTGATGTAGTAGCGAACCTGGTTCGGTTCCCAGGTGACGGCATAGGTGATGAAGTCGGCATCGGAAGGGTGGGGTAGGGCATGCGATTGTCCCGCACCGATTTCGCCATCGCCGCTGACACCCTTGACGAAGGTCGTGGTGTCGACCTGCCCGGTATCCTTCAGCAGGATCTCGAAATCGATCTCGTCGTGCGGCTTGCTTTGCTGCGGGCCGATATAGGTGAAGAAGGCCGCATTGAGCCCAGAGCCGGCAGGGGTCTTGAGGCGTGCCTCGAACGTGCCAAAGCCATAGGCGGCGCGGGTCTGAATCTCGCCGCAGCGATATTGCCGGTCGTCCTTGGGTACGGGAGCAAAGCCCACCTGCAACTGGCCATCGACGGCCTTGGCCTGATCGGTCGACCAAGTGCAGTTCTGGTGCGCTCCATTGCTCCACCCGTCGGAGACATACCAGCGGGACTGGTCGAGCTGGTCGAACTCGTCATGGAAGGCGACGTCTTGGGCAAAAGCCGGCTGCGCCAGCGTGAGGACGCCCAGAGCAAGGAGGAGGCTTTTTGAGGTCATGGTGCCAGCTCCAATCGCGCCACCACGACGTCGCCGGCGACCAGCGGCGTGGTCAGGTCTGCTTCGATTTCCGCGCCATCGCGGACGATGACATAGCTATAGCTGAGGGCTGTATCGCCCGGCAGGGCCATGCCGGTAAACAGCGCGGCCTCCTGAACCAGCCCCTGCTGCGTGGAGATCTTGAGTTTCAGCGCCGCGATCTGCCCGTCAACCGTCTGTCGCTCGAGCGACAGGTCGGAAATTCGCTGGTCGGTCAGCCGCGCCTGTTCGCGCTCGGCGGCAGCAATGTCCTGCTGGGCCTGCAATGTTGTGGTCTGCGTATCGAGCAGGCGCGATTCGAGATCGGACACATTGGTCTGTAGCGACGCTACCCGAGAGGCCAGAGCCAGACCGTCGTCAGAGAGCGAGGTGATCTTGTCCAACTGTTCGCGCGCCGCCACGAGTTGCGCCTCAGTACCGATCTCCTTCTGCCCGAAGGCATCGATCTGGCTATTGAGAAGCGAGACTTGATCAACCAGCGACGTCGACTGCGCCTCGGCCTGCCGCCGCTGCGCCTCCAGGATGGCTGTCTCGGCGGACAACATGGCATCAAGGTGATCGGCGCCCTCAAGCTCGGGCGGCACGGCGATCTCTGCTCGCCCCGCCAATTCGGCATCGAGCCGCGCTCGGCGGACCAGCAGGCGACGATACTCGTCTTCGAGAACGGTCAGCGCGCCGGATGTTGTCAACATTTCCCGCTCGGGCCGCGCCACGGCCTCGGCGCTGCGGCGATCGCCGCCGGCCAGGGCAAGGGCTTTGATCACCGTCAGATCGGGCGCGAACGGATATTCGCCAGGACTACCGACATCGCCGGACACATAGATTGGGCCATAGGCTGAAATTTCTACCGTCACCGTCGGCGCGGTGCTCAGGCCAAGGGTCTGCCTGAGAGCGCCACCCAGCGACAGTGCTAGGTCAGCACTCGTTTTTCCGGCGCCCTCGATGGGGCCGACCATGGGGAAATTCACATTGCCGTCGGTGCCAACAACATATTCGCCGCCTAAGGCCGTCCATTCCTCAACAGTGGAATCGGCGGCTTTCCAGTGCACTACCTTGATGGTGAGCTTGTCTGACACACCCAGCACATAGGGGCTGGCGGCCTGCACTGAGCCCGCTAAAGTCAGCCCGATCGCAAGGCCGGCGACGCAACGCATGGCGGTTCGAATATGTTCAGGGGGTGAAATCATGTCCCCATCCTTGGTTCTATTTCGTCGAAACAAGGATTGTTGAGATAGATCGTGCCCGCAATGGGGCGCTGGCAGGGCTCGATTTGGCCGCGCAGCCTAATGGTGATGTTAATTCACTGATTTCGTTTGTTTTTTAACACAGGACCGATACCTGCCGCCCTACTCAGGACAGGCATGCGCTGACCGGCCAGCTGAATTTCCACGCGCGGCGATTTTTGGCCCGGCCCCCGCCGGGTCGGCACCCCCACCGGGGCGAAACCGAGCGAGGCGAGCCGGCGCCGCTGCTGCAAAGAAAGCGCGATCCAAACCAGGCGCCGCTCGGCATCGGCAAGCTCGCCGAATTCCTGTTGATGCGCATTGCTGCGGGTCTGCACCTCGAAGACGCGTGCATTGGTTTGCTCCCCGACCTGCACCATGGCTGAAAACAGCCGCGCGGCCCGTTGCGGCGAAAGCTGCAGATTTCGATCGAAATAGACCACCACCTCTTCCAGGTCTGCCTCGGCAAAGGCGGCCTGCACACGGCGGATTATATCGTGGCAAGTCTGTTGCTTAAGTCGGGCGGTCAGTCCGTGAGCATAGGCCCGGGCAGCCCTCGGGCCCAGCGTTTCGCCATCAAGAGGGGCGCCGATGCTGTAGCGGCCGACGCAGCTCTCGCAAATCCAAGCGGCTTCCCCGTCATGGGTGACCTCATAGGTCATTCGCAAGGTAGTCCGACCGCAGAAGCCACACGAGCTGCTCAGGGTCACGTCGTCCTGGATCCGCCAAGTGAAACGCCACTCCTGCGGATCACCCACGTGCTCGGCCAGCGTGTATCGGTTTCGAACCAAAGCATACTCTCTCATGGGTAGTTAACGCCGCTAGCGCTTAGGGACCGCACCGCATTTTGGGCTGCAAGGTCGAGCGCCATCTAAACGTCAGTCGGGACCACTCAACTGTACCGAATCCCTATGAAAGCTAATTCCGGCCACAGCATGGCATTGGCGGCAAGTGGTGCCTCCGGCCTGCGAGAAATGCTCTGTTTCTCGGTCCTGCATTGCCAAGATTTCAACATCAAGGCACCTGCCTGCCAGGTGGGCGACGGGTCAACCGGCCGCGTTTGGAAAGCCACTCCACCTTGGGGGCTAACAAAAGTCTCACCAAGACGCGGTTGCATATCGCGGGAAGCCGCTAGGCGCGAGGGGACGTGGCCGGTAGTCAGCGCGTGATATGGTAGGTTTGGATTGCTTGGGGCTCGCTGGATGCAAAGGTCGTCACTGAGTACCCCGGTGTCTGCTTCGAGGATATGCGTGCACCGCCAGCCAGCAGGCCATGGGCTGTGAAGGGCGGGATGACGAATACGAAAAGAAAAGCCCAAAGGGGATACCGCATGGCTCACTGTTGAGCCGCGGCCGCACCTGGCGCAAACCAAAGGGTGTTTCAAGGCTAAGGTCACGCAAGGACAAAAGATACAGTTTTACCGATCGTCACGCGGCCGGTTTGTAGCAAAAGCGATGCTCAGTACGGACTCTAACGTTAGATAGGACCGGAACAGCCGGAAGACCACGTATGCGGGCAGGCCCGCAAGCGCGTCCACCCGTCCATTGGCCACGGCGGCAAAGGCGCCCATCAGCAACGGAGAGCCGAGTAGCACGGCGATGACGGCCTGGCCGGTGAGCGGGGCAGAAGGATCAAGCTGCAGCCCGAGATGCAGGAAGCCGAAAATTGCCAGCGGTACGGTCATGGCGCGGCGCCCCGAATTGAGCAGCATAAAGGGCAGGACGGCCTTGCCCCTCAAGGAGGGGCGCCAGTCGTTGAGATAGATACGATTGCGCGAGGAGACGTGATAGACGGAGCGGAACCAGCGCATCCGTTGCTCACGCAGGTGGCGATAGGTGGTGGGCACTTCGGAAATATACCGCACGCCCGGATCGGCGATCACCGTGTAGCCCATCTCGCCGATGCGCAGCGAAACGTCGGTGTCCTCGCCATTCATGCCCTGCACGAAACCGCCGGCGGCGCGCACTGCCTCGGTGCGGTAGGCGGCAAACATGCCCGGCACGCCGACAATGCCGTCAATTGCCCCATATGCGATCTGGTAATAGCCATGCTTGAGCAGCACTTCGAGCAGACGAGCACGGTCGAATGGTCCGGTGCCAGGTGGCAGGGGCACGCCACCTACCACTCCGGTATACTGGCGCGAAAAGTGCCGCATGGCCTGAACGAATATATCGGGTAGGACCTGGGTATCGGCATCAATGCGGACCAGATAGTCGGTATGGGTTTCCCCCACGCCGCGATTGAGCGCGACCGCCTTGCCGGGCGTGGGCACATCGACCACGCGGCCATGGATCAGCGGCAGTTCAGCGAGGGCCGCCTCGGCCGCGGCCGCAGTGTCGTCGGAAGAGTTGTTGTCCAGCACCAGGACCTTGATCAGTCCATCGTAGCGACGTGCCGCTGCCTCAACGGCTACCAGCGTGCGCTCGATGACATGGGCTTCGTTATGCGCCGGAATGATGATGGTGACTGGCGGCGCGAAGGGCTTCGGCGGGTGCAGAAAGGCCCTCAGCGTGCCCCAAACATACAGAATGAAGAACATGGCCGGCAGGAACAGGAACACTCCCGGTCCAGTGCCGCCGAGAAGTGCAATATCGCGCAGATCGCGCACCAGCGGCAGGTCGAGGCGGTCCACCATGATGGAAAGGGCAACGGCGCCGACAATGGCCACGCCCAGCCTGAACCAAACGAAACGTCGCCTGAAGTGCCGCTCCGGTACTGCTGCCTGCGCCGGCATGCTGCCATGATCGAGCAGCTTTAACGAAAAGACGAAAAAGCCGATCAGGCCGGAGAGAATTTCGACCACGTGCAACGAATAGACCAGGCCAATGCTTCGATAGGCGAGGATGTTGATGAGGTCGAACAGCCCGCAGACCAGCACGAAGCTAAAGATCAGCTCGCCCAGGAAGCGGAGACGCGCCCAGGCACCGGCGCCCACCACCAGGGCAAAGGCGACGTAGAAGGCCAGGATAAAAATCCGCAGCGGCACCGAATGGCTGCCGTCATAGGGTGAAAAGATCAGGTCGTGATTGGGAAAGGCCAACACCAGCGCCGGCACATGATTGATCAGCAGCAGCAGGAGCGTTGCCACCCCAGAAAACAGCACCAGCACCACCGGGGCCGCCCAGAGGGAGAGCGGTTGGGTGAGCTTTGCGGGGGCGCTGTCGACTGACCAGAACTGGTGGACAGCGGCTGGCTCAGAGGCCAGTTGCGAGGATGATAACATCGTTGGGCCCCAACCATTCGAGAGCGGCGCCAAATTCGGCGCTGGGCACCGGCGCCACTGTGAGCGCCCCGCCCCCCCGGGCGGGCAATATGGCCTTGATCCCAGTATCGGGGGCGATATCTGCCAGGCGGCGGCCAAGGTTGGCGCGATCGGTCACCGACAGCACGACCGGGCTATCGGCCTGCGGGGACAGGCGCATCGAGCGTGGCAACAGGGTGGCTAGCAGATCTCCGGCGCGGCTGGCCTGGGCCGGGCTGAGGCTTTCCCGGGCGTGAAACGACACCTCGGGAACGGCCGCCAGGTTTTCGATCAGGCTGGCCCAAGCCAAGCTGGCGGGAGCGCTGTCGCTCATCATGCTCTCGGGCAGCAGTTGCGCCTGGGCGTCGGCGCGGCCGCAAATGCTCTCGAAGGGCGTCGTATCGACCAGTTCCAACACCAGCGCATTGCGGGGCAGCAGTCGCTCTGCCGGCAGGGCAAAGGTCAGCGCCACGGCGTCCGTGCTGCCGTCCAGGCGCCGCGCTTCGATCAGGTTGCCGTTGAGAGCGATGCGTATAATCCAGTCATTGCCCTTGGCCAGCGGCGTGGTGGCCATGCGCAGGCGGAACTTTTCGGGCAATGCGCCGCCCGGCAGGTCGGCGGCATTGAAGGGAATGGTCCAGCGGCGCGAGCCTCGAAAGGTCTTGACGGTCGTCTCGGCACCCAGATCGCCGACACTGACCGGCCAAGCGCGGGGCGCGGGAAGAATTTCGCCCGCGGCGGCGATTACCTGGTCCACTGCGGCTTGCCCGACGAGGACAGCGCCCAGCGCATCCGCGATCCCGGCCAGCATGGATAGACGGATTGGCGTTTCGCCGGCGCCGGCTTCGCCCAGGCGGGCAGAGAGACCAGCGCGGTTGAATTGCTGATTGGCCCAAATAGCGAAGGCCATGCCTTCGGGTGTGCCGTCCGCGATCAGCACGAATGGTCGAGGCGCGGCTGCTAACGCCTGGATAGCGTCGCCCGGCGGCTGGTCTGCGGATAGTTCAAGCCGGCTGTCAGGGGTAAGGGTTACAGCGCTGCCCGAATTAGCGGCGTCGCCTGGGCAGGTCTGCCCCGCACCGGTCGTGCCTCGCCCTGACATCTGCAGCACCACCCGGTTGCTCGCCAGGTCCGCTGGGGTCAGGTCTATGCGCACCTGATGGCTGGAGCGACCACTGTCGAGCACGATTTGCCCGCGCGGCGAGCCATTGACCGAAAGCGTCATCAGCCCATCCCCATGGGCAGCGAGGTGGGTGTCGAAATGCAGGTTGAGCGCGCCCGACAGGTAGTGCACGCCCCCGGGCATGGGGAAGCTCACCTCCGCCTGGTCGGGAAAACCGGCCAGTCCCGCCCAGCGGGCGGCACCGGGCCGGGTGAGGCTGAGGCCATAGCCGGGTTCCGTCTCTTCCACCGGCTCCGATCCCGCAATGCGCTGGCTCACATCCGCCACGACGCCAGTGACGCCGTCGGTCACGGTCTGCGTGACGGAAACGAGGTCGCCGCCGCGCGAATAGATCATCGCAACGCCGACAATGGCCAGGCTCATCGCCGCAACGGCAAGCAGGCGGAAGAGGTCGCGCATCAGGCGGCTTCCGCGGCACGATGCAGCACTCCCGGACGGTTCTCGCTGGTCCAGAGCGCAGTGGCAGGCACCGCGTCGAAATTGACGCGATGCTTGTACCGCTCAACCACCTCCAGCGTCTCATCGAGCAGGGAGTCCCGCAGCAGGATGGGTTTGAGGCCCATAGCCCGGAAACCGCGATTGGAAACCTTCAGCGTGTTTTCGGTGGCCTCCTTGCGGGGATTGTCGACCATGGCGACCGAAGCCCCGGTGATCTCGGCGACCAGCTTGGCCAAGTCCCGCACGCGACGAGTCTCCGCCACCTGGTTGAGAATCTTTACCCGGTCGCCGCGCGTAGGCGGATTTGCCACGGCCAGCGCTACGCAGCGCACCGTATCCTGGATGTTGATGAAGGCGCGTGTCTGTCCGCCCGTGCCATGCACAGTTAGCGGATGGCCGGTGGCCGCTTGCATCAGGAAGCGATTGAGCACGGTGCCGTAATCGCCGTCATAGTCGAAGCGGTTGATAAGCTCGGGGTCGAGGCGCGTTTCGGCCGTCTGCGTGCCCCAGACGATGCCTTGGTGCAGGTCGGTGATGCGCAGGTCGTCATTGCGGGCATAGAACTGGAATAGTAGCTGATCGAGCGACTTGGTCAGGTGATAGATGCTGCCCGGCTGGGTGGGGTAGAGAATGGAACGAGGATAGCGCCTGCCGTCCGGCCCGCCGACGGTGACGTCCACATAGCCTTCGGGCAATTCAAGCCCGTCCCCGTCATAGCCATAGACGCCCATGGTGCCCAGATGCACCAAATGGGTGTCGAGCCCAAGCTCTACCAGCGTCGCGAGCACATTGTGGGTGCCGCTAATATTGTTGTCGACTGTATAGCGCTTGTGGGCGGCGTCGCGCATGGAGTAAGGCGCGGCGCGCTGCTCGGCGAAGTGAACCACCGTATCGGGACGGATGGTGGCGAAGGTATCGCGCAGCGCATCTGCATCGCGTGCTAAATCGACGGCCAGAAAGTCTAATCTGTGGCCGGAAATTCGCCTCCAAGCGGCGATGCGCGCGGTGATGTCGGCAATCGGCGTCAGGCTTCCCGCGCCCAGTTCTGCATCGATACGGCGACGCGACAGGTTGTCGACTATGGTCACGGCGTGACCCTTGGCAGATAGATGCAGAGCGGTGGGCCATCCGCAGAAGCCATCACCACCCAACACAACGATTTTCTTAGACACTGAGGAATCCTGCAACATGACGGATGCGTCATTGGAAATTGCGCATAGGTCAGGGCCGCTCAACTAGAGTTAACGGTTGCTTAAATCCAGCTGTCCATGCATCACGTTTTCGCGTTTTGTAGCATGACGGCTATGACGTCACTGCATTGCGTGTGGTGGCACTTCCCCGCTCGAAACGTCCAGAGAGGCTTGAGGTTGTAGCTGCCAGGCTTCAGGACGCAGTCGGTGCCATTGACGTGGTGCGGCGGAAACGAGGCCTAGCTGCCGTGCCGCTTAGCTTTTTGGTTGCCTGGACGTGTATCTGAGACCAGCGGCTGCGACACGGGAATGGCAGTTTTTACGACCTCAGCTCTCTAGCGACCAGCGTAGGCCCAAAGCAGACTGAAGGGTGAGGGTCTAGGCACTGTCGGTTCGGCTTTGGTGAGGCGATAGGGAACGCCTGGGATCGCCGAGGATGGAGCGCTCCTAATGGTTACACCAGCTTCCCCTCGTCCCCTGGCGTCTCCAGGTCAGACTCAATGGAGAAAAGCCCATAAGCTTTGAACACACCGCAACTTGCATGGCGCCGCAGATCGCATTGATCATGTATCGAACACTCAGCCAGACCTTCCATAGCCGCCAAAAGCGGCGAGGAACAACTCTGATGACCTAATAGATCGCCGGCTCGCCCGCAGTCGCGCCAAACTCGGTCCGTAAGAAGTCGAAGTCGCAGCCTTCGTTGGCTTGTTGCACGTGCCGGGAATAAATCCAGCCATAGCCGCGATGATAATGTGGTTCCGGCGCCGTCCACGCCTGCCGCCGGGCAGCGAATTCCGCCTCGGAAATATCGAGATTGAGCGTTCGTGCGGCGACGTCGAGCATGATGATGTCGCCGGTGCGAACAAGGGCCAGTGGGCCGCCGATAAAGGATTCGGGCGCTACATGCAGGATGCAGGCGCCATAGCTGGTGCCGCTCATCCGAGCATCGGAGATGCGCACCATGTCGCGCACGCCCTGCTTTATGAGTTTGCGCGGGATGGGCAGCATGCCCCACTCGGGCATGCCTGGGCCACCGAGCGGTCCGGCATTGCGAAGGATGAGGATGTGGTCGGCCGTGACGTCGAGCGTCTCGTCTTCGGTCGCCGCCTTCATTTCCGGATAGCTGTCAAAAACGATGGCCGGCCCGGAATGGCGCAGGAAACGCGGGTCGCAGGCGCTCGGCTTGATGACGCAGCCATCGGGGGCCAGATTGCCGCGCAGAACGGCCAGGGCACCTTCGGCATAGACCGGATTGTCCAGCGGACGGATGACATCGTCGTTGTAGACTTTGGCGTCGGAGATCGCTTCGCCGAGCGTGGTGCCGGCAACCGTCAGGCAGTCGAGATGCAGGTGATCGGTCAATCGGCCCATCAGGCCCTTTAGGCCACCTGCGAAATAGAAGTCTTCCATCAGGTAGCGCTCGCCGGACGGCCTGATATTGGCCAGCACGGGGATCTTGCGGCTGGCCTTCTCGAAGTCGTCAAGGCTGATATCGGCTTCGGCGCGACGGGCCTGGGCGATCAGGTGAATGATGGCGTTGGTGGAGCAGCCCATCGCCATGGCGACGGTAATGCCGTTCTCGAAAGCGGCGCGGGTCTGGATTTTCTTGGGGATCAGGTCTTCCCAGACCATCTCGACCACACGGCGTCCAGCGGCGGCGCACATGCGCATATGGGCCGAGTCGGTTGCTGGAATTGATGATGCACCCGCAAGGGTCATGCCGATGGCCTCGGCGATGGCGGTCATCGTGCTTGCCGTACCCAGCGTCATGCAGTGACCGGCGCTGCGGGCGATGCCGCCTTCCATTTCCTGCCAGTCCTGCTGGCTGATATTGCCGGCCCGGCGTTCATCCCAGAATTTCCAGGCGTCCGAGCCGGAGCCCAGTTCCTTGCCGCGCCAGTTGCCGCGCAGCATGGGCCCGGCAGGCACGAAAATCGTGGGCAGGTTGGCGCTGGTCGCGCCCATCAGCAGGGCAGGGGTACTCTTGTCGCAACCGCCCATCAGGATCACGCCATCGACAGGATGGGCCCGGATCATCTCCTCGGCGTCCATGGCCAGCATGTTGCGATAGAGCATCGATGTCGGTTTGAGGAAGGTCTCCGACACGGAGAGGGCCGGAAGCTCGATGGGAAATCCACCCGCCTGCAACACGCCCCGTTTGATGTCCTCGACTCGCTGCTTGAAATGACCGTGGCAGGGATTGGTGTCGGACCAGGTGTTGAGGATGGCAATGACGGGTTTGCCCACCCAGTCTTCCGGGCTGTAGCCCATCTGCAGCAGGCGCGACCGATGCCCGAAGCCGCGCAGGTCGTCAGGGGCAAACCAGCGCGCGCTGCGCAGATCCTCAGGGCTCTTGCGGCCCGAATGTCCAGCTTCTGCAGTAGTCATGGCTTCCTCCAATGCGCTCCGAATACACCACGGGGTACAGCTTCCATACAAGAGTTGACTAAGCTTTAATATCTGATATTTCAGATCTCAGCACTTAAGGGAGGACGAAATGAGCTTCAATCTGACGAGACGCAATTTCATTGCCGGCACCTCGATGCTGGCACTCGCCGGCATGGCGGGCATTCGCGGCGCCTTGGCGCAGGAAAGCCGCCTGCGGCTGAGCTGGTGGGGCAACGCCGAGCGTGCCGACCGCACCAACAGCATCATAGACCTGTTCAAGGCAGCCAATCCGGGCATCGAGATCGATGGCCAGAGCCTGCCGGGCGGGGGTGACTACTGGACCTGGCTGGCGACCCAGACCGCAGGCGGCAACCCGCCTGACGTGATCCAGATGGATTATCGCTACATCTTCGAATATGCCGGCCGCGACGTGCTTCTGCCGCTCGACGACCTGATCGCTTCGACCATCGATCTCTCCAACTGGCCCGATGATCGCATCGGCGTCGGCCGCGTCGACGGCAAGGTCTATGGCATCAGCCTGGGCGCCAATACCGGCGGGCTGATCCTCAATCAGACGGCCTGGGACGAGGCTGGCGTTGCCGCGCCGCAGATCGGCACGAACTGGGAAGAATTCGCGCAGCTCTCCGCGGAACTGACCAGCAAGACGCCGCGCAAGGATTTCTACGGCACGCAGGATGCCAGCGGCCACGAAGTCTCGTTCGAAACCTATCTGCGCCAGCGCGGCAAGGCCCAGTACGCTCCCGAGGGTGGGCTCGGCTTCGAGGTCGAGGACGCGGTGGCGTGGTTCACCATGTGGTCGGACATGCGCAAGTCGGGCGCCTGCGTTCCGGCCGACGTGCAGGCCCTGTCGCAGGGCAATGTCGATACCAGCCTTGTCACGACAGGCAAGGCGGCCTCCGGCATTGCCCAGTCCAACCAGCTCGTCGCCTATCAGAAAGCCAATACCGATCAGCTCGGCATGGTCAGCCTGCCGGTGCTCGAAGGTGGCCAGCCCGGCCAGTACCTCAAGCCCTCAATGTACTTTAGCCTGAGCTCCAAGGTCGCTAATCCGGAACTGGCTGGCCAGTTCCTCAACTTCTTCCTCAACGATCCCGAGGCCATGAACATCCTCGGCGTCGAGCGTGGGGCGCCCGAAGATCCGAAGACCCGCGAGGCCATTCTTCCCTCGCTGGATGCCCCCTCGCAGGCAGCTCTCTCCTATCTCGACTCGATCGCCGCCCTCATCGGCCCCCTGCCGCCGGCTCCGCCGCAGGGCGCCGGCGAAGCCACCACCGTGCTTGGCACTGTTTCGGAAGAAGTGGCCTTCGAAGCCAAGTCTGTCGAACAGGGCGCTGCCGATCTGCATGCCGGGATGGCAGAGGCCCTGGCCCGCGCCTGACGCGTCTTTGCCCGCTCGGCCTCGGCCGGGCGGGCATCTCAATCCAAAGGACAGGCGATGACCGATATCACCCAGTCTGGTGCCCTACCGGCCCCGGCGGGCCAGCGAGCTCGAACCTTCTGGTGGCAATCCCAGGCCACACGCAGCCGCGCCTTTGCCGGCTACGCGTTCCTCTTTCCCTGGCTGATCGGCTTCACTCTGCTGACTGTGGTGCCGGCGCTCGTCTCGTTCTACCTGGCCTTCACCGATTTCGACCTTCTGACCGCCCCTAATTGGCTGGGCACAGACAATTATGCCCGCATTCTCCTGGCCGATCCGAAATTCATGGCCTCGATGCGCGTAACCTTTGTTTTCGTGCTGCTGTCGGTGCCCATCAAGCTGGCTCTGGCGCTGCTTGTTGCGGTGGCGCTCAACAAGGGCCTTGAGGGGCTCTCGGTTTATCGAGCGATTTTCTACCTGCCCTCGCTGCTCGGCGCGAGCGTCGCCATCGCCATGCTGTGGCGACAGCTGTTCGCCGGTGACGGCCTTATCAACATGGGGCTGACCAATTTCGGCATTATCGGGCCCAGCTGGATCTCCAATCCCAATTATTCGATCTGGACCCTGGTGATCCTCAGCGTCTGGCAGTTCGGCGCGCCGATGATCATTTTTCTCGCCGGCTTGCGGCAGATTCCAGCCGATCTCTACGAGGCGGCCAGCATCGACGGCGCCAGCAAATGGCGGCAATTCCTCAAGATAACCGTGCCGATGATCACGCCCGTCCTGTTTTTCAATTTGATCATCCAGACCATCGACGCTTTCAAGTCCTTCACCCCCTCCTTCGTGATTTCGGCAGGGAGTGGCGGGCCGATCAATTCGACGCTGTTCTACACGCTCTATCTCTACCAGGAGGCTTTCGGCTTCTTCCGCATGGGCTACGCGTCCGCACTGGCATGGATCCTTCTGGTAATCATCTCGGCGTTCACGGCCATCTCCTTTTTCAGCGCCAGGTTCTGGGTGCATTATGACGACTAAAAGCGCTTCGCTCGGTCAGTGGTCGGTCAAGGGCGTGCTGCATGTGCTGCTCGTCGCCACGTCCATCCTGATGCTCTATCCGCTGCTCTGGATGTTCTCCGCCTCGGTGCGTCCGGAAACTGAAATCTTCAGCTCTGGCAGCCTGTGGCCGTCGCAATGGAGCTTTGACTCCTATGTTCGCGGCTGGACCATGCTGCAAATCGGCTTCGGCACCTTCTTCGCCAATTCCCTGATCATCGCCGCGCTCAGCGTCGTCGGCAACCTGATCAGTTGTTCTCTGGCGGCCTTCGCCTTTGCCCGGATCGAATTTCCCGGCCGCAATATATGGTTCGCGCTGATGCTGGTGACGCTGATGCTGCCGAGCCAGGTTACCCTGATCCCGCAATATGTGATGTTCTTCAACCTTGGCTGGGTGAACACCTTCCTGCCCCTGGTCGTGCCGAAGTTCCTGGCGGCCGACGCGTTCTTTATTTTCCTCATGGTGCAGTTCTTTCGCGGCCTGCCCAAGGAACTGGACGAGGCCGCCATCATGGATGGCTGTTCGCCATGGCGCATTTATTGGAAAATCCTCCTGCCGCTCTCGACGCCCGTCCTGGCAACCGCGGCCATTTTCACCTTCATCTGGACCTGGGACGATTTCTTCGCGCCGCTGGTCTACCTCAGTGACATCCGCAACTTCACCGTCACGCTGGGCCTCCGCGCCTTTACCGATGCCACCGGCGATAGCGACTGGGGCGCCATGTTCGCCATGTCGATCCTGACCCTGCTGCCGGTGATGATCTTTTTCCTCGCCTTCCAGCGCCTGCTGATCGAAGGCATTGCCACGACGGGAATGAAGCGATGACCACGCAACGCAAACTCCGGGTCGGCATCGTCGGATGCGGGGCAGGGCGCACGCATCTGGTCGAAGGCTATGTGCCGAACGCCGATTGCTTCGAGGTCGTGGCGCTGTGCGATCTCAACGAGGAGCGTCTGGCAGCGGTCGCCGATGAGTTCGGCGTACCGCACCGCACGACCTCCTTTGATGAGCTTCTGGCAATGGACGATATCGACGTCGTCGATATCTGCACCCCGCCCGGAGTGCATCTGCGGCAGATTCTGGCCGCGCTGGCCGCAGGCAAGCACGTGGTATGCGAGAAGCCACTGGTCGGCTCGCTCGCGGAGGTGGACCGCATCATCGCCGCGGAGGCGGTCTCGATGGGCCGGCTGATGCCGGTGTTCCAGTACCGCTTCGGCAATGGCGTCGCCAAGGCCAAGGCCGTGCTCGACGCCGGGCTGGCCGGGAAACCCTATGTGGGTACGGTAGAAACCTTCTGGAAGCGCGGCGCGGCCTATTACGCCGTGCCCTGGCGCGGCAAGTGGGCCACCGAACTCGGCGGTGTGCTGATGGCCCACGCCATCCACCCCCACGACATGATGACTTATCTCATGGGCCCGGTGGAGCGGGTCTTTGGCCGAGTTGATACGCGGGTCAATCCGATCGAAGTGGAAGACTGCCTTTCGGCGTCGCTCAAGATGTCCAGTGGCGCGCTGGTCTCGCTTACCGCGACGCTTGGTTCGGCCGACCAGATGACGCGCATTCGGTTATCCTTCGAGCACCTGACCATCGAGAGCGACCACGCCCCCTATCGTCCGGGCGAAGCCGACTGGCAGATCATCCCGAAATCGGAGGAGATCGGCGAACGCATTGCCGAGGTTCTCAAGGACTGGCAGTTCGTTCCGTCCCGCCATACGACGCAATTGCGGCTGTTCTACCAGGCGATTGTAAGCGGTGGATCGCTGCCGGTGACCACGCAGGATGCGCGGCAGGCGCTGGAACTGGTCACCGCGATTTATGACTCTTCGGAAACGGGACGCGATATCGCACTGCCGCTTCCCGCATCCCACGCTAAATATTCCAGCTGGGTCCCGGCCCGGTTCCGGACTTAGGAGATCGCCATGGCGACACCCATCCAGCTGCGTCAACTCGTCAAGGCCTATGGTGACGTCGAGGTCATCCACGGCATCGATCTCGACATCGATCCGGGTGAGTTCACGGTCTTTGTCGGACCCTCCGGCTGCGGCAAGTCGACTTTGCTGCGCATGATTGCCGGGCTTGAGCCGATCACCGGGGGAGACCTCCTGATCGACGGCGAGCGCATGAACGAGGTGCCGGCGGCCCGGCGCGGCATCGCCATGGTGTTCCAGAGCTACGCGCTCTATCCGCACATGAACGTCTACCAGAACCTGGCCTTTGGGCTGG
>JBARWY010000181.1:0-4969 GCA_049647065.1 Devosia sp. | reverse complement strand
CCAGCCCCGCCATCACCGCATCGGCGCGCATCGAGACGTACGAGCGATGATAGATCGGCTCGCGCTTGTGGATGTTGGAGATGTGGAATTCAATCACGGGGCCCTCGAACATCTTGAGCGCATCGAGCAAAGCCAGAGAGGTGAAGGTGAAGGCGGCGGGATTGATGATGATCCCTGCCCCCTCGTCGATCGCCTCGTGCACCAGGTCGATCAGCTTTTCTTCGCTGTTGGTCTGGTGGAACACGATGGGGCGGTCGCCGCTGGCGGTACGGCAGAGCTGTTCTACTTCCGCCAGCGTCGTGGTGCCATAGATCGCCGGCTCGCGCTTGCCCAGCCGGTTGAGGTTGGGGCCGTTGAGTACGTAAATTGGCTTCATCTCTGTCCCCTAGCCACCGTAGCCAAATGTTCTGGGCAACCACAGCACCGTTTCCGGCACGAAGGTGAACAGCAGCAAAGCCCCGATCAGCGCCAGCAGGAACGGGAAGACGTCAGTCACCAGTTCCCGCATCGAAGAGCCGGATATGCGCGTCATGATGAAGAGCAGCAGTCCGAAGGGCGGGGTGATCAGGCCCAGCATGATGTTGACCACGACCACGACGCCGAAATGCACCATGTCGATGCCGAGCGCCTGGGCCGTCGGGATGAAGATCGGCACGATCACCAGGAGGATGGTGGTGCCTTCGAGCAGGCAGCCCAGCACGAGCAGCAGGATATTGACGGCGATCAGGAAGGTTATCGGATTGAGATCCCATGCAACCAGCATCGTGCTGAGGCTGCGCGGGATATTCTCGACCGTGACCACGTAGTTGAAAACGAGGGCGCCGGCGATCAGCATGCCGATCGAGGCGGTGGTCTTGGCGCTGGTCAGCAGCGAAGCGTAAAATTCGCGGGCGCTGACGCTGCGATAGATCAGGACAGACACGATCAGCGCGTAGAAGGCGGCGATGGCAGCTGCCTCGGTCGGAGTGGTGATGCCGCCGTAGATGCCAAACATCAGTACGGCCGGCATGAGCAGCACCGGGAGCGCCTCCCAGGTCATGTGCGGCAATTGGCGCAGCGGCGTCGGCTTTTCGACCGGGAAATTCTTGATGCGAGCGGTGATGGCAATCAGCACCATCATGACGCCGGCCATCATCAGGCCGGGAATAATACCGGCAAGGAACAGATAGCCGATCGAGGCGTCGGAGATCAGGGCGTAGAGCACCATGGGAATGGATGGTGGAATGATCGGCCCGATGACGGCGGTAACGGCGGTGAGCGCGGCCGCATAACTGGGCGTATACTTGCCGTCCTTGGTCATCATGAACTGCATCATCTTGCCGCTGCCCGCGGCATCGGCGACCGCCGAGCCTGACATGCCGGCGAAAACGATGGATTGCAGCACATTGACCTGCGCCAGGCCGCCACGGAACCGGCCAACGATAGCGTCGCACCATTTCAGCAGCCGCTCGGATAGCGAGCCGGAATTCATGATTTCGGCCGCCAGGATGAACAATGGCACGGCCAGCATGATATAGTTGGAATACATGCCGTTGAGCAGCTGCTCGGCAACGATCCCCATGTCCTGGCCGCGGATCAGTAGGTAAATTATGGAGCCGCAGATCATGGACAGGCCCATGGGGAGACCCAGGACGGCCGTGACGATGATAATGATCAACGCGGCATTGAAGGCAAGCGAAAGGGTCATACGCCCGAACTCACGTTTGTCGGATCGAAGTCCCTCGTCTCCCTGCCCCAGATGGCGCGACATCCAGCCCAGAACTGGCGGATGATTATCGCCACGGCGAAAATCGGATAGATGACGTAGAGATAGTCGAAGCGGATATTGAGATAGGCCGTCGACTCGACCTTCATGAAGGTGACGTAGTCGATGACTGGGGGCAGAGAGATGCCGAAGAGCGCGATCACGACAATCGCAGTCACGACCACCATCACCCGGAACATGCGATTGCCAGCTGTGCCATAGAGCAGATCGAAGCGGATTTCCTCATGGTCCCGCACCACAAAGGCCGTGCCGAACAGGACCAGCCATACCCACAGCACCACGCTGATTTCATGAGTCCAGCCGATCGGCAGGTTGAGCGCGTAGCGGAAGACGATCTGCAGGATGAACACCGCGAACATCACGGCAAGCATGGCGGCGAGGATGTTTTCAGCGCGAGCATGCAGCCACGCGCCGATGCCGGCCAGTCGGGAATTCATGAGTCAGTCTCCGCAGCGGAGGTCTCGCCCGGATGACGGCACCAGATGTGGCGCCGTCATCGCTGGGAGAAGTATTAGAGCGCGTTGATGCGTTCGACCACGCCTTCCGGCCAATCCTTGGCCAGGTCGGATTCGAGGTACTTCTGCTGGGCAGTGGTGCGGAAGGCTTCGAGATCGGGCTCGTAGATCTTGAGGCCGGCGGCCTCGAACTGGGTCAGCAACTCAGCCTCGCGATTAAGGTGGGCCTGCTGGCTGAAGTCGATTGCGGCGGTTGCGGCTGTCTGCACGCTCGCCTGCTGTTCCGGCGTCATGGCATCCCAGGCGGCCTTGGAAATCACCAGCAGGTCGTAGCCCACCAGGTGCGAGGTCAGCACGATCTGCTCCATCACTTCGTAGAACTTCATGTTCTCGACGTTAGGCAGCGGATTGTCCTGGCCATCGATGGCGCCGGTCTGGAGGCCCGTATAGACCTCGGCATAGGCCATCGGCGTCGGGTTGGCGCCAAGCGCCTCGCCGAGGAACTGCCAGGCGTCGCCGCCGGGCATGCGCAGCTTGATGCCAGCCATGTCGGCCGGAGTCTTGATTTCCTTGTCGATGCGCAGGCCGACCTGGCGGGCGCCGAAATAGGTCGGCCCCAGAATGTGGATGCCAAGCTGTTCTTCGGCCATGGCCTTGAATTCGGCGCCGACTTCGCTGTCGAAGAAGGTGCGAAGATGCGCCGCATCGCGGAACAGATAGGCCGATGTGAGCACCGACCATGCCGGAATCTGGTTGGAGATGTCCTGCGGGGCGATGTTGCCCATTTCAAGGTTACCGCGCTGCAGCGCGACCAGTTCGGTGCCCTGCTTGAACAGGTTGCCGCCGTAATAGGGCTCGAGGGTGAAGTCATCGACGATCTGGCCCGAAAACAGGCCCATCATCTCGGCGCGAATGTCCTGCTCCGAGAACACAGCCGAAAACCGCAGCACGGGCTTGTCCTGGGCCATGGCGGGCATCGCCACCGCCAGCATCAGGCCACCAAGCAGCACCGCGCGGCGCGTAAATCCAAAACGCATTGTCATCCTCCCAATTGTCGCCTGTGATCCCAGGCATCCTCAGCGGACCCACGGCTGAAACGCCGTCGTTCTCCGTCCTGATTCACAATGTACGAAATAGTTCGTTCAAGTCAATGGCCTGTTCAGCGTACGGACAGACGATAACGGCCGATAATCAGAATGTCATATATTTTTTAGATCGTCGGATATAACTAGATCGTCATGTGCTGGTATGCTTGGCTGCATCAATGAATGGAGATGTGCGTGGACGATAGCGTGCGACAGGCAGAGGACGGGGTGGGCGAAATCGCTTTCCGCCGAATCCGCGATGACATTATCGCCGGCGGCCTGCCCCCGGGGGCAAAGCTGAAGCTGGAAGCGCTCAAGGCCCGCTACGGCGCCAGTGTCAGCACGCTGCGCGAGATTCTCAATCGACTCGCCAGCGAAAACCTTGTCGTGGCGGAAGGTCAGCGCGGCTTTGAGGTGGCCCCGGCTACCCCCGATAACCTGCGTGAGGTGGCCGACCTCCGCCTGCTGCTGGAGAGCCATGCCATCCGGCTATCGCTGGCAACGGGCGATCTCGATTGGGAGGGGCGGGTCGTTGCGGCTCATCATAAGCTTTCGGTCATCGAGGCGCAGTTGCTGAGCGGCGAGTTGGAGCGCACTGCCCAGTGGGTGCGCTATGACTTCGCCTTCCACAATGCGCTGATCTCGGCCTGCGGCTCGCGCACGCTCCTCGACCTGCACGCCTCGGTGTTCGACCGGTTCATCCGATACCACATGCTGGCGGCCAGCTTCCGTGGTGCAGCGGTGATGGACGACCACAAGGCGCTGTTCGAGCTGGCCATGCAGCGGAATATCGAGGGTATCGTCGGCAAGCTGACCAGCCATATCAGGAGCGGTGTCGACTACGTCCTGTCGACCGGGCGCATCTAGATCGCGACAGCAGCCCGGAACGTAGCGGTCATCGCAGCGGCGTCGGGCTGGCGCCCGCTGAACAGGGCAAAGGCCCGCACCGCTTGATAAACCGCCATCCCGCCGCCTGGCATGACGGCACAGCCCAGCGACCGCGCGTGGGTGATCAGCTCGGTATCCAGCGGGAAATACACCACATCGGCAACCCAGTGCCGGGCCTTTACCAATGCGCCATCGATCGGCAGGCCGGGATGCTTGACCATGCCGACCGGAGTGGCGTTGACGATGCCATCGGCATTTCGGGCGACCTCGGTGACGTCGGTGACGACCCGGACGTCGGCGGACAGCAGATAGCGCAGCCGCTCGGCGGAGGCGTGGGCGCGCTGTGGGTCGGTATCGAAGATATCAAGTCGCTCGACGCCGCATTGCAGCAGCGCTTGCGACACGGCGGCCCCGGCGCCTCCGGAACCGAGTTGCAGAACCCTGCTCCGCCTGACGTCAGGCAGCTCCTGCCGGAAGCTTTCGGCAAAGCCCCAGCAATCGGTGTTGTGGCCGATGCTCCGCGCGAGCCCGAGGACGACCGTGTTCACCGCGCCGATGGCCGCGGCATCAGGCGCGAGGTCATCAAGCAAGGGCAGCACCGCCTGCTTGAACGGATAGGTGATATTGAGACCCGCAAAACCGAGGTCGCGCGCCTCGGCGACCACATCGGGCAGCCTGGTGTCGTCGAGTTCCAGTCGATCGAAGTCGATGAGGTGATAGCGGTAGTCGAGGCCCTGCCGGGCCCCTTCCCGCTCGTGCATCAGCGGTGACAACGA
>JBARWY010000180.1:0-17663 GCA_049647065.1 Devosia sp. | reverse complement strand
TCGCCGAGGTGGAAGGTGTAATTGTCCCAGCCACTCAAGGCGACCGGACGCACCGGCAGGTGCGCCCATTGCGGGAACTGCTCGGCGACCAGCGTCGCCACCTGCTGCGCGGTGACAGTGAGGCGATCGCTCACCCTAGCGTTCGTCCAGCCGCGGCATCAGTTCGACGAAATTGCACGGCTTGTGCCGGTAATCGAGCTGGTGGGTGAGGATGCCCTCCCAGGCGTCACGGCAGGCGCCGCGCGATCCAGGCAGGCAAAAGACGAAGGTCGTGCCGATGAGGCCCGCCGTGGCGCGCGACTGCAGCGAACTGGTGCCGACCGTGGTCGCCGAATACTGATGGAACAGCACCGAAAAGCCCTCCATCCGCTTGTCGAACAGCGGCTCGACAGCCTCTGGCGTCACATCGCGGCCGGAAAAGCCCGTACCGCCGGTGGTGAGGATCACATCCACCTTAGGATTGGCGACAAAGCCCTGCACCGCCAGGCGAATCAACTGGATATCGTCACGAACCACCACCCTCTCGGCGCAGCTGTGCCCGTCGGCCTCCAGCAGCGACTTGAGCAGCGCACCGCCCGTATCGGTCTCGAGCGTCCGTGTGTCGGAAACTGCGATGACGGCGATGGAAAGGGGCTTGAATGCCCGGTCTTCAAATCGTGCCGTCTTGAACATCGCGTCTGTCCTCGTCGTTCTGTGTCGCCAGCTCTTCCGGGACCGGCGCTTCGGCATGCCCCATCTCGGCGCTATCACTATCAGCCCGCGGATCGAGCACAATGGTTTCCGGCGTCACCTGGCGATCGCCGCCCATCGCCTGGAACGGGGCGCGATCGGCAGCGTCCTTGCCCTTGCGGACGCGCATGCGCAGGTAGGCCGTGACCGCCAGTGCCCCGTGGAACGAGGCGGTGACGATGAACAGACCCACCGGCGACCACGCGCCCATGATCAGCGAGGCCACGGCCGGGCCGATGGCAAGGCCAACGCCCAGGATCAGCAGCATGCCGCCGGCGATCTTGGTAAAATCGCCATCCTTGGCAAAGTCGTTGGCATGGGCCACTGCCACGGCATAGATCGGGTTGGCGGCAAAGCCATAGGCGGCGAACAGCAAGAACATCATCCAGTTCGGGCCGGGATTGATGAGAACGGTGAGCGCACCGATAATTGCGGCAGCGCCCGACAGCCCGATCAGCACCAGCCGGCGGTCGATACGGTCGGACAGGCGTCCGAAGGGTATCTGCGCCACGGCGCCCAGGGTGGCAGCGACGGCGAACAGCAGCGCGATGCCGCCGGAATCGAGGCCCTGCTCATAGCCATAGACCGGCGCCAGCGTGCCGAAGGCGCCGTTGGCCATGCCGACCGAGAACGCGGCGATCGCCGCCACTGGGGAGGTCCGGTAGAGCAGGCCCACATCGATCTTGGCCGAGGCCAGCGGTCGCGGCTGCGGGCTCGAGGTCAGCGCCGTCGGCAAGACGGCGCAGATGAAGCTGATGGCACCGAGCACGAAAGGCACGTAGCCGGCCGTGCCGGTGATCGACATGGCGATCTGCCCCAAAGTGGAGGCCGCCATGTTGATAGTGACATAGATCGAGAAGATCGTGCCGCGGCTCTTGTTTTCTGCAACTTCGTTGAGCCAGCTCTCGACGATCATTGCCGCGCCGGCAAAGCAGAAACCCGACAGCGCGCGCAGCAGGATCCAGCTGATATCGTTGATCCACAAGAGGTTGAGAAGGATGGTAACAGTGCCGATGGCCGCCATCACCGAGAAGGCCCGGATATGGCCGACCTTGCGCACCACCAGCGGCACGGTGATGGAGCCGGCGACGAAACCGACCGACCAGCCCGTGCCGATCAGGCCCAGCGCCAGCAGCGAAAAATTCTCCTCGGCACCGCGCACCGACAGCAGCAGGCCCTGCAGCCCGCCGCCGAACATCAGGAGCGCGGAACCCAGGAACAGGGCGTAGATCTTGATAACGGAGGCCATGACGCTTTCGACTGTGCTGGAGCGGTAGAACGTTGCAAATCACGCAACGGTGACCATAGCGCGGCGGGGCTGGATTGGCAGGGCCAAATTCGGCCGGCGGCAGATATTCTAGCCCAGGCCCAGCTCTACCATCTTCAGCTTCAAACTCAGCATGTCCCGCCAAGCCTGCTGCTTGGCAGCCGGGTTGCGGAGCAGGTAGGCTGGATGCAGCGTCGGGATAGCGTCGGTCACATGGTTGCCGATAGTCACGCTCGACCATTTGCCACGCATCTTGATGATGCCGTTGGTAGTGGAAAACACCGTCTGCATGGCCGGCCCGCCCAGCGTCAGCACCAGCTTGGGGGCAATAAGCTCCACCTGCCGGTGCAGGAACGGCAGGCACAGCGCCATTTCCTCGGGCGTCGGGGTGCGATTACCCGGCGGCCGCCATGGCACGGTATTGGCGATGTAGACCTTGGTGCGGTCGAGCCCGATGGCACCGAGCATGCGATCCAGCAACTGCCCCGACTTGCCGACGAACGGCTTGCCCTGCCTGTCCTCCTCGGCGCCCGGTGCCTCGCCGATCAGCATGATCTCGGCTTCCGGATTGCCATCGGCAAACACCAGCTGGGTCGCGCGCAGCTTGAGCCCGCACCCATCATAGGACCCGAGGATCGCCTGCAACTCGTCAAGCGACTGCGCCGAAGCCGCCAGCCCGCGGGCCTCCGACGGATCTCCGCCCATTCCCGGGGCGGTTTCCACCGGGCGCTCGCTGGATTGAGCACTCGCCGCCACTGGGGGCAGCGTGACGCGCTGCGGCGGGCGCTGCGCGAAGCGGTCGACTGGCTCTTCGCCTACGGCGACATCGACGCCCGCTGCTCGATACCAGTCGAGCACGGCGAGCATTTCGTCGTGATTTAGCGGTCGATCTTGAGCCATGTTCTCTGTTATGTCACAGCCCGTTTGGCGCGGCCAGCCGCGACCAGACTGTAACGGGACGTTGAGGCATTCCTATATGGCAGAGGCCGGTTCGCGCGAAACCCTTTCGACGGACGTCTTGATCGTCGGTGCGGGTCCGTCGGGCCTCGCCGCAGCCATTCGCATCAAGCAGCGCCACCCCCAAATATCGGTTACCGTGGTCGAGAAGTCCGCGGAACTGGGCGGGCATATCCTGTCCGGTGCCGTGATGGATCCGGTGGGTCTCGATGCGCTTATTCCAGACTGGCGGCTCAAGGGCGCGCCGGTGGGTCCGGACGTCACCACCGACACGTATCACCTGCTGACCGAAAAGCACGATTTCGCTTTGCCGCACCTGCTGGTGCCGCCGCAACTGAAAACCCGAAACGGCGTGATCGTCAGCCTGGGTAACCTGGTGCGCTGGCTGGGCGAACAGGCAACAGAACTGGGCGTCGATATCTTCCCCATGACCGCTGCCGTCGATGTCCTGGGTAGTGCCAACGGTCCGGTGCGCGGCATCATCACCGGCGATCTTGGCCGGGACCATGAGGGCAACCCTAAGCCCGGCTTTGCCGAGGGTATTGCGCTCGAAGCCAAATACACGCTCATCGCCGAAGGCGCGCGCGGTTCGCTGGCCAAACAGATCATCGGCACCCATCGGCTCGAACGCGAGCCCCAGAAGTATGGGCTCGGCATCAAGGAAGTTTGGGAAATTTCCGCTGACCTGCATCAGAAGGGCAGGGTGGACCACTATCTCGGCTTCCCGCTCGACAATTCCACGGCGGGCGGCGGCTTCGTCTATCATGCCGAGGACCGCAAGCTCTATGTCGGCCTCGTCACCTATCTCGACTACGCCAACCCGACGCTGTCGCCCTTCGATGAGTTCCAGCGCCTCAAGACCCACAAGTCGGTGGCGCCGCTGCTCGAGGGCGCGACCCGCATCAGCTATGGCGCCAGGGCCGTCACGGCGGGCGGCTGGCAGTCGATCCCGACCTTGGCCTTCCCCGGCGGCGGCCTGATCGGTTGCGCCGCCGGCTTCATGAATGCGCCGCGGCTCAAGGCCATCCACAACGCCATCCTGTCCGGTATCGGCGCGGCGGACGCCGTGGCTGACGCGATCGGCAAGAGTCGCCAGCACGACATCATCAAGGATTTCGGCCATCGCATCATGGCGTCAGGCATTTCCACCGAGCTGCAGGGCGTGCGCAACGTCAAGCCACTGTGGACCAGGCTGGGCACGGTGGTGGGCGCGCTGGCCGGGGGCGTCGAGCTGTGGAGTTCCGCCATCCTGGGCCGCTCGCTGCTGGGTACGCTGCACCATGGCAAGCCAGACTTTTCCGGCCTCAAGCCTAAGGGCACGCTGCCGGCCCGAACCTATGCGCGGCCCGACGGCAAGCTGACCTTCGATCGCACGTCGTCGGTCTATCTTGCCAACCTGGCCCACGATGAGGATCAGCCCGTGCATCTGCGCCTGGCCGATCCTGCCGTGCCGGTGCGCGACAACCTGCCCACATATGGCGAGCCGGCCCCGCTCTATTGCCCGGCGGGCGTTTACGAAATAGCCGAAGAGGGCGGGGCGCCGGTGTTCCGCATCCACGCCGCCAATTGCGTCCACTGCAAGACCTGCGACATCAAGGATCCGGCCCAGAACATCACCTGGGTCCCGCCTGAAGGCGGCAGCGGGCCCAATTACAGCGGAATGTGAATTCGGCAGATCACGCTATAGGGCGCGCCCTTGCGGCGCGGTCCCAAAACGGACAATCTTCGCCGCCAGAACCGGCCCGAACAGGCCAATGGAGTAACCAGCCTCGTGACATCGCTTCTGACCCGCATCGCGCGCCCGGCATTGCTTGCCATGCTGCTCTCGGCATCAGCCATTCATGCGACGCAATCGGCCCAGTCCGCGCAAACGGCGCAAACCGATCCGCTGGCTATTTTCGATCTGCTGCCGGTTTTCCGCACCAGCGTAACCGGCGCCTACATGGCCGGCCAGCAGGCACTGCATGACCTGCGGACCGAGGAAGCTGCCCGCTATTTCTATCAGGCGGCGCAGAGCGACTGGGAAAACCCGGTACTGGTCGAACGAGCCTTCATCGCCCTTGCGGCTGATGGGCAGATTGGCCAGGCGGCTTCGACCGCCAAGCACCTGCTTGAGCTGGATCCGGCCAACGAGCTGGCCGAACTGGTGGTGGCCACCGAAGCACTGAAGGAGCGACGCTACGGCGCCGCCGAGCAGATGCTGAGCGCCATCGGTCAGGAGAGCTTCACCGGCATTACGGCCGGCATTCTGCGGGCCTGGGCCATGGTTGGCGACAACCGCAAGGACGAGGCGGACGTGGTGCTGGATGAGCTGAGCCTGACCGGGCTCGAGGACTTCCTCGTCTTTCACCGTGCCCTGATGGCGGAAGCGTCGGGCGACACGGAAGCGGCAATCGAACTGGCGGCGCGCGCTTTCGAAGCGGAGCCCTACGTGGCCCGCATTGTCGAGGTTTACGCCCGTATCCTGGCCAATGCCGGACGGTTCGACGAAGCCAGGGAAGTCATCGCCGAGTTCGAGGACCAGGGTCTCAGCCATCCAGTGGTGACCATCGTCAAGGAGCAGATCGAGGCCGGCCAGCGTCCGGGAATCTTTGCCTCCAATGTGCAGGTCGGCGCCGCCGAGATGTTCCATGGCATAGGCGTGGCGCTGTCGCGCGACGGCAGCCTCGATCTGTCGCTGGTTTTCCTGCGCATGGGGCTTTACCTCGACCCCTCCGCCGACGTGATCGCTCTGGCCCTCGGCCAGTTGCTCGACACCGCCGGTCAGCATGATGCGGCCAACGCGATCTACGAGGCCGTGCCGGCCACCTCGCCGATGAAGCCGACTGCTGTGGTGCGTGTGGCACAAAACCTCGATGCCACCGGCGATCGTGACGAAGCCTTGCGGCGTCTCAACAATATCGTCAACAGCCGCCCCGATGACCTCGACGCCGTTTCCGTGCTGGGCGACCTGTTGCGCTACGACGAACAATATGTCGAGGCCGCCGAGGCCTATAGCGACGCGCTGGCGCTGACTGGCGGTGACGCCCCTTCCGACTGGCGCTTCTATTATGTACGCGGCATCGCCTATGAACGGGCCAAGGAATGGCCCAAGGCCGAGGCGGACTTCCTCAAGGCGCTCGAGCTCAATCCCGAACAGCCGGCAGTGCTCAACTATCTGGGCTACAGCTGGATCGACCAGGACATGAATCTGGCTCCCGCGCTGGAAATGATCGAAAAGGCCGTCGCGGCACAGCCGCAGGATGGCTACATCGTCGATTCACTGGGCTGGGCCTTCTACAAGCTCGGCCGCATCGACGAGGCTGTCGCCACGCTGGAACAGGCCGTGCTGCTGCGCCCCAACGATGCCGAGATCAACGATCACCTGGGCGACGCCTATTGGCATGCCGGGCGCAAGCTCGAGGCGAAGTTTCAGTGGAATGTCGCCGCTTCGGTGGACGAGGTCGGCAACGTCAAGGAGCGGGTGGCTCCCAAGCTTGTCGAGGGTCTGACCAAAGCCAACGCGACCGAATAGCCGCATGGTTGAACCAACAGTTCAGCTCGCCCCGGCTAAGGTCAACCTGGCCCTCCATGTGACGCGTCGCCGTGAAGACGGCTACCACGATCTCGAGAGCCTCGTGGTCTTCGCCGATGTTGCGGACGAACTGGATGCCGTGCCCTCCGCCAGCGACTCGCTGACCATCGGAGGGCCCTTCGGCAAGGGATTGGGCGTGGGTGAGACCAACCTTGTCTCTCGAGCCATAGCGGCCTTCCGTACCCGCTGGCCCGACGCGGTCCAAACCGGCCTCAAACTGCATCTCACCAAGAACCTGCCCGTCGCCGCCGGCATCGGTGGCGGGTCCGCCGATGCTGCAGCCGCCCTGCGGCTGATGGCTGGTCTCTCCAACCAGCCAATCGCGGTGGCTGAACTGGCCGATATGGCCGCAAGGCTCGGAGCGGACGTTCCCGCCTGCCTCGTTTCGACACCGTTGGTGGCGCGCGGGGTTGGCGAGGTCCTGGCGCCGCTCCCCGAATTTCCGGCCTGCTATCTGGTGCTGGTCAATCCCATGGTGCCGCTGGCCACTGCCGACGTGTTCCGGCGCCTGCGTGCGCATGACAACTACCCGCTGCCCGAGTTGCCTGTACCGCTGACGCGGCCGGCGCAGCTGGGCATCTGGCTTGCCGAGACGCGTAACGACCTGCAGCCACCGGCGATCAAGCTGGTGCCGGTCATTGGCGATATCATCGAGCAACTGGCGGCAACGCAGGGCTGTATCCTGGCGCGGATGTCGGGCTCGGGTGCGACGGTGTTTGGATTGTTCGGCTCAAGCGGGCAGGCGCATCAGGCCGCGCAGGTGATGCGCGCGGCCAATCCCGATAACTGGGTCGCGGCCGCGCCGCTGATTTTGCCGGGCGGCTAGTAAGCCCGCAGCACGCTGAACTCGACTACATCGGCCAGTAGCGCCCCCATGTCGGAGGCAGGCAGGGCCTTCAGCGCCTGCTGCGCCGACCGCGCATGGGTCTGAGCTTGGTCCAGCGTCCGGGCGAGCGTCTTGTGACGTTCGAGAATCGCAACCACCTCGGCAACCTGCTCGGCGGTTGCGTCGGCATCCCCGAGGGCAGACGTGATGGTTGCGCGCTCGGCCTCGTTGCCTTCGGCGAGCGCGAGGATGATCGGCAGGGTCATCTTGCCTTCACGCAGGTCGTCGCCGGTATTCTTGCCCAGCGTGCCGGACTGCCCGCCATAGTCGAGCGCGTCGTCCACCAGCTGGAATGCATTACCCAGTTCAAGCCCGTAGCGCGCCAGCGCCTGCCTGCCGGCCGCGTCGGCGCCGCCGGACATGGCGCCCACTTCGCACGCAGCCTCGAACAGCACGGCGGTCTTGGCGCGGATGACTTCGGCGTAATCAGCCGGCGTTGTCGTCAGGTCACCGGTTTTGGCGAGCTGGAACACTTCGCCCTCGGCCATCACGGCAGATGCTGCGGATAGTACCCCGAGCGCGGCGATGTCACCGGTTTCCACCATCATCATGAAAGCCTGCCCGAGCAGGAAATCGCCGACCAGGATAGAGGCCTTATTGCCCCACACCATGCGCGCCGCCGGCTTGCCGCGGCGCATGTCGCTCTCGTCGACGACGTCGTCGTGGAGCAGGGTGGCATTGTGCATGAATTCGACGGCGGCTGCGAAATTGACCGCGCTGCCGGTACCATTGCCGAAGAGCTGAGCGGCCGCGACAGTCAGCATCGGACGCAGGCGCTTACCGCCGCTTTCGATGAGATAGCGGGCAAGCTCGGGCACCATTTCGACATGCGAGTTCGCGCGGCTCAGAATGAGCGTATTAACCTTGGCCATGTCGGCCGCGGTCACCTCAAGCAGCCGCTCGACAGGGTTGGCGACCGGCGCTTCTCTCATCTGCGTCAGAACTGACACTGCTGTTTCCGTCCTCGTTTGCCGCTTCGGCAAATCTGGTTGAGCCTGCGGCACAAGGCCATATAAGGTCGCGCCAAAACCGGCCTTACGGGGTGCGATGTCCCTAGACCAGCCAAATGCCTTTGTAAAACACCAAACAGTAACGCGCGATGCCTTTTTAGGAGGCAGCCTCACTCTGTCGCAGCCCAGCTACGGATTCCGGGCTGGTCTGGATAGTGTGCTGCTGGGCGCAGGCGTTGCGCCAGACCGCGTGGCGCTCCTGGATATGGGCGCCGGCGTCGGCACCGCGGCCTTCGTCGCCATGCTTCACAATGCCGGGCTTGCCGCCACGCTGGTTGAGCGGGACCCCGAAACTGCCGCATTGGCCCAACTGAACGCCGCTGAAAATGCCCTCGCACCCCGGGCTCGGGTCGCTGTGGCCGACGTCACCGGCCGTGGCACGGAACGCGTGGCCGCTGGCATTACCGAGAACGCGTTCGACAGCGTCATCGCCAACCCGCCCTTTTTCACAACGGGTGACGGTACTCTGGCCACCGAGGAAAGCCGGGCCGGCGCCCGACATATGGAGGCGGATGCCCTCGACCTCTGGGTAAAAACCGCGGCCGGCGCCGCCATGGCCAGCGGTGAGGCAATCTTCATCTATCCGGCACAGAGCCTGTCCACGTTGCTGGCAAGCTTCACCCGGCGTTTTGGAGCAGTCACCGTACTGCCGCTGACCCCGCGGCCGGGCGAGGCGGCGAACCGCGTGCTTGTGCGCGGCATCAAGGGCTCGCGTGCGCCGCTGACGCTGCTCGCCAGCCGCGCCATGCATGAGACTGAGGGCCGCGCCTTCGCGCCCGAGTTCGATGCAATCTTTCGTGGTATGGCACGGCTCGTCTGGTAATCCTCGGCGACCCGCCCTAAATCTGGCGGCAAAGCAACAGGGATCTGGTATGGGCGAACTGACCGCGCCGAAGCGAAACTGGCTGCAGCGCCTCACCGGCCGCGGCAAGACCGTGATCCCGGTCGTGCGGCTGCATGGCGTCATCGCCGCCGAGCAGCGCCAGGGCCGGCTCAACATCGCCACAGTCGCACCCTTGCTGAAGCGCGCCTTCGCCATCAAGTCGGCGCCGGTCGTCGCCATCATCGTCAATTCGCCGGGGGGCTCCCCGGTGCAGAGCCGGCTGATTGCCAAGCGCATCCGCGATCTCGCCACTGAACACGACAAGCCCGTGCTGGTCTTCGTCGAGGACGCGGCGGCTTCGGGTGGTTATTTCATCGCCGTGGCGGGCGATGAAATCATCGTCGATCCCAGCTCCATCGTCGGCTCCATCGGGGTCATCATGGCCGGCTTCGGTTTCGTCGGTGCGCTGGAGAAACTCGGCATCGAGCGGCGGGTGCATACGGCTGGCAACAACAAGTCGACCCTCGACCCCTTCCTGCCGGAAAAGGCCAGCGACATCGAACGCATCAAGCAGTTCGAAATCGACATTCACAACGTGTTTATCGACGTGGTGAAGTCGCGTCGCGGCGCCCGGCTCAAGGGTCCGGACGACGCCCTGTTCACCGGCGAATGGTGGACCGGCCTGCGCGCGGTCGATCTCGGTCTCGCCGATTCCATCGGCGATATCCACGAAACCCTCCACACCCGCTACGGAAAGAACATCGCCCTCAAGGTGATCGAGCCCAAGCGGCCCTGGTTCGGCATTCCCCGCATTGGCTTCGCCGCTAGCATCAGTGGCGATGTCGCTGCCACGATCGAGGACCGTGCGCTCTGGGCGAGGTTTGGCCTGTGACCGGTATGCTGCTGCGCGTCATCATTTTCGTCGTCATCGGCCTCGCCATCTATCTGGGCGTGCGCAAGATCTGGCGCGACTGGACCGGCCAGTTCAAGGCCGAGGACGAGGAGAAAAAGCGCCTGCGCCGCGAACGCGACCTGCGCGAACGCGCCCAGCCCGGCGTCATCGACCTCAAGCGCGATGACGACGGCACCTTCCGCCCGGGCGACAAGGGCGACAAGCGTCCCTGATGGCGCATTGGCGTGCCGCACGATATGCTCTCCGCCAAGGCCTGAGGGGGCGGACATGGCAGAAAACGAGGAAGATCGAGCTGCGATCATCGCGCTGATCCACGCCAACCGCATCGCCATGTGGACGCAGGATTACGAAGCATACCAGGCGTGCTTCGTGCAGGCCGGCTATACGACGCGCTGGGGTTGGTGGCGCCCGGGTGGCCCGTTCTTTCGGCGTGGCTGGGAGGATATCTCGGCCCGGGTCCGCGAGCAGTTCAAGGACCCCACCTTCAACATTCCCCGCAATGCCTACGACACGACGGTAGAAAACCTCAATCTGCACATCGGCGCCGATATGGCCTGGGCAACCTTCGAGCAGATCTATCCGCGCACGCTGTACTACGGGAGCCTGAGGCAGGGGCCGACCAACGAAGTCCGCTTCCTCGAAAAGCACGACGGCAAATGGCGCATCGCCTTTCTCGGCTTCATCGATACCGAATCCATGCCCAGCGACGCGGCTATCCTCAAGCTCTCCGCCGAAGGACAGGTGTTGTGGCAGAGCCCACCAGCCGTGGAGGCGCTTGCGGCCAGCGACGATCTCGTCATTCGCAATGGCAAGCTGCGCATTCGTGAGCGCCGGCTCGACCAGAAGCTGCAGGCAGCCATTGCCTGGGCTGGAAGCCTCGACACGGCGGTCATGTCGAGCCGGGGCGCCGTACCTATTCTCATCGAGCGTGGCGAGGGCCTGCCGACCCAGATATGCTGGGTTATCGGAGAGGGCGGCATGGTCTCCTTTTCATTCGATCATGCCGGGTTGAGCCAGGCGAGACTCGACATGGCGGCCATCATTTACCAGCTGTCGCCGATGCAGCGGCAACTGGCTGGCCACGTCGCGCAGGGGTTGAGCCTGCCCGAAATCGCCATCGCCATGGGCGTCACGACGAATACTGCCCGCACCCACCTCAACCGCGTCTTTGAAAAGACCGGCGTCCACAGCCAACCGGCGCTGGTTCGCGTGCTGCTATCGGCGGCTTCACCAGTCTGAAGGGAGGGGAGACATGAGCGAGGCGGACGACCGTGCAGCAATCATCGCCGTGATGCATGCCAACCGCATCGGCATCTGGACCAAGGATTTCGCCATGTGGTCGTCCTGCTTCGTGCATGCCGACTACACCACGCGCTGGGGCTACAATGTCGATGGCGGAACCTCCGTGCGCCATGGCTGGGATGAAATTTCCCGCCGTGCCAGGCCCGTATTTGATGGCGCAGAGATGCCGCTCAGCCGTGAATTTGCCTACGACACCACGATCGAGAACCTGCAGCTGGTCATAAACGGCGACATGGCCTGGGCCGCCTATGACCAGCAGTATCCTCAGATCGGTCATCCGGGCTTTCGGGGGTCGGGCCTGACCCATGAGCTGCGGGTCTTCGAGCGTCACGAGGGGCAGTGGAAGATCGCTGTCCTTGGGCACATGGGCAATAACGGCTTCCACGATGGCGCCGCCATCTTCGAGCTGGCGCCGGATGGCGGCATAAAATGGGCCAGCCCCGAAGCTCTGCTGAGGCTACCGGAGGATGACGATCTCATTATCCGCAACGGCAAGCTGCGCGTTCGGGACGCAACCTGCCAGCGCCGCTTGATATCCGCATTGGCCTGGGCTGCCGAAGTCGATAGCGGCTACAATCCGCGCCGGGGCAGCATGCCGATCGTGCAGGGCGCCGGGGAGGGCCTGCCGGTGCGGGTCTGGTGGATCCTCGTCGATGCGGGCGCGATCTATTTCCTCATGGACAAGCAGGCGTTGACCGACGAGCGGCTGGATATCGCCGCCGCGATTTTCGGCCTGTCTGCGAGCCAGCGTCGCCTCGCCGGCCTCATCGCCGACGGGCAGACCCTGCCCGACGCCGCGCGCGAGATGGGAATTTCGGCCAACACGGCGCGCACGCATCTCCAGCGCATCTACGACAAGACCGGCGTCCACAACCAGCCCGCGCTGGTCCGTGTCCTGCTTCTGGTTGGCGTGGCTGCCTAGCGCCCCTGTCCCCCGATCGGAGGACGCGGCACTGTCGCACGATCGCCTGACAGCCTGATATACCGCAACGGCCTAGTCTCTTGCCATAGATGCTGATGGATGGAGGCCGATCATGACTTTGCTGGCGGGATGGGATGGTGCAGGCCGAGGGCCGGCATGGGGCACGCAGGCGCGGCGCTTGGCGACACGTCTGCGGCTATGGCAGCGTGGAGTGGCGCGTCGTCGCTTCGTCAATCGCGTTATGGCTGAAACGCATGATCCGGAGGTTCTCGCCGATATGGGCATCCATGCACAGAGCCGGAGCCATGTGGAGCGCTGGGTCGCCGCCATGCTCTGGCATCAGCACTAGCGCCGCCACCCGTTGACCGGAGCAGGCGTGCCGACTAGGTTCCGCGCACATTTAGCGCCGGACCACGCAATGACCAACCGCTCTGCCCATATGGACCCGAAGAATTCCTTCCAGGGTCTGATCCTGACGCTGCAGAATTTCTGGGCGGAGCAGGGTTGTGTCATCCTGCAGCCCTACGACATGCAGATGGGTGCCGGCACGTTCCACACGGCGACGACCTTGCGCGCGCTCGGCCCCAAGCCGTGGAAGGCCGCCTATGTGCAGCCCAGCCGCCGACCCAAGGATGGGCGATATGGCGAGAACCCCAATCGCCTGCAGCACTATTATCAGTTCCAGGTGATCCTGAAGCCGTCGCCGGACAATATCCAGGAGTTGTACCTGAAGTCGCTCGCCGAGATCGGCCTCGATGCCAGCCTGCACGACATCCGTTTCGTCGAGGACGACTGGGAAAGCCCGACGCTGGGTGCCTGGGGTCTCGGCTGGGAATGCTGGTGCGACGGCATGGAAGTTAGCCAGTTCACCTATTTCCAGCAGGTTGCGGGCTTTGAATGCTCGCCCGTGCCAGGCGAAATCACCTACGGCCTCGAGCGCCTCGCCATGTATGTGCAAGGCGTCGAGAACGTCTACGACCTCAACTTCAACGGCGGCTTCGGCGAGGATCGCGTCAGCTATGGCGATGTGTTCCTGCAGAACGAGCAGGAACAGTCCAAGTACAATTTCGAGGTCGCTGACACCGAAATCCTGTTCCGCCACTTCGCCGATGCCGAACGGGAATGCCGGGCAATCCTCGCCAAGGGCGCCGAGGGCAACCGGCAGACCATGGCGATCCCCGCCTATGAGCAGGTCGTAAAGGCCAGCCACAACTTCAACCTGCTCGACGCCCGAGGCGTCATCTCGGTGACCGAGCGGCAGAGCTACATCCTGCGCATCCGCGAACTCGCCAAGAGCTGCGGCGAAGCTTGGCTGCAGACATCAGGCGGCGGCGCGGAGTAACCGCCGACCCCATTGCGCAGGGGCGGGCACAGTGCCAATGTCCGCGCAATTCTTCGTGCGCTTGAGGGAGCTACGCACATGATCGGTTGGATCATCCTTGGCCTGGTCGTCGTGGCCGCCTTTTACGCCATCAGCATCTATAACGGCCTGGTCAAGAACCGGCAGATGGTGGAGGAGGGCTGGTCGGGCATCGACGTGCAGCTCAAGCGCCGCACCGATCTCATTCCCAATCTCATGGAAACCGTGAAAGGCTATATGAGCCACGAGCGCGAGACGCTCGAAGCGGTGACCAATGCCCGCGCCGCCGCCACTGCTGCTGCCAATGGCACGCCCGAGCAACGCGCCGCCGCCGAAGGCCAGCTCTCATCCGCCCTCGGCCGCCTGATCGCCACCGCCGAGGCCTATCCCGACCTCAAGGCCAACACGACCTTCCTCGAATTCCAGGAAGCCCTGCAGACTGTGGAAGACGAAATCCAGCTGTCGCGCCGCTACTACAACGGCGCCGTGCGCAACCTCAACGTCATGGTCGAGTCGGTGCCGTCCAACTTCATCGCGGGCCCGTTTGGGTTCCAGAAGGCGCAGTATTTCGAACTCGAGAACGAGGCCGACCGGGCCGTGCCGAGCGTGAAGTTCAACTAGGCATCATGCGTATCTTCGCCCGGCCAATCCTCGCCCTGCTGCTCGGGCTGCTTCTCGTGCTGCCAGTCATGGCGCGCGAGGAAATCCGTTACTTCACCAGCGACGTGGTGCTCAATGTCGATGGCTCGGTCGATGTCACCGAGACCATCGAGGTCAATGCCGAAGGCGACGAGATTCGCCGCGGCATCTACCGCGACATTCCAGTGGTCATGCTCGGCAGCGATGGTGGCAAGGTGCGGCCGGCCCTCGACGTCACCGGCGTGACCCGCGACGGCGACCAGGAGATGTTCCGCGTCGAACGCATGGGCAATTTCCAGCGCATCTGGATCGGCAACCCCGATTCCTTCCTCAACCACGGCATCCACCGCTACATCATCCGCTACACCATGACCCGCATGGCACGCGAATTCGATGACCACGACGAACTCTATTGGAATGCCACCGGCAATTACTGGGTGTTCCCGATCCTGGTGGCCCGGGCCAATGTGACGCTGCCCGATGGCTCCGTCATCTCCGACCTTGCGGGCTATACCGGGGAAGCCGGTTCGACCGAGCAGGCCGTGCAGATCAAGCGCACCTCTGACAAGTCAGCCACCTTCCGCGCCAGCCGGGCGCTGGGAGCAGGCGAGGGGCTGACCATCGCTGTAGCCTTCAACAAGGGCGTCATCGCCTTCCCCACGGGCTTTGCGGCCCTCCAGCAGCGCTTGGGTGACCTGCGGGAGGTCATCCTGCCCTTGCTCGCCGCGCTGATCGCCATCGCCTACAACGCACTGGCCTGGTTCCGCGTCGGCCGCGATCCGGAAAAGGGCACCATCATCCCACTGTTCCACCCGCCAAAAGGCTTCTCCGCGCCGCTGGTGCACTATGTCCACAAATGGGGCTTCGATAATTCCGGCTGGGTTGCGCTGACCTCGGCCATCTTCGATCTGGGCGTCAAGGGTCTGGTCACCATCGACAATGCCGCCAGCAAGCTCAAGATCACCATCACCGGCAAGCAGCCCGAGGAGCCACTATTGGCTGGTGAAAAGCTGTTGTTCGACTATCTCAGCACTGAGCAGACCACGGTCATCGACAAGAGCACCGGGCCTGACCTGCAGAAGAAACGCGGCGAGTTCACCAGCGCCATCGAGAGCGAAAATCGTTCGCTCTGGTTCCGCAACAATACCGGCTACATCATACTTGGCATCCTGCTCGCCCTTTGCCTGCTGGGGGGCCTCGTTGCGCTCGACGCGCTGACGGTGGATTGGTTGATCGGCGCGGTTGTGCTGGGCATCCTCGGTGGCATCGCCATCGGCATCATTGCCAACCTGCGGCATGGCCTGCAAATCCTGCGCTTCGTCGGCTTCTTCTGGTTGGGGATCGTCGCGTTCAACTTCGGCAGCATGCTGCTCGATAGCCTGAGTACCCTCCAGGTCAATACGGGCGCCATCTCCGCCGTTTCCATTGTCGTGATCACCATCGTCTTCGCCGTGCTGATGCGCGCGCCGACCCTGCAGGGCCGCAAGATCATGGATCAGATCGACGGCTTCAAGCTCTACCTGGAGACCGCCGAGAAGGACCGCATGAACATGGACGCGGCGCCGCCGATGACGGTCAGCCGCTTCGAGCGCATGCTGCCCTATGCCATTGCGCTGGGCGTGGAAAAGCCGTGGAGCAGCCACTTCGAGGCCGAACTGGCGCGCAATGCCGTCTCCGATCTGTCAGGCACCTACCACCCCGGTTGGTACCATGGCGGTTCGTTCGGCTCGGCCGGCAATGCCGCATCGAACATGACCAATGCGGTCAGCGCCGCCGCAGCCAGCATGACGGCGGCCATGGTCGCCGCACAGCCGGTACAGGCCAGTTCCTCTGGCTTCTCCTCAGGCGGTGGTGGCGGTGGTTCGTCCGGCGGCGGTGGCGGTGGTGGCGGCGGTGGCGGCTGGTAACGGCCCGGCATGCAGATCAACACGTGGGGAGAGATACCCTTCCACCCGACGGCCCGTCCCTGGGAGGAGATGCTCGTCAGCTATTCCGAACGCGACGGCCCGTGGCCGCAGGCGGTGCTGGTTCCGCTTTTGCAGCACATCGTTCAAGCCGGCTATGCAAAGCGCCTCTTCGGCTACACGCATCGGGCCGGCCTGTTTGTCACCAACTATCCCAATATCGTGCATGGGAAGGATGAGTTGGCCGTTCTTCCCGTGCCGCCACGGTCGTCCGTTCGCTTCGAATACTCGGCCAGTCCCCTGGCGCCGGTCGAGTTCGCCAGAGAGTACCCCCCCGATCAACTGATCGAGAAATTCGACAGCTTTGTCGCGATGGTTCGCTGGTAGCGTCGGAACGTCGTTCAGGTGGACAATCCTGACGCCCCAAGCTAAGCAAACCGCGCTTCTAACCCTTGGTATCCGCCATGCCCGAACTGCTGCTCGAACTCTTTTCCGAGGAAATCCCGGCCCGCTTCCAGCGCCGCGCCGCCGATGACCTCAAGAAAGCCGTGACCAATGCGCTGGTCGATGCAGGTCTGGTCTATGAGGGCGCCAAGGCATTCGTGACGCCGCGCCGCCTGGCGCTGACCGTTTCCGGTTTGCCGGCCCGTTCGCCTGATACGCGCGAAGAGAAAAAAGGCCCCAAGGTCGGTGCGCCGCAGCCCGCTATCGATGGCTTCCTGCGTTCAGCGGGCCTCAGTTCAATCGATCAGGCCAAGGTCGAGAGTGACCCCAAGAAGGGCGATTTCTACGTCGCCCATATCAACAAGCCCGGCGCCGAGGCAGTGGACCTGCTGTCGGCTATCCTGCCAAAAATCCTGACCGACTTCCCCTGGGCCAAGTCGATGCGCTGGGGCAGCGGCACCTTCAACTGGGTGCGCCCGCTGCGCGCCATCACCGCCACCTTCGGCGCTGAGAACGAAGAGCCGGTAGTCATCCCCTTCGCCTCCAACACCATCACCTCGGGCCAGACCACCTTCGGCCATCGCTTCCTCGCGCCCGATGCCATCAAGGTTCGCCGCTTCGACGACTATGTCGAGGCGCTGGAGCGCGCCAAGGTCGTACTCGATATCGACCGCCGCAAGGACATCATCCGCGCCGATGCCGACCAGCTCGCCTTCGCACAGGGCCTCACCGTCATCGCCGACGAGGGCCTGCTCGAGGAAGTTGCCGGGCTCGTCGAATGGCCGGTGGTGATGATGGGCGCCTTCGATCCCGATTTCCTCAAGCTGCCCGAGGAAGTCATCATCGCCACCATCCGCGCCAACCAGAAGTGTTTCTGCCTGCGCGATGCGGGCGGCAAGCTGGCGCCCAATTTCATCATCACCGCCAATACAG
>JBARWY010000179.1:0-2824 GCA_049647065.1 Devosia sp. | reverse complement strand
TCGCGGAAGGTGCGCTGCATAAAGGGTCCCATCAGTTCCGGCGCTGCGGGCCCAAGAATGTAGGGCAGGGTGAAGGCCGAGAAGATGCCCAGCACGGCGAAGGAAATCGCCACCAGGATCGAATTGGAGATGCGCGGCAGGATGATGTGCCAGAGCAGGGCGAACTTGCCCGCGCCGACGTCGCGCGCTGCCTCGATCGCCTGATTGGACACGCTGCCCAGGCCCGATAGAAGGATCAGCACGGTCAGCGGGATATTGTCCCAGACCAGCCCGATCACCGGCCCCCAGGGGGTCAGGTAGGGCGTGCGGATCTTGGGCAGGCCCACCGAATTGAGCAGCAGGTCGACGGTGCCGTTCGGTCCCAGCACGCGGATGAACGCGAAGCTGAGGATGATCGAGGGCACGAACATCGGAAAGATCGCCAGTCCCTGCACATAGGCGGCGATACGGGTGTTGGAAAAGCGCAGATAGAGCGCGATCGGCAGGCAGACGATCAGCAGCAATATGGCGCAAACGCCCGTCGTCCACAGGGTGATCGACAGATTGGCAAGGCTGTAGCTGTCCGAAAAGAAGAAGCGGTAGGTCTCGACCGAGAATTCCCGGCCTTCGGGTGTCCTGATCCAGATGGTCTGGATGATCGCCGAAATGATCGGCCAGATGATCAGCCAGAGCACCAGCAATACGGGAGCAGCGACGAGCAGGAGGCCATATGGCCTCCTGCGTGGTGGTGTAACGGACCCGATCTGGTCCGGGGCGATCATGGTCACGAAGCGGGGTCCACGTTCGGAGCCACAGCGCGATACCAGCCGTCATTGACTGCGGTTTCCCAGGCGCCGCCCGGAAACGTCGGGATGGTAGTGGGGATGATGTCAGCGAAGCGCTCACGCAGTTCGGCCGAGATATAGTCCCACGACACGCCCGGATAGCCGCCCAGCTCGCTGAGCACGGCCGACTGGATTTCCTCGCTGAGCACGAAATCGGCCAGCTTGAGCGCGGCATCCTTGTTGACGCCGTTGCTGAGCACGGCCAGCTTGGTGAAGCCGCCCGGCAGGCCGAGATCCTGCAACTGCACGAGGCCTGTGGTCTCCGGCAGCACGCCCTGGGCGATAGCCGACAGCGCCTGGTCGGACCAGGCCGGGATCATCGTCACTGCCGACTGGCCGAGCAGCTGCAGCGACTGGGTGTTGCCCGACGTGTAGGCGCCGCCATCGAACAGCGACGGAGCCAGGTCCATGAGAATGTCCCAGGCGGGGGTCAGCGTTTCTTCGGCAAGTTCGGCGCTGAAATTGTCGACCGTGAACTTGGTCGGATCATTGCCATTGGCTTCAAAAATGGCGCGACGGACGAAGTTGCCGCCCGAACCGCCCTTGTTGGGACGGTTGTAGATGAACTGGCCCGGATTGGCCTTGATCCAGGTGATCAGGTCCGCCCAGGTCTTCGGCACGGCGGCCGGATCGAGCTTGGTGGTGTCATAGGCCAGCAGAACCTGCGAACCGCGATAGGGCAGGTTCGTTGGAATGTCGAAGGCCAGCGGATTGATCTTGGAATAGTTGGAGAGGCCCGCGGTCTCGAAGTCGACATAGAGACCCTTGGCAATCCCATCCACGGTCACGCGCGTGTCGAAGCCTTCGAACAGGTCCGCTTGCGGATCGGTTCCGCTGGCGAGAGCTGCCAGGGCGCGGTCGCCGATAGCCGCAACGCCCGGGCCGTCGCCGCCGTCAACCAGGTTGAGGGTAATGTCGGCATTGGCAGCTTCGAATTTCGGCTTCACCACATTGGTCCAGAAGTCGATGACGTTCTGGTCCGAGGTGAAATAGACGTCGATGGCGCCTTCGGCGCCAAAGGACATGCGGGGCAGCATCAGGGCGCCGGCGGCAGTGCCGGCAGCGAGCATGAAATCACGCCGTTTCATTGTTATCTCCCAAAGTCCGTTCGTTGGAACGGATGTTCCACAAGGCGGTCAAATCCGCCCACAGGTTTCATCGATCTTGCGTCGACCACTCCCGAACGAAAGCTAACTCCCGGCCGGAATATTATGCAAGCGGAAACCCGCCGACACGCGACGCCACGATGACAGGGTACAAATCACAGCTCTGCGACAGCTGTGTAACAGCGAGGGATTGTCGCTCGACGATGCGACTATGACCGGCGATGTCATGACAATGTGACGGGGCAAGTTATTGATATTAAACGATCAGTTGCGATGTTGGGAATGGCCGGGCAGGGCATTGAGGCACTCGGCGCATGACGGATGCGGAAGCGCCGTCGCAGATCAGTACCGATGTGCCGGCAACATGGCTTCGTTTATTCCAGTCAGGCATGGCAATGGTTCGGCTGCTGTATGTTTGCTTTCGAACGAAGCCTGCGTTGCGTTCCAGTTTTGAAACAGGCGTTCTATTAGAGTGAGCGAGGACCGCGACACTGTCCAATCGGGAATCGCTCGCCCGTATCCGCTCGTGCTTTCACCGCCAATTCCATCTGGCGCATGGCCGGCCTGCCGGAACGGCACGTGGCGCCGCGCATTGTGATCGGGCAGGGTTTGCCTGCATGCAAAAGGGGAAGGGTCCGCATCAAGCCGCAAGCGCGGGCCCTTCCTTCCTTCTCGTCAGATGCGGGCCGCCAGTTCCTCGAGCTGGGCCGCGCACATGCCCCAGCCCTCGTGGAATCCCATCTTCTTGTGCGTTTCGGCGTCTTCCGCGGTCCAGTGGCGGGCAATGGCGGTGTAGCGCGTCTTGCCCTCTCCGGCGTCCTCGAAGGTCAGGATGGCGGTGAAGAACGGCTTGGCCGAGGGCGCCCAGTCTCCGGTAAAGGCATCGGTAAACAC
>JBARWY010000178.1:0-5586 GCA_049647065.1 Devosia sp. | reverse complement strand
ACCCCATTTAATCCGCACACCGGGACGCGAATCGGATCACCGGGTACGGCCCAGGACGCTTGTTCCCGCGCCCGAACCGGCGTACGCGCGCCCGTTGCGGGTAACGATAGACGGCAATTCGGGGTCCCTTGCGAAAATGGTTAACGGCCGCTTCCGCGGTCATTTTTCTTCGTCGAGAAATCTCGGGCAAAGCATTGAAGCGTAAGGAAAATCCAGGCCATCCGCGCAGGGCGTCCGACGGTGGAATTCAGAGCGCTGAAGGATTGGATACGTAATCCGCGTCATTTGAGGGTCATTGCGGCCCGAAGCCGGCCTACACGCCCATGTTAAAACGCGGATGCGACTTTGCCTGATTTACTGGAGTTTGGGCCGAATTGCGATTTACAGATAGATCACCTAAGGCCCACGCGAATTCTCGCCCGCGGGGCTTGAAGAAGCCCGGTGCGCCTGGGGTTTCCGCCGCAAGCCCCCGGCTGCCGCGGAGGGTGACCAATTCCGCACCAAATCCCACTCCCACGAGCATAATCAATCCTTCCCGGAGACGCAACGGGAGGTACCATGTCAAAACCGCTCCCGTCGGAGGCCGCCATTGTGCCCCGATGTGAGCCGTGCCTAGCTTGCGCGCACAAACGGGAATTGCGAGCGAAAGGGAGTGCCATGGAAGAAGACCGAGACCTGGGGGCCATCACTCCGAGACGGGGAACCCGGCGAGAAGGCAAGGCGCGCCTGGGGGTCTTCTGCATGGTCTCCAATCCCTATCCGGACGGATCGGACCGTTGGGTGGCACGGTACCGCATCGGCCTTCACCCGCTGCAATATGCGCGCAAGGAGTTTGCCACCAAGAAGGAAGCGGACTGGGACTTGCTCATGCACGGGAGCGATCTCAACAATGAGTTCCGGCCCGACGTCGGGCTCGCAGCCATGCTTGAGTGGTTCATCCTGCACCTGCCCGCCAACCTTGATCGCCGCACGGTAGAGGAACATCGCTGCGTGGTTCGGCTGCACCTGGTCGATTATCTCGGACCCGAGCGAGCGATCGGCACACTCGACAAGGCCGACTATGCGTCGGTCTACGACGCGATGATCAAGCGCGGGCTCGACGAGCGCAAGACGGTCTACACCTACATGTGCATCATTGCTCGTTTCTCCGCGCGGGCCTGCGCGGATCGGTTCAGCGACATCGAACCGGTTCGGGCAATGCTGGGCGACATATGGATGGGACAAGACTTCAGACAATACGACCCGGTCCCCGACACCGATCTGAAACTGATCCGGGCAGCCTGCAATCCGCAGACCCGCTTCATGTTCCCGCTGCTATGGAGCAAAGGGGTCCGTCCCGCCGCCATGCAGCGTGCGCGCCGGCGCGATCTCGACCTGCGCGACGGCGTCATGTTCATCCGTCATGCGCCGATCCCCGGCTGGGAGGACGAGGACCACCGCATCACCGAGGGTCACTACATCCAACTGGACGGACAATTGCTCGGGGACGCCTGCCGGTGGATGTCGCTGACAGCGGGCAAAGCAGACGATCCGCTTTTTCCCGAGCGTTTTGCCTGCGAAATCCTCTTCCAGCTGAACGCCGCGCAGCGCGAGGCCGGCCTGTTGCGCGTCTGCGCGGCGGGAAGCGTCACGGGGCTGTGGGAGATCGAAAACTTCATCGAAACTGCCGCCCGCAATGCGGCCAAGGCAGGCAAGCAGCTCAAGCAGATCACCAGCGAAATGGGATTGCTCGACACCCGGTCGATGGAGCGTCGCATCGGCTTTATCATCGACGCGGAAGCCGCCAGGCAACGCCATCGCAAGGCGATAGAGACCGGCCGGTATGGGGAGCGGGCGGCATGACGGTCCATTTCGCAGCTCCCGTATCCCGACCGGCAGCCCCGACGACGCTGGTGGCAATGCTGGATCGTTTCGTCGCCATGACCGGCCCGCTGCACCAGCTGAGAAAAAGCGCGCGGATGCTCAAGGAGGTCCTGTGCTCGGGAGAGGTGGATTGGTTCAAGGACCGCGCGATCCGCGGAAACCTCGGCGGCTTGGCGCTCGGGAGTTTAAGGCACGCCACCATCTATCAGTTGCGATCCGACTATGCCGCCCGGTTCGATGGCAAGGCGGAAAAGAGGTTCACGACGGCCCTCGCGCTCGTATTCAAGGCGGCGACCTTGCGCCATTGGATGTCGGCCAATCCCGCACTGCATCAGCCGCCAGTTCCCGCACGCAACAGCCAGCGGGTCGAGGCATACCGGAAGCGCGCCAAAAGGCTGGACATGCCGGTCGAGAGCGAGGTTGCGGTGTTCCTGTCCGATTGCGAGGACTGGGTCGCCTTGGGAGACTGGGTCTCGATCCATGCCGGTTTGCGGAGCCCTGAGACCCGAGGGCTGCCTTGGCAAAACGTTACCTTATGGGATCCCGTACCGAACCAGGAGGGGGAACTGGCCGAAACCGGCGGACATCTCGTGGTTGAGCATGCCGCCGAAAACCCGAAGAAGAAAAAGCGCTCGAGCGGCCGCAGCAAGATGTCCGGCAAGCGAAAGGACGGGCTCGACCGGACCAAATCGCCGTCCGGACGGCGGGAGGTCGTGTTCGGGCCCGAACTGGCAGCGGAGCTGCGTCGGCGCCGGCCGCCGGAAGGTCGATGGAACGAGTTCGTGGTTTCGCCCGACGGCAAGATCGTAAGCGCCTATGCCATGCGCGAGGCACGCCGACAGCGACAGTACGGGCTCAAGGTTGCGCGGCGCGCGAAGAACGCCAAGGGCATATGGTGCTGTTCGGGCTATGTCGAGGCCCGAAAACTTCGTCACGTTTTCGCCGCCCGTAAGATCGCCGAAGGCATTCATCACGCCGACCTGTGCCGCCTGATGGGGCACCGCTTCCACTGGATAACCTTGAATATCTACGGGTACCTGTTCAGGGAAGTCGAGCAGCGTCGCATGCGCGAACGGGCCAAAGGCTAGCAAATGAAACGTCCCAGACAGGTGATGAATCGTACACCGCTCTTCCGACACACCCTTCCCGGCCAAGAGCGGAGAGCCGCAAGCGATCTAGCCGTCACCCTCGGGAGTGCGGAGGCGGGCAGCTCGCTTGTGCTCAACGCCGATGTCACCCTGACCGGCGGCGCACTTGTATCCGCCATAGGCGATATGTTGGACGCGCTCCTGGCGCCAAATGCCGGAGCGACCTTCGTCCTTGACGGGGACGATAACCTCACCGGGCCGCAACTCGTGGTCTTGCGCCGCCGCTCCGACAGGAAATGCCGTCCCGCCGAACCGGGCGCGGACGAGCCGAGAAAGCAGGGGGACCGTGGCAGGGCGTACCTGCACCGGGTTTCTGCGATCGTCCCCGATCTCACCAATACGCGCTGGCACAGTCGCGAAAGGACGCCCAATCCGGTACCGGCCCCGGTCCCGCTCCTGCACGCCCTTCCACAGGAGGCCATTGAAGAGGCCCGACTCGTGCTGCTCTGCTTTCTCGAAGGGCGAGACGCCGGTGGCATGTTGCTGGATGTGGGCAAGAGGTCCCCGATCACGCTCGGCCCGGCCACTCTGACCGCACTGTGCGATCTTGTTTCGATTCTGATCCGAGAAGGGACGGCAATAATCTTCCCGTTGAGCAAGGCCCACTTGGCCGAGGCGACGCAGCCGCAAGAGCTTTTGCGGCGCACTGCGGATCCGGCGATCATTCTCGATGCTCTTCAAACCATGGGGTGACGGGAGCTATGCCGCCATGGGGTCCTGAATGGACGATGCGGCCGGATTCGCGGGATTGTACCTGCTCGAAGGGGCGATGTAGGATTCCAACATTCCAGCTCCGCTGCGACCATCAGTTGCGGTCTTTTACGGTGAAGGTCGAAGCAGATACCAGCCAGACCGATGGGAAACGCGAGTTCTTGATCATCGCTGTGTTCGACGAGATCGAAGAACAGATCGACCCGGCCATGGCCGGCAACGGGGTTGGCGCCAATTGAGCTCGCGGACTCCATCCATTGCCATTCCATCTCATAGAAGAGATGACGAACTCGCCGACGTTCGGGCGGACAGCGTAAGGGCCATGCTTACGGATTTGAGGGGGAAGCGGACGCGTGTGTAACCTCTATTCGATGACGACCAATACCGAGGCAATTCGGCAGCTCGGCCGACCGGGAAGACGTCGTGCGCAACATCCCGGTGCTTCATGCCATCAATCCTGACTACACCTCGCCGCTGATCAAACAGCGGGACGATGATAGGGTGTTGGCTTTGGCCGCTGAAAGATGCCGTGACGGATGAGCCGAACCGTGGCAGCACGATCAATGTTCATCATCCGTGGTTCGACGATTGGAAGCTCTACCTCGGCGTCGAGCTTCGCTGTCTTCGTGCCGTTTACGCGGTTCACCGAACCGAGCTGACGAAGCTCGCCGATTGCCCGAGCTGCAATGCCTGGTTCGCCATGGACGAAACAGAGCCCTCTTTTTTTGCAGGTCTCTGGACCGACTGGCACGGCACTCGACGCAAGGACGAAGGACCGATGGATTGCAAAGCCCTTCGCGTTCTTCACGACCAAGCCCAATGACATTCGGGCCTTTCTCGTCATCCGGTACATGGACTGCGGCGCGACACTGCCGTCGTCACACAATTTGCGTCGGCCGCCCCGACAATTGGCGTTGCGGAGCGGCCTAACCTGCTCCGCGTGGAGATCACCCCGCGGGCGGGCTCCAAGGATTACTCCAGCCGCAGCCGACACCGTCAAGGTTTACTTGGGCGCGCGAAAGGATTTGTGCGGTCGGACGATCATCGCTCGGCCGCCTGTTTTTGATCGGTTCAAACGCGGGAAAGGCCCCGCCGGTATGAAGCGTTCTTTTCTTCCCGCTCGGTGATGAAAGCCATCAGTGTCGACTTTCGACACGCCAGGGTCGAGCCGACACGGAAGATCGGCAGATGTTCCTGATAGCAGGCATGGTAGACCTGCCGTCGGGTCATCCCCAAGAATAGGCCAATGGCCTCGGCACCCCAAACAACGTCGGAGCTCAGATCGTATTCGCTATTCATGAAAAGCAAACTCCCGGACAAAAGATGCGAGTTCACGGCGCGGCATTGCCGTTAGGCATCGCTGCGTCGGGCCAAGCGAAGTCGCGTGGCCATGACCGGAAATGTTGGGCTGTTCTTTCTGTCGGACGGGAGCTGGCGCGTGGGTGCGATGGCTCTGCCCGACCGCGCACTATGGCGTCGAAGGGCCCTCCAATCCGGACAAGTGGACCGGATGAGGAGGCGGGGTGTGTCTGTAAACTATTATGAATTCCATGCTGATCTCCAGTACGTTCGACCTCTCCGGACGGGTGCCGCGCCAACGACAGTCCGCCCATTCACGATCGCGACGGCCACAATCCAGTAGGCCCCGGATAGCTTAAGACTTGATAAACCCCTGATCCGTCCGGGAGAATTGGAAGTCCGGTCCAACCTTGTTCGCATCCGCACCGGGTGTCGTTAGGCGGAAATGCCGTCAGTCCTGATCGTCCTCACGAGGCACAAGGCCCAGGAAGAAGTGATCGAGTTCAGCGCGAGATAGCGATAGCTTTGAAATGAGCATGGTCGCCAGCTCGCGGCAGGCATCTGC
>JBARWY010000177.1:0-16600 GCA_049647065.1 Devosia sp. | reverse complement strand
GTACTGAGCTTGCAGTCGACACCCTCCCCCTTGCGGGGAGGGATCAAGGGTGGGGACGGTTGGCCCGTATGTCGGGACTAACCGCCCCCCAACCTCCCCCGTCGAGGGGAGGTACCGCCCGGCGGTCGTGGGCGGCCCGGTGGCAGCATCTTGACGCCCCAAATCTATTCCCCCCTTCCCCGCCTCCCGCTATCATCATGCCATGACCGATCTTCCCGGGCGTCGCCCCCCGCCAACTGCCGACGAAACTCCCACCTTTCGCGAGCGCATCCAGAACCTCCGCCACCTCGGCCGGCTCGTCGCGCAGATCTGGCGCACCAGCAAGCCGCTGACCGCGGCCAGCATCGGGCTGCGGCTCGTTGCCTCACTGCAACCGATCGCCGTGCTCTATGCGGCCAAGTTGATCGTGGACGAAGTGGTGCGGCTGACGGGGATCGCGGCGCCCGGCCCCGGCTTCATCGACTGGTGGGACAGCGGCGAGCTCAATCACGTCTTCCTGCTGCTGGCTTTCGAGTTCGCACTGGTGCTGGCCAATGATTTCATCGCCCGCGCCACCGGGCTGGTCGATGCCGTGTTGTCTGAACTGCATTCCAATACGGTCAGCGTCGAGCTGATGGCCCACGCCGCGCGGCTCGACCTGATGCATTTCGAATCCGCCGAATACCAGGACCGGCTGGAGCGGGCGCGCCGCCAGGCTGCCGGCCGCAATGCCCTGCTCAGCCAGATGTTTGGCCAGGCGCAGGACATGATCACCGTGGTGACCCTGGCGGCGGGCCTGTTCTTCTATGCGCCCTGGCTGATCCTGCTGCTGCCGCTGAGTTTCGTGCCGGCCATCTGGGGCGAGACACGCTTCAATACGCTGGCTTATTTCATGAGCCGCTGGCGCACGCCCGAGCGGCGCGAACTGGAATATATCCGCTATATCGGCGCTAGCGCCGAAACGGCCAAGGAACTCAAGCTCTTCGGGCTAGGCGATTTTCTCATCGCCCGCTTCAAGCAGCTAGCGCATGCCATCTATCTCGAAAATCGCAGCCTCTCGACGCAGCGGGCCGCATGGGGCGCACTGTTCTCGTCGATCTCGACGCTCACCTATTACGGCGCCTATGCCTTCATCGTCTGGCGCACCGTGACCGGCGATTTCTCCATCGGCGACCTTGCCTTCCTCTCCGGCTCCTTCCTGCGCCTCAACGGGTTGTTCCAGAAGATCCTGCTGGGCTTCACCGCTATTGCCGGCCAGTCGATGTATCTCGACGACCTGTTCAGCTTCTTCGAGATCGAACCGACCATTCTCTCTCCGGCCAATCCGAAGCCCTTCCCGCAGCCGATCCGGCAGGGCATCGTCTTCGAGGATGTGGGCTTCCGCTATCCCGACACCGAAGGCTGGGCGATCCGGCACCTGAACTTCACGCTCAAGGCCGGCGAAACGCTAGCACTGGTGGGCGAGAACGGCGCGGGCAAGACCACCATCGTCAAACTCATGGCCCGGCTCTACGATCCCGACGAGGGCCGCATCACCATTGACGGGGTCGACCTCAAGGAGTTGAGCGTCGCCGATATCCACGCCCATATCGGGGTGATCTTCCAGGACTTCATCCGCTACAGCCTCACGGCGCGCGAAAATATCGGCGTCGGCCGTATCGCCGACCAGGACGATATCGAGCGCATCGAGACTGCCGCCGAGCTGAGCCTGGCCGATGCGGTGATCGCCAAGCTGCCACTGGGCTATGACCAGCAGCTGGGGCGGCTATTCAAGAAGGGGCGTGACCTCAGTGGCGGCGAATGGCAGAAGGTCGCCATCGCCCGCGCCTATATGCGAGACGCCGATCTCATCATCCTTGACGAACCCACCGCGGCGCTCGATGCCAAGGCCGAGGCCGAAGTGTTCAGCCGGTTCAAGAGTCTGGCTTCGGGCAAGACCGCCGTCATCATCTCGCACCGCTTCTCCACCGTCCGCATGGCCGACCGCATCCTCGTGCTGGAGAACGGGGCGATCCTCGAATCGGGCTCGCACGAACAACTGCTGGCGCTGCGCGGCCATTATGCCGAGCTGTTCGAGTTGCAGGCGGCAGGGTATCGGTGAGGCCACACCCAGTTCTTCCGCTGAACGGGGAAGAACATCCCCTCCAGGGGAGAGGGAGGGGCAGCGCGCTGGCTCCTACCGTACCTTGACGATCACCCGCCCCTTCACCTCACCCGCCAAAATCTCTTCTGCCGCATCCGGCAGGTCCTCAAGCCCCACCTCGCGCGCCAGTCCGGCATAGGCGTCCAGATCGAACGTCTCCGCGACCCGCTCCCACGCCGCCACGCGTTTGGCATAAGGCTGCATGACGCTGTCGATGCCGACGAGGCTGATCCCCCGCAGGATGAACGGCAGTATGTTGGTCGACAGGTCGATTCCGCCGGCATTGCCGATGCTGGCGACAGCGCCGCCATATTTGACCTGCTTGAGTGCCTTGCCCAGCACCTTGCCACCGACATTGTCGACTACCGCCGCCCAGCGCGCCGATTCCAGCGGTTTGTCGGGTTGGGCCAGGAACTCATTGCGGTCGACCACGCTCGCCGCACCCAGCGCCTTGAGGGCACTGGCATGCTGCGGACGCCCCGAAAGCGCCGCGACCTGATAGCCCAGCTTCGCCAGCATGGATATGGCGATCGTGCCCACGCCACCGGCCGCGCCGGTTACCAGAACTTCGCCCGCGGCGTGGGTCAATCCCACCGCCTCCAGCCGGTCGATGGCCAGCATGGCCGTTAACCCGGCCGTACCCACCACCATGGCGTCGCGCAGGCTCAGTCCTTGCGGCAGCGGCACCAGCCAGTCGGCATTGACGCGGGCCCGCTCGGCATAGCCGCCCCAATGGGTTTCCCCGACACGCCAGCCAGTGAGGACGACCTTGTCGTCCGCCCGGTAGCGCCCGTCGGCGCTTTCGCGCACCGTACCGGCAAAGTCGATGCCCGCGACGTGGGGGTAGGATCGTACCAGCCCACCGCCGCCCGTGAGGCACAGGCCATCCTTGTAGTTGAGGCCGGCCCAGTCGATGTCGACGGTCGCGTTGCCCTCTGGCAGGCGCGCGTCATCCAGAACCTGCACCGATGACGTCACCTTGCCATCGGCATCCCTGTCGGTCAGCAGCGCGCGGAAACCCATGGTCATTCCTCCCGTGTTTTCGTCAGCTTGGCAGAATGCGTCTGATCGAGCCAGCCTCTGGCGCCGGGGCGCGAAGCGCCTTACCTCTTGGGCAGCAAGCCCACCGAGTTCGTCCCTTGAGCGCACCCAGCGACGCCCAGATATCAGTCATCGCCGAAACCTATCGCCTATTGGGCGATCCGACGCGGCTGCGCGTGCTGTTGGCCTGTCTCGCCGAGCCAATTGCCGTGGGTGACATAGCCAAGACGGTCAGTGCCTCGCCGTCACTGGTCAGCCACCATCTGCGCCTGCTGCGCGCGGCGCGGCTGGTGCGCGGAACGCGACGCAACAAGCAAGTGTTCTATGAAGCAGCGGACGACCATATCGCCCGCATGCTGGCGGACATGATCGAACACGCCATGGAAGACCACGATCAGGGCGAGGACAGCGACACCTGACCGCAGGGCCGGCCTGGCAAGTGCCTTGACCTATACATATGAACATGTATTCATATGAAAGGATATTGAGGAGCGTATGATGGCGGTTGGCAGCAAGGAACAGGGTCCGATGGGCCATGGGCATGATCACGCCGGCCATGACCATGGCGGCGACAATCACGACGCTCACGATCACGCCGGACACGACGATGGTGCACAAGAGCACGACCATTCGGAGCACAGCCACGCACCCGCGGTCAGTGCCAGCAACGAACGCGTGGTGCTGATCGGCTTCCTGCTCACCGCCGGCTTCATGTTCGCCGAAGTGGTCGCGGGCCTGCTTTCAGGCTCGCTGGCACTGATCGCCGATGCCGGCCATATGTTGACCGATGCAGCGGCCTTGCTGCTGGCATGGGCCGCCTTCCGCTTTGGACGCCGCGCTTCGGACGCCAAGCGCACCTTCGGCTATATGCGGCTCGAAGTGGTTGCCGGTCTCATTAATGCCGTGACGCTCTTTGCCCTTGTCGGCTGGATCACCTACGAGGCAATCCAGCGTTTCATGACACCGCATGAGGTTCTGGCCGGGCCGATGTTCGTGGTCGCCGTGCTGGGGCTGGTCATAAATATCGTGGTGTTTTTCGTGCTGTCGCGGGGCGATCAGGGCCACGTCAATATCCGCGGCGCCATGGTACATGTGCTGGGCGACCTGCTCGGCTCGGTCGCCGCCATTGCCGCTGCGGTCACCATCTGGCTGACCGGCTGGATGCCGATCGACCCGATCCTTTCGGTGCTGGTCTCGGCGCTGATCCTGCGCAGCGCCTGGAAGCTATTCCGCAATTCGCTGCATATCCTGATGGAAGGGACGCCAGGCAATGTGGTGATCGAGGACCTGAGCCGGGCGCTGGTCGCCAAGGTGCCTGGGCTCGCCGCCGTCCGTCATGTGCATGTCTGGTCGATCACCTCGGGCAAGCCGGTGGCGACGCTGGAAATCGCCTTGGCACCCGGCGCCGACGCGGGCGCAGTGACGCAGGCGGTCAAGGCGGCGCTGAGTGCCGACTACGGCATCACCCACTCCACCATCGAGATCGTCTGGGACCAGAACCCGCCAGCCTGCGCACTGGCGCCGGATGGCGTGCCCTAGCCCTTCACCGCTCCGCCCGTCAGCCCCGAGATAATGTAGCGCTGCGCCAGCAGGAAAAAGCCGATAGCCGGCAGGATGGTCAGCGTCAGATAGGCCAGGATCTTGGGCCAGTCCGAGCCATATTGCCCCTGGAACTGCATGATCCCCAGTGGCCAGGTGTAGTTGGCGTCGGTGTTAAGCACGATCAACGGCAGCAGGAAGCTGTTCCAGCTCCCCACGAAATTGAACACGCCGACAGTGGCGATGATGGGCAGACTCAGCGGCAGGGTGATGTACCAGTAGATCTTGAGGTAACCGCAATTGTCCATGCGCGCGGCGTCGATCAGCTCGCTCGGCAGGCGCTTGAAGAAGCTGTGAAACAGCACGATCGAGAAGGCCAGGCTGAACGCCACCTGGGCGACGATGATGCCCAGATGCTTGTCGAGCAGCCCCAGGTCCCGCAGCTTGATGAACAGCGGCAGGATGGCCGTTCCGGCCGGGAACAGCAGGCCGAGCATGAAGAAGCTCATGAGGAACTTGCTTCCGAAGAATCGGATATGGGCCAGCGCGAAAGCCGCCATGGACGAGACCAGCACCGACAGCACCACAGTCGACAGGGCAATGAACAGCGAGTTCCACAGCGAACGGAACAGGCCGGTTTCAAAGATGATTCCAGTGAAATTGACCGGGTCCCAGCTGGCCGGCAGCCCGAATGGATTGGTGCGCAGCTCGCCGATGGATTTGAAGCCGCCCAGCACGGTCGTATAGAACGGCACGATGATGAAGGCGGCGACCAGCAGCAGCGTCAGCCACTGCAACGGCGAGATTTCGGGGCGTCGACGACGGCGGCGATCGGTTGCGACTTCGGTCATCAGTCGGCCTCCCTCGAGAACAGCAGGCGGCGATATACGACGGTGATGACGACGCAGGCGATGAACAGCATGACGCTGACTGCGCCGCCGAAGCCCAGCTTCATGCGGAGGATGCCGAACTGGTAGAGGAAGCTCACGATGGTGTGGCTCGAATTGTTCGGGCCGCCATTGGAGAGTGGGATCACCAGGTCGAACAGCTGCAGCGCGCCGATGATGGAAAAGAACACCGAAATGACGATGGAGCCCCAGATCATCGGCAGCTTGATATGGCGCACGATCTGCCACTTCTTGACGCCGTCGAGCCGGGCGGCCTCGATCACCTCTGATGGAATGGACTGCAGTCCGGCGATGTAGATCATCATGTGAAAGCCGAAATATTTCCACACGATCACCAGCATGATGGCCGGCATCACCCAGAATTTGTCGCCCAGCACGAACGGCATTTCTGTGCCCATGGCATCGCCGACAGTGGGCAAGAGGCCGTAATTGCCGTCATAGACGAACTTCCAGATCAGCCCGGCGGCGATTTCGGCAAGCATATAGGGCAGGAAAAACAGGGTGCGGATGACGTTGACGCTCCAGCGCTTCTCCACCAGCGCCAGGCTCACCCACATCGCCAGCGGCAGTTGCACCAGCAGCGAGACGGCGATGACGAGCAGGCTGTTGCGCACTGCGGTGCCGAAATGGCGGTGGGTGAGCACGTCCTCATAATTCTTGAGGCCGACAAAGTCGGTCATCGGACCGTAGCCGGTCCAGTCGAAGAAGGAAAAGCTGGCGGCATCGATCATCGGCAGCACGACCAGCGTCACGAACAGGATCAGCGCCGGGGGCAGAAACAGCAGCAGCGGCACCAGGCTCTTGCGGTCCATGTAGCGACGGGCGCGGCGTGGCGCGGCAATGGCTGCAGGCGAGGAGGCAATGGTGGTCATGAACTGATCCTTCGGCAAAGAACCCCGGCGGACGCATGGGAGGGCATCCGCCGGGAGCACGGGCAAAGGTTAGCGAATGTCGGCCGCGGCCTCTTCCACCAGCTCCGCGGCCTCCTCGGCCGACAGGGCATTGCCCGCGAGTTCAGCGGAGATGTCGTTCACCACGCCACCGACCTGGGGACCCAGTTCCTGATCGAAGAAGATCGCATGCCAGTGGGCATTGTTGATGGACTGAGCGATCTGCACCTTGAACGGGTTGGTCATGCCGTCGGCGGCGCCGCCTGCGATCGGGATGAAGAAGCCGGCATTGCCGAAGCGGGCGCCGACCTCGGCGGATGTGTACCATTCCATGAACTTGACGGCGGAATCCGGTGCGTTCTTATGGAACAGCCAGCCGTTGATGCCGCCAAGGGTATCGGTCGGATCGCCCGCGCCGCCCTCGATGGTGGGGAAAGGCAGGATGCCGAGCTGGTCGTCCGGAATGCCTTCCTTGTTCGCCGAATTGTCCTTCATGGCGCCGTAGTCCCAGTCGCCCATCAGGTGCATCGCGGCCTTGCCGTCGCCGAAATAGCCCGAGGCATCGCCATAAGATGCGGCAAGGAAACCCTCCTGGAACGGTTCGAGCGCGGCCAGTTCAAGAAAAATCTCGCCAGCTTTGACGAAGGGCTCAGCCGCGAAGCCGCCATTTTCGCCCATACGGGCGGCATCGAAGGCAGCCTGGCCGGCCAGCCGGACAACCAGCTTGGACCACCAGAAATGCGCCGGCCACTTATCCTTGGCACCGACGGAGAGCGGCGTGATGCCTGCATCCTTGAAAGTCTGCACGGCCGCCAGGAACCCGTCCCAGGTTTCTAGACTCGCCGGGTCGACGCCAGCCTGTTCGAACAGGGGTTTGTTGTACCACAGCACGACTTCGCTCACCTGCTGGGGCAGGCCATAGATGTGGCCGTCGCGGGTGAAGGCCGACATGCCGCCCGAGCCGAGCGCCCCGGCAACGGCAGGATCGACCAGGTCCTCGACCGGACGCAGCACGCCAGCAGCGGCCTGTTCGGTCAAAACGCCACCGCCCCAGGAATAGAAAATGTCGGGCGCGGCGTCGGATTGCAGCAGCGTGGTCAGCTTGGCCTTGAAGGCCTCGTTTTCCAGGAACTGCATGTTGATCTTGATGTCGGGATTGGCGGCTTCGTATTCAGCCACGGCGGCTTCCATGAGGGCGACTTCCTCCGGAATCGACGCGATGTGCATCCAGTCGATGGTTTCTTGGGCAGCGGCCGGGAAAATAGCGGCGACGCTGAGCATTGCGGCAAGCGCAAGCTTCTTCATGGGCTTCCTCCTCATGTCCTCACAACAGTCCCGGGGCTGCCTCTGGCGGGCCCCTCCCGGCTGCAACGGGGCTGCACGTCCTCCCGTACATCCCGTCCAATAGTTTTTACGCATTCCGTAAAAGATAAACAAGACGTACGTGCCTCATTGTTTGGTCAGCAGCGCTGTCCAAATCCAAAATTTCTAATAATTGTTCAAATTCAATAGCTTAACCGGATTTCGAACCACCAACTGCATCGCGGCTGGCAAAATGGTCTTGCCTTTTAGTTTTGATGGCTCACTAAATGCTGCGCGCAGTGGGCCTGCCCGACACGGGCGCGCGGTGCACCAGATGGCATAGACCGTCGATGCCGGTGCCTGCATGGAGGAGACGTCAATGGCCGAGCTGAAACTGCGCGGTATCAACAAGAGCTTCGGCGCCGTGCCGGTGATCCACCATATTGATCTCGACATTGCCGATGGTGAGTTCGTGGTATTTGTCGGCCCCTCGGGCTGCGGTAAGTCCACCCTGCTGCGCACCATTTCGGGGCTTGAGGAACCGACGTCAGGACAGGTGCTGATCGGCGGCGAGGACGTCACCGATTTCGATCCGGCCGAGCGGGGCGTCGCCATGGTGTTCCAGAGCTACGCGCTTTATCCGCATATGACGGTGGAGCAAAATCTCGGCTTCGGGCTGCGCATGGGCGGCATGCCGCGCGACCAGGTGGCGGCCCGGGTCGCCGAGGCGGCCCGCATCCTTGAACTCGATGTCCTGCTTGATCGCAAGCCGCGCCAGCTATCGGGTGGGCAGCGCCAGCGCGTCGCCATCGGCCGCGCCATCGTGCGCCAGCCCAAGGCTTTCCTGTTCGACGAACCGCTCTCCAACCTCGACGCCGAACTGCGCGTGCAGATGCGCATCGAGATCGCTAAGCTGCACCAGGAACTCGGCGCCACCATGGTCTATGTGACGCATGACCAGGTCGAAGCCATGACGCTGGCCGACAAGATCGTGGTGTTGCGCGCCGGCCGCATCGAGCAGCAGGGCACGCCGATCGAGCTCTATGACAATCCGGACAACATCTTCGTTGCCGGCTTCATCGGCTCGCCGCGCATGAACTTTTTAGCCGCCAGCGTGGTGACCAGCGACGGCCAGACGGCGACACTGCAACCGAGCGATTTCGACGGCAGCCCGGTGGTGGTGCACACGCGCGGCGCCACAGCAAGGGCCGGCGACACGGTAACGCTGGGCATTCGCCCCGAGCATTTTCTGGACGCCGGCGACACCATGCTGACGGCCACCGCGCAGGTGGTGGAGCAGTTGGGCGGCGTGTCCTATGTCTATGCGACGGGCCGAAACGGCGCCAAGATCACCATTCAGCAGAAGGGCCATTCCGGCATTCCGGCCGGCGCCGAGGTGAGCATCGGCGTCGACCCGGCCGCATGCCTCGCCTTCGACGCGGCGGGGCTCCGTCTCTAGCTCTTGTCCAGCATCAGCTTGATGTAGATCCCGCCCACCACCGAGCGGGCCCAGAAGCCGCCGCCGGTGGCCTGCACCCCGCTGTCGGTCTCGAACCAGTCCGATAGCGGCACGCGTTCCGGACTGTCGTCGAGCCAGCCGGCCAATGGTGCCAGCATGGCGTCGAAATCGTCCTGCTTGCCGGTAAGGCAGGCGCTCCACACCAGCCAGTCGAGCTTGGTGTAGGCCTTGCGGCTGTCGAGCGGCAAGCCGTAGCGGTTGAACTTGCCGCGGTAGAAGGCCAGCTCGGTTTCGGCAATGCTGGTGTCGAACAGGTTGAGGTCGAGGATGCGGTCCCAGACCAGATTGTATTTCTGGCTCCAACTGCCGGGCTGGTCGAAGGCCAGCCGATAATGATCGCCATCCCTGGCCATCACGTCCCAGCGCCTGGCCCATTCGCGGGCCGTGGCCAGGTAGCGCTCGGCGTCGGCGGCTTTACCCAGCGTCTGGCACAGCTGGCCGAAGGCACCGATGCCCAGGGTGGCCTTGATCGCCAGGTTGGCATTGTGCGGCATGTGACCGGCGAAGTCGTCGGTACAGAGCTGGTTCTCGGGATCGAGCCCGCTCTCCACCAGATAGTCGGCCCAGCTCTGGAACTGGGCGAAGAATTCCTCGGCCAGCGCGGGGCTGCCGGTGCGGCGCGCCAGTGCTGCGGCCAGGATCAGCATGTTGCCGCTTTCCTCGACCGGCATCTGGTCGTGCCCCGTACGATCGCCGCCGCCATAGTTCTGGCCATTGGCCCAGGGGTAGCGGCCGACATCGTGCGGCGCGTAAGGGAAAGGCCAGCGCCCGGATTTGGCATAGGCCAGCACCGGCCGCATCTGCGCTTCAAGCAGAGCCGGATTGAAGTGCAGGAAGAAGGGCGCGCCGGGATAGGTAAGGTCCACCGTGCCCATCGAGCCATTGGAGCTGCTTTCCTTGGAGAAATGCAGCAGGTCGCCGCCGAAATCCTCGGCGAGGATATGGGCGCCCAGACACTGCCGGAATGCCAGGATACCGAGCCGCGCATAGATTTCGCCGCCCGAGGCTTCGAGATCGGCGACCAGCTTTGCATCGAACTCGACGACGCGCCGCAGCACGTCATTGCGCTCGGCCCAGGCGGTCTCGATCAGGCCGATGGCGGACTGGCCATTGCGGCTCCAATAGGGGCGCAGGCGGCGGTCGAAATAGGTCAGGGCCCAGACCTGGTCATATGCGACCACCAGGTTCCAGCTTTGGCCCGCGGCGCCGACCGGTCCAAGATCGGTGGCAAAGGCGGTGACCTTGTCATTGCTGCCGGCCGGCATGCGGACCGGGCGGGCATAACGCACGTCATCGCGATCGGGAATGGCGCCGGTCTGCGCGAAGCCCTCGCGCAAGGCCTGCGCGTCACCAAAGGCGGCGTTGGCGGTACGGCCCGGCTGCGAGGAGACAAACAGGTAGCCCCATTCGATCTGCACCTGGTCGCCCGAGCGCACGAGAGGGTGCTGCTCGGCGGCGCCGATGAAAAGCGCCTCGACCGGGCCGGCCTTGTGGCGGCCCCAGGCGAGTTCGGTTTCGGCCTCGCCCACCGCCCAGTTGGCGCCCCAGTCGAAATAGGCCTCAACCGCATGGTCCCGCCCATCAATGGCGCGCACGGCGATGTCGATAGAGCTGGCAGGACGCCCGAGCAGTTCGAGATCGTCAGGCAATAGCGGGCTGGTGAAGGTCAGCGTCAGCTCGATGCCGGCGGCGCCGAAGCAATAGATGGTACGCAGCGGCGTCACCTCACGCGACAATTGCTCCATTGCCGGCACTGCTTCCGCCATATGCGCCTGACGTCCCATGAAGCGGAACGGCTTGCCGTCGATGCGGACGATGCCGGCCATTTCCTGCCGCTTGCCAGTCCAGTGTTTGGGCCAGCTGTCGGTCAGGGTCTCGCTCCACGACCAGACGCTCATGAATGGATCATGCAGGACCAGCGGCGTCACCGGGACGCGGGCGGTGGTGGCGTTGCTCATGGCTCTCTCCTCAGCGTCCGGCGGGGCGACTCAACCGCCATGTTAGCGGTGGATCGGCTCCTTGCGGTGCCAGTTATCGAGCTTGCGCGCACCCGAATGCGGCCGCATCGCCCATTCGATGCCATTGCCGATGACATGCTGCACCATGGGATGGTGATAGATCGGGAAGGTTTCATGGCCGGGCGAGAAATAGAAGATGCGCCCCAGGCCGCGGTAGAAGGTCAGGCCGGAGCGGAACACTTCGCCGCCCTTGTACCAGCTCATGAAGATGATCTCGTCGGCCGCCGGGATGTCGAAGGGCTCGCCATACATTTCCGACTGCGGAATCTCGAAGAACGGCGGCACGCCCTCGGCGATCGGATGGTTGGGATTGGTCACCCAGACACGTTCGAGATCGCCCTCGGGCAATTCGCGCCAGGCGAGGTTGCAATTGGTGCCCATCATGCGGCGGAACATCTTGGAGTGATGCCCCGAATGCAGCACCACGAGGCCCATTCCGGCCAAAACGCGCTGCTGCACCCGGTCGATGACCTCGTCCTTGACCTCGTCATGGGCCACATGGCCCCACCAGGTCAGCACATCGGTGCGGTCGAGCAATTCCTGGGTCAGCCCCTGCTCCGGATCGTCGATGCAGCGACGTTCGATAGTGAGGTCGCGGTCCGTGAGGCCGGCGGCGATGGCGCCGTCCATGCCATCGGGATAGATCTTGGCCACATCAGCATCGCGCTTTTCGTGGCGGCCTTCGTTCCAGATGGTCACGCGGATGGTCACGACACTCTCTCCCCTGTTTGGCGGTTTTACACGGCCTTGACGCCCAACAATGTACACGTCTACATTTTGGTGACAAGTGGTGGCACAGTTGCGTTGGCTCAGGATATCGAACACCATGCCAGCGTGTTCAGCAGCGGAGGGGATTGGACATGGTTTTGCGTCTGGGGGTGATCGGAGCCGGACTCAAGGCGGCCGACTATGCGCGTGGCTGGGCAGCGATGGACAACGTCAGGATCGTCGCCACGGCAGAGGTCAGCGAGGTGTCACGCAAGCGCTTTGCCGACACTTGCGAGGCGGCAGGGGCGACCCGTCCCGCTGAATATCCCGATGCCGACACGATGCTGGCAGCGCTGCAGGGGCAGATGGACGCCGTCTATGTCTCGACCCCGCATGCGTTCCACGGCGCCAATGCCCTCGCCGTGATCGAGGCAGGATATGACCTGCTGCTGGAAAAGCCGATGGTCACCACCGTCGAGGAAGCGCTCGCGCTGGTCGAGGCCGAAAAACGCACCGGCCGCATCGTGGTCATCGCCTTCCAGGGCGGGCTGTCCCCACTGGTGCATGACACGCGCGACCGCGCCCGCCGCGGCGAGTTCGGTGACCTGATCAGCGTCAACGCCGCGATCTGGGAAGGCTGGAAGGACAACTATGCCGGACAGTGGAAGCAGAACCCGGCCATTTCGGGCGGGGGCTTCATGTTCGATACCGGCGCCCACATGATGAACACCGTCTGCGTGCTGGCCGATGCCGAATTCGCACGGCTCTCGGCCTATGCCAACAACCGCGGTATCGCCGTGGATCTGGCGACGGCCGTAGCGGCGCGTCTCACCAATGGCGCGCTGGTCACCTTCAATGCGGCCGGCGAAGGCCCGCCGGGCTGCGCTTCGGCCATCACCTTCTTCTACAGCAAGGCGATCGTGCGTATCGACGCCTGGGGCAAGTGGCGCGAGGTGACCATCGACGGCGTGGCCGAGCCGCGCGAGGAAGGCGAGACCCGCGATACGCCGATGCACACCTTCCAGGCGGTGCGTGACGGGCGGCTGGCTAATCCATCCACCGTGGCCAATGGCCTCCGCTTTGCCCGGCTGTGGGACGCGATCAAGCTTTCGGCCTCTCGCGATGGCGACGCGGTTACGCTAGAGGTGACGGCGCCCTGAAGGCAGGGCAACAGCGAGGCGGGATGCGGCGCAAGGGCATAACATCGGTCGAACTGGCAAAGCTCGCCGGTGTTTCCTCAGCCACGATCTCGCGTGCCTTTGCCGCCAGTTCCAGCATGAAGCCGGCGACCCGTGCCCGCATTCTGGCGCTCGCCGACGAGCATGGCTTTCGCCCCAATGCCATGGCGCGCTCGCTCAACAACAGCCAGTCGCGGCTGGTAGCGCTGGTGGTCAATACCGTTGCCAACCCGGCCGAGGCCGAGGGGCTGGACCAGCTGATCCAGCGCCTGCAGGAGCAGGAACGGCTACCGCTGGTGCTGCGCTGCGCTGACCATGAGGATCGCAACCAGCTGATGCGCATCGCCTCGACCTACCAGGTCGATCACGTGGTGCTCTATTCCGACGCGGTTTCCATCGATGACGCGACCCGCATCTTCCATTCGGCAACGCCGATCATCGCCTCCTCCGAACCGCTCGAGGGCCGCGACGTCTCCGATATCCGGCTCGATGCCGCCAAGGCCACGGCCGAAGTCGTCAATCATCTGGTGGCACAGGGGCGGCGGCATTTCGTTTATCTCTCGGGCCGCGCGTCCAGCCATGTCGACAAGCAGCGCATGGGCTGGTTCGCCGCTGCACTGGCGGAGCACGGCCTCGCCTTCGACATCGTCGAGCACGGCGATTACTCCTACGAGTCCGGCTACAAGGAGGCCGCATTGCTGCTGCGCCGCATGCGGCCCGATGTCATCGTCTGCGCCAACGACCTGATGGCCATCGGCGTCAAGGATGTGGCGACGGTGCTGGGCTTCGCCGTGCCTACTGACCTCGCCGTTGTCGGACATGACGGGGTGGCGCTGTCAGGCTGGGACAGCCATTCCATCACCACTATCGCGCCACGCCCCGGCATCGTCAGCGCCGCGCTGGCGGAGATCATCGACCAGCCCGCCAACGCGGCGCCGGTGCAGCTTGTCGTCGAGTGCATGGTGCGCTGGGGCCGCAGCACCGGCGATCTGCCGCGGCGCTAGGCCAACGCCAGGCCCGGCGCAGCCTTGGCTCCGGTCATGAAGGCCACCGCATCCGACATTGTATAGTCCTTGGGGTCGATGACGCAGAGCCGCCGACCCAGCCGGTGCACGTGGATGCGGTCGGCCACTTCGAATACATGGGGCATGTTGTGGCTGATGAGGATGATCGGAATGCCGCGCGCTCGCACATCCTGGATCAGGTCGAGCACCCGCCGCGATTCCTTGACGCCCAAAGCGGCCGTCGGCTCATCAAGAATGATGACCTTGCTGCCGAACGCCGCAGCCCGTGCCACCGCCACGCCCTGGCGTTGTCCGCCGGACAGTGTCTCGACCGTCTGGTTGATGTTCTGGATAGTCATAAGGCCCAGGTCATTGAGCTTCTGGCGCGCGATGCGTTCCATGGCCGGGCGGTCGAGCTGGCGCAGGATATTGCCCATGAAGCCGGGCTTGCGTAGCTCGCGTCCCATGAACATGTTGTCGGCAATCGAGAGCGCCGGCGACATGGCGAGCGTCTGGTAGACCGTCTCGACACCGGCTAGGCGCGCAGCGATGGGCGAGCTGAAGCTCACCTGCTGACCCTCGAGGAAGATCTCGCCGCTATCGGGGGTAATGGCTCCCGACAGCGCCTTGATCAGCGAGGACTTGCCGGCGCCATTGTCGCCGATGACCGCCAGGATTTCCCCCGGCATCAGGTCGAAGTCGCAATTGTCGAGCGCCGTCACCCGGCCATAGCGCTTGGAGAGGCTGCGCGCCTTGAGAATGGGTTCCATCAGACCGATACCTTCCTGATCCACTGGTCCACCGCCACGGCGGCAATGATGAGCACCCCGATCAGCAGGTAGGTCCACTGCGCGTCTGCGCCCAGCAGGCGCAGTCCGAGCGAGAAGACGCCCACGATCAGCGCCCCGAACAGCATGCCGAGGATCGAGCCGCGGCCGCCGAACAGCGAGATGCCGCCGATCACCACCGCGGTGATACTTTCGATATTGGCCGACTGGCCGGAGGTGGGAGAGACTGAGCCAATGCGCCCGATCAGGGCCCAGCCGGCAAAGGCGCAGATGAGACCCGACAGCATATAGACCGAGATCAGCACCCGCTTGGTGTTGACGCCGGAGAGCTCGGCCGCGTCGGCATCGTCGCCCACCGCATAGACATGGCGGCCCCAGGCGGTGTGGCGCAAAACATAGGCTAGCAGCAGCACCAGCAGCACGAAGAAGAACACGCCATAGGTGAAGACCGCGCCGCCGAAGTTGACGGTCTGGCCGAAGAACTGCAGCAGCGGTGCCTGAGTCTCGATCTCCTGGGCGCGGATGGTTTCGTTGCCCGAATAGAGGAAATTGGAGGCCAGGGCGATCTGCCAGACGCCCAGCGTCACGATGAAGGGTGGCAGCTTGATGCGGGCGATCAGCCAGCCATTGATGAAGCCGACAAAGGTACCCACGGCGAGGCCGATGAGGATGGCGACCGCCGGGGGCAGGCCATAGCGAAAGGTGAACTGGCCCATGATCACCGAGCTCAGCACCATGATGGCGCCGACCGACAGATCGATGCCGGCCGTCAGGATCACCAGCGACTGCGCGGCACCGACAATGCCGACAATGGCGACCTGTTGCAGGATGAGCGTCAGGGCAAAGGACGAGAAGAACTTGGACCCCAGCAGTGCACCGAAAATGGCGATCGACAGCACCAGCACGATGAGCGGCACCAGTGACGGCGAGCTGTGCAACGCATGCTGGAGCCGCGACAGCGGCCCGGTCGGCTGGTGATCGAAGCTGGCGACAACTTCGGAACGCGCGACAGTTGCCGCGTCCAGATCGGATTCGCTCGACATGGGTTCTCCTCCCCGTGGATAAGCAAGGGGCGAACACGCGGTCCGCCCCTCAAGTTCGTTGGCGAGCTAGACTAGCCCCAGCAGAGCTCCGCGCCCTTGACGCTGTCAATGGACTCGACGCCATCGACGGCCGTATCGGTCACCAGCTGCACGCCGGTGTCGAAGAAGTCCTTGCCTTCGGTCGGAGTCGGCTTGCTGCCATTGTCGGACCAGGTCTTGATGGCCTCGACGCCCAGTGCTGCCATGTCCAGCGGATACTGCTGGGAGGTGGCGCCGATGACGCCATCCTTGATGTTGGCAACGCCCGGGCAGCCGCCATCGACCGAGACGATCAGCACGTCACCCTCGCGGCCGATCGACTTGAGCGCTTCATAGGCACCGGCGGCTGAAGGCTCATTGATCGTATAGACGACGTTGATCATGGGATCCTTGGCGAGCAGGTTTTCCATCGCCTTGCGGCCGCCCTCCTCGTTGCCGGCGGTCACGTCATGGCCGACGATGCGCGGATCGGTCTCGTCGCCCCACTTGTTGGGATCACCC
>JBARWY010000176.1:0-18856 GCA_049647065.1 Devosia sp. | reverse complement strand
AGCGGCCCGCCGCCGGGCATGGTGGTTTCGTCGAGCTTGATCCAGGGCAGCATGCGGGGACTTCTCTATTGGCGCACATCCAGGAATGCAGCATAGGCGATCTGGACCAGACAGCCTCTACAAGTTTGTCTGGCCTCGCCACAAGCCGTCATTCCGCATAGGGGAGCGATCGTTTACGAGGCAGGCCTCGCAGGGATGACCTCCCCGTCCTCCTTGGTGAAGCTGCCAATGTCGGGATTAGGCAGAATGTCCAGGACGAGTTCGGAAGGCCGGCATAACCGGACGCCCCTGGGCGTCACCACGAATGGCCGGTTGAGCAGGATGGGATGGGTGTGGATCGCGTCGAGGAGGGCGTCGTCATCCAGCGTCGGATCATCTAGGCCGAGTTCGGCAAATGGCGTGTCCTTCTGGCGGAGCGCCTGACGCACGGTCAGGCCGGCGGCCGCTACCAGCTCCCTGACCTTTTCGCGGGAAGGCGGGGTTTCGAGGTAGAGGATGACCTCGGGTTCTTCGCCGGACTGGCGGATCATGGCCAGGGTGTTGCGCGAGGTCCCGCAGTCGGGATTGTGGTAGATCGTGATCGTCATGGGGCAGCTTTCGGTTCGAGGGCTTGCGGCGCCGGCACACGCAGCAGCCAGCTCATGAGGGCGAGCGCCGCCAGGGCGCCCACGAACTGAGCCGCGATGAAGCCGGGCAGGTCCAGCGGGCGGATGCCGGAAAACGTGTCGGTCAGCGATCGGGCGATGGCGACCGCCGGATTGGCGAACGACGTCGAGGCGGTGAACCAGTAGGCGGCGGTGATATAGAGCCCGACGAGCCAGGGCACGGCGCTGCGCTGGAAGCGCAGCCCGGCAAGGATGACGGCGACGAGGCCAAAGGCGGCGACGCCCTCCGAGAGCCATTGCGACCCGCCCGTGCGCACTTTGGCAGACGCCTGCAGCAGGGGCAGGGCGAACATGGCATGCGCCAGGATGGCGCCGCCTATGCCGCCGAGAATCTGCACGGCGATGTAGGACAACGCTTCGCGCGGCCGCAGTTCGCCGCGTAACGCCATGACCAGTGAAACGGCCGGATTGAAGTGCGCGCCGGAAATCGGCCCGAGAATGGTGATCAGCACGACCAGCACGGCGCCGGTGGCGATCGTGTTGGCGAGGAGCATCAGGGCGACGTCGGTTGTCAGGCTTTGCGCCATGATGCCCGAACCGACGACGGTGGCGACGAGCATGCCGGTGCCCAGGGCTTCAGCTGTCAGGCGGCGTGCCAGGTCAGTCATGCCATCTCGGCCGGGGCAGGCGCGCAGCAGGCAGCGGCCGTTACGGCGGCTGGACCACAAACTTCCGGATGGCCCTGGCAGCAGTCCTGCATCAAAAAGGCAACGAGGCCGGAAAGGCCGTCGAAGTTGGCGGTGTAGATGATCGAGCGCGCGGCGCGGCGCGACTGTACGAGGCCGGCGCGCTCGAGATGGGCGAGGTGAAAGGACGCGCTCGATGATGATGCGCCCACCGCGTCGCCAACGGCACCGGCGGCCATGCCGTCAGGGCCGGCAATGACCAAGGCGCGGACCATCTGCAGGCGCGTTTCCTGAGAAAGCGCGCCAAACGCATCCAGCGCTTGCTTTTCTTCCATTTGCATTTCAATATCTCAACAATAATTGAAATGAGGATAGCGCAGCATGAGTGTTCACGCCAGTATTTTGTTGCCGGTCGAATTCGATGCATCGCTTGCGAGCGTGCTCGCCACGCTAGCCGCCCACGACGGCAAGCCGCTGATAATCGAGTATGGCGGCCGCCAGGTTCAGGCGGGCTACCACATTACGGAGGTAAAGGCCGGGTCCTTCGTCACGCTGGATTGCGGCGGCAATCCTGATGCCTGGCAGGAGACCATCCTGCAGGTCGAGGACCTGCCGACCGAAGCGGGCCGCGCGCCCATGAGTGTCGGCAAGTTCCGGGGCATTCTTGCGCAGGTCGACCGCAAGGTGCGGTTGAACGAGGGCGCCCGGCTCACTTTCGAGATCGGCGTGCCTGACGTGCCGATGCAGGTGTACGATGTCGCCGAGGTCATTGTGGACGAGACCAATGCCATCATCCGCCTGGGCGCTCGCCCGGCCATCTGCAAGCCGCGCCATCGAGCGGCACAGGCCGAAGCGGCTGCATGCTGCGCCCCGTCGGCCGGCGAGACCGCGTGTTGCGCGTGACCAATGGCGGCAAGGAATTAGGCCCGACACCCATTGTCTGGCTGCTGGGGATCTCGCAGATCCTCGGCTACGGCACACTTTACTATAGCTTCTCGATACTGGCCGAGGACGTCGCCGGGTCGTTTGCCTGGCCCGTCTCATGGATCTATGCCAGCTTTTCGCTTGCGCTGCTGGCGGGCGGTCTCGCAGCGCCGATGGCCGGCCGGCGTATCGATCGCCATGGCGGCGGGATGATCATGGCCATCGGCTCGGTCGTCGCAGCCGCCACACTGCTAATTGCGTCGCTCGCAACGGATCCCTTCGCTTTTTCGGCCGGCCTGATCGCCATGCAGGTGGCCGGCTCGCTGGTGCTCTATGATGCGGCGTTCGCCGTGCTGGTGCAGACGACGGGCGCCGACGCCCACCTGCGCATTACCCATCTGACTTTGATCGCCGGCTTTGCATCAACCATCTTCTGGCCGCTGACGAGCTGGCTGCACGGATTTCTTGACTGGCGCGGCATTCTGATGGGCTTCGCCGTCCTGAATCTCGTTGCGTGCTTGCCTATCCACCTGCTTATTGCGCGCCAGCACGGACAAGCGTCGGTGGCCGCGCTCACCTCGGGTGTGCCCCCCAACATACCGCATGCCCCATCAGTGGCCCCAGGTTTGCAGCGGCGCACGCTGTTGCTCGTAACGGCAGGTTTTGCCCTGGCCGGATTCACCCTTTCTGCCGTTCTCAACCAGATGGTGCCGATGTTGACCGCACTTGGTCTCGGCACATCGGCGCTGGTCGTATCGACGCTGTTCGGACCGGCCCAGGTGCTCGTGCGCCTCGTCAACATGCTGATCGGTCGCAAGCATCCGTTGCCGGTAACGCTCATCGCCATCGGTCTGATGCCGATCGCCATCATCATCCTGCTCGTGTCTGCGCCAGTGGCTGCTGGCGCCGTGGCATTTGCCATCCTGCTCGGATTCAGTTCCGGCCTCAAAAGCATAGTCCAGGGCACGCTGCCCCTGATGCTGTTCGGGAGTGCTTCCTACGGCGCCCGACTGGGCTGGATGGCTTTTGCAAGACAGGTTTTGGCGGCTGGAGCGCCCTTTGTACTGGCGTGGCTGACCGGCGCGATTGGCCTGACATACGCGCTCGCCGTCATTACCGGGGTGGCTGCATTGGGTTTCCTCGCCTTCGCTGAGGTGGCGCGCCTGCACCAGTCCCCAGTGCCGGACGGCTCAGCGGTTTAGTGGCGACCAGGTTGTCGGGCGATCAGGGCGTCTTGTGGCGCGGACGGCGGATGGCGTGGATTTTTCCGCTGTCGCCACCGCCGCAGAAGAATTGATCGTCGTCGCCGGCTTCGAGGCCGGATACGCCGGTGCCGCGCGGCATGCGGAGGGTTTCGACGACCGTGCCCCGTTCCGGATCGACCCGCCGGACTTCGCTCTCGTCGCCCTCCCAGGTGGCGTGCCAGAGCTCGCCATCCGTCCAGGTGACGCCGGTGACGATGCGGTTGGAGTGGATGGTGCGCAGGATCGCTCCGGTTTCGGGATCGATCTGATGAATGGTCCGGCCGCGCCCACTGCCGACCCAGAGCGTGCCCTCGGCCCAGGCGAGGCCTGAATCGCCGCCGTCGCCGGGCGCTGGGATCGTGGCCAGCACGGAGCCGGTTTTCGGATCGATCTTGTGAATGAGGTTCTCGGCGATCTGGAACAGGTGCGTGCCATCGAAGGCGGTGCCAGCATGGGCGGCGATGTCGATCGACCGTACGATCTGACCGGTGTGGGGATCGAGCGCATTGAGGCTTTCACCGGCGGCGAACCAGATGTGCTCGCCATCGAATGTCACGCCGGCAATGTCGTCGATGCCGGGGAAGGGGCCATATTCGCGAATGATTTCGGCTGCTGAGTGTTTCATGCGGTCATCCTAGCTACTGGGAAGCGGGCCTGGGAGTAACAAGCTTGTCGGGAAGCCGGGGACGGAGGGCATCACCCAGCGGCGGGCGGGGCCCCGGCCAAACGACTGGGCCTTGCCTGTTGTCGCGAGCTGGTCGAGCGCCCGTTGCACCGTGCGCGGACTGGTATCGAGGGCGATGGCCAGGGCGGAACTGGACCATGCCTCGCCATCGGCGAGGAACGCCAGCAAGGCGCCGTGTTGCTCGTCGATCGGAGGCACCAACACGACAACATTGCCCGCGTTGTGGGGCGCCAGCACGAAGCCTCGTTTCGTGGCATTCACCGCGGCGAATGGTGCCAGTTCCACGCGCAACCGGCCGATTTCGACCCGCAGGCGGGCGCGGTGCGATTCATCGGCGTGCCTGGCCCCGAAGGCGCGGGTGAGCAGGGTGACGCGGGACACGTCGTGCGGCCATGCCTCACCCAGGGCGCGCAAGAGGGCGAACAGCACGGGCCGTGTCGTGAGTGGAACGATAGTGGCTTCCTTGCGGGCAACATTGCGGCAGGCGTCCACGACCAGCGCGTCCGATGCCAGAACTGCCTCGACATCTTCCAATAGGAGGGGGCGCTCGGCGCCGTGGGAGATCAGGCGTGCGGCTACGCTATTCAGGGCGAGCCAGGCGCTCTCGACTTCGGCGGACAGTGCCGGAATGTCAGCTTCACGCGCCGCGTCTTCCGCGCGAAGCAGGGCGTTCCTGGCTGGCGTGGTCTGCAGGCGGCGGATCGCGATGCCGGCGACCACCAGTTCGCGGGCGGCGCGTAATGGCTGGGCCAGCGGGGTCGTGCCGGGCTCGGCCAGGGCGTTTTCGGCTTCTGAAAGCCGTCCTACGAGCAGCAGGCGGCGTGCCGCGAGGTTTCGGGCATGTGCGGCATTGGCATGATCGCCATGGGCCGCAAGTGTGGCGCCCGCAGCCGCCAGTGCCTTGGGCGGCCAGCCGAGATCGCGCGAAACCAGAGCAATCTCGGCTTCGGCGACGATGCATCGAGCTCGAGCAACCACCTCGCGTGGCCCGAAGGCACGCGCGGCGCGCTTGAGGAGGGTCTTGGCGCGATCCAGTTCGCCCAGCTGCGCCATGGCAATACCGCGCAAAGCCAGGGCTGGCGGGTCTTCACGCAGCGCCAGGCGCTTGAGTGCGCCGAGCAGATCGCCCGTGGCGAGTGCGTGGGCGGCGGCCCGGATCAGGGAGTCCATGGGAATACCGTCACACTTGTAACTCTCACCCCTCGATGTCGGCGCCCTAACCTGAGGACGAATGACAACCGTAGCAAGGAGATCGACGATGACAACCTTTGAACTCGAGGATGTGGCCCGCGAGCAGCATCATACCAGCAACCCCTGGGGCGCCGTCAGGCAGGCGCTCGCGGCCATGCGCCAGTGGCACGACCGGCGCAGGACATTGGCCCGGATATCGCATCTCGACGAACATCTGCTGCGGGATGCGGGACTGGACCCGGAGGATGTGCGCGATGCCCTCGAGGGCGATGGATCGGCGCTGTGGGAGAAGTGGGAGCAACTGCATGGTGCAGCAAGCCGAGAATAGGTGGCGGAACAGGTGGGTGCTATCCGGCGTTTGGCTTTCGTCTGCGCAGGAGGTGACGATGGCCGTTCGACCCTATTGGAAAGGCTACCTGAAGCTGTCGCTGGTCACCTGCGCGGTGACCTTGTCGCCGGCAACGACCGAAGGCGAGAAGGTTCGCTTCCACACGCTCAACCGCAAGACGGGCGAGCGGATCCATACGCAATATGTGGACGCGGTGTCGGGCAAGGCCGTCGACGATGACGACCAGACGAAGGCCTACGAGAAGGGCGAGGACGATTACGTCATTCTAGAGGAGGAGGAGCTCGACGCCGTCCAGCTCGAAAGCGCGCGGACGATCGATATCGAGGAATTCGTGGAGGCCGACAGCATCGAATGGGTGTATTACGACAGCCCCTATTTCGTGGTGCCAGCCGATGAAGTGGGCGAGGAGGCCTTCACCGTCATCCGCGAGGCGATGGCTGATGGCGATGTGGTGGGGATTTCCCGGCTGGTGCTGGGCAATCGCGAGCGGGCGGTGATGCTGCAGCCCTGGGACAAGGGCATTATCCTGTGGAGCCTGCGCTATGGCGGCGAAGTCCGCGACGAGGATGAATATTTCAAGAGCGTCAAGGCACCCAAGCCGGACGCCAAGATGCTCACCATGGTCGGAAAGCTCATCGAGCAGCGCACGACGACGTGGTCGGAGGCGATGGTGAAGGACCCGGTGCAGGACCGGCTGCTGGAGATCATCAAGTCCAAGAAGTCGCCCAAGCGCAAGGCCAAGCCAAAGCAGAACGAGGAAGAGCGGTTCGAGCCGCAGAGCAATGTCATCGACCTGATGGCGGCGCTGAAGAAAAGCCTCGAAGGAAAGTCGGAAGCCGCGAAGAAATCGAAGCGCTAGCTCGCCTTGCGGCGCGCCAGAGCTGCAGTCGATTTTTTCGATGCCGCGGCCTTCTTGGCGCGGGGCTTGGCGGCGGCTTTCTGTTCCTTGCCGCCGGCGCTCAGGCGCAGTGCCTCAAGCAGATCGTTGGGCTTGGTCGGTTCGGGACGGCGCAGCGGCACGACCTTGCGGCCGTCGATCTTGGCGCGGACCAGTTCGGCAAGCGCCTCCTCGTAGCGATCCTCGAACTTCTCAGGCGCAAACTTGCCAGCCTTGGTCTTGAGGATGTGCTGCGCCAGCTTGAGCATTTCAGGCTCGATCTTGCGCTTGGAGATATCAGAAAAGGCGTCCTTGGCCGATCGCACTTCGTAGTCGAAATTGAGGGTGGTGGCGATGAGGCCCTTGCGGTGGGCGCGGATCAGCACCGGACGGAGGCGGCGGAAGAGGACGGTGTGGGCGATGGCAGCGGCCTTCTGCTGGCGCAGGGCCTCGCGGATCAGCACGAAGCTGTCCTCGGTAGCGTCGGATTCGGGCAGCAGGTAGTAGGGCCGATCGAAATAGGTCGGCTCGATCTTGCTACAGGCGATAAAGGAATCCACCGTCAGGCTCTTGTCGCTATTGGGTATGGCGGCCGAGATCTCTTCCGGCTCGAGCATCACATAGGACCCTTCGTGGGTCTCGTAGCCCTTGACCTGGTCCTCGTGGTCGACCGGCTTGCCGGTCTTGTTGTCGAGATAGACGCGGCGCAGCCGGTGGCCAGTCTTGCGATTGACAAGGTGCAACGAGATGCGCTCGGAGGTCGTCGCGGCCGTGTACATCTTCACCGGGCAGACGATCTCGGCGATCTTGATCACACCCGTCCAAACTGCGCGCGCTGCCATCTGCTTTCTCCGGTTCCCCGGAGCAGAACGAGATTGGGGCGGAGGCGTTCCGTGAGGGTGACGACGAGCGCCGGGCTAGCCTGCCAGCTTCAATGCTCGCGGAGGATGCAGAAACCCCTAATCCGCCCTTCGCGCACCTTCTTCCGCAAGGGGAGAAGGCGAGGAGGCCTGGGAGTTGGCGATCTGGGCGTGCCCGGCCACCCCCTCCCAGCCTCCCCATCGAGGGGGAGGTGCCGTTCGTGGGTGCGGAGAGATGGAACTCCGATCAGGCCGAGGTCACGCGCCAGATCACGTCGCCGACGTCATCGGCCATCAGCACGGCCTTGTCGGCCGCAAGGGCGACGCCAACCGGGCGGCCATAGGAGTATTTCTCGTCGGGGGACAGGAAATCGGTGAGGATATCGCGCGGCAGGCCGACAGGCTTGCCGTTGTCGAAGGCGACGAAGGTCAGCTTGTAGCCGCTGAGCTTGCTGCGGTTCCACGAACCGTGCTGGCCGATGGCCATGCCCCCAGGGAAGCCGGGCAGGGTGCCTTCAGGCAACCAGCAGAGGCCGAGCGAAGCGGTGTGACCGCCCAGCGCGTAATCGGGATGATCCTGCGCAGTGGCGGGGCGGGCCGGGTCCTGTGGGACGCGGTCATCGACGACGCCCCAATAGGAGTAAGGCCAGCCGTAGAAGCCGCCATCGCGGACCGACGTCAGGTAGTCGGGCGGAGTCTCGTCGCCGAGGCCGTCGCGCTCGTTGACCACGGTCCAGAGTGCGCCAGTGGTTGGCTCCCAGGCCATGCCGACGGGGTTGCGCAGGCCACCGGCAAAGACGCGGGACTGCCCGGTGACGAGGTCGAGTTCGTGGATGCAGGCGCGATCGATCTCGGCGTCCATGCCGGCATCGCCGATATTGGAGAGCGAGCCGACGGCCACATAGAGCTTGGTGCCGTCCTTGCTGGCGATCAGATTGCGCGTCCAATGGCCGTGCGGCTTGCAATCCATGAGCTTGCGGCCGGGCGCGGTGATGCTGGTCGCGCCGGTTTCGTAGGGATAGGCGAGGACGGCATCGCTGGCGCCGACATAGAGCGTGTTGCCCAGGAGAACCATGCCGAAGGGCTGGCGGACGCCCTCGATGAAGGCGTGGCGGATTTCGGCGATGCCGTCGCCATCGGCGTCGCGCAGCAGCGTGATGCGGTTGGGACTGTTGCCCGAGGCGCGGGCACGCTTCATGGTCGCGGACATGGCGTGGCCAAACAGGTCGCGAGGCTTGCCATCTTCGCCCATCGATTCAGCGACCAGCACGTCGCCATTGGGCAGGACGTGCATGTGGCGCGGGTGATCGAGGCCCGCGGCGAAGGCATTGACCTTGAGGCCGGCAGCGGCGGTCGGAGTATGGCCCTGCACCCAGCCTTTGGCCGTGGGCATCTTCAGCGTTGGAATGCTGCCTTGGGCCTTGGGGGCCGGGATGGCGGGCGCATTGCCATAGACTGCGGGACGCGGGCCGTCATTGCGATGGCGGATGGCAACGGCGGCAGCGCCGATAGCGGCGACGATGCTGGCGAAAACGGAAGTCTCGGACATTGAGCAGCTCGGGTCAGATGGGCGTTGCCAAGCTAATGGCATTACAGCGCCGTAAATACCATGCCCTCTGCGACCAGCGTGGCGCCCCACCAACGTCTTCGTGGGGGCCGGCGGGCATAAGGGAAAGCCGGCGCGCATAATTTATTGGGCGGGAGCGGCGTGGCGTAATACTGCAAATGCTCAGGAATTTTCTATAGTGAGAACAACTTTGCGGGCCGGAGGGGACCATGCAGGATTGGCTGTTTGCCAGTGGAAGTTGCCAGTGGGCGCATGATTTTGGCCGCCGCGAACGGATCGAGTTCGCGCGGGGGCCGGTGCAGGCCTTCATGGAGCAGAAGGAGGTCTTTCCCGGCATCCTGATGTTTCGCGCCGGAGCCGACGGACGCAGCGCCTTTCGCATCGCCATGGACGGCACCAGCAGCAACGGGCAGATCGTGCTCGGCGCCATGCTGGGCGGGGCTGGCACGGTGACGATGGAGGGCGCGGAACAGCAGGACTGGCGAGAGGATGGCCGGTTCTACGCGCTGGCGCCGATCGAACGGCGGGTGTCCTATGACGTATGGGCAAGGCGCGACTGGCAGGCGGTGGCGCTGCGGCTGGAAGAAAGCGCGCTGGACTTGCTGGGCGGCGGTGGGGTGCTGCCACAGGTGGTGCGGGAGGCGCTGGCCGGCAGGCGCAGCGACATGGCGATGACGGCACCGCTGAGTGGCGCCATCCGCACCGTGGCGCACGCCCTGCTGCGGCCGATCTATGAGGGGGCGACGGGGCACATCCATCGGCAGGGCAAGGTGCTGGAGCTGCTGGCGCACCAATTCGACCTGCTCGGCATGGAGCGGCAGGATGGGGGCGACATGTCCAGCCTGGAGCGGCGAAGCGTGCGCGAGGCGCGGGAGCGCCTGCTGGCTGACCTGCGCAATCCGCCCGATCTATCGGAGCTCGCTGCGGCGGTGGGGATGACGCCGCGGCGGCTCAACCGGAACTTCCGCGTTCTCTATGGCACCACAGTGTTCGACTATCTGCGGGACGCGCGGCTGGATGCGGCGCGCCAGGCGCTGGAGGACGGTTCGACACTGCCACTCAAGCAACTGGCATGGGCGCTGGGATATAACCAGGTGAGCAACTTCGTCACCGCGTTCCGCCGCCGTTTCGGGGTTTCGCCGGGCGCTTATCGCCGGGTGCGCGAGAGCGAGGAGTAGCGCACCGATTATGGGCGGCGGTATGAGTTATGCCTGACTGCCCGGCGCGTTGATCGTCCGGTCGCCCACCACTACCGCAAGCCGATGGTCCCTCTCCATGAGGGCAGAACGGCAAGGGGTAGTGCATGATGAGGACGAGGCGGCAGACGAAAGCGCAGATCTGGCGCGCGACCATCTGGATGGCCATCGTGGGGACGACGGCACTGGTTGGCCTGCCGCGCGCAGAGGCGCAGAACCGTATCGACTACCTGTATTCGCCTGATCCCGGCGTGTCGGGGGTGGATCTCACCGTCATCAACAGGGCCGGCACGCACGCGGCGGGGCAGTGGTCCCGCTCGTCGTCCGGATTGTGGCGCGCAACGCTGTGGGGGCCGGATGGACAGCCGGTGGACCTCAATACCGACGTGTTTTCAAGCTCCTATGTCACGGGCATTTCCGACGATGGCGCAACGGTGGTAGGTCACAACACCGCGCTCGCAGTGCCAGGTGCGTTCCGATGGACGGCCAGCGGCGGCGTGGAATATCTCGGCTCGCTGGGCGGAACCCAGAGCTGGGCCTATGGCGTGTCCGGCGACGGCAATACGGTCATCGGGCGGGCACGACGGGCGAACTTCAGCGAAGCGCCCTTCGTCTGGATATCGGGGGCTAGCGGGGGTGTTGCCGGCAACCAGCAGATGTACGAGCTGCCGGGACTGGTTGCCAATCCCAACCAGACGCTGGTGATGGACATCACCCGCGATGCGCGGTTCATCGTGGGCGCCGAACTCGGCGGGTTCTGGCAGGCGGTGCGTTGGGATATCGGTGGCATCCAAGCAGGCAACGTGTCGGCGATCGGGCTGGGAACGTTCGAGGGAATGACGTCCGGCTATTCGCAGGGCTATGACATTTCCGACGATGGCCGGGTGGTCGTCGGGCACAGCGACATCGATGGCTCCTATCGGGCGTTCCGCTGGGTGGAGGGCGCGACCGGAGGCGTGGCGAACAACGTCCAGATGTACGACCTGGGGACGTTGGGCGGCGATAGCAGCCATGCCAGTGCAGTCTCAGGCGACGGCAATGTGGTGGTCGGCCAATCGATGATCAACAACAGTGACTACGTCGCCTATCGCTGGAGCGAGGCGACGGGGATGATTGCCGTCTCTGAATGGCTGCGTCGTGCCGGTGTGGACGTGGGTACAAACCAGCCTGACAGCGCCAATGACACCTCCGGCGACGGCAGCGTGGTGGTGGGCCGGATGCTCAATACCGATGGCGAATATGTCGGCTACATCGCTCGCGTGGCGGACTCTGGTTCGGGCATCATGGATGTCGAAGCCTATCACCACTCGTTGTTCTCGACGACGCAGATCGCCAATGCCGGGCAGTTCCTGGCCTGGCTGCCGATGAACGGGGCGCATCATCGGCCGCTGATGAGCCAGGAGAGCCTGAGCGAGGACAGCTGCATCTGGGCGACGGGGGACCTGGCGCACCATGGCGGCAGCAATACCGGGCTGGGGCTGGCCGAAATCGGCGCCTGCGTCGACCTGTTCGGCGGCAATGTGCGGGCCGGGCTGGGGGTGGGCACGAGCCATTCCTGGCAGACCCTGGCGCTGGGCGGCAGCAGCCGGCTGGCGGGGCAGTATGCGGTGGGCGAGGTCGACTGGCGGCCCGATGGGACGCCGCTGCTGCTGTCGCTCACCGGAATGCTGGGTGGTTGGCAGGCCAACATCCATCGCGGCTATAGCAATGGTGGGACCACGGCCTATTCGGATGGGCAGACGCAGCTCGGCGCCGGGGTGATCCGGCTGCGGGCAGACTGGCTGGAGGCGGCCAGCATTGGCAATACCACGATCAACCCCTGGGCCTCGGTGGCGGTGGGGCGCACTGAGGTCGGTGGCTATATCGAGAGTGGCGGACCATTCCCGGCGCAATTCGACGCGCGGTCGCTGGTGTCGCACGAAGTACGGCTCGGCGTGACTGCGGTGACGGAGTTCTCCGATACCACGACGCTCAGCACGACGCTCGAAGTAGCGCATCGCGCCGGCACCGCACCTTCGGCCAGCGGCAGTGTGATGGGGCTGTTCGATTTCAATCTCGGCGGTGGCAGCCAGGGCCAGACCTGGGCGCGCATCGGTGCCGATCTCGACCAGAAGATCGGCGAGAACGCGATGCTTTCGCTGTCGGTCCATGCGGCGACACAGGGGCAGGATGCCAGCATTGGCGGCAGTATCGGCTTCAAGGCGGCATTCTGATGGAGATGACGATGAGGAAAGTGCTGCTGGGTCTCGTTGCATCCGCCGCGATGATCGCGCCTGCGGTCGGGCTCGACGAGCGGGAAGCCACTGTGGTCGTCGAGATCATGGAGGCCTATGCCGCGGCGAGCGGCGAGCCGGTCTACCATGGCGGGGCCGGGGAAGTGTTCGAATACGACATGGATGGGGAAGACCGCATCAGTGCCGCCGGGTTCGACTTCGACAGCTGGACCATCGCCTTCGACGACGTGATGACCGGCTACATGGCCAGCATTCCCGATGCCGAGTTCGACGCGATCTTCGAGGCGCCGCTGGCATTGCTGGACGCCAATACCAGGCTGACCGACGAGCAGAAGGCCGTGATCCGCGAGGACCTGGAGCCGGAGATCGCCGCGGCGCATGAGGCACGGGCCGGGGGAGCGCCGTTCGCCGCCGTTGTTCAGCCTCTGCTGCCGCGCCTGCATGTGCTGGTGTTTGGCCAATAGCGGGCGGAGCTCCTCCCCGGAGGCTGGCATCCCTGCGTTCCCAAACAACGGATGCCGGAAAGTCAGGCGCCGCGGGCATTTGCCAGCGGCGCCTGATTGCTTATTCCGCAGCCTGCGGCGTGGCGCGCGCACCGGTACCGGCAGGTACCCAGACGATCCAGGCGAAGAGCAGCACGCCGGCAAAGGCGATGAGCGAGCTGACGGCGACGATGGGTTCAACGCCGGTATTGCCACCCAGCAGCAGATAGAGCGAGACACCCATCAGCGCGACGCCCAGCGTATAGACCACATACTGGATCATCGGCAGGCGGCCGGCGGCCTTGGCGGGGTTCAGGGCGTAATAGCCCCCGAACAGCGCTGAGGTGACCCAGCCGAGCAGATTGATATGGGCGTGCGCGCCGATGACGTTGTGGTTCTGGCTGATCGACATGTGGATGCCGACGGAGATGCCGACGATCAGGAACAGGATCGCGGAACGGAAGTAATATTCGGATATGCGTGGCATGTGCTTTTCCCCAAAGCCGGCCTGCAGTGTCCCCTCACGGACTCGGTCCGGCAGGAGCACGGTAAGACGACGCGGGCGCGAAATCCATCCGTGTTCAGGGGTGTTGCAAGCGCCGCCGGGAGGACGGTGCCTGGGGGGAATTCCCCATGTCGTCGGCGTTGCCGGCTGGGGCCTAGTAGACGCGGATCGAGGAGAGGGCGTGGCGCAGGTATTGATCGAGGACCGGCTGGTCGGCGATGATCCGCTCGCAATAGCTCTGGAAGCCGCGATCGCGGCAGGCAGCGGCCGAAGCTCCGTGCACTCTTACCGAGTTGAAGCTATTGTCGAGACCGAGCAATGCGAGGTCATGGATGACGCGGCCGGAACCCAGGCAAAGTTCCGAGCCGGTGAAGTTGGTGCCTGAATAAAAGCAGATGCTGCCGCCGGTGGGGTAGTCCGGATTGACGCCGCCGGGCCAGTCGGTGGAGGTCAGTCCGAAGACGATGGACTGCTTGCTGGTCCAGCCGCGGCCACCATCGCCATCGACGACGCACCAGAGTTCTTCGCAACGCAGCACCTTGATGGGCAGGTCGGCCGCGATCTCACCGGTGACGGTGTAGGCGAGGCCCGGACCGGCGCGCAGGGTGAGGGTGCTGGTGCTCCAGGCATGCGTGCCGGCTTCGGAGAGGGCGAAAGCCGGTGCCATGGCAAGAAGCATGATGCCGGCGAGAGTAGTCAAAAGACGACTGAAATAACGCATGGCTAAATCCGGGCTCCGAATGTGCGGTTACAGTAGCGCGGAGCCCGCCTGGCTCCAAGAGGGCAAAACAAAGGGCGCGACCGAGGCCGCGCCCTTGCTTTTCAGATCATGCGGCGCAAATCAGCGCACGCGAACCGAGGCGATGAAGTCGTCCAGGTCGCCGAGACTGGAGGCGCTGGTCGTGTAGGTGCGGCAATCGCGGTAGTTGCTCTCCGAGCAAACCTGGACCGACAGGCCATCGCTGTTCTCGATGGAGGAGACACGGTCGGCCCAATCGCCCAGGTTACGGATGCTCTCGCCGGATTCAAGGCAGAAGCTGGTGCCGCGGAAGCGGGTGCGATCGTAGAAGCAAACTTCGCCGAAGGTTGGCACCGGCTGGATTACCGGCGGACGCGGGGGCTGGACCTGCGGCTGCTGTCCGATGCCGAAATTGATGGTCGGGCCACCAGGGCCAGTGGAGAAGCCGAAGCTGAGGCCAGGCTGCTGCGGATTGACGGGGCTGCCGCCCGAGCCGGTCAGGTAGGTCGAAGAGACCCAGCCATCGGGGCCGGGCTTGGCGATGTAGCACCAGGAGCCCTGGCACTGCTGCACGTCGACCTGGGATCCGCGGCGAACGGTATCGACCACGGCATAGTTGGTGCCCGGGCCGGAGCGCACGTTGACGTTGCTGGTGATGGTGCCCGGCGCAGCATAGGCGGCCGGCAGGAAGACGACGGCCGCAGTGGCGGCGACGGCCACGCCGGTGGCGATGTTCAGCAACATCTTGCGAGTATGACGGTTCATTTTTTGGCGCTCCTATGTGCTGGCCCTACCGGTCCCGGGATGGGACGACGCTTTTTCGGTGGCCAGTTATTATTTGCTGGAGAAACGGGAGGATGGAGAAAAGAGTTCCGGCTCCCCGGAAATTGGTGTGGCGCGTGATTAATAGACGTCGACGGACGATGCCCTGCGATCGAGCTCGCTCGGCAAGCGCGACGTGTCGCGGCGCAGGGTGACGCAATCGCCGCGATAATTCGAGTCCGTGCAAAGGTCGACGCGGACCCCTCCGACTACTTCGACGGAACGTATCGCAGTGTCCCAGGTGCGCAGGCGGGTGAAGGATTCGCCTTCGTCGAGGCAGAAGCTCGAACCGCGGAAATTGCGCTCGCTGTAGAAGCAGGCACCAGCTTCATCGAAGACAGGCGGTTGGGGCTGCGGGCGCGGCGGCTGGGGCTGCGGCCAGGGATTGTTTGGCCAAGGCCAGCCGGGATTGGGCTGCGGCTGGGGCAAGGGCACGGGCTGGGGCTGGGGCTGCGGCTGAGGCTGAGGCTGAGGAGACTGGGCAACATATTGCTGCTCGACCCAGATCGCCGAGCGGCCGTAGTAAACCAGGCAGAAATTGCTTTCGCAGTGATCGAGCGTGACGGGCGTATTGGCGCGAACCGTGCCCGCAAACTCAGATCCGGTGCTTGGTCCCTTGTAGGCGTTGACGTCCGCGGTGATGGTCACGGTCTGCTGCGCGATGGCGACAGCGGTACCGGCGAGCAGAACGAGGGCGGAAAGCATACCAAGGCGAAGCGATTTCATGGGCCAGAAACTCCGAAACTGCGGCCGAATTCGACCTTGGGTCTTTTTGACCACATGGCAGCTGAACGCTGTCTGAACGGATTCGTTCAACCTCAGTGGGGCAGAGTCAGGGGTCGATCCGACGCTTGTTGCCCTCGTCATCGAGGGCGACATAGACGAAGCGCCCCTCGGTGACTTTGACTCTGTCGGCGAGGCGGTTGCGGCGTGCCCAGGCTTCCATGCCGACTGTAACCGAGGTCGTGCCGACACGTTCGACGCTGGTATAAACACAGAGGATATCGCCTACCTTGACGGGTGCGATGAAGGTCATTGCCTCGACGGCGACAGTGACCACGCGTCCGCGGACACGCTCGACTGCCGTGATGGCGCCGGCGATGTCCATCTGGCTCATGACCCAGCCGCCAAAAATGTCGCCGGCTGGGTTGGTATCGGCGGGCATGGCCAATGTGCGGATGGTCAGCGTGCCGTGCGGTTCGGTAGCATCAGACTGCATTTTCAGGGTCCTTTCACCGGCCAGCGGCCGACCGCTTCTTCCCAGTGCTTGCGGCAGAGCGAGATATAGACCGATTTTTCGATCGAGACTTGCTCTCCGTCGGTGAGCACGCGCCCCTCGGTGCTTTGGCGCACGACCATGGTGGCCTTTGCGCCGCATTCGCAAATGGTGCGGATTTCGCGCAGCTCATCGGCAATGGCGAGCAATTGCGTCGAGCCGGGGAATAGCTTGCCCTGGAAATCGGTGCGCAGGCCAAAGCACATGACCGGAATGCCAAGCCGGTCGCTGACGCGGGCGAGTTGCCAGACCTGGTCGGAGGTAAGGAACTGGGCTTCGTCGACGAAGACGCAGTCGACCTTGCCGCTCTCGAGCTCATCGCGGATGGCCTGGTAGAGATCATCCTCGGCCGAATAGAGCGAGGCGGGCTCGGAAATGCCGATGCGCGAGGCGATGAGGCCGACGCCATCCTGGACATAGAGCGAGGATGTATAGAGCAGCGGCCGCATGCCGCGCTCGCGGTAATTATAGGCGGCCTGCAACAGCAAGGTGGACTTGCCGGCATTCATCGCCGCGTAGGAAAAATAGAGCTTGGCCATGGCCCCGTTGTGCCGGAGCGGCCTCTTGCGGGCGAGTGCAAAGACGGGTGCTCCACAAAAAAGAGGCCGCCCGACAGGGGCGGCCAAATGCCGACTGATCGGCGGGAGAACCGGGGTTGGCGGCCGAGCTCTCCAAAAGGCCGGGCGCGACGTTGGGGACGTGGGGCGCGGCAGGTTCGGACCGCACGGGGAATGGGCCAGAACATTCGAATTGTTAGCGAGCTTGTATGACGCGGACGTGACGCGATCGGTCACGCGACGTTCAGTTGCAGTTCAGCTTGGCTCTGGCAGGCTGGTTTTCCACAGTCTGGAGTATGTTGCGATGGCAAAACCGCTGCTTGTTCTTGGTGCAATGGCGCTGCTGGCGCAGCCGGCAACGGCCTCGCCAGAGGGGACCTGGGAAATCGAAATGCGCGACTCGCGCTACAGCGTCGAGCTGTGCGGCGACGGCACGCAGCTCTGCGGCACGCTGATCTGGCTGGGCAACGGCGCCGACAATGCCGAGAATCTGCCCTACCTCAACACCATGATGATCGACCATGCCCGGCAGGTGAGGCCCAACCAGTGGAAGGGCGACCTCAGCATCTATGGACAGCGGGCGGGCGGGACGATCACGCAGATCAGCGAAGACCAGATCACGCTCAAGGGCTGCGTGGCGTTTGTCATTTGCAAGACGTACCAGATGTACCGGTACGCGGAGTAGGGCGCTTCACCTCTCCCTCGGAGGGAGAGGTGGCCAAGGATTAGTTCGTCGTCCTGGGGACATGGGCCTGCCGCTTGGCCCAGAGCGGGGGCAGGGCCTCAACGGCGACGATGGCAGCGAAGATAAGGGCAGCGCCGATATAGCCGATGGGTGGCAGGCGTTCGCCCAGCAGCCATGCCCCGCCGATCGCGGCGAACAGGCTCTCGGCTGAGAGGATTATAGCGGTATTGGCGGGCGGCACGTGTTGCTGGCCGATAGCCTGAAAGGTGAAGGCAATAGCGGTCGAGAAAATGCCCACGTAGGCCAGTTGCATCCAGCCCGCCGTGATGCCTGCCAGCGTTGGCGTTTCGATGATGAAGGCGATGCCTAGAGCCATCGCCCCAGCGACGAGAAAGCTGATGGCCGAGACGAAGATCGGCAGGCCGGTAGCGCGGGCGACCTGCCCGAGCAGGATGACGTGCAGCGCCCAGAACACAGCACAACTGGCGATGAGCCAATCGCCCTGGTTGAAGCTGCCAAGACCGCCGCCATTGAGGTAGTAGGTTCCGATGAGGGCCAGCGGTACGCACACATAGATGATCGGGTGGGGCCGGTTGCGAAACATCAGGAAGCCCAACACCGGCACGAAGAAGACATAGAGGCTAGTGAGGAAGCCGCCATTGGTGGCGGTGGTGGTGCCCAAGCCGGCCTGTTGCAGCCATGAGCCGATGAAGAAAACCAGCGTGACACCGCCGACAAGCGCCCAGTGACTGCCGGCGAGAGGTTCGCGGCGACGCCGCTTTTCCCACAGCGCCAGCGGCAGGATGAGCAGACCGCCCAGCAGATAGCGGACGCCCGCGAAGGTCAGCGGCCCCATGGTGCCCATGCCCGATTTCTGGGCGATGAAGGCAAAACCCACAGCATGGTGCAGATCAGGAGCAGTAGGGTGGCGATAGGGCGGGACATTTTTTGGTCTGTTCTTGCGCATTGTGTTTCAGTCACCTCCCTCCCCCTTGTGGGGGATCAAGGTGGGCCTTCTGGCCATTGCATTGCGGAGGCATACCTCCGCCCTGCTCGATTCAACGGAGTTAGCGAAGGCTAAGTCCTATCTCGCTTCTCTCCCCACAAGGGGAAGCAGACTGATAGACCCGTTGTCAGGGAAGCTCGGCATCCAGGGCGGCGACGAGCTGCTGGATTTCCTCGGGCGTTGTGTAGTGGGTGAAGGAGAGACGCAGGACGCCGTGACTGGGGTCGATGCCGACGGCATGGAGCAGGCGGTAGGCGTAGAAGTGGCCGCCGCTGGCCATGATGCCGTGTTTCGCCAGCCGCGCAGCCACGGCGGCACCGGGTTCGGCGAGGCCGAGGGCGATGGTCGGCGCGCGGATGGCAGGAT
>JBARWY010000175.1:0-11914 GCA_049647065.1 Devosia sp. | reverse complement strand
GCGGCAAGGATATCGTTGCGCCGATTTTCCATATTGTCGTCGGGGCCGATCGCGATGGTCTCGCAGCGTTCCTGCGGTCCCACGACGTGTTCGAGAGCCGACTTGAACTCATTGGCAAGCGCGCCATGCGTCACCAGAACCAGACCAATCATGCAACGTCCCCAGCCTGCCGGGCCGCACCAGCGGAGCAGCGCGCACGGCATTCCAGTAATTCCTGCCCCCTGCCCGCATGGCGAAACCGATGCCGTTGCGAGCCCGAACCCGGCCCAGAAGGACGAGCATGGCGCAGTCTCGACCCGGATGGGGAGCGATTCAAGTGGTTTTTTGTCACGGGGTGGCTTCGCCGCCCAGGGCGGCAATGGCTTCGATGACCAGCAGCATCTGGTGGCCGAGGCCGACCACGTCGGCGGAGGGTACCGGCGCCCGCGGCACCCTGGCGCCAGCGATTTCGGTGACCATGGCGTCTTCCTCGAGCATGCGCGCGAAGTCGGGCACCAGGTCGATGACCAGGTTGAGCGTCACGAGGCTCTTGTGCGGTCGCGTGACGATGCCCCGCCCGCGCAGCTCGATGAGCCCCGCCAGGCTCTCGGGCGCCCGCATGCTGAGCTCCCGCCCGGTCTGCACCAGATCGACGCGATCGTCAGAAACGAGGAAGGCGGGCAAGCCCCGGCCCTCCCAGCGATCAAGCAGCGATAGTGCCAGAACCGATTTTCCCGCGCCGGACGGGCCGCGCAGCAACACGCCCGACGACCCCAATAACAGACCCGTGCCGTGCACGTTTTTCGGTTTACTCATCCGCCCAATCTATTTGCGGGCGCGCGGCAAGACAATCGTGAACACGGCCCCGGAGCGATCATCGCGATTGCCGGCGCGGATGGAGCCCTTGTGGGCCTCCACGATCTGCTTGGAAATGGAGAGACCGAGCCCGGAATGGTCGCCGAAACTCTCGGTATCGGGCCGGTCGGTATAGAAGCGCTGGAAAATCTTGCCGACATCGCCGGTAATGCCGCGCCCCTCATCGGTCACCCGTACGGTAATCTGTTCGGGATCGGTGGACAGCGCCACGCGCACCACCCCGCCCTCGGGCGAGAAACTGACTGCATTGTCGATGAGATTGGCAAAGACCTGCGCCAGCCGGCTCTCATGGCCGTTGACGATGGCGGCGCCCTTGCCGCTGCCGGCGCGCTTGATCATCTCGACGGTCACCCCACGTCCGAGCGCCATGTCCTTCTGGATCGACACCATGGCCTCGGCCAGTTTTTCCACATCGACGCGTTCCGAGATCTCGCGCGCCAGTTCGGCATCGAGCCGGCTGGCGCTGGAGATATCGGTGATCAGCCGGTCGAGGCGCTTGACGTCGTGCTGGATGATGGCGTTGAGCCGTTCCTTGTCCTCTGGGCGCTTGGCCAGCGGCAGGGTTTCGACGGCTGATCGCAACGAGGTCAGCGGGTTCTTGAGCTCATGGGCCACATCGGCGGCGAAGCGCTCGATGGCCTCGATGCGCGCATAGAGCGCATCCGTCATGCGCCGCAGTGCGCCACTGAGGTGCCCGATCTCGTCGGGCCGGTCGGTGAAATCGGGGATTTCGGCCCGGGCATTGCCGGCGGTCTGCACCCGTTCGGCCGCTGCCGACAGCCGCCGCATCGGACCGGCAATGGTGCCGGCCAGAGCCAGCGACAGCGCGATCTGCACCGCCGCGGCGATCAACGCGATGCGGAGGATTCCCCAGCGCTCCTGCGCCACGATGGAATCGATGTCGCCCGGCGCGGTCGATAGCAGGATCGCCCCCACCACGGAGCGCAGCCGCTGCACCGGCACGGCCACCGAGACCACCAGCTGGTTCTGCGCATCGACGCGCACGAAATCGGCCGCTGACCCTGTCAGCGCCGAGGCCACTTCGGGATAGCGGTTGCCCTCGTCAATGCCGTGTTCCTGGTATTTGGGGAAATTGTCACCCGGCACCCAGGAGAGCACGGCGTTCCACCAGTCCCACAGGAAGAAATCATCGCCCTGCTTGGTCTCGATGATCTGCCGCATCACCTCGCCGCGCGCATAGATGTTCTCGCTGTCAAGGATCATCAGCCCGCCCTGGTCGTAGATGCGGGCGCGAGTACGCGTCGGAGTGATGAGGTTGCGCAGCAGCGGCGCCACCCGTTCTGGATTGATCGGAAATTCCAGCGACGGGTCGAAATAGGAGAGTGAGGACACCGTGCCGTCGCCCTGCAATTGGAGCAGGCGGTCGGGGTTGATCGAGATCACGTCGCTGTCGACGGTGGCCGAGGCGGCGATGGCCGCGGCGATGATTTCGCCCTGCACGCGCAGCGACTGCACGCGCGCGTCGATCAGGCCGGCGCGCCACTGATTGAGGTATAAAATGCCCACCACCAGCACCAGCAGGCCCGCGAGGTTGAGCACGATGATGCGGCGGGTAAGGCTGGAGAAGATGGTGAAATCGAGGAACCGGCTGATCGCTCCGGCGACTTTGGCAAAGGGAGTAACCACCAGCCGCCAGCGATTGGCGGCCGTGCGGCCGGCCGCTCGCCTGACAGGCTCGTCCGATCCTGGCGACGCTGCGCGCTCGTCCGGCCCCGGGGCGCGCCAATCCTGGTTTGCGTCGGGCTTCTGTTCCAGCTCCGGATCGAGAATGGCCACTTGTTGTGCTTATTGCTCCTTGAAGCGATAGCCGACGCCGTACAGCGTCTCGATCATCTCGAAGTCGTCGTCGGTCGCCTTGAACTTTTTGCGCAGCCGCTTGATGTGGCTGTCGATGGTGCGGTCGTCGACATAGACCTGGTCGTCATAGGCGGCATCCATCAGTGCATTACGCGACTTGACTACGCCCGGCCGCAAGGCAAGCGCCTGCAGGATCAGGAATTCGGTGACGGTCAGCGTCACGCGCTGGCCCTTCCAGGTGCAGGTATGGCGCTCCTCGTCCATCACCAGCGAACCGCGCTCGATCAGCGCCTTTCCGGTGCCGTTCTCGCCAGGTGCGCCGGCTGGCGCCGACGGATCGCGGGGGGCGGACCGGCGCAGGATGGCCTTGACCCGCTCCACCAGCAGGCGCTGGCTGAACGGCTTGGTGATGAAGTCGTCAGCACCCATCTTGAGACCGAACAGCTCGTCGATCTCCTCGTCCTTGGACGTCAGGAAGATCACCGGCACGTCCGATTTCTGCCGCAGGCGGCGCAGCAGTTCCATCCCGTCCATGCGGGGCATCTTGATGTCGAGGATGGCGAGGTCCGGCTTGTCGGTGGTCAGGCCTTCGAGGCCCGAGGCTCCGTCGGTATAGGTGGCGACCTGATATCCTTCGGCCTCCAGCGTCAGCGACACGGAGGTCAGGATATTGCGGTCGTCATCGACGAGGGCGATCTTGGGCATGAGCTGCCTTTCTTGTTCGGACGCTTCAAACACGCGGCAACATTAGCCGTTGCGCATGCTTGCAGGGGACAATTACGCGTTAAATAAGGCGCGGTGAAGGGCACTACAACCAGCAGTGCGACCGTTTGGCACGATGCAACTTCAGTCTTACGACCGATTTCGGGATGGTTGTACGACGACTTCGCCCCGTATTTTCAGCTCAATAGCAGGCGGTGCGGTGCCGCCGGTGACGGAGCAATGCCAGATGACCCTGTTCGACCATGAAGCCCTCAGGAGCCAGATTGCCGCCCGGGCCGGCTCGGTGTCATCAAACGACATCGCCCCCGTGCTGGTTGCGCGTTCGCTGCAGGGCGAAGAATCCGAGCTTACCGTCGACGGCGCCGTATCGGTGCGCACCGGAGCCTTTACCGGCCGCTCGCCCAAGGACAAGTTCATCGTGCGCGATGGCCTCACCGAGAACAGCGTGTGGTGGGACAATGCAGGCGCCATGAGCCCCGCGAATTTTGACACGCTACTCGCCGATGCCACCGCTGCCATGGGCGGACACCGCGTGTTCCGGCAGGACCTGCTCGCCGGGGCTGATCCGCGCCACCAGTATGGCGTCACCGTCATGACGCCGAGCGCCTGGCATGCCCTGTTCATCCGGAACCTCCTGATCCGCCCCGGCGAGATGGTCGAGACCAGCAGCAACCCGACTGATGTCACCATCGTGCACGCCCCGCATTTCCGCGCCGATCCGGCCCGCCACGGCAGCCGCACCGATACGGTGATCGCGCTCGACATGAGCCGCAACATCGTGGTCATCGCTGGCACGCTCTATGCCGGCGAGATCAAGAAATCGGTCTTCTCGCTGTTCAATTTCCACGCGCCCCGGCAGGGCGTGCTGCCGATGCACTGCTCGGCCAATCTCGGTCGAGATGGCGAGGCGGCCCTGTTCTTCGGCCTCTCGGGTACCGGCAAGACGACGCTCAGCAACGATCCCGATCGTCCGCTGATCGGCGATGATGAGCACGGCTGGAGTGCCGACGGCGTCTTCAACCTCGAAGGCGGTTGCTACGCCAAGACCATCAAGCTCAGCCCCAGCGCCGAGCCGGAAATCTTCGCGGCGACCAGGCGCTTCGGCACTGTTCTGGAAAATGTGGTGGTCGACGCCGGCAGGGTTCCCGATTTCGACGACGTCTCGCTGACGGAAAATACCCGCGCCGCCTATCCTATCCACGTGCTGCCGGCGATTGCCAAAGGCAGCGTCGGCGGCACGCCCAAAACCGTGGTGTTCCTCACCGCCGATGCCTTCGGCGTGTTGCCGCCCATCGCCCGGCTGACGCCCGAGCAGGCGGTCTACCATTTCCTCTCCGGATACACCGCCAAGGTGGCCGGCACCGAGCGTGGCGTCACTGAGCCGCAGGCCACCTTCTCGGCCTGCTTTGGCGCGCCTTTCATGCCGCTGCACCCCACCGTCTATGGCGACATGCTGGCCGAAAAGCTCCGCAACAGCGGTGCGGCGACCTGGCTGCTCAACACTGGCTGGACCGGTGGCGGCTACGGCGTGGGCAAGCGCATCGACATCGCCTCGACGCGGCGCCTGCTGACATCAGCGCTCGATGGCGCACTCGACGATGTCGAGATGCGCGTTGACGACCTCTTCGGCTTCGAAGTGCCGCTTGCCGTGCCAGGCGTCGATGCGCGCCTGCTGACCCCGCGCCTCACCTGGGCCGATGCGGCTGCCTACGAGCGACAGGCCCTGCATCTGGCCGGCCTGTTCCGCGCCAATTTCGAAAAGTTCGGCGACGCGGCAAATGCAGCGCCGGGACCGAGGCTTGCGCAAGCGGCGGAATAACAGGCGCTCGATCCACCCTCAGGAGTGGAGCGGCACCTCCCCTTCGACGGGTAGGTTGGGCGGGGGTGTCGGTTGGCCCGGTTATCGGCTCACGCCCCCCACCCTTGATTCCTCCCCGCAAGGGGGAAGGTGTCGATCCCAGAGGTTCGAGCTTGGCCGCACGCGCAACCGCGGGCAATGGCCGCGCGGCGCTTCGGCGTGTCACGATGTCGGGAGGCGCCTCAGTTGGGCGAGTAGAAGATGTGCGAGCCGATCTGGGCGACGGCGTTGTAGGTATGGGACCACGACGGGCTGACATTGGTGGTGTGATAGTAGAGCGCCGAGCCAGGAATGGCGCCGACCGCTTCGCCCAAGGCGAATTCGGCATAGACGTCTTGCGCCAGCGAGGCCGAGCGCGCCCAGGCGCGGCGTTCACCCGGCGCATCGCTGCGGCCGTCACAGGCAAAGGTGAACTGGCAGCGGTGATAGCCCTTTTCGGCATTCTGGTAGATCACGCCGCAGATGGTGGACGGGAACTTGCCCGAGCGGGCACGGTTGACGATGACATTGGCCACGGCGAGCTGGCCGACTTCGCTCTCGCCGCGCGCCTCGTGATAGATCGCCTGGGCCAGGCAGTCGCGCTCGGCATTGGCATGCTCGAGGCGCTTTGCCAGTGGCTGGTAGCCGCTTTCGACATAGGCAGCGAGCGAGTGGGGATTGAGAGCAGCCTCGGGCTTGGCGGCCGGGCTGGTGAAGCTGGCAATGGCCGACACGGCGCTGTTGCCGCCCATCGAGCCGCGGGCAATGTAACCCATCAGCACGTCGGTGGTGAGTTCGCCGCTGGTCTCGTTGCCCACGTTGACCGAACGCAGCGTCTGCTGGCGTTTGACATAGTTGGCGAGCAGAGCCGGGGTCAGCGGCTGCTGGCCGGCAGCCAGGGGCACCAGAGTAGGGCCGATAGCGGGCTGGGCGCGCAGCGCGACGAGGTCGGCCGGAACGGGGAGCGGCGTTACTTCAGCAACGCGGATGGTCTGGGCATGGGCGGGGGCAAGCGTAACGAACAGCACGAGCGCAACCGCGCCCAGGGCAAGCACATGCGAAAACGCACGTACGGCAATCTTCTGCCAGGTCTGCCCCAATGCCCCGTCCTTACCCCTGAGCCCGTCCGGCCATATCCGGCGGGCCTTCACTTATTTCTGGGTCCGTCGTTGCGGTCCCAGGTCACTTCCCGGCCGGCACCCTATCCAAGGTTACCGGGGGATGGAAGTCGAAATTTACGGCTGGTTAACTATATCAGTTAGCTTCTTAAGTTAGGGTTAACCGAGGCGGGGACGATTGAAAACCCTGCAAATTTAAGCGCTTGACCCGTGGTGAAGGGTGACTTTCGGCAAAGCATAAAAGTTTACGGATTGCCCAAGGGCACGTGACGTTTGCTGTGGACATGTTGCCGGCCGGAAACAAAAAAGCCCCGGCATGGCCGGGGCCCTGTCATCGAAAGCTGCGGGCGTCAATCGCGCTCGAAGGCGGCCAGCCGGACGTGGTCGAGGCTCTCCATCACGGCAATACCGAGCGCGCGGATATCGTCGCTGGGATGCACCAGGTCGGGCACCATCACCGTCTGCATGCCGGCGGCGTGGGCGGCGCGCACGCCGGCATGGCTGTCCTCGAGCGCCAGGCAATGCAGCGGATCCACACCCAGGCGGCGCGCCGCCGTCAGGTAGGGCTCCGGGTGCGGCTTGGGATTGACCACATCGTCACGCGTCACCACGGTCTCGAACAGGTCGAGCAGCCCGGCTGCGCCAAGATGATGAGTGGCATGGGGATTGCGCGACGAGGTTGCGACAGCCGTCGGAATGCCCCGTTCGCGCAGTTCGCTGATGAATTCGCGGGCGCCACGCTTCACCGGCACGCCGGCATGGCTGCGCTCGCGCATGATCACCCGGCAGCGTTCGTCGAACAGGGCGTAGGGAAAGGCCACGCCATAGGACTCGATCAGCAGCCGGTTGGTGTGCTCGTGGCTGCCTCCGACCATGGACATATGCACGGCGTCAGTCATTTCGAAGCCCAGCTCGGTGCAGACTTCGAAGACGATGGTCCGGAACACGCTTTCGGTGTCGAGGATGGTGCCGTCCATGTCGAAAATGACGGCCTGGAACGGCGCGAGGCGCAGGATGTTGCTCTCAGGTTTCATCTCGCTCGATATAGGGCGATTTGATACGCCGCGCTAGGCGGGCCGGCGAAAGGCTGGGTTGCACCGTGGCGAACCGGGAAGGCTGTGCTAGCGTTTGAAAGCCATGTCTGATTTCGAACCCTCCCGCAGTCACGAGTCCCTGGGCGATGCCTTCTTCGATCGCGTCGCACCCGCCGGCTTCCCGCAAACCATCCTGCGCCACCGCGACCAGCGCTGGGCCGCCCGCACGGGGCTGGCCGACCTGACGAACGAACAGTGGCTCGCCCATTTCGGACGCTTCGAACCCCTGCCCGGCTCGCTGCCGCAGCCACTGGCCTTGCGCTATCACGGGCACCAGTTCCGCAGCTACAATCCCGATCTCGGCGATGGCCGCGGCTTCCTCTTTGCCCAGGGCCGCGACCTGAGCGATGGGCGCCTGCTCGATTTCGGCACCAAGGGATCGGGCAAGACGCCGTGGTCGCGCGGCGGCGACGGCAAGCTGACGCTCAAGGGGGGCGTGCGCGAGGTGCTGGCCACCGAAATGCTGGAGGCTTTGGGCGTCTATACGTCCAAGAGCTTCTCGCTGGTCGAGACCGGCGAAGCGCTCTATCGCGGCGACGAACCCTCGCCCACCCGCTCCTCGGTACTGGTCCGGCTCAGTCACAGCCATATCCGCATCGGCACCTTCCAGCGTCTCGCCTATATCGAGGATACCGAAGGCCTCTTGCAGCTGCTCGACTATGCCATTGCCACCTATTATCCCGACCTCGCCGATGCACCGGACAAGCCCGCCGCCTTCCTCGAGGCTGTGGTCGGCAACGTGGCAAAGCTCGGCGCACAATGGATCGCCGCCGGATTTGTCCACGGTGTGCTGAACACGGATAATATCAACATTACCGGCGAGAGCTTCGACTACGGCCCCTGGCGGTTCCTGCCGTTTTACGACCCCGACTTCACGGCCGCCTATTTCGACGAAACCGGCCTCTATAGCTTCGGCCGGCAACCCGATACCCTCGCCTGGAACCTGACCCGCCTTGCCGAATGCCTGCTGCCCCTTTCCAGCATCGAAGCGCTCGAACCCGCGCTTAACACGATCTGGCCCAGTTTCCGGGCCGATCTGCCGCGGCAGATGCTGCGCCGCCTCGGCCTCAAGCCGCGCGACACCGAGAGCGACGGCGCCTTTGTCACTGACCTGTTCGGTTTCCTTTCCGCCAGCAAGGCACCCTATGAGCAGTTCTTTTTCGACTGGCGCGGCGGCAGCCTCAGCGCAGAGCGAGCCGCCCGAAGTCCGGCTGCAGAATTCTATGCCAGCGAGGCGTTCCGCCCCGTCGCCAACGGGCTCGAACATTACGGCCCGGCAGACGATCTCAACCTTGGCCACCCCTACTTCGCGCGGGAAAAACCCCGCACCATGCTGATCGAAGAGGTGGAGGCGATCTGGGCTCCGATCGCCGAGCGCGACGACTGGAGCTTGTTCGAAAGTACGCTGGCGGAAATCGCAGAGATGCGCGATGCCTATGGCGTCAAAGCCTGAGGAGACCACCATGCCCATCTATGCCCTCGACGGCATCGCCCCGCAGATCGATGCTCATGTCGGCTGGATCGCTCCGTCGGCAGTGCTGGTCGGCGATGTCGTGGTCGGCCCGGAGGTCGGCATCTGGTTCGGCGTGGTGGCGCGCGGCGACATCGAGAGTATCACCATCGGCGCCCGCACCAACGTGCAGGAAAACACGGTGCTGCATACCGACCGGGGCTATCCGCTCGATATCGGGGAGAACTGCACCATCGGTCATTCGGCGATCGTCCACGGCTGCACCATTGGCGACAATACGCTTATCGGCATGGGCGCCACGGTGCTCACCGGGGCAAAAATCGGCAAGAACTGCCTCATCGGCGCCAATGCGCTGATCACCGAGGGCAAGGTAATCCCCGACAATTCCATGGTCGTCGGCGCGCCCGGCAAGGTCATCCGTGAAATCGACGAAGAGGGCGCGCGCAACCTCGCCGCCTCGGCCGAGCGCTATGTGAAAAACGCCAGGCGGTTTGCCGCTGGCATGGTCGATATCACGGTCCGGCCGGGCGACTTCGAGCCTGCCTGAGGCGAAGTTCGCGTTTGCTTTTTGCGTGAGCCACCGCCAAGCTCGGATTTGACTGTCCGGTCAAAACAAGAGGCAGCGGGAGCCCATGCAGAAGATCATCGCCCAACTGGAAGACAAGCGCGCCCAGGCAAGACTGGGTGGCGGCCAGAAGCGCATCGATACCCAGCATGGCAAGGGCAAGCTCACCGCCCGCGAACGGCTCGACGTGCTGCTCGATCCCGGCAGTTTTGAAGAATACGACATGTTCGTCACCCATCGGGCGACCGACTTCAACATGGCCGATACCATCGTCCCCGGCGATGGCGTCGTTACCGGCTGGGGCACCATCGAGGGGCGCCTGGTCTACGTATTCAGCCAGGATTTCACCGTCTTCGGCGGTTCGCTGAGCGAGACCCACGCCAGGAAGATCTGCAAGATCATGGACCTGGCGCTGCAGAATGGTGCGCCGGTGATCGGGCTGAACGACAGTGGCGGCGCGCGCATCCAGGAAGGCGTGGCCAGCCTCGGCGGCTATGCCGACGTGTTCTGGCGCAATGTGCAGGCCTCGGGTGCCGTGCCGCAGATTTCAGTCATCATGGGCCCCTGCGCCGGCGGCGCAGTCTATTCGCCCGCCATGACCGACTTCATCTACATGGTCAAAGACACGAGCTACATGTTCGTGACCGGACCGGACGTGGTCAAGACCGTCACCAATGAGATCGTCACGGCAGAAGAACTCGGTGGCGCTTCGACCCACACGAAAATCTCCTCAGTCGCCGACGCCGCCTTCGACAACGACATCGAGACCCTGCTCGAAGTCCGCCGCCTCTTCGCCTACCTGCCACTGGCCGCCGGCCAGAAGCCACCGCGCCTGCCCAGCCACGACCCGATCGACCGGAGCGACGCGTCGCTCGATACCATAATCCCCGACAGCGCCAACAAGCCCTATGACATGCGCGAGGTGATCGAGAAGGTCGCCGACGAGGGCGACTTCCTCGAAATTCAGAAGGACCATGCGGGCAATATCCTCTGCGGCTTTATCCGCCTCGACGGCAACACCGTGGGCGTCGTCGCCAACCAGCCGCTGGTGCTGGCGGGGTGCCTCGACATCAATGCCTCCAAGAAGGCTGCGCGCTTCATCCGCTTCTGCGACAGCTTCGAAATCCCCATCCTGACTTTCGTCGACGTGCCCGGCTTCCTGCCCGGCGTGGCGCAGGAATATGGCGGCATCATCAAGCACGGTGCCAAGCTGCTCTTCGCCTATGCCGAAGCCACCGTGCCGCTGGTCACCGTCATCACCCGCAAGGCCTATGGCGGCGCCTATGACGTGATGGCCAGCAAACATATCAAAGCCGACGTGAACTATGCCTGGCCTTCCGCAGAAATCGCCGTGATGGGCGCCAAGGGCGCGACGGAAATCCTCTATCGCTCGGAACTCGGCGACCCAGCCAAGATTGCCCAGCGCACCGCCGACTACGAAGCCCGCTTCGCCAACCCCTTCGTCGCCGCCGAACGCGGCTTCATCGACGATGTGATCATGCCGCATGGGACGAGGCGGCGGGTGATCCGGGCGTTTTCGACGCTACGGCATAAGACGCACAGCATGCCGAAGAAGAAACACGACAATATTCCGCTGTGATTATGGAGACACACGGAACGAACTCCCTCCCCCTCGCGGGTAGGGCCGGGGTGGGGGGACGGATGGCCACGGACCTGTCGAGGAAACTGCGACGGCAAGCAACGCCGGCCGAACTAGCTTTCTGGCGACTGACCCAAAACTGGCGCCGGGAGGGCTGGCACTTTCGCAGGCAGTTCCAACTGGGCAACTACTGTGTCGATTTTGTCTGCATTTCAGCGAGCTTGATCATAGAGGTTGACGGCGAGACACACGGAACGCAACTGGCTCTCGCCAACGACGCGGTTCGCGACGACTACCTCCGAGGGCGAGGCTTCACGGTGTTTCGGTTCTCAAATCAGGATGTACTTGCGAACGAGGATGGCGTGTTTTCCGTCGTGGCGGCTCATCTTGAGACACGGGCTCCCATCCCCCCACCCCAGCCCTCCCCGCGAGGGGGAGGGCGCCGCATCGTGCTTGGCCAAGGCGCAGAGGACATTCAATGATCACCAAACTCCTCATCGCCAACCGCGGCGAGATTGCCTGCCGGGTCATCAAGACCGCCAAGAAGATGGGCATTGCCACGGTGGCGGTCTATTCCGATGCGGACCGCGAAGCCCTCCATGTCGGCATGGCGGACGAGGCGGTGCATATCGGGCCGTCGCCGGCCAAGGACTCATACCTGCAGATAGACAAGATCATTGCCGCCTGCAATCAGACCGGGGCGCAAGCGGTGCATCCGGGTTATGGGTTCCTCTCGGAAAACCCGAAATTCGCCGAGGCGCTGGAAGCTGCCGGGATCATCTTCGTCGGGCCGCCGGTCAAAGCCATCGAGGCGATGGGCGACAAGATCACCT
>JBARWY010000174.1:0-10504 GCA_049647065.1 Devosia sp. | reverse complement strand
GGGTGGAAGAGGTCATCGTCAACCAGCCGCTCAAGAGCGCATGCACGAAGATCAATCCCTACCAGAACTTCACGCCACTTCCCGGGTCGCTGGCGCTGACGCCGGCGGCAGATTTCTGGACCGAGCCTTCGACGGAATGGGCGTCCCCGGTCACCATTGAGTTCCAGCGTGGCATCAACTGGGGCGGCCCTGCGCAGACGCAGGAGACGGTCACCCAGAACCTGGGGCTGGCCCGCCAAGTGGCCCTGCCGTTCCTGCGGCAGCGCGTGGTTTCGTTCGTCATCAGCGGGTTTTTCTCGGGGGAGGAACTGACCAGCCTGACCTTCGATGGCGTCAACATCAAACCGGGTGGCACCCAGGTCGCCAACTCGGAAGGCGAGATTTCTGGCACGTTCACCGTGCCCGCCAACATCACGGCCGGTTCCAAGGTTGTCCGCGCAATTGGCGCTGAAGACGGGACCGTAGCGGAAGCAATCTTCACCGGGCAAGGTACGCTTGCCGTGAGCGTCATGCGGCGGGTGACGACCATCAACACGTGGGTGGCACCGCCGCCGCAGCAAAACGATGATGACGACGATCGCACAACGTGGCAGGGCGACCCGCAGGCTCAGATTTTCCTGCTGCCGTCCACTCGCCAGCTGGTTGGCGTCGATTTCCGCCTATGCGCGATCGGCGACACCGACAACCACATCCTTGTCCACCAGGTGGCAGTCGAAAACGGCATTCCGACCGTCCTTCTCGAGGCCGAAGCGGTTGTGCCCATGGGTGGCGCCGTCATCGGCTGGAAGTCGGCGCGTTACAGGCTGCCTGTCACCACCGGGAATGACCGTGACCATGCCTTCGTCGTGAAGACTGACGACGGCGACCACTCCATCTCGCTTGCGGGACTCGAGGGCTTCGACGAGGAGCTTCAGAGGCCGATCACCACCCATCCATATCCGGTTGGCCCTCGGCTTTCCTCGGTCAATGCCAGGACGTGGTCACCGCATCAGGGCGAAGCGCTGACGTTCCGTCTCGTGGCGGCCCGCTACCCCGTCACCACCAAAACTGTGCAGCTGGGTGAGTTCGATCTCGTCGATTGCAGCGACCTGCAGGTACGCGCGGTGGTGGAGCTGCCAAGTGCGTCTTGTTCGGTCGTGTTCAAGGTCGAACGTAGCAACGGGTCCGTCTATCGCATGCTGCCTTACCAGGTGGTCCAGCTCGACGAGTTCATCACCGAAACCGTCACGCTCACTGCCGAACTCACCGGCACGAACGAACTGTCGCCCATCCTCTATGCGCCCGTCGAACTGATCGCCGGCCGTATCGAGACTGAGGCGACCTATGTCACACGGGCCTTCAGCATTGAAGGCGCTGCCCGGGTGTCGGCCTACCTCAAGGTGGCCCTGCCGGGCGGCTCAACGGCCGAGATGGAATACGACCTCGCCGACGACGACTGGAGCGACATTCCGCTGACCGCCACCGAGATCTCGCCCGACCCAGCGTGGGTCGAGCGTAACCACCGCATCGGTTCGCTTTCTGCCGACCTCATGCGGGTCAAGATCACTCTAACAGGCGGGCCAGCAGCTCGGCCGCGCGCTGCGGACTTCGGTCTCGGTGCCATGTGAAGCTGAATTGCAAAACAGCAGGTCGCACTGCTCACCAATAGCCGCATGAGGAGCCCAGCATGAGTACGATCAACCAGCCACGGCGAACGCACGCTGAGACGGCGGCCTGGTACACCAAATACGAGGGCGAGCTTCATCGGCTCGAAGCTGCCGCTGGGGGGTGGAGCCGCGAGATTGCCGATCAGGCGAGGGCATTTGCCGACGGCAAGTCAGTGACGGCAGCCGCCACCAGCACCAAGCCAGCCCCGGTGCCAAGTGACGCGGCAGCGAACGGCGCAGCATGGGCAAGAACGCTGGGCATCACCTACGGAAGCAAGCCCACGCCTGCCCCAGCGGCACCACTCGTCGATACTGACGCGATCGATTGGGACGCGGCTTTCGGAACCGCTCCGGCTGAAGGGGTACCAACCGCCCAGGCTTCGGCTTCCGACGCAATGTGGGACGAGGCCTTCGGCAAAGAGCCAGCCACTTCCACCCCGTCATCGGCGCTGAAACCCGAACCAACCGACTTCAGCTGGGACGACGTGCTGGACCAGCACAAGGCCGAGCGCCACAACCAATAGGAGATTCCCATGAAAGCCGCATCCACAACGAAGTCCATTTCCGTAGGGAGCCCCGAGCAGCACCTCCTAATGGCGCTCGCCGCCGATCCCAATGTCGCGCCCGCCCTGGCCGCTTTGACGACTGCAACCGAGCGCTTCAATGCGATCCGAGACAGGCTGAATGATGAGACCGTCGAAGCTTCTGCCGTGAAGAGGGAAGCCGATGCTCGCACTGCCCTCGTCCGCGCACAGGCGCTGTTCGAGATCGGGAGCGCTATTGCCGACGACGTCGCAGCAGCACGCCAAGAGCATCAGGCCGCACGCGAGGCCCTCCAGGGCATAGCGGGTCGGGATGAAGTTCTGGCCGACGAACTTCGCAAGGAACAGGAGGAACTCGCTGAGCGCCACGATGCCTTGACCGATGCGATGGAGCGGTGGCGCAGCGCTGCCATCGCAGCCGCCCGCGAAACCGCCCAGGAGGGCATTCGCCTGATCCAACTCGCAGCCAACGCCTTCTCGGATCTCCGCACTGGCGCCGGTTTCGTGCCACGGCATGCCGGCGACGTCGGCGACTGGCTGGTTGTGAATAGCATCGCGGCCAACGAGGACCAGCGGTCGCTGCCAATGGCCGATACCTCTCGTTCGGCCATCCACCTCCTCGCCCGTGCCGGCAGTCTTCGTACGGAGGAGGTCCAGGTGCCGCGCCGGACTGCGCCGGCTCATCTTCCCCCTGAGGTCGTGGCAGGCGGCGCGGATCGCGTGGAACCTGAGTTCAACACCTTCGGTAGGCCGCTCCTCGAGAAACTGACCGACGAGGAGCGCGAGACGCTCGCGTCTCAGCCAGAAGTCGTTCCCGCCGGCGTTTCGGTATTCCGAAGCCCGGGCATGCCGGCATCACTGACCCATGATCCCCTCGGCAATCCGCTGCCGGAGGCAAAGGCCCTACTTGATCGCCGGAAGGCAGGCCGGCGTGCTCCTTATGATGATGGCCGCGGCGGCGCAGTGGAGGTGGCACGATGACCGAGGTCAATGGCAGCGCAGCGGCCGCCGCGCCAGCTCCGGCCGGCCGGTACCTGAACGATGACCGCGGTACAATCGTCCCGCTCGCCCACCCATTTGCGCTTAACGACGTCGAATATCGAGAGGTGAAGGTGCGAAGGATCACCGGCCACGAGACCAAGGCCTACGGTTTCGCCGTTGCAGCCTTCCTCAAGGCCGTCACCAGCGGCCAGGGGCACGTTGCCGAGCCATCCTATCCCGGGATCGAGTTGCCTCGCGAAGCCTTCGCCATGCTGGACGACGACGATATGGCAGCAATCGAGGAAGCCGCCGATCGTTTTTTTCCGAAGCGGCTCCGGCCGCTGATGGAGGCCCTGAACGGGATCATGGCCATCGGTACGCCGCCCGACACTGGCGCGAACGCACCAGCTTCGTAGCCGCCGTCCTGCACATCCCGCCCAGCGAGGCGCTCGACTGGGACTGGGCCGAGCTGACCGACCGCTACCACGATGCACTCGCACTCGAGCGCGATCGTTTCCGAACCCAAGCTGCTCTGATGGGTGCGAAACTCAGGAGGAAGTAAATGGCACGCACTCTGATTGGATCCTTGATCCTGCGTCTGAAGCAGGAGGGAGCAGCGGAGGCCAAGCGATCTGTCACCGACGCGCTGTCAGGCATCGAGGGTGCGGCCCGTCGCATGAACACTGGCAATTGGGGTTCGAAGTTCGACGAGGCCCTCCGCCGGCTGAAGGTCACTCCTGCCGAGCATGCCGCCATCGTTCAGAGCTGGGGCCGCCTGCAGACCGCCATTGATGGCAAGATGACAGGCCCACAGAAGTCGGCTTGGCGAACCGGCGTGCTTGGCCACCTCGCGTCAATCCGTGCCGAGATCGACCATACCAACACGCGGGCGAAGGCACTCGGCAACACCCTTCGAGGATTGGGAAATTTCGCGACGATTGGGATCGGCGGTCTGGGGGCATATGGCGCTTATCGGGGTGTTCGTGGTGGCGTGAACGCCGCCTTCGAGCAGCAACGGGTCGAAGCTCAAGGCCACTTCGCCGGGCTCTCCGAGGGGGATCAGGGCGCGCTGAAGTCCGCAGCAGAGGAGTTGTCGGCAAAGTACGGGCTCAGCATGTCCAACGTTCTGCAGGCGCTGCAGGAAGCGGCAATGTCGATGCCTGATACGGCCAGCGCTCTGGCCGCTGCTGATGACATTGCTCGGCTGCTGGTCGGCCTCGAGACCCGTTACGGCCCAGATGGCGCCGTAGCCGGCGCCTACGACATCCTCAAGGGTCTCGACAATGTCGGGATGAACCAGTCGCCTGAGGAGATCCACAAGGCCCTGGATGCGTTCCTCCGAGCTCAGTACGTCCTGGGCGCCGACTTCTCGCCGGCCGGCTTTAAGCAGATGCTCCAATACGCTCGAATCGCCGGAAAATCGCTAGACGACGACTTCCTTCTGACTTGGTTGCCGATCATGGCAGCGGAAACTGCGGGCGCCGACGCCGGCACCAAGGTGCGTGCAAGTTTCGACCAGCTGATCATCGGCCGAGCCAGCGAAGAATCTGAGAAAAAGCAGAAGGCGTATGGCCTCCGCACTGACGAGACGGGTTTAGTCGGCCAGGATCTATACGCGCAAAACCCGATCCTCTGGGCCAACGAGGTGTTGTTGCCAGCACTGAAGGCGCATGGAGTGAATACAGACGATCCGGTCCAACTCGGCCAGGCCATCGGCGAGATCACCGGTAACCGACAGTCCGCGGACTTCCTTGCTTCCAGCTTGATCTCGTTTCAGCAGTATATCCGACTGGCCATGGAACGTATGCCAGCGGCCTTTGGGTTGAATGCTGCTGACGAGATACGCGACCGCGACCCGTTCGCGACAGTGCAGGGCCTGGTGAACAGCCTGTGCAACTTGTCGGGCGCCAGGGGTGAGCCTTTGGTGCCAGTTATCATCCCTGCCCTCAGCGGTCTCTCTGGGGCGATAGAGGGCGTTGCAGCCTCAGTCCGGGGCGCAGAAGGCGGGGAGGTCGGTATTGGCGCTCTGGCGACAGTCGCTGCGGGCCTAGGGGCACTGACTATCGGCAAGGTCGGCGTATCGTGGATCATGGCTGGGCCATCTCTTCAAACAGCTGCTGTTATGCTGCAAGGCGCCGCTACGTCACTCGGGGGCGCCGGTGTTGGCGGAGCAGCTGGCAGCACTGGCAAGAAGGGTGGCTGGCTTGCTGGTACCCTCGGCTGGGCCGCGGCGTTGGGCATAGCCGGCGCGCCGGGTTTTCTGTCCGAGCTGGTTACAGGGGGGGCGACGTCGACCGAAGAATTCGACGCCCAGGTCGCCGAGCAAGGCGACATCAAGCGGCGGCTCTGGGAAATGGCCAATGGTGTTGGGGGCTGGATCAATCCAAGTGGAGCGGTTGATCACGCTCCGGTGGAGGCGACAAACGAAGTCCCTGGCCTCGCCGGCATGGTGCATCCGGAAGCGCTGACCAACATGGGTGTCGAGGCCGACAAGACGAAGACCAAGCTGGAGGCTCTGAACACGACCCTGAAGCCGGTTGTCGATCTGGCCCACATCAACGCACTGGTGGCGCTGCTGCGCACTGCGATCTGGCTGCAGGGCCAACTGGGCGCGGCGCCGGGAAGCTCCGGTGTCAGCAGCCAGATCAACGCCAGCTATTCTGACTTCGGGGTGGCGCCGTGACGACCGTCAACGTGCGAGGGGTTTCCACCCCTTTCGATGAGCAGGGCCAGCCTTTGCCCCGCCGCTCAAACCTCTGGGCTGTGCGAGTGGGGTTCTGGTTTGGCCGAGGCCACTCTGCCACCTCCGTCGCCGCGATCGTGGGAGAAGGCACCTCGGCCGGCACGGTGGCCGGTCAGGTGCGCCGAGCGGGCCTTCTTGAGGACGCGTACCGCGGCACCGTGATCCCATTCGAGCTGCCGTCCTGGCAGCGGAACATCATCGCTGAGCAGGCCACCAGGCGCGGCCTCTCAATGCAGCAGATCATCCACCAGGTGCTCGAGTCGACGCTGGTGCTGGATGATCTGTACAACGCTGTGACAGATGGCCGTTACGACGATGCAAGGTTAAGTGCAAAAATGCGGAGAGACATCGCAGAACGCCTTGTCTGATCCGCCCGAGATCACGCGAGCAAGTGCCTTAGCAACTTCAATTATTTCATCGGTGATGGCGTATACGTCTTGGGCTGAAGAGCCTGTGTAAATCCAGACCGAGTCACTTGGGATAACTTCGGAGCTGGGCGACCACTCTGGGTTGTCACGGCTTTTCCATTGGCCCGTCGTGTCGCAGGTAAAGCAATTGCCGGAGAGGCACGATATCCGAAATCTTGGCGGCGACCAAATGCGCACCGCATCGTCTAGATCGACCATGGCGGCCTTGCATCTAGACGTCGTTTCCCGAACCGCCTGATATCCATCGAGGCACCTTTCGCTACTGGTGCGCTCCCAGTTGACGACCGTGACGCCCCCGTCCGCGAAACGAAGTTCCTGCGTTGTCTGATCGCTGTCGATGCCGTTGCAGACCGCTTCGTCGATCAACCTAGCCGTTGTGACGCCAGCGTAAGTCAAGAAGTCTTGAATTTTGCGGAGATCGTCGCGGCGGCCGCCCTGTTCGTAGCTTTCCTTGACCGTCGGCGCCGAAGTTAGCTTCTCAAACATCAACTCGAAAATGCGTTCACGACAGCCTTGATCTTTCTCAAGTGCGACCGCTGTCGCATCGCGTGAAAGGCCTTGGTATTCTTCCTTTGTATAAGAAGCTTTGCCGTTAGCGCCCGCGTCGGCGATCTGACTGAAGAGGCCTTGGATTTCGGCCGATATCTCACCTTCCGCAGCAACAGTGCTCATGCTGCCCGAAATGCTCTGCACGCTGTCACAGATTGTTTTCGCAGTTTCTTGAATAAGCCGAACCTGTTCAACATCGAACTGGGCGGCAGCCGGCATAATCGTCAGCGCAAGCAAGGCCGATCCAAATAGTCCCCTCATGCCAATTTTCATCGCAGTCCCCGGGATTATGTCGCCACCGGATACTATGATTGCTTGGCCCTCATTGGAAGACAGATTGCAGACGATCCGCGCGGCCAGAGCTCATTGAAGATGAGGCGCGCCGACGTCGGCTGCTCGCTGGCGACGTTCAAACGACCCAAGAACTTTCGCGGGCGGCCGCATCGCGCACAGCCTGAACATCGTCAAAGTGCCCGTGTGGTGTCATAGCACCCCAGCGACGAGCGCCAGGGCGCCGGCTGCTGCCAGCCAGCCCATGCCCCATAGGAAACGCGCACGCTGGCTCGTCCTTGATTGCGGGTTCATCCGGGTGAGGGGTGCCAACACCTCCTCCATGGTCATCGCATCCGTCGCCGGGGACGGATTGAAGGGCACGACGTCGAGCCCCCGCGCCACACGCTGGCGGTTCTGGAACTCCCAGATGTGCCGCTGCCCCTCTACCATGGCAGGATAGGTCACGCGGAAGGCGGATTGCTCAATCAGCACCGAGCGCTCAAGATCCGATATCGGCCCGATCTGGCCTGAGGGCAACGCCACCCTGATCCGCTCCACGGGCATCGGCACGCCGTCGCCGATCAGCGTGGAGACCAGCGCCTCACCAAGCCCCATTTCCAGCACGGCCTTCTCTACGTCCACGCCGGCATTGGGCCGGAAGGCGCGAGCGGCAGCTTTCACGAAGCGCTGCTCCTTGGGCGTATAGGCGCGCAGCGCGTGCTGGATGCGGTTGCCCAGCTGGGCCAGCACGCCGTCAGGGACGTCGGACGGGGATTGAGTGACGAAGTAGACGCCGACGCCGCGTGACCGAACGAGACGGACAATGCGCTCGATCGACTCGAGTAGATGCTTGGGCGCATCGTTGAACAGGAGGTGCGCCTCGTCGAAGAAGAACACCAGCCGGGGCTTCTCCACGTCGCCAATCTCCGGCAGCTTGCGGAACAGCTCGGTCAGCAGCCAGTAGATCAGCGTGGCATAGAGCTTCGGCGCTTCCATCAGGCCGTCAGCGTGCAGCAGGTTGACCGCGCCCTTGTCGCCTACGAAACGCATCAGGTCGGTGATCTGGAACGGCGGCTCGCCGAACAGACGTGCTCCACCTTGCTGCTCAAGCGTCAGGACATTGCGCTGGATGGTGGCAATAGATGCCGCGGTGATGTTCCCGTAGACCTGACACACGGTCTCCCGGTCATCCTGCATGTCCTGCAATTGCCAGCGCAGGTCATCCAGCGTCAGCAGGTAGTCGGCCTGGTCCTCGGCGCGCTTGAGCGCAATGGCCAGCGTGCCGGCCTGCGTCTCGTTGAGATTGAGCATCCGTGCCAGCAACACCGGGCCCATTTCCTGCACGCTGGTGCGGATGGGGTGGCCCTTCTCGCCGAACACATCCCAGAAGGTCACCGGGGCGTTGGTGGCGATACCGGACAGGTCGCCCTTGATGTCAGCGGCGAACACCGGGACGCCGGCGGCCGAGAATTGCTCGGCCAGACGCTGCAGTGTCACCGTCTTGCCGGTACCGGTGGCGCCGGTAATCAGGCCGTGACGGTTGGCGAAGCGGAGGGGCAAGCCTATGGTCTGCCCGGCATTGGTCTGGCCGATGTTGATCATTCGTCGCGGACTTTGATCATTGCGTCCGCCAGACGGTAATAGAATCGCGCACGGGCGACCAAACCGTCATCCCCTCCGCCGCCAGTGACTTCCCAACCTTCGCCCGCAGCGGCGTCACCCGCCGCGATTTGTGCGGCAAGGTAGTCTCTCAGCGTCATCCCCTTGTCGAGGTGGGGCTTTGCGATGACGGGGAACGCGGGGCGAGTATCAGGCATGTCAGGTCTCCTTGTTGAAGTGCAGGCCACGGTGGGCTCCACCTGGAGCGCAGGACGCTTGAAAGTGGACATAAAAAGTGTAACTGATGATCCGATTAAATCAACATGAAAAGTGCGACTTTGCCAGATCAACCGTCGATTTCTCCCGCTCAGTGCAGGGCCGCTCGGGGCCTGTTGGACTGGTCCCGTGAACAGCTCGCAGAAGCCTCTTCTGTGGCTTTGAGGACAATCGTAGATTTCGAAAGAGGGGCCAGGTCGCCGCGGGCTGGTACGCTCCGTTCGCTGCAATCGGGACTTGAGGCCGCTGGCGTCGTCTTCCTGGCGGATGATGGCCAAGGCGCGGGGGTTCGCCTCAGAAACGTTGCGTAGCCCGCCCCGCGCGCTTACCCCTCCTTGCCCGGCCTAAATGAAGGGGATGGTTCCTCAGGAATCTTCTTCACCGCTTCAATGCCTCGGTCGTTGATCTGCCAATATACGATCTGCTCGTGCTTGTTTCTCCTAACGGTCACGTAGCCTCGAGTATGCAGGGCCTCATGGGTGCTCCACGCAACGCCCCTCATCAGGTCAACATCGACTAGCTTGCCGCGGCGTCGGTACAACTCCCACAGCCCCACTCGCTCCCACTTGCCCATCGGTCGCTTGCGAAGCTCCGCTCGATCCCGAGCGTCCTCTTTTTCCTTGCGCTTCAGCATCTCTGGTCCAACGGGCATGTCGTACCAGTGCTTGTATGTCTTCGTCGAAGAAGAAGACATGTCTGGCGCAGGTGGCGGCTTTTCCCCTAGGGCCGCGGTCAAGAGGGATTGCCACGCTGCCATATCTGGTAGATCGCTGCGCATCGCGTCGAAGTACCGATCGATGTCATAGCGGTCCCAAACTAGATGACCCCCCAGCCTTTTTGGCACCGGCATTCGGCCTTCAGCTACCAACTTCATGAAAGCGCCGGTAGTGACGCCTGCATACGCCGCGGCAGCGTCTTGCTGAAGGCCGCGAGGTGCGATCGGAGGAATGCCTGAGCTGTCTCTCATGGCTGGTCTCGCTGTTGGATCGGAGACCTGTGACCTTTGACAATTCTGTAGCAATCTTGTGGCCGGCCCGACGTTCGTTTCTATATGCGTCGCCAAGGCGCATGAGCACGCTGGCTTGAGTGCTGGGCGGCAAGGGACGACCGTCTATCCCCGGGTGTGCGCCAGCAGCACTACCGACGCGGCGGGTGGCCGTGCCATGTGCTAGCTCGAGCGCGAACACAGCTCGACCTGGTCCATACCAGCAGCACACAGCAGCAGGCGCGCCGCACAGGCGAGCCCAGCGCAGGGGCGCAGGTGGCGGGGCAGGGTAGAACGGGCGCGGGTGGCCTCGGCTGATGGAATGCCAAGGGGTTTAGGGACCGTACCGAGACCCTTTGCCTTGGGGGCGGCACCCGACCGCACTTACGGCCGCAATTTTTTGTTTATAGGGGGTTCAGCGCCGACCCCCTGATCGCGAGGGCAGTCGATGGCCATGAAACTGGTCGCAACGCTCGACCGCA
>JBARWY010000173.1:0-40730 GCA_049647065.1 Devosia sp. | reverse complement strand
CAGTACCAGGAAGCCGGCGACGAGCTTGGCGACGACAGGAAAGCGCAGCAGCGCCACGACGAAGCCGACCAGCAAGGTACCGATCAGGACGCCGGAGGGAAAGCTCGGCAGGGCGTCGAGCAGCGAGCGGGGTTCACCGAGCACAATGCGGTTGGCGCGGAAGAGAGCGAAGGGCAAAGCGGCACCGGCTGCGGCAATGAGCGCGATCAGCACGCCGAGCTTGTCGAGGGCCATCCAGGTTGGGCGGAACGGGGCTATGCTGGTTTCGGCGATGCTCATGCTCGCTCCGGTTTACCAAGCAAAGCCAGCATGGTGCCGCGATGCTGTGGTCGACACCCTCCCCTTGCAGGGAGGGATCAAGGGTGGGGGATGTTTGGCCATTACATCGGGGCCAAACAACACCCCTCCCCACCTCCCCCTCGAGGGGGAGGTGCCGTCTCTCAATTCGTTAGCTCAGGAAGCCGCCCTTGGTCAGGTAGTCGGTCGCGACAGCGGCGGCGGCTTCACCGCCGACCTGGACGCGACCATTGAGGTCCTGCAGCACTTCGATGGTCAGGCCTTCGAAGACGGGCTTGAGCAGTTCTTCGATCTGCGGGTATTCGGCCAGCACTTCCTCGCGGATGATCGGTGCGGGCTGATAGACCGGCTGCACACCCTTATCGTCCTCGAGAACCTTGAGGCCCGAGGGAGCGATGCCACCGTCGGTGCCGTAGACCATGGCGGCGTTGGCGCCGTTGGTCTGCTGGGCCGCGGCAGCGATCGTTGCAGCAGTGTCACCACCCGAGAGGGTGATCAGCTGGTCGGGCGACAGGGTGAAGCCATAGACTTCCTGGAACTTGGGCAGTGCCGCCGGCGAGTTCACGAATTCGGCGGAAGCAGCAAGCTTGACCTCGCCACCGCCGGCAACCCAGGCACCGAATTCGGTGAAGGTGCTGAGATTGTTGGCTTCGGCAACGTCATTGCGGACGGCCACGGCCCAAGTGTTGTTGGCCGGAGACGGGCTCAGCCAGACGATCTTGTTGGCTTCGAAGTCGAGCTTGGCCGCTTCGGCATAGGCCGAGGCGGCGTCATTCCAGATCGGATCGTCGGCCTTCTCGAAGAAGAAGGCGGCATTGCCGGTATATTCGGGATAGATGTCGATTTCGCCGGCAGTGATGGCTTCACGCACGATCGGCGTGCCGCCGAGTTGGATGCGATCTTCGACGGGGATATCGTTGGCTTCGAGCACCTGCTTGATGATGTTGCCGAGAACGCCACCCTCGGTGTCGATCTTGGACGAGACGACGACCTGCGCGTTGGCGGCAGTCATGGTGATGGCGAGTGCGGCGACGGCGCTCAGCAGCGTGGAAGTGAGGCGCATTGGTTTCTCCGTTTTCTCCGAGCTCCAAGCTCGGCTGTCCCTAACGTAACCCTTTGTAAGAATTGGGCGAGGGCGCTGATGCTAGCTGACTGGCCCCAGCGCGAAAAACTCGTCCAACTCCATAATCGTTGAGTGAGAAATTAGTTCGTTCATCAGCGCATCGCCGGCAAGGGCCTGTTCGATGGCTTCGACTTCGGCCGATAGCGGCCGGTCCTGCCAGTATGTGTCAGCATGCTCGCGCACCAGCCGGTAGATGATGCCGGGCACGTTGCCGGGCGTGTCGCCTGAGATGTCCATTGCCTGTGCGGAGAGCATGGCCTCGAGGGCCGCGAGGCGCCGCAGTGCCAGTACCTGGCGTTCGAGGCGCTCCACCACCAGGGGCAGGAAAGTCGCCTCATCCTCAATGCCGCCCGCTACAACCATGGAATTGGCGGAGATGGGATTGGTCATGGTGAGAACACGGGCAAAGAGTTCCCCGGCGAGCTTGATGATCGGCCCGAAGCCCGTAGCGATCGCGCCCGGAACCACCAGATTGACCGGCAGGTCGCGCCGCTGCCCGTTGCCCAGCAGTACGCAGCGGTTGAATGAATTGCGCGCGATGTGTGCCAGGCCCAGTTGAGCGGTTTGTAGGAAGACGGTGACGTCGAGCGGCAAGGAGCCACCCGACGTCAACACCTGTCCCCCTGCGACCACAGGATTGTCGTCAGTCCGCCCGGTGGCGGCCAACAGAATCTTGCCCGCGGCCACCAACGTCTCGAAGCCGGTGGCGAAGACCTGGCTCATCATACGCAGGCTCAGCGGGTCTTGAATGTGGGTGGCATTGGGCCAGTCCCAGCCCTTGGCGTTGAAATAGAGCCAGGCGCCGATGCCGGCTTCTCGCTCTGTGCCGACATGGGCCACCGCCCGCCACGGATCGCGCGAGGCGCCCAGGGCGCCGGCGGTGGTCAGGCCCGTGGCGAGCATGACGCGCACGGCGCCGGCTGCATCGCGTATGGCACTGGCGGCGGCGGCATAGCCAACGGCATTGGTGGAAATCGACGCCAGGCTATCGCGCGGGGCCAGGCGGAATGGCTTGAGGCCGGCCGCCAAAAGCGCATCGCCGGCCGGCATGCGGTTGCCAGCGAACCGGGCTTCGCCAGCACCGGTCAGCACGGCGCCGATCTGCCCCATCAGCCCGATATCGGCGCAACCGATCGAGCCGGTGCGCCGCACAACGGGGACGACATCGTTGGAGAGGAGCTCCAGATAGGCCTGCACCAGATCGGTGGTGCAGCCGACACGGCCTGTCAGGGCCATGTTGACGCGAATAGCCATGGCAACACGCACGATATCATCGGAAAAGGCATCACCCGTGCCGAAGTGATGCGCCCGAACCAGCCCCAAGTTGAAAGCGTCGAGCTGGTCGTCTGACCATTCCACGTCCTTCATGGCGCCGACACCGGTGGTCGAGCCATAGACCGGCTGGTGATTGGCTATGGCGTCCTCGACCACGACCCGCGCCTCAGCCACGCGCTTCAGCGCGGCGGCATCGGGAAGCAGGTGCACCATGCCAGCACCGATGCGAGCCATATCGGAGAAGCTCAGCGGCTGGCCGCTGAGGGTGATGGGAGCGCCGCGCACTGTCATCGCCAGATCGTTCATGGAGGGCACGCTATTGGATAGATCTCGAACATGGGATATCCCAAATACTGAACAGGCTATGTGGTTTTCCTGAGCACCGAACCGCGCCTGCTGCAATGGTGGGCAAAATGGACACTGCGACCCTGATCGCCGTGGAGAGCGTTCTGCAGACTGGTAGCATTCGCGCGAGTGCGCGCAGCCTGGGGCGTCCGGCCTCAACCGTGGCCGCATTCATAGCGCGGTTCGAGGCGGAAATCTCGGTTCGTCTCGTCGAACGGGCGGGCTCTGGCCTCGTGGTCAGCCTCGACGCGGTGCGGCTCGAGCCCGAGATCTTGGCGGCGGCGGCGCTGGCGCGCAGCATCGCACCCCGCCACGCTATCAAGCTGGAGGCGCTGGGCCGGTTCGTGCAGGTCGCCAGTCAGGGCAGCATCCGCCGTGCGGCGCGAATCCTCAATGTCGGCCAGCCGCAATTGACGAGGCAGATAGCCCAGCTCGAGGCCACGCTCGGCGCACCGTTGCTGCAGCGGGGGCGCGATGGCTCGACGGTCACGCCGGAAGGCGCGCGTATTGCCGCCGCCAGCGAACGGTTGCTGGCCGCGTGGCATGGACTGTCCGGCGCGTCCGAGGATCGGTTCCGCAAGTCGGCCGCTACGGCTCGGCTCGGCTCGGTCATGCCGCTGGGCTATGAGAGCGAGATTGCGCGGCTGCTCGCCAACCTAGCGGCACGCTGGCTTGCTGAGCGTCCACGTGCGCCGCTCTTCGTCAGCTCGACGACAGCGGAGGACCTGCTTGCCGGTCTCAAGACAGGGCTGTTCGACGTTGCCTTCCTCGATACCGAAATCCTGCCCGCCGATCTCGATGGCGAGGTGGTGGGTCAGACGCCGCTGGCGGTGGTCGGGGTTCCCGAGGGATATGACAGCATTGCCGACGCCCTGCTTGCGGCGCCGTTGGCAGTGCCGAGTGCGCGCAGTGGCCTGCGCCAGCGCATCAACCGCATTCTCGACGATCATCTGAACGAGACTGAGCGCAGTGCGGTCCGGTTAATCGAGATCGATTCGATCCCGGTCATTCTCAACCTGGTCCTGCACCATGGCTTCGTTTCGGTGCTGCCGCAGGCATCGGTGGCGCGTATCCGTGGCGACCTGCGCCAGTTGCCGCTGGCCGCCCAATACGACATGAATTTCTGGCTGTGCTGGCCGCGCGGCACGGGCGAGCCCCTGGGTCGCGCGCTGATTTCCGCGATGGCTACACAGTAAGGTGATTACTTAAGCGTTGCGCTAACGCTCCGACTATATTACTAAAGCAGTTACCTAACCAAAGGCATTGCCATGGCCAAGCTGCTCTGGAGCATCGTCGAAAATCGCAGGCGCGAATGGATCGCCCGACTGGACCGGCTCGCCAAGGTGCTGGCGGGCTAGCTGCCTATTTCATCCAGAACATCGGTACGAGGTCAACCGAGATCGGCTCGTTCTGGTCATTTGTCGCCATCACGTCGGCCATATGGGCCCACCAGCGCTGCATGACCGCAGTGTTCGGCAGGCCGGCCATGGTGTGATCCTTGCGCCGCCACAGCACGCCGAAGAGGATATTGGTCTCTTCGTCGAGGTGGATCGAATAATCCTTCACGCCCGCTTCGTGCAGCAGGTCGACGAGTTCGGGGAATATCTCGTCATGGCGCTTCTTGTATGCCGCCGCCATGCCGGGATTGAGCTGCATCTTGAAGGCGTGCTTTTCGTAGCCGTTGTCCTCGATCATGCGCGCTGCCTCCACATGCGGAAGAGGATCGGCAGGGCGATCACCACGATCAGCAGTGAGCCGGTAAAGATGGTCATGACGATGCCGGGCACATTGAGCAGGCCAAGGCCGAAGGTGACGAGGCCGACGATCAGCGCGGCCAGCACGACGCCGAGGATGGAGCCGGCCCCGCCGAGGATGGAGACGCCGCCCAGCACCACCATGGTGATGGCTTCGAGCTCGAAGCCTTCGGCGATGGAGGGGCGGGTGGATCCCAGCCGCGCCGTCAGCAACACGGCAGCAATGCCGCTCATGAGGCCGGTGAGGCAGAACAGGATGAACTTGATGCGATCGACGCGCACGCCGGAGAATTGCGCGGCGACGTCGTTGTTACCGATGGCGAAGACCCGGCGGCCGAAATTGGTGCGGTGCAGCAGCACCCAGTAGATGACGGCGCAGACGAGGAACAGGACAAGCTCAAACGAGATGACCCACCAGACATAGCCTTGGCCGAACCATGAAAAGCTGGCCGGATAACCCTTGAAGCTCTGGTCGCCCAGCACGATGAAGGCGATGCCACGGAAGAGGCTCATTGTGCCGATGGTGACCACGATCGACGGCAGCTTGAGGCCGGTGACCAGGAAGCCGTTGAAAGCGCCGCAGAGAATGCCGACACCGACGCCGACGGCCACCAGGGTTGGCGTGTCGGCGCCATATTGCAGGGCTAGGCCCATCAGGGTCGAGGCCAGCGCGATGATCGCGGCCACCGACAGGTCGATCTCGCCCGAGATGATCAGCAGCGCCATGGCCAGTGCGATCAGCGCCTTCTCGGTGAAGTTGAAGGTAAGATCGCTGAGGCTCCAGGCGTTGAGGAAATAGGGCGACGCAAGCGAGTTGAGGATGAAGATCGCCAGTGCGACGAGAACGAGTAGGCTTTCCCAGCTCAGCACGGCGGACTTGAGAGGGTTGTCGAGGCGATTGGGCAGGCTGCGGCCGGTTGCGGTTGTGTCGGTCATACAGCTTCCGCCTTCTTGAGAATGATCCGCCCCTTGCGGCGTTCACCGCGAGCGTTGAGCACCACGGCCAGGAGGATCGCGGTGCCCGAGATCGCCATCTGCCAGAAAGGGCTGATGTTGATCACCGGCAGGGCATTGTTGATGACGCCGAGGAAGATGGCGCCGAGCAGCACGCCGGCCACGCTGCCGATGCCGCCGGCGATGGAGACGCCCCCGATGACACAGGCGGCGATGATGGTCAGCTCATAGCCACCGGCAACTTCCACCGAGGCGATGACGTAGCGCGAAATCCAGAGATAGCCGCAGAGACCTGCAACTGCGCCGGCGATGACGAAGGCGTAGAACTTGGTGCGGCCGACATCGATGCCGTTATAGACCGAGGCCGTCGGGTTGACGCCGATGGCGTAGAATGAGCGTCCGAGCGGAGTACGGCTCATGACCACCCAGAACAGGGCTGCAGCAACGATGGCGAACCAGCTCAGCAGCGGCAGGCCGAGGAACACGGTGCGCTGCAGGCTGATGAAGTCCGGGCTCATCTGCGCCGCGTTGACCCAGGCGCCGCCGGAGATGACGAAAACCAGGCCGCGATAGATGGTCAGCGTGCCCAGTGTCACCACGATGGGCGGAATATTGAGCTTCCAGACCAGGATGCCGTTGAAGGCGCCCAGCCCTGCCCCGATCACGACGCACATGGCCATCAGCAGTGGGATCGGCACGCCGGGAAAGGCAGCATTGGTCATGGCGACGATCATGCCCGTAAGCGCAAGGTTCGCGGCCATGGAGAGGTCGATGGAGCGGGTCAGGATGACGGCCATCTGCCCGAGGGCCAGCATCATCAGGATGGAGGTGTCGTTGAAGATGGTCAGGAGGTTCCCCGGCTGGGCGAAGCGCGGGAAGCGCGCCGTTACCAGCACGAGGACCAGCAGGATCGCTAGGCCGAGGAAGATTTCGCGGTGTTTCAGCAGTCGGTTCATGCGGCCTGCTCCTCGGCAATGCCGGCAGCCAGGCGGACCAGCGTCTCAGGCTTGAGGCCCTTGTTTTCGAGCGTGTCGATAACCCGCCCCTCGCGCATGACGACGATACGGTCGCTCATGCCGAGCACTTCCGGCAGTTCGGACGACACCATGATGACCGATAGTCCCTGAGCCACCAGCTCGGCCATGAAGCCGTGCACGGCAGCCTTGGAACCGATGTCGATGCCCTTGGTCGGCTCATCGAGAATGATCACCTTGGGCAAAGTCGCCAACCACTTGGCGATGACCACCTTCTGCTGGTTGCCACCCGAAAGGGTCGATACGTCCTGGCTCAGCGACGAGGCACGCAGGTCCAGCCGTCCGGTATAGGTCCGCGCCAGCGCAAATTCCTCGGCCATGCGCAGGAAGCCAGCCTTGCTGGTCTTGCGTAGCGAGGGCAGCGACACATTCTTGAAGATGGGCTCGCCGGTGATAACGCCCTGCTTGCCGCGCTCTTCGGGCACATAGACGATGCCAGCCTCGACGGCGTCGGCCGGCGACTTGGGCGCAAGAGCCTTGCCCTCCAGCGTCAGGCTGCCATGCGATGTCTGGGTCAGGCCGAACACGGCCTGCATGACTTCGGAGCGCCCCGCCCCCACCAGGCCATAAAAGCCCAGGATTTCACCCTTGCGGACGGTGAAGGACACGTCTTCGAACTCGGTCGGGTGGCTCAGCCCGTCTGCTGCGAGCACCACGCCACCGATGGTCGCGCTGCGCTCGGGGAAGATATGGTCCACGGAGCGGCCCACCATCATGCGCACCATGTCGCCCTGGCTGGTTTCCTTGATCATCCCCTTGCCCACCTGCTCGCCATCGCGGAACACGGTGAAGCGGTCGGCGATGCGATAGATTTCATCGAACTTGTGGCTGATGAAGAGGATGGCCTTGCCGTCCTGTTTGAGCAGTTCGATCAGGACATAGAGTTCCTCGATTTCCTTCTGGCTCAAGGCGGCGGTCGGCTCATCCATGATGACGACGCTCGCATCGATGCTGAGCGCGCGGGCAACGGCCACTAGGTGCTTCTTGGCGATACCCAGTTCCTTGAGCTTGATACCGGCGTCGATGCTGGCCGCCATGGAATCGAGCGTCACCTGCGCCTCGGCGCGCATCCTCTTCCAGTCGATCAGGCCAAAGCGATTGGTCGGAGTGTGGCCCAGATAAATGTTCTCGGCGACCGTCAGCTCGTCGAACAGCACAGTCTCCTGATGGATGGCTGTGATGCCTACGGCTGAGGCGGAGTGCGCCGTCGGCAGCGTCACCACCCCGCCGCCAATCTCGATTTCGCCGGCGTCGGGCTGGTAGATGCCGGTCATGACCTTGACCAGGGTCGACTTGCCCGCCCCGTTTTCGCCGATCAGCGCGGTCACCTGCCCGGCATAGAGTTCGAGCGAAACGTCATTGAGCGCCCGCACGCCGGGAAAGCTCTTGGAGATGCCGCGCAGGGCGAGGATGGGGTCGGTCATGCGGAATTCCTTCGCGTCGCAAGAGGATCGCCACGCGCTCGTATGGCTCCCTCTCCCTTTGGGGAGAGAGTTGGGAATGAGGGGGCCTTCCTGTGCTTGGAAAGGGCCCCCTCACCGTACGTCTCACGTCCGGGCCATTCGAGCGTAGCTCTCATGGCCTTCTCGGCTCAAATCGCTCCGCTGGAGCGGTCTGACTTCTCGAAGATCAATAGATCTTGGAGAATTCTTCGATGTTCGACTTGTCGAACGTGAAGGGGGCAGCCATGGCGCCCGAGTTGGTGTCGTCGAGGGTCAGGTCGCCCATGCGGCCCATCGAGAGGGTCGCGCCGGGAGCAGCCTCGCCGCCTTCGACCAAGTCATTGGCGAGCATCACGGCAGCGTAGCCCAGGTCGATCGGGTTCCACAGGGCGACGGCCTGCGAAGCACCGTTGTCGATGAACTGCTTGAACTCGGACGGCAGAGCCAGACCGGTCACGTTGACCTTACCGATGAGGTTCTGGTCGGTAACGACCTGAGCCGCAGCCACGACGCCGACGGTGGTCGGAGCAATGATGGCCTTGAGATCGGGATAGGACGCGATCAGGCCCTTGGCTTCGTCGGTCGACTTCACCGAGTCGTCGTCGCCATACACAACCGAGACGAGGTTGATGTTGGGGAACTTCTCGGGCAGCGCAGCCTTGGCGGCCTCGATCCAGGCATTCTGGTTGGTCGCGGTCGAGGAAGCGGACAGAATGGCGACGTCGCCACCTTCCGGCAGGTAGTCGGCGGCCAGCTTGATGATGGTCTCGCCGATCAGCGCGGTTTCCGACGGGTTCAGGTGGAGCTGGCGGCCTTCGGGAGCAACGCCCGAGTCCCAGCTGATGACCTTGATGCCGCGTTCCATGGCCTTCTGCAGGGCGGGAACGAGAGCGTCAGGATCGTTGGCCGAGATGGCGATGGCGTCGACCTGCTGAGCGATCAGCGAGTTGATGACTTCGATCTGGGCTTCGGCCGTTGCGGCGGTGGGGCCGGTATAGATGACTTCGACATCGCCGAGTTCGGCGGCAGCTTCCTGGGCGCCCTTGTTGGCGGCGTCGAAGAAACCGTTGCCGAGCGACTTCACGACGAGCGCGATGCGGGTCTGGGCATAGGCCGGAGCGGCGAGCAGCACTGCAACGGCAGTGGTGGTAGCCAGGAGCTTCAAGAGTTTCATGCGTGATCCCTCCCTGGGACGTTCTGGTCTTTGGTCGTCTTGATCTCAGGCTACCGTTGCTTGACGGTCGCCCAGAGCACTTGCCTCCGCCACGATGAGCCGCACGCCTGCCGTTTCCAGCATTTGGCGGTCTTCGTCGCGGATGCCGCTATCGGTAATGACAGCGGTTATTCGGTCGAGCCCACACAGAATGAGGCTCGATCTCCCCGAAAACTTGGATGAGTCAGCCAAGACGATCAGTTCGTCCGCCTGCCCGATCAGACCGAGCTCGGACTGGACGACCATGGGATCGGCCTCCATCAGTCCGTGCGCGCCGATGCCCTGGCAGCCGATAAACATGCGCTTGGCGTAGAAGTGCGATGCCACCACGCCACCGAACGGCGACAGGATGACGTTCTGCTCGCGATAGATCGTGCCGCCGGGAATGACGACCGAGTTGCGCGAGTTGTGGATCAGGAATTCGGCAATGCCGAAGCTGTTGGTGAAGACGCTGAGCCGGCGATCGGTCAGGTGGTGCACCATCTGATAGGTGGTGGTGCCGCCATTGATGATGATCGGCTCGCCATCCTTGCACAGTTCGACCGCAGCGCGGGCAATCGCTCGCTTCTGCGCAATGTTGATCGTTTCGTTGACCGAGAACGGCCGGCCCATAAGTCCGCCCTGCTCGGGTGGTGTCAGCGCCTCGGCGCCGCCGCGCACCCGGCGCAGCTTGCCCTGCACGTGGAGGGCCGCGATGTCGCGGCGAATGGTGGCTTCGGACGAACCCGTGACCTCGCAGAGCTCGGCAACAGTCACCACGGGCCGTGTCTGGACGGCCGCTATGATCACTCTCTGGCGCTCGGTTTCGTGCAAGGCTGGCATCTCCCTGGCGCATTCCTTCACACCGATTTCAATCAGTGTCAATCATCAAACAGTCATGTACCGCGCCATTTGCGCATATGTGCGCGGATATGATCGTTTATGATTGACAGCCATGATCGATCGTGGCCATGTCCCGCCAACTAATCTCACCACCAATACCCTCTGGGAGGAGTTTCATGTCCACATCAGCGCCCAAGCGCCTCGCGAACCTCTGGGACGACGCCAAGGCGGCGGCGATGAGCGAGCCGGAACGTCTCGTCTATCGTTCCAACCTGCTCGGCAGCGACAAGCGCGTCACCAATTATGGTGGCGGCAACACGTCCTCCAAGATCATGCAGAAGGACCCGCTGACCGGTGATCTGGTTGAAGTGCTGTGGGTCAAGGGTTCGGGGGGCGACAGCGCTTCGATCAAGCTCGATGGCTTCTCGACGCTTTACATGGACAAGCTGCGGGCTCTCAAGGGCCTCTATCGCGGCGTCGAATTCGAAGACGAGATGGTGGGCTACCTGCCGCACGCGACGTTCAACCTCAACCCGCGCGCGGCCTCGATCGACACGCCGCTGCATGCTTACGTGAACCACCCTTATGTGGACCACATGCATCCCGATGCGATCATCGCCATCGCGGCGTCCAAGAACTCCAGGGAACTGACCAGGCAGATTTTCGGCGACAGCATCGGCTGGCTACCGTGGAAGAAGCCGGGCTTCGAGCTCGGCCTGTGGCTGGGCAAGTATTGCGAGGAGAACCCGAACTCCAAGGGCCTGATCCTCGAGTCGCATGGCCTCTTCACCTGGGGCGACACGCCCAAGGAATGCTACGAAACCACCATCGACATCATCAACCAGGCCATCGCCTGGTTCGAGAAGGAAACCGAAGGCAAGAACATCTTCGGCGGCGAAGCGGTCCGGTCTCTGCCATCAGATCAGCGCCGCGCCATTGCGGCACGCCTGATGCCCAAGATCCGTGGCTTCATCTCGGAAGACAGCCACAAGCTGGGTCACTTCGACGACTCTGCCGCCGTACTGGAATTCGTCAACTCGAACAATCTGCGGCCGCTGGCGGCATTGGGCACCTCGTGCCCGGACCACTTCCTGCGCACCAAGATCCGTCCGCTGGTGATCGACTTCGATCCGGCTAATCCGGATGTGGATGCGGTGATTGCCGGCCTGGGCGACCAGATCGCTGCCTATCGCGTCGACTACCAGGCCTATTACGACCGCTGCAAACACGACAACTCACCTGCCGTGCGCGATCCCAATGCCGTGGTGTACCTGATGCCGGGCGTCGGCATGATCACCTTCGCCAAGGACAAGGCCACCGCCCGCATTTCCGGCGAGTTCTATGTCAACGCCATCAACGTGATGCGCGGTTCGTCCACCTTGAGCGAATATCAGGGCCTGCCTGAGCAGGAAGCCTTCGACATCGAATACTGGCTGCTCGAAGAGGCCAAGCTCGCCCGCATGCCCAAGCCCAAGTCGCTGGCCGGCAAGATCGCGCTGGTCACAGGTGGCGCCGGCGGCATCGGCAAGGCCACTGCGGTGCGCCTGCTGCGTGAAGGCGCGTGCGTGGTGCTGGCTGATATCGACGAGACGGCTCTGGCCTCGGCCAATGACGAACTCGGCAAGGTGTTCGGCGCCGATTTCGTCCGCCCGGTCAATATCAACGTGACCAAGGAAGAGCAGGTGATTTCCGGCTTCGCCCATGCCGTGGTCGAGTTTGGCGGGCTCGATATCCTCGTCTCCAATGCCGGCCTCGCCTCCTCGGCGCCGATCGAGGAGACGACGCTGGAGCTGTGGAACAAGAACATGGACATCCTGTCCACGGGCTATTTCCTGGTCTCCCGCGAGGCGTTCCGCCTGTTCCGCCAGCAGAAGATCGGCGGCAACGTCGTGTTCGTTGCCTCCAAGAACGGTCTCGCCGCTTCGCCCAACGCTGCCGCCTACTGCACGGCCAAGGCCGCCGAAATCCACCTGGCACGGTGCCTCGCGCTCGAAGGCGCTGGCGAGCAGATCCGCGTTAACGTCGTCAACCCGGATGCGGTGCTGCGTGGCTCCAAGATCTGGGCAGGCGAATGGCTCGAGCAGCGCGCATCGACCTACAAGACCGACAAGGATGGCCTGGAGGAAATGTATCGCGAGCGCTCCATGCTCAAGCGCTCGGTGTTCCCCGAGGACATAGCCGAAGCCATCTATTTCTTTGCGTCGGATGCCTCGGCAAAGTCGACCGGCAACATCATCAACGTCGACGCGGGCAATGCCCAGTCATTCACCCGCTGAGGACCGAGCGATGACCGAACACATCATCGACGCGTCTGTCGTCGAAGCTGAGAATGCCAAGCGCATCGCCGACCTCAACGTGGACTATGACACGCTGGGCGAACGCCTGGACCGGCGCGGCATCGCCATCGACGAGATCAAGGCCAAGGTCGCCGCGTTCTCGGTGGCCGTTCCCTCCTGGGGCGTCGGCACCGGCGGCACCCGCTTTGCCCGCTTCCCGGGCAAGGGCGAGCCGCGGGACATCTTCGACAAAATCGAGGACTGCGCCGTCATCGCCCAGCTGACACAGGCGACCAATACCGTGTCGCTGCATATCCCTTGGGACAAGGCCGATCCGAACCGGTTGAAGCAGGCCGCGAGCCGCTTCAACCTCGGCTTCGATGCGATGAATTCCAACACCTTTGCCGATGCCAAGGGACAGATCCAAAGCTACAAGTTCGGCTCGCTGTCATCCTCCGAGAAGGCGACCCGCGACCAAGCCATCGAGCATAATCTCGAATGCATCGAGATCGGCAAGACCATCGGCTCGAAGGCGCTGACCGTGTGGATCGGCGACGGCTCCAACTTCCCCGGCCAGGTCAACTTCACGGCACAGTTCGAGCACTATCTGGACTCGATGAAGGCTGTGTATGCCGCCCTGCCCGACGACTGGCGCATCTACACCGAGCACAAGATGTATGAGCCGGCGTTCTATTCGACGGTCGTGCAGGACTGGGGTACCAACTACCTCATCGCCAAGGAACTGGGCGACAAGGCGTATTGCCTCGTCGATCTCGGGCACCACGCACCCAACGTCAATATCGAGATGATCGTCGCTCGCCTTGCTCAGTTCGGCAAGCTTGGCGGCTTCCATTTCAATGACAGCAAGTATGGCGACGACGATCTCGACGCCGGCTCCATCGACCCCTACCGCCTGTTCCTCGTATTCAACGAGCTGGTGGAGGCCGAAAGCCGCGACGCCGGTTTCCATCCGGCCCATATGCTGGACCAGTCGCATAACGTCACCGACCCGATCGAGTCGCTGATGCTTTCGGCGTCCGATGTGCAGCGCGCTTATGCGCAGGCCCTGCTGGTGGACCGCGCTGGCCTCAAGGCGGCACAGGATGGCAATGACGCCCTGGCTGCCACGCAGGCGCTGCGGCTGGCGTATCGCAGCGATGTCGAGCCAATCCTGGCCATGGCCCGCTATGAAAAGGGCGGTGCCATCGACCTGCTCGGCACCTATCGCGCCGCCCGGTATCGCCAGAAGGTCGCTGAAATCCGTCCCGAAGTGGCGGCCGGTTCGAGCGGCATCGTTTAGAAATAACGCGCCGCCCGAATAAAGAAACGAAGGCCCGATGAGCGATCATCGGGTCTTTTTCTAGGCTTTCACCAGCCCGCCGAAATAGTCGAGCGCGTAGGCCTCGGCGCCATCGACGAGGATCGCTTCGCGCCCGCGAAACTGGCCGGCACCGCCCTCGTTGCGGTCAAGGTAGCGTCCATGAGGACCGGTCCAGTCGAAGCCACCGAGGAACCGGCCTTCGCGATACATGTCTGACAAGGCGCCCTTGATGGTCGCGCCGGCCCGCTTGCCGTCGATCAGATCGGCTCGCTTGATATAGCCATAGTAATTCATGGCCCAGACCGGCTCGCTGCCACGCCACAGCACTTCCTGGCCCAGGAAATCGGTGCCGCCGAAATAGCTGTCGAGGTAGCGCCAATCCCCGCTTTCCCAGCAGAGATCGTGCGCGCCGGCACGCGAGGCAGGCACCTTGATCCCGTCTCCCACGTAAGTCGCGGATTTTGCCGCCACTATGATGGCTGTAAGTTCGTCGACGGTCATGTCACCCCCGTTGTTGCGGGGGGACATTGTCGAACTGTGCTGACGGCCTCTGTCAGCAGGCTACTTCATCGTCGGGAACTGGAACTCGGCGCCATCCTTGATGCCGCTCGGCCAGCGCGTCGTGACCGTCTTGACCCGGGTCCAGAACTGCATTGAATCGGTGCCATACTGGTTGAGGTCGCCGAACGAGCTCGCCTTCCAGCCGCCAAAGCTGTGATAGGCCACCGGGACCGGCACGGGCACGTTGATGCCCACCATGCCGACACTGACCCGGGAGGCGAAATCGCGCGCCGCATCCCCATCGCGAGTGAAGATCGCCACGCCGTTTCCGTAGGGATTGTCGGAGGGTAGCGCCAGCGCTTCATCATAGGTCTTTGCCCGCACCACAGAGAGCACCGGCCCGAAGATCTCCTCCGTGTAAATGTCCATATCAGTCGTAACGTTGTCGAAGAGGCATGGCCCGACGAAGAAGCCTTCCTCATAGCCCTGCAGCGTGAAATTGCGGCCATCGACCAGCAGATCGGCGCCCTGTTCGACGCCCTTGTCGATCAAGCCGAGAACGCGCTGCCTGGCGGCGGCGGTAATCAGCGGGCCCATTTCGGAAGCGCGATCGGTCGCCGGCCCGACCTTGAGCGCGTCGATGCGCGGGCGCAACGCCGCGATGATCCTGTCGGCCGTGGCGTCGCCCACCGGCACCGCGACGGAGACTGCCATGCAGCGTTCGCCCGCTGCGCCATAGCCGGAGCCCATCAGCGCGTCGGCGGCCTTTTCCATGTCCGCGTCCGGCATGATGATCATATGGTTCTTGGCGCCGCCAAAGGCCTGCACGCGCTTGCCGTAGGCAGCAGCGGTGGCATAGACGTAGCGGGCGATGGGGGTGGAACCGACAAAGGACACGGCAGCAATCGCCTGATGTTCCAGAATGCCGTCCACCACGGCCTTGCCGCCCTGCACCACGTTGAGCACGCCCTTGGGCAGGCCCGCCTCAATGGCCAGTTCGGCCAGCCGGACCGGCACGGACGGATCGCGCTCGGATGGCTTCAAAATGAAGGCATTGCCCGAGGCAATGGCGGGCGACAGCATCCAGAGCGGGATCATCGCCGGAAAATTGAAGGGCGTGATGCCGGCACCGATGCCCACCGGCTGGCGCATGGAATACATATCGATCCCCGGCCCGGCGCCTTCGGTAAAGGCGCCCTTGAGCAAATGCGGCGCGCCGGCGACGAATTCGGCCACTTCCAGCCCGCGCAGCACGTCGCCCTTGGCATCGTCGAAGGTCTTGCCATGCTCACGACTGAGCAGTTCGGCCAACTCGTCCAGATGCTGGTTCAGCAGCGCCACATAACTGAAGAACACGCGGGCGCGGCGCTGCGGATTGGTAGCGGCCCATCCGGGCTGCGCCGCCGCGGCCGACGCAACGGCCGCATCGAGATCGGCTTTGGTCGCCAGCGCCACGCGGGCCTGGACTTCGCCAGTCGCGGGATTGAAGACATCCTGGAATTCGGCGCTGTTGCCCGGCGTTTCGACGCCGTCGATGAAATGGCCAATGGTGCGCATAACAGCTCTCCTTGTTGGAGGACAGCTATGGCGCTACGCTCTGCGCATCGCAATGCGGCGAAATTGGTATCCGTTGTGCAGGAATTGAAGTCCAATGAACTGGGACGATGTCCGCATCTTTCTCGCAATTGCCCGGAGCGGCCAGATTCTTGGCGCGGCTCGAAGCTTGGGGCTCAATCACGCCACCGTCGCCCGCCGGCTTACTGCTCTCGAGGAAGCGCTGGGCAGCAAGCTGTTCACCCGCAAGACCAATGGCTCGGAGCTATCGGGCGAGGGCGAGCGGTTTCTTGTTCATGCCGAACGAATGGAAAGCGCCATGTTGGCCGCCAGCGAATCCGCCGGCACAGATAGCCTCATAGACGGCACGGTGCGGGTCGGAGCGCCCGACGGTTTCGGCGTTGCCTTTCTGGCACCGCGGCTGGGCGAACTCACCGAGCGCCACAAGGGCTTGCGCATCGAACTGGTCCCGGTGCCACGAGCTTTCTCGCTGTCCCGGCGCGAGGCGGATATCGCGGTGACGCTGGAGCGGCCGCGCGAGGGGCGCCTCGTGGCGCGCAAGCTCACCGATTATCGCCTCGGGCTCTACGCCTCGCGGGATTATCTCGAGAAGCATGGCACCCCGGCCCGGCTCGATGACCTCGCTGGCCATCGGCTGGTTGGCTATGTGGAGGACCTGCTCTACACGGCGTCGCTCGATTACACGGCCGAGTTCCTCAAGGGTTGGCACTCGTCGCTCGCCGTGTCCTCGGCCATGGGCCAGACCGAGGCGGTTCGCGCCGGTGCCGGCATTGGCATTCTCCACGCCTTCATGGCCCGCCGCGACGCTGGGCTGGTGCCCGTTCTCCCTGTGCATACCCTGACCCGCAGCTACTGGACCGTGGTGCACGAGGACCTGCGGTCCATCCGCCGGGTGGCGCTGGTGGCCGATTTTCTTGCGGAGATCGTCGCCCGCGACCGGACGATGTTCTAGGAGCGCTGTCCTGCCCGCAGGGGCTCGGTTGCCGGCACAAGCCAGTCGCGGAAGGCCTTGATCTTGGGCGAATTGCGCCGGGCCTCCGGATAGGTCAGGTAGTATCCGTGCCCGTCCCAACCTACGATATCGAAGGGCTGCACCAGCCGCCCGCTGTCGAGTTCGTCCCGGTAGAAGGCCGGCGTCACCATGGCGACGCCACGACCCGCAATCGCCGCCGCGACTTCGAGGGTTTGCGAGCCCAGTCGGCTGAACGGCCGATCCGCTGCCGGCGGCATGGCGACACCAGCTAGTTCCAGCCAGGTGCAGAGCCAGGGATCATCCGGGGTGATCTGGGGCACTCGCAACAGGTCGGCGGGCTCGCGGACCTGGTACTCTTCCATCAGGCGCGGGCTGAGCATGGGGGCGAATTCGGCCTTGAGCAGCAGGTGCCACACCATGCCCTCCTGCGGCTTGCTGGTTGCCCTGATGCCGACGTCGAATTCTTCGGCCCCGAAATCCACCAGATGCGCCGAGCTTTCGAGGCGCACCGCGATATCGGGATGGGCAAACTGGAACAGCCCGATATTGGCCGCCAGCCAATGGCCGGCGAAGGTCGGCACCGAGGTGATGGAGAGCATGCCATCGACTCGCCCGCGCGAGTCGGCAAAGGCGTTGCGCAGCAGGTCGAAGGCCTGCGCCACGTCGGGCGCCAGCCGGGCTCCGGTCTCGCTCAGCGCGATCTGCCGCGGTTTGCGCAGGAACAGTGGAGCGCCGACACGCTCCTCGAGAATCTTGATCTGATAGCTCACGGCGGCTTGGGTCATGCCTAGTTCCTCCGCAGCCTTGGTAAAGCTCAGATGCCGCACCACAGCCTCGAAGGCGCGGACAGCGGTCAGCGGTGGCAAAGCAGACATGGATCAGATCTCCTTATGCATGCTGCTTGAGCTTTAGTTGGAAATCTGGCCCTCCACCAGCCATTTTATGGGAATGCAAACCAAAGCAGGAGCCATCCCCATAAGGATGGTCGTAGCCATGATTGCCATAGCCAAGCCAGTCGTCACCAGCTTTCACCTGCCCCGCTGGGTGTTTCCGCGCCTGTTGAGCGGCGCAAATCGCCGCAAGCAGGCGACGATCGACCTGATCCATTCCTCGCCGCACCTGCTGCGCGATATCGGCGCGACCGAGGATCATTTCAGCGAGCGACATCGTTGAGAACGCAACCTCTGCTACCCACCGACCGTAGGGCGGATCGCGGTTCGCACTTGCATGGCGAAACAGGATTTCGCTAGAAAATGCTCATGTCCAAAACCACGCCCGCAACGCTGGCCCTTACCAAAGCTGGCGTGGCCTTTGCCACTGCGACCTATGACTACGATCCCGATGCCGATCGGGTGGGGTTGCAGGCCGCCGAGGCGATGGGCGTTTCGCCTGCCATCGTGTTGAAGACACTGATGGCCGAGGTGGATGGCAAGCCCGTCTGCGTCGTCGTTCCCTCGGATGAAGAGGTGAACATGAAAAAACTGGCGGCGGCCTTTGGCGGCAAGTCGGCGCACATGATGAAGCCGGCCGATGCCGAACGGCTCACCGGCTACAAGGTGGGCGGCATCAGCCCGTTCGGACAAAAGAAACCGGTGCCCACCGCTGTCGAGGAACTGGCCACGCTTGAAGACGAAATTTTCCTCAATGGCGGCCAGCGCGGGCTGCAGATCCGCATGAAGCCCGATGATCTTGTGGCAGCGCTGGGCGGGCTAGCGGCCGACCTCATCCGCTGACCACCCCTGTTCGGGGATAGGCGCGGGGCGCGCGCTCCCTATTGTCCGCTCCATCCTTGGAGGGACAATTTCATGAACAAGTTTCTGGCACTTGGCATCGCGGCAATGACCACCGTCACCTTGGCCGGCTGCAGCGTAACCGGTGGCGACCTGATCCGGCCAGGCGAAGCGACGGGCACGCTGATCGTGGCAAACGGGTCCTATGGTTATCTCGACGCCATCGTTATTTCCGATTGCGATAACTTCACCCACGGTTTCAATCGCCTGGCTGACGGCGACTCGATCCCGCCGGGTGGCGCGCGCAGCTTCACCCTGTCGGCCGGTTGCTGGGATGTGGGCGGCGGCGAATTTGGCGGCGGCGAAGCCTATGAGCGCATGACCATCGCGCCCGGCAGCGTGACGCGCTTCACCATTACCGACTGATCAAACGGAATCCCGGACAGACAAAAGGCGCCCGAATGGACGCCTTCATCTCAAGTCTGACTTGGTCGGCTTAGGCCGCTATTAGCGGGCCAGAGCGCCGCGAGCGATGTTCTTGATATCGCCCTTGGTGATGCCGAGATCGTTCAGCTGACGCTGATCCAGCGAGCTGAGTTCGCGCATGGTGCGCTGGTACTGGGCAAACTGGGCAAGGCGCTGACGGATGTTCATTTTGGTTCCCCTTCGTTTTGATGAGCAATATCTATAGTCATCGGGTCGTGATTAGAAGATGGACTCTATGCACATCCGTTATGCACCCAGTGCAAACAAAAGAGGCACGACGTTCAGACTCGCTTCAGGTCTGGCCCGGCAAGCCCTGTTGAAAAAGACACTTGAAGCCAGCTAACGAATTGATATTGCAAAGAAATACGGGCGCCACTAGTGCGACGCCCGTATTAATCAATTTTTGACCATCTGGACAAGAGCCATGCGCCTAGCGCTGGCTGGCTTGGCTTGGCTCTTCCCGCGCGATGCGCCGGTCTTCACGGAACTCAAACCACATGGCGTTGAGAATGGCGAAGCTGCAAGCAAGCCCCAGGCCGAGGATCCACGAGAAATACCACATGACACGTCTCCTAGTAGGCGTTGGGGTTCTTTTCGAGCGACTGGGTGCTGACTGTGCCGCGCATGACCCTGAATACCCAGGCGGTGTAGAGCAGGATGATGGGCAGGAAGAATGCAGTCACCAGAAGCATGATGAACAGCGTCAGGTGGCTGGACGAGGCGTCCCAAACGGTCAGACTCGCCTCGGGCATGGTGGAGGACGGCAGCAGGAACGGGAACAGCGACAGCCCGGCTGTGGAGACGATGCCGAAAATAGCAGTGCTCGACGCGAGCAGGGTCGCCAACCCCAGCCGCGCCTGCAGCCCCACGACTGCGCCCGCCAGCCCGGCTAGGCCGAGAACCGGTGCGGCGATCATCCACGGGTACAGCCCGTAATTGGCCATCCAGCCGCCGCGGGTCAGCACCACCGTCTTGGCCAGTGGATTGATTGCGGCATTGCCATCCACGACGCTTGATATGGAATAGCCGTCGATCCCCAGCGCAATCCAGACGCCGCCCAGTGCAAACAACAGAAGCGTCGCGAGGCCGGCCACAGTGCCATAGCTTCGTGCGCGCTCCGCTAGCGGACCGGTGGTGCGTCCCGCGATCACCGCGGCGCCCTGCGTCACGATCATGCCCAGGCTCACCAGCCCGCACAACAATGCGAACGGCATCAGCAGGAGGAAGAAGCTGCCGGTATAGAAGGCGCGCATGCTGTCATCGAGATGGAAGGGAGCGCCGAGCAGTACATTGCCGACGGCCACGCCCAGGATCAGCGACGGCACGAAGCCGCCGACGAACAGCGCCCAGTCCCATGCGGCGCGCCATCTGACGTCCTTGACCTTGCCGCGGAACTTGAACCCGACTGGACGCAGGATAAGCGCGAGCAGGATCACGATCATGGCGAGGTAGAAGCCCGAGAAACTCACTGCATAGAGCGGTGGGAACGCGGCGAAGATCGCGCCGCCCCCCAGGATCAGCCACACCTGGTTGCCTTCCCAGGTTGGTCCCACCAGGTTGAGCAGCACGCGCCGTTCCTCATCGGTGCGGGCAGCGAAGGGCAGCAGGGCGCCGACGCCCAGGTCGCGTCCACCCATTATGGCAAAGCCGATCAGCAGCACGCCCAGCAGCAGCCACCAGACGAGGCGCAGGGTTTCGTAGTCGAGCGGGATAGTGCTCATGATCCGAGTTCCTTGTTAGCTGGCGTGGCGGGCAGCGCGGCTACGACGAAGTCCGCATCGTCATCATCGGCGGTGAAGAGCTTGTCCTGCGGTCCGGCCTTGATGATCTTGACCATCAGAATGACCATGATGACGAAGAGGATGGAGTAGAGCGTCACGAAGAAGCTGAGCGAAATCACCAGGTCCCAGAAGTGGAGGCCCGAGGCCGCATAGAAGGTGGGCAGCACGCCCTCCACCACCCAGGGCTGTCGCCCAAATTCGGCGATGAACCAGCCGCTCTCGATGGCGATCCACGGCAGGGGTAGGATGAAGAAGCTGAGCCACAACAGCGGCTTGTTGGTATCCAGCCATCCGCGCGACGCCCGATAGAACCACAGGGCGAAGAAGCCGATGAAGAAGAAGCCCAGCCCCATCATGATGCGGAAGGTCCAGAACAGCGGCCAGACGCCGGGCACTGTGTCCTCGGCCGCCAGCACAATTTCGGCGTCCGTGGCATTGCCAACGTCTTCGCGATAGCGCTTCAGCAGCAGGCCATAACCCAGATCCGCCCAGTGCTCGTCGAACACGGCTCGGGCTTGACTATTTGTCCCGTCGGCGCGGATTTCCTGTAGCGCGTCATAGGCGATCATGCCGGAGCGGATGCGGACCTGGGCATGCGCCACCAGTTCGTCGATGCCGTCGAGTTCCTCGGTGAGCGAACGGGTAGTAATGAGACCGCCCACCCAGGGCACCTGGATGGAGAAGCTCGGTTCGCCACCATCGGGTCCAGGAATGGCAAAGATGGTCCAGGGTGCCGGGGCCTGCTCGGTGTGATAGCTGGCTTCCATGGCAGCGATCTTCATCTTCTGATGTTCGGTCGCCACATATCCACTCTCATCGCCGAGCACGACCACCGACAAAGCCGAGGCGAGACCGAAGCTGGCCGCCACGACCATCGAGCGCTTGGCGATTTCAACATGCTGGCCGCGAACCAGGTAGAAGCAGGAGATGGCGAAGATGAACACGGCGCCGCAGACATAGCCGGCGCTCACGGTGTGGACGAACTTGGCCTGCGCCACCGAGTTGAACAGCACCGCAACGAAGTCGGTGACTTCCATGCGCATGGTGTCGGGATTGAACTTGGCGCCGACGGGATTCTGCATCCAGCCGTTGGCGATCAGGATCCACAGCGCCGAGAAATTTGCGCCCAGGGCCACAAGCCAGGTGACGGCCAGGTGGCCCACCTTGCTCAGCCGGTCCCAACCGAAGAAGAACAGCCCGATGAATGTGGCCTCGAGGAAAAAGGCCATGAGCCCTTCGATGGCCAGCGGGGCGCCGAACACATCGCCCACATAGTGGCTGTAATAGCTCCAGTTCATGCCGAACTGGAATTCCATGACAATGCCGGTGGCGACACCCATGGCGAAATTGACGCCAAACAACGTGCCCCAGAACAGGGTCGCCTTGCGCCAGACATCGCGTCCGGTCATCACATAGACGCTTTCCATGATCGCCATCATCACGGAAAGGCCGATGGTCAGTGGCACGAAAATGAAGTGATACATGGCGGTGGCGGCGAATTGCCACCGCGAGAGTTCGACAACAGTCATGTCGATCATGGCGATACTGCCTCTATGTCCGGCAGCGCCCCGAGTCGGCGCCGTCACTGCGCACTCTATGCCGGACCAGACTTGCCGACGCCTTGATTCAGATCAAGGCACCCTGTGGTGTAGGATATAATGTGAACCGATGACCGACCTGGACCGTCGCAACGGCAAGACTCTTTCTGCGCTTGGCCGCCATGGCGGCCTTTGGCTGTGGCTCGCCGTCCTCGCACCCTTGGCCGGTGGTGGCCTCCTCGTGTGGCAGGCATGGACCTTGGCCGACACGCTGGGTCGCGCCGTTGAAGCCCGTGTGCCTGTCGCCACTCTGGTTCCCGGCATTGTCCTCATCCTCGGCCTGCTGGTGGTTAGGGCCGCCCTTGCGGCCATTGGGGACCGTGCCGGCACGGCTGCCGCCGAGACGATCAAGGCCCATGTTCGCGCCGCCTTGTTCTCGCATCTCCTGTCCGGCTCGCCCCGCCTGGCCGAACAGGCGCAATCGGGTGCGGCGTCTGCCGCCATCATCGATCAGGTCGAAGCGCTGGATGGCTTCTTCGCCCGCTACCTGCCCGCAATGATCGGCGCCACCGTCCTGCCCATTGCCTTTGGCGCCATCATCCTGCCGCTCGACTGGCTGGCCGGCCTACTCTTCCTCGTCACCGCGCCCCTAATCCCGGTGTTCATGGCTCTGGCCGGCTTGGGCGCCCAGATCGCCACCAACAGGCAGGCCCGCGCGCTTAGTCTACTTTCGGGCCGCTTTGCGGACCGTCTGCGGGGGCTAATGACCCTCAAGCTGTTTGGACGCGCCGAGGCCGAAACGGCCGGCATCGTCGCCGCCAGCGACGACCTGCGCCGCCGCACCCTACGTGTATTGCGCATCGCCTTTCTTTCCTCGGCGGTGCTCGAATTCTTCGCCGCCCTGGGCGTTGCCGGCATCGCGCTCTATGTCGGCCTCACCTTCATCGATTATCTCCACCTGCGCTCGACACCGCTCAGTCTCGAGCTCGGGCTATTCCTGCTGCTGATGGCGCCCGAGGTCTACAATCCCTTGCGCCTGCTCGCCGCGCACTATCATGACCGCGCTGCTGCCAAGGCGGCTATCGGCGAGATCGAAGCCCAGCTTGGCACCCTGCCACAGGTCGCGGCCGCGCTTGCGGACGCACCCGTCGCCGCCAAAACCGGCGCGGCCGGCCTGAGGCTGGCCAACCTCACCCTGCGCACCCCGGACTGCGCCCGCGTCGTCCTCGCCAATGCAGAACTCAACGTGGCGCCCGGGGAGCATGTCGCCATTCTCGGGCCCAGCGGCATCGGTAAATCCACCCTGCTGGAAGCCATTGCGCGGCTCCGCCAGTATGAAGGTGAGATCCACCTCGACGGCCACGCGCTGGTCGACTGGACGGAAGCCGACCTGCGGGGCCGCGTGACCATGCTCGGCCAGAAGCCGCGCATTTTTGCCGGGTCCATGGCGAGCAACATTGCCCTGGCCCGGCCCGGCGCATCGCGGGCGGAGATCCGCAGCGCCGCCGAACGAGCCCATGTGTCGCCTTTTGCCGATGCCCTGCCCGACGGGCTCGATACGCTGGTTGGCGAGGGTGGTCTTGGCCTGTCAGGGGGGCAGGCGCAGCGCATCGCTCTCTCCCGCATCTATCTGCGCGATGCCGGACTGATCCTGCTCGATGAACCGACCGCCCATCTCGATGCCGAGTTGGAGCAGGCAGTGCTCGACGCGCTCAAGCTTTATGCCCGCGGTCGGACACTCATCATCGCCACCCATTCCCTCGCCGTCGCGGCCCGGATGGACAAGGCCTGGCGGATTGCCGGCGAGGCCCTGCTGCCCACGCCGCTTCCAGCGCGAGAAGGCAGGGGCGTCGCATGAAATCCCTCCTCGCATTCCGCGGCCTTTTCCTCACCCAGGCGCGCGGCTTCGCACTCGCGCTCCTGCTGTCGCTGGTGGCGCTGGCCACCGGCGTGGCCCTGCTTGGTACGTCGGGGTGGTTCATCACCGCCGCGGCGCTCACCACGGCCGGCCTAGCCTTCAATCTCTTCGCTCCATCGGCGCTGGTTCGCGGTTTCTCCTTCATCCGCATTCTCGCCCGCTATGGCGAACGCCTCAGCGGCCATGATGCTACGTTGCGCCTGCTGGCCGAGCTGCGAGGCTGGCTGTTCGCACGACTCTTTCCGCGCCTGCCTCTGGGCGACCGCAGCCTGCGGCACGGCGACCTGGTCAGCCGCCTCACCGCCGATGTCGATTCCCTCGACACGGCCTTTCTCGTCGCCATCGGGCCGATCACCGCCGCGCTGGTGATCGGCAGCGTCTTGACCGGTGTTCTAGCCTGGCTGCTGCCCGGCGCAGCTTTGCTCTACGGCCTGTGCTTCGCGCTCGCCGTGCTGGCGGTTCCGGCCGGTCTTGTGTTGACAAGCCTTAGTGCCGGTCGGGATGTGGTTCAGCGTGCCGCCGATGCCCGTGCCGCCGTGCTCGACGGCATCGAGGGCCATGCAGATCTCACGGTGTTCGGTGTACTCGGCACGGCGCAAGACGGTTTTGTCGACACCAGCCGGCGCTTAGCCCAGGCAAGGGGCCGGTTGGCGAGCCTTGCCGCGATCGCTGCGTTCGCGGTCCAGGGACTGGCCGCCTTGGCTCTTGTCGGCTCCCTGTGGCTTGGTCTCGCCGCATTCGCCGATGGGTCGGCCGACGGCGCCGTACTGGCTGGACTGCTGCTTGCGATTACCGGGAGCTTCGAGGCCACCAACGTCATCGTACGCAGCGTCGGCAAGCTCACTACCGCCATGGCGGCGGCCGAGCGGCTCACCGCAATCGCCGAGACGCCACCTGGCGTAGTTGACCTGGCTTCACCCAAACCGCTCCCCGCCGATTTCACGCTCGCGCTTCACGACGTTACCTTCGGCTATGGCGGCCCACCCGTGCTGGGTAATCTCGACCTCACCGTCAGTGCCGGGGAGCACATCGCCATCAGTGGACCCAGCGGCAGCGGCAAGTCGAGCCTGCTCACGCTGCTGCTGCGGCTTGCCGATCCGCAGCTCGGCTCGATCACACTGGGCGGGACCGCTCTTACGGCGCTCCGACAGGCGGACATCCATGCGGGCATGGCCCTGTTGAGCCAGGACAGCCCGCTGTTCAATGACACCATCCGCGCCAACCTGTTGATCGGCCGGCCGGATGCAGACGATGCGGCCCTGTGGTCGGCCCTTGGCGCGGCGGGTATCGAGGACTTCGGTCGGGCCTTGCCCGGGGGTCTCGACACGCTGGTGGGCGAGGGCGGTCGTACCGTCTCGGTGGGGCAGGCGCGCCGCCTGTGCCTGGCGCGGGTGCTGCTATCGCCAGCGAGGATACTGCTGCTCGACGAGCCGACGACCGGGCTGGACCGTGCGGCCGAAGTGGCGTTCTTCGAAACCCTGCATCTCGCTGCGAAGGGTCGCAGCGTTGTTGTCGTGACTCATGCCGCGGTCCCCAAAGGGACGACGGATCGGGTGCTGACGATGCAGAACGGGATGTTGGGATGAGCCAGCTCGCCTCTCCCTGGGAGAGGTGAGCTCTCACCCGCAGCGCACGCGCAGGCGCGCGACGTCGGGCACCGATACATGCCGGAAGTTCTCGATCTCGATCACCCCGTCCGCCTTGAGCTTGCTCATCTGGCGGCTCACCGTCTCGATGGTGAGGCCCAGGAAATCGCCGATATCGGCGCGCGTCAGGGGCAGGTCGAAGGTGGTGACTTCATCCCGGGTCGGATCGATATGGCTCGCTATGAGGTAGAGAAAGCTCGCCACCTTCTCGGCAGCCGTCTTGCGGCCCAGTGTCACCATCCAGTCGCGCGCTTCATCGAGTTCGCGCAGGGTCTGCAGCATGATGCGGTGTTCCAGCGCCGGGTTCTCGCGCACCATGGCTTCCATGGCCGTCTTGGGGACCACGCAGAGATCAACGTCAGATGCCGCTTCCGCTGTCACCCGGCTCTCGTTGGCAAACAAGCGACCCAGCAAGTCGGGCGCAAACTGCAGGCCGACGACCTGCTGGCGACCGTCTTCTAGAACCTTGGAGAGCTTCACCACGCCGCGCAGTACATTGCCGTAACTGGTGATTGGCTCCGCATCCGCCAGCAGTTCGGTGCCTGCCTGGTGATGCATCCGGCGTGTGTGTCGCGACAGCGCCACCAGCTGCTCTGAGGTCAGCGCGCCGCAAATCCCCTGATGGCGGGATTCGCAGCTCTGGCAGAGCACGGGAATGGTGGAGTTATGGATGTCGTTACGGACGGGCTGCATGGCATGTCGTCTCCTGACAGCCTCGATATAGGCCCGCTCCGTCAAGCGTTTAAGCTGCGCAACTGTCGCAGTGCCAACCTGCCGCATGTTGCCCGCCATTCGGACAAGCCTCATGGTCGCACCTAAAATCGCTCAACCGGAGCGATTTTGCATCCGGCCGGTTCGGAGCCCTTGACCTTCCCATGATTGGAACCTTTATATGGTGCAGGACGAGGTGAAACATCATGAACGAACACGTCCATCACAAACCGCTTTCCATCGATATCGAAGGCATGACCTGCGCCTCCTGCGTGGCGCGGGTGGAGAAGTCGCTACTCAAGGTTCCCGGCGTTACGTCCGCTTCGGTGAACCTGGCGACGGAGCGCGCCACCGTCCATGGCGGAGATAGTGATGCACTGATCAAGGCGATCGACAGGGCCGGATACAAGGGCCAGCCGACGCCCGAGGTGCATCACCACGATCATTCCGGCCATCAACACCACGAGGAGGACGCGGCGGTTCTTCGCCGCGACACACTCATCGCCGGCGTGCTGACGCTACCGCTCTTCGTGCTGGAAATGCTTGGCCATCTCTACATGCCGTTCCACATGTGGCTGATGTCCGTCGTCTCGATGGATGTGCTGTGGACGGCGTATTTTATCGCCGCGAGTATCGTGCTGTTCGTGCCCGGCTGGCGCTTTTTCAAGATCGGCATTCCCGCCCTGTTGCGCGGAGCGCCGGAGATGAACTCGCTGGTCGCTCTCGGTTCGGGCGCGGCATATCTCTATTCGGTCGTCGCCACCTTCGCACCGCAGCTGCTGCCCGAGGGCACGCGCTACATCTACTATGAGGCCGCCGCGGTCATCGTCACGCTGATCCTGGTCGGCCGTTGGCTCGAGGCATTGGCCAAGGGCCGCACAGGTGAAGCCATCCAGCGGCTGGTGCGCGAACAGGCCAAGACCGCACGTGTTCAGCGGGACGGAAACGTGGTGGAGCTGCCAATCGAGCAGGTCGTGGCCGGCGATATCATCCTGGTCCGGCCGGGCGAAAAGATCGCGGTCGATGGCGAGATCACCGAAGGTGCCAGCCACATCGATGAATCGACGATCTCGGGTGAGCCCCTGCCCGTCTCGAAGACAATCGGTGCCACTGTCATCGGCGGCACGCTCAATACGTCTGGCAGCTTCAGTTTCCGCGCCACCAAGGTGGGCGGCGACACCATGCTGGCGCAGATCATCCGCATGGTCGAGGAAGCACAGGAGGGCAAGCTGCCGATTCAGGGCGTGGTCGATCGCATCACGCTATGGTTCGTGCCCGCAGTCATCGCCCTGGCCATCGCCACCTTCGCGGTCTGGGCCATCTGGGGGCCCGAGCCGGCCTCCATCTTCGGCCTCGTCAACGCGGTCGCCGTGCTCATCATCGCCTGCCCTTGTGCGATGGGACTGGCGACGCCGACGTCGATCATGGTCGGCACCGGCCGCGCCGCTGAACTCGGTGTACTGTTCCGCAAGAGCGAAGCCTTGCAGCAGTTGCGTGATGCCAGGGTGGTCGCTTTCGACAAGACCGGGACCCTGACAGAAGGCAAGCCTGCCCTGACCGATCTCATCCTCGATGATGATTTCGAGCATGACGAGGTACTGGCGCTGGTCGCTGCCGTCGAGGCGAAGTCCGAACACCCCATCGCCGCGGCAATCGTAACGGCGGCGGAGAAGGCAGGCCTGACGCTGGGCACGGTTACCGAGTTCCAGTCTCATGCCGGCAATGGCGTCACGGCTCGCGTCGATGGCCGGCTGGTCTCGGTGGGCTCGCGGCGCCATCTCGGACACCTGAATTTCTCGGATTTTGCCAGCGCTATCGAAAAGCTGGCAGACGAGGGAAAGACGCCGGTCTTTGCGGCGATCGACGACAAGCTGGCCGCCGCTATCGTCGTTGCCGACACGATCAGGCCGACAAGCAAGGCGGTGATCGCGGCGCTGCATGCCATGGGCCTCAAGACGGCGATGATCTCAGGCGACAACCGTCGGACCGCCGAGGCTATTGCTCGCCAATTGGGCATAGACGAGGTGCGCGCAGAAGTGCTGCCGGCCGACAAGGTGAAGACGCTCAAGGAGCTTCGGAAACTGGGCGTGGTCGCCTATGTCGGCGACGGCATCAACGACGCCCCTGCCCTTGCCGAAGCCGATATCGGCATTGCGGTCGGCACCGGCACCGATGCGGCCATAGAAAGCGCCGATGTCGTGCTGCTGGGTGGTGACCTCCGGGGCGTGCTCAACGCCCTCACGATCAGCCGGGCAACCATGCGCAATATCTGGGAGAACCTGTTCTGGGCCTTCGGCTACAACGTGCTGCTGATCCCCGTGGCGGCCGGCGTGCTGTTCCCGGCCTTCGGCATCCTGCTCAATCCGATGATCGGCGCCGGCGCCATGGCGCTGAGCTCGGTCTTTGTGGTTGGCAATGCGCAGCGCCTGCGTGGCGTGAAAGGAGTGACCTCATGAATATCGGCGAAGCCTCCAGCGCCACCGGCGTCTCGGCCAAGATGATCCGCTACTACGAATCCATCGGCCTGATCCGCGCGCCTTTGCGCACCGACAGCAACTATCGGGTCTATGGCGCCGATGAGGTCCACGTGCTGCGCTTCGTCAAGCGTGCGCGAACCCTGGGCTTCTCGGTCGAGGAGACCGCCACTCTGCTCGGCCTCTGGCAGGACAAGACGCGCGCCAGTGCCGAGGTGAAGGATGTGGCGACCGGCCATATCGAGGCGCTCGAAACCAAGATCGCGGAGCTGCAGGGCATGGTGAAAACCCTCAAGCACCTGGCCCATTGCTGCGGTGGCGACAACCGCCCCGATTGCCCAATTCTCGATGATCTCGCGGGTGAAGATCCCGTTTCCAAAGGACACTGACATGACTGACAAGATCGTTCTCACAGTCAACGACATGACCTGCGGCCACTGTGTGGGCACGGTCCGCAGGGCGCTGGAAGAGGCGCTGCCGGGCGCAGAGATTTCGGTGAACCTCGACACGCATCGCGTGGAATTCACCGGGGACCGGACAAAGGGCGAAGAGGCGATCCGGGAAGCGGGCTACACGCCGGAGGCAGCGTGACCATCTGCAGATTTGGTGAGCCTCAGCGGCGCCAATAGTCCAGCGTCGCCCGAGGCTCGTTGCAGAAATGCGTTTCGGGACAGGTGGTTCCTGCGACATGTTGTGCGCTGAATGTCCCGTCGTCGAACGCCCGATATCCGGCCAATCCCCCTACCCTGATCCCGCCCCACAAGAGGGAGCGTGTCGACTGAAAATTTGGCAAAGCAAAAAGGGCGCCTTGCGGCGCCCTTCGCATTCCGTCTGTCGTTGGGAGATCAGAACGGGCTGTCGGCGTCGAGGTATTCGTCGACATTGTCGGCAGTGATGACGGTCGAGTCGAGGATATAGCGACCCGAGACCTGAACGCCGCCGACCAGATGTGACGTGGTCAGCTCGATAGCCGTGGCAATCATGGCCGGGCTGTAGCTCACGTCGATCGGGGTCAGTGCGTCGCCGGCCTTCACAGCCTGCAGAATCTGCTGCATGCCAGCGCCGCCCACGACAAACATTTCGCCTTCGCGGCCGGCCTGCTTGATCGCTTCGATGGCGCCCAGGGAGATGTCGTCGTCCTGCGTCCACACGCCCTTGATGTCGGGGAAGCGGGTCAGGAAGTCCTGCATCACCTTGAAGCCGTCATCGCGGTTCCAGTTGGCGAACTCGTCGTCCAGCACGGTGAAGTTGCCGCCTTCGATACCGGACATGAAGCCGTCGAAGCGCTGCTGGTCGATCGGGATCGGCATGCCGCGAAGGATGACGATGTTGCCGCCTTCCGGCAGGGCTTCCTTGAAGTATGCTGCGGCGTTGGCGCCGAGGCCCGGATTGTCACCGGCGACGTAGAGGTTTTCCACGCCATCGATCGACAGCTGACGATCAACCACGGTCACGAACTTGCCGGCGTCCTTGACCTGCTTGATGGCCGAGGTCATCGCGTCCGGATCACCCGGCAGGATGACCAGGGCATCGATGCCGCGGGTTGCGACCATGTCTTCGATGTCGGCGATCTGCTTGGGCGCGTCGGGTGCCGAGGCAAATACGAATTCAACATTCGGGTAGGTCGTGCCGAGGCGCTCGATGGCCTGCTGGGCGAAGTAGTTGACGCCACCGGTCCAGCCATGGTCAGCGGCCGGCACCGAGACGCCGATCGTCACCTTGTCGTCCTGTGCGACGGCAACGCCGCCCAGGCTGCCGGCGATGACCGCCGAGGCCAATAGGGTTTTCACCAGTTTCATTTCAGTCCTCCCGTAAGTGCCCTTTGTTGGGCGATGTAAACTTTTGTTGGTTTAGAGCCGCGTCGTTGATGCGGAAAACCGGTTTCGCGCGATGCTTAGCTGGTGCGCCGACCGCGTTGCAGCAGCACTGCGAGAATGATGATGACGCCCTGGAAGGCCCCGTTGAGGTAAGGGCTGATCAGGTTCTGCAGGTTGAGAATGTTGCCGATGAGCCCAAGGATCACCACGCCCACGACAGTGCCCCAGATGCGGCCATAGCCGCCCTTCAGCGTCGTGCCGCCGATGATCACGCCGGCAATGGCTTCCAGTTCCCACAGCACGCCGGTGGTGCTCGAGGCCGAGCCGAGACGCGGCACGTAGAGCAGCACGGCAACGCCGACCAGCAGGCCCTGCAGGATGTAGGTCAGTAGCCGGACGTTATCGACATTGATCGAGGAATAGCGAGCCACCTGCTCATTGGAGCCGATCGCGGCACAATAGCGGCCGAAGGCAGTGTAGCGCATGACGATTTCGCCGCCGATCGCGACAAGCGCGAAGACGATGATCGGCCATGGCACGCCGAGGAGGCCATCGTAATAAACCGGGCGATAGACGTCGGCGACGCTGAAGTTCAGCGACAGTGTCCCGCCATCGGCAAGGAAGGTGACCAGAGAGCGGAAGATGCCCATGGTGCCCAGCGTCACGATGAACGCCTCGATGCGCCCGCGGGTAATCATCATGCCGTTGAACACGCCGGCAAATCCACCCAGCAGGATGCCGGTCACCATACCCGCCAGCACCACGCTCCAGCCGATGCCGAGGCTCGGGATCAACCAGTTCATCACCATGATCATCACACCGGCGATCACCGCGGCCATCGAGCCGACCGACAGGTCGAGACCGCCGGCGGTGATGACGAAGGTGGCGCCGATGGCGATAATGCCGATGAAGGACGACCGGGCCAGCACGTTGGTCAGGTTGTTGTAGGTGAGGAAGTTCTCGTTGAGCGTGATGCCCAGCAGGATCAGCAGGGCCAGCGCCAGCAGCGGGCCAACGGTCTTGAGATCGAGGCGGAAGCCGCGCTTCGGCTTGGCGGCGGCCGTATCAGGCGCTGATGCGGTCATGGTGTCCACTCTGTTTGATGCCCGCGGCGTACCGCATGATTTCTGCTTCGGTAATCTCGGCGCCTTCGAGCACGCCTGCCAGGCGTCCCTCGCGCATGACCACGACGCGATGGCTGAGGCCGATCACCTCCTGCATCTCCGAAGAGATGAGGATGATCGATTTGCCCTCGGCCGCCAGCGCCGCGATGATGTGATAGATCTGCTGCTTGGTGCCGACATCGATACCGCGGGTCGGCTCGTCCATGATGACGATTTCCGGCTCGCTCTCCATGGTCTTGCCCAGCATGAGCTTCTGCTGGTTGCCGCCCGAGAGACGACCCACCGCCACCGAGGCATCGCGCGCCCGGATGTCGAAGCGGCGCACAGCGCGTTCCAGCGCCCTGGCCTCGCTCGAACCGTCGATGAAGCCGGCCTTGATGTGGCGCTTGAGGGTCAGCAGCGTCAGATTGGGCTGCAGGCCCATATTGAGCAGCAGGCCCTTGCCCTTGCGATCCTTGGTCATGTAGGCGAGCCCGGCATCGACCGACTGCGCCACGCGGGCGAAGTTCGTCGGCTGGCCGTTGAGGCTGATTTCGCCGCTGCTGCGATGGGACAGACCCACCACCGCCTCGGCTACGGCCGTCCGGCCAGAGCCAATCAGCCCAGCAAAGCCGAGGATTTCGCCCTTGCGCAGGTCGAAGGAGATGTCCCTCACACCCTTGGCCACGAGGTTGCGCACGCTCAGCACGACCGGCGCATCCACGTCGGGCTCGTGCTTGGGCGGGTAGAGATTGGAGAGTTCACGCCCGACCATCATCTGGGCGATGGAGTCGGGAGTCATCGCCTCAGTGCCTACCGTGGCGATCAGCTGCCCGTCGCGCAATACGGTGACGCGGTCGGCCAGGTTCATGATCTCGTCGAGCTTGTGGCTGATGAAGATCACCGCCACGCCACGCGCCGTAAGGCGGCGGATCTGCTCGAACAGCGTCTCGGTTTCGCTCACCGACAGAACCGCCGTCGGCTCGTCCATGATCAGCACACGCGCATCGCGGCTGATGGCCTTGGCGATCTCGACCATCTGCTTGTCAGCAACTGACAGCGTATTGATGCGCGCGTCCGGATCGACATGCACATGCAGCATTTCCATGACCGAATGGGCGCGCTCACGCATCTGCCGCAGGTCAAGGAAACCGAAGCGCTTGATCTCGCGACCGAGAAAGATGGATTCCGAGACGGTGAGGGCCTCGGCCAGGTTCAGTTCCTGGTGAATGAGCACGATGCCCATGGCCTCGGCGGCGCCGTTGGGCGGCAGCACGACGCTCTGGCCATCGAAGTTGATCGAGCCCGAAGTCGGCTGCTCGATACCGGAGAGTATCTTGATGAGGGTGGACTTGCCCGCACCATTCTCCCCAATGATGGCGTGCACTTCACCGGGGCGAATATCGAAGTCGACGCTGAACAGGACCGGAATCTCGCCGAACGACTTGGATATCCTGTTGGCTGACAGGATAGCCGGCGCTGGCGTGCCTTCGGCGCTGGTCATAACGGTACCCCTCCCCGGACGCAGCGGATTTCAACCCGTCTCTTCGTCCTTGAGCTACCGATGTAAAGGTTTTCATAAATGATGTAAAGGTTTACACGAACGGAAAAGGGTATAACCCTGTCAGGAGGGTCTGGCGCATAGCGCGGCATCTGCTACAGGCAGCAAACGCGGGCGCCAGGGATGGGCGGGGCTTAGGTTGCAGCACCAGAAACTGGCCACGATAGAAGACGTTGCGGCAATTGCCGGCGTGTCCATTGCCACGGTCAGCCGCGCCATCAATGAACCGACCAAGGTCGCCGACGAGACCCGCCGTCGCGTCAACGAAGCGATCGCCCGCACCGGCTATACCACCAATGCCATGGCGCGCTCGCTGCGCATGCGGCGCTCCAACATGATCCTGATTCTGGCGCCCGATGTGGGCGACCCGAACTTTTCCAATATCCTTGTTGGCCTCGAGACCGAAGCCAGCAAGCGCGGCTATGGCGTGCTGATCGGCAATACGCAGAACGACGCGGCGCGCGAAACCGATTACCTGCGCTTCATCAGCTCAAACCAGGCCGATGGGCTGATCCTCTTTACCGGCCACCTGCCCTACGGCTTCGGTAACGAAGGTGGCGAATCGCGCCTGCCGCCGATGGTTGCGGTCAACGAACCGGTGAGTGACAGCGACGTGCCGTTTGTCGGGGTCGATAATTTCGAGGGCGCCCGCGTCGCCGCCGAACACCTGATCTCGCAGGGCCATCGCCGCATCGCCTTTATCGGCCATTCGACCAGCAAGGCTGTCAACGCGCTGCGCGAGCAAGGCTATCGCGCGGCTCTGAACGGCGCCGGCATTGCCGTGGATCCCCGGCTGATTCTCGACGGCGACGGCACCACCGAGTCCGGCCGCGCCGCCGCCGAGCAGATGTTCGTGCGCGACGTGCTGCCCAGCGCCTTCCTGTGCGTCAACGACGCGACGGCGCTGGGCGTCATCATCTCGCTCAATGCCCGGCGCTACGACCTGCCACGGCAGTTCTCGGTGATGGGGTTCGACGATATTTCCTTTGCCAGCTTCGTCACGCCGTCGCTGACCACCATGAAACAGCCTCGCCTCAAGATCGGCGAGGAAGCCATGGACCTGCTGCTGGCGCTGCTAGAGGGTAAGCCACCGCGCAAGAAGGAAGTGCTGCTGCGCGCCGAACTCATCGTACGCAATTCTGTCAGTCGTATGGGCAGCGAGCATTCCTAGGGTTACTGGCCCTTGCTGGCGAGCCACGCCTCCATCCAGGCAATCTCCTCCTCCTGCGCGGCAATGATGCCGTCTGCCAGCGCCTTGACTTCCGGATCGGCACCGTGCTCGAGCAAGGTCTGCGCCATCTCTACTGCGCCGCGGTGATGCGGGATCATGCCGCGGATGAAGTCGATATCGGCGTCGCCGCTATAGGCGATGTCCATGTCGGTGTGCATGCGGGCATTGGCCGCCTTGTAGGCGGTGGTAGCTGCGCTGTCGGCGCCATCCGTGCTGCCGTGGCCGGAATGGTCCTGGGACCAGGCGGGCATGCCGAGAGCCATGATCAGGGCAGGAACGAGCAGTAGCGTTTTCATCAGGAAACTCCTTGGTTTGGCCGGACCTGAGCCTTGTCCCGGATTCCCCGATGGGAAGGTCAAGCGCATTGACACCGCCGGCCCAAATTTGTTACTTAACTCTATGCTTAACCAACCTTCCAATCTCGACCTCATGTTCCAGGCACTGGCCGATCCCACGCGGCGTGCCATGATCGATCGCCTCAGCCGCGGTCCGGCTTCGGTCAGCGAACTAGCCAAGCCGTTCGATATGTCGCTGCCCGCCGTGGTGCAGCACCTGCAGGCGCTCGAGCATTCCGGGCTTGTCAGCTCGCAAAAGGTCGGCCGTGTCCGCACCGTGCAGATGCAGCCCGACGCGCTCAGCCTTGCCGAGCAGTGGATCAACGACCGCCGCACCATGTGGATAAAGCGCCTCGATCGGCTGGGCGATTTTCTTGCCGAAACCGCTGACGAGCCGGAGACCAAGACGTGACCAATCGCAGCATCACCCATGGCAGCTTCACGCTGGAGCGCCGCTGGAAGACCACGCCAGCGCGCGTCTACAAGGCCCTCAGTGACGAAGCCACAAAGCAGAAATGGTTCAACCCGCCCGAGACCTGGGGCAAGGATGAACACCATCTGGATTTCCGTGTTGGTGGAATAGAAACCAGCGTCGGCGGCCCAATAGGCGGCGCTGTCCACAGCTTCAAGGCGATCTATCAGGACATCGTTCCCAACGAGCGCATCATCTACACCTACGACATGCATCTCGATGACGTTCGCATTTCGGTGTCGCTGACCAGTTTCGAGATCAGGCCGGATGGCGACCACACGATCCTCGTCATGACCGAGCACGGCGCGTTTCTCGATGGCTTTGCCGGCGACGGAAATGAAATCCGCAGGCAGGGCACCGAGGGGCTGCTCGACCAGCTCGGCGCCCATCTGGCGCGCGAAGGGGCGAACTGATGGCGCAGTCGGTCCAGGTCGGCGATCTCGCGATCAGCTATACCGAGGCCGGCAATGGTCCGCCGCTGATCCTGGTGCATGGCGGCCTCGCCACCGCGGCAATGAGCTGGGATGTCGCGATGCCGCTGCTGACGCCGCATTTCCGCGTCCTGGCGCCGGATTCGCGGGGCCAGGGCGAGACCAACAATCCGGCCAATTATCTCGGCTACGACCAGATGGCCGACGACGTCGTTGCCTTTGCCCAGGCAGTGGGCGCGGACAGGCCGCTGGTCTTCGGCTTCAGCGATGGCGGCCAGATCGGGCTCGAAATGGCGCTGCGCCATCCCGGTTTTGCCCGCGCCTATGTGTTTGGCGGCACGATTAGCGAGCGGACGCAGAGCTATCTTGATAGCTTGGCCGGCTGGGGCTTCCTCGCGCCCGGCGAGGTGGACTTTCCGGCGCTGGAACGGAACTGGGGAGATTTCTTCAAGGCGATCCAGCGGGTTCATAAGGGCAATGGCGAGCCGGACTACTGGCGCATATTGCTGCCGCAGATCGCCACCCTGTGGATCGAGGTCCCGAGCTACAGCCTCGACCAGCTTGGCACGATCGGCGAACCCAGCCTCGTCATCATGGGTGATCGCGACCACATGGCCGGCGAGCACCAGCCGATGCGGCTCTACCGGGCCCTGCCAAAGGGCGAACTGGCCATCATCCCCAATGCCGATCACGGCGCCGCGGAAACAGAGACTTTTTGGCTGGTTGTGCTGGAGTTTCTCAAGCGGCAGTTGGCGACATAACGAACCACGGGGTCATGCCGGCGAAGGCATGGACCTTCGCCGACATGACCCCGCGTTTGTTGAGCAATGAGTGCTACTTGCCGGCCTTCAGGCGCCCGAGGATTTCGTCGAACTTGACCATGCTTGCATTGGCGCCCCATTCCATGCCGGTTCCTACGATGGCGTCGCGGGACTCGATGGAGTCGACCTGGCTGATCGAGCGGTAATAGGTCTTGCCGTCGCGCTCTTCGAAATGGTGCTCCTCGTAGAACCGAGAGTCTTCCTCGAACTGGCCTTCCACGACGAAGGTATTGCGGATCATCGTCTTGGGCTCGACCGCGAGATAGGTGCCGAAGAATACGATCGCGCTGCCATCGGCCATGGTGGAGATGACGCGCCACTTGCCGCCGGTGCGCACGTCATAGTCCACGACCTCGTTCTCCTCACGCGGCCCGAACCAGTAGGCCACGTGCTCCTTGCCGGTCCACACCTTCCAGACCAGCTCCAGCGGTGCGTCGAAGGTGCGCGACATGATGATAACAGGCTCGTCGGCAGGCAGTTCGGTCTTGAAGGGATTGGGGAAAGTCTGCGCGTTCATTTCGTGTCCCCCTGCAGGGTTTTGAGCAGTTCCTCGATGCGGTCCATCGACTGGCGTGCGCCCTCCTGCATGCCACTGTCGACCATGCCCTGGCGGTCCTCGAAGCTGTCCATTCGCATGGTGCTGGTATACTTCGTCCTGCCGCCCACATTCTCAAATGTGTGCGCCTCGACCAGCACCTTGTCCTCGTACATGCCTTCCATGCCGAAGGTGTTGACCAGCCGGTGAGTGGGGTGAACTTCCAGATAGGTGCCCTTGAAGGTGAACTTCTGGTCGCCCTCGCCTGACTCAATCCGCCACGCACCGCCGGGCCGCACGTCGTAGGTGACGACCTTGTTCACCGAACCCGCCACGCCCCACCAGATCGCGACATGCTCGGCGGAAGTCCACACCTTCCACACCAGTTCGGGCGGCGCATCAAACATGCGCGTCATGACGATCAGCGGCTCGTCGGAGGGCAGTTCAACGGTAAGGTCGTTGGTTAGGATAGCGTTCATTTGTCGTCTCCTTGTCAGTTTTTCGTCTTGGTTTCGGGGGTCTGCAGCTTCTTGAGGTAGACGTCGAGCTGATCGAGGTTCTGCTCCCAGAACTTGCGATAGAATTCGACCATGGCTGCGACGTCGCGCATGGGCGCGGCTTCGAGTTTGCAAGGGCGCCACTGCGCCTGCCTGCCACGGCTCACCAGCCCCGCATTTTCGAGCACCTTGATGTGCTTGCTGACGGCAGCCAGCGTCATGTCGAATGGCTTGGCCAACTCGTTGACGCTGGCCTCGCCCGTGGAGAGCCGGGCAAGAATGGCCCGGCGGGTTGGATCGGCTAGGGCAGCGAGCGTGGTGCTCAGGGCGTCGGTCATTTATATTCAACCGTTTGATATAACACTAATTGGTTGAATACATCCGCGGGCGACGCTTGTCAACACCCCTGCATCAGGGCAAGGAAGCGAGCATGAAAACCATCCTCGTCGTGGGCATAGGCACCGGCAATCCCGAGCACCTGACGGTGCAGGCGATCAATGCGCTCAACCGGGCCGACGTGTTGTTCATTCCGGACAAGGGCGCCGGCAAGGCTGAACTGGCCGACCTGCGCCGCGACATCGTTGCCCGCTATGTCACCAATCCGGCCAGCCGCACGGCAGAGTATGCCGTGCCCAAGCGTGATGCTGCCAATCCCGATTACGAGGCGGGCGTCGATGACTGGCACGCCATGCTCTCGGAGCGCTTCGCGGCACTCCTGTCCGAAGTCCCGGACAATGGGGCGTGCGCGTTCCTGGTCTGGGGCGATCCGGGGCTTTACGACTCGACCATTCGCATCATCGGCCGCCTGCGAGACCGCTTTGCCGTCGAGATCATCCCTGGCATCACCGCCATCCAGGCGCTCACCGCAGCCCATGGCATCGCCCTCAACCGCATCGGCGAACCCGTCCATATCACCACCGGGCGCCGTCTCGGTCCCGTCGTCGACGACACGGTGGTCATGCTCGACGGCCAGACTGCCTTCCTCAATGCCGATGCCGACCTCGACATCTTCTGGGGCGCCTATCTTGGCACGCCGGACGAGATCATCATTGCCGGCCGGTTGGGCGATCTGCGTGAGCAGATTGTCGCCACCCGCAAGGCCGCGCGGGAGCAGCATGGCTGGATCATGGATACATACCTGCTGCGCAAGCGCGATTGACCGGCCGGGAGTTCCCCCCTCCGCCTCAATCCGCTAAACCACTCGCCATGTCCCTGGTCCTGCCCATAGCCAACCGCCGTAGCGCCTGCCCGACGCTCGATGAGCCGATGCAGACCGGCGATGGCCTGCTTGCCCGCATTCGCGTTGCGGGCGGGCGGATCGATCCGGTACGGCTCGAGCATTTGGCCGTGCTCTGCGGCAGCTATGGCAATGGCATCATCGAGATTACGGCGCGTGGCAACCTGCAGGTGCGCGGGCTTGCCGAGGCTGCCGTGCCGGCCTTTGCACGTGAAGTACGCCAACTGATCACGGTCGAAACCGGCCTTGTGGTTGAGACCCCACCGCTGGCCGGCGATGATCCGCTGGAATTCGTTGATCCGCGCCCCCTCGCCGATGCCATCAAGAAGCTGTCCGCGCCCTTCGCTGCCCGGCTGGGCCCAAAAGTGGCCGTCATCGTCGATGGCAATGGACAGATCGGGCTTGCGGCGCTCAAGGCCGATCTGCGCCTGGTGGCAGTTGCTTCCGACCAGTGGCTGGTAAGCGTCGGGCCGACCTTGCTAGGAATCACGAGCGAGCCGCTGGACTGCGCGCGCATCGTGCTGGCAGCACTCACGGCTCTTGGCACTGAAGCACGGGCAAAAGACATCGACATGCTGGCACTGGTGGCGGTGCTTGGCGACTTGGTGGCGCCGTCGGCGCCGGTACAGCAGCCGACGTCTTCGCCCATTGGCCGCTTCGCCCTGTTCGCAAACTCTGCCACCGGGCTCGGCCTTCCCTTCGGCAGCATTGAATGGCAATCGATCGGCGCGCTAGCTGAGGGCGCCTGGCGCTTCGGCATTACCGAGTTTCGGCTGGCGCCGCATCATGGCCTGTTGGCCACAGGCGCCCGCGACAGCCTCCAAGACGAAGTCGCGGAAGTCGGCTTCATTACCCACCCCAACGATCCTCGCACTCGCGTCAGTGCCTGCATCGGCAGCGCCGGCTGTGCTTCTGGCCACATACCGGCGCGGGGCATCGCTGCTCGCCTTGCGTCATGCGTGGCGCCGCAGACGCATCTGCATGTCTCGGGCTGCGCCAAGGGCTGTGCTCATCCGCAGCGTGCCGCTTTGACGCTGGTCGGTCGCCCCGACGGTTACGGCCTTGTCATCGAGGGAATGGCGGGCGATACGCCGGTAAGCGTGCTGCGCGCGGACCAGCTTGAGTCCGCCATCGGCACCGCGGCGCAAGGATGACGATGCAACACTACGACTACATCAAGGATGGCGACGCGATTTACCGCCAGTCCTTCGCCATCATCCGCGCCGAGGCCGACCTTTCCCGCTTCTCGCCCGACGAGGCCGAACTGGCGATCCGCATGATCCATGCCGCCGGCGCGGTCGAAGCGGCACAGCATTTCGCAGTCGGGCCCGGGTTTGTCAGCACGGCCCGTTCGGCCCTCGCAGCAGGTGCGCCGATCTTCTGCGACGCCGAAATGGTGGCGCGTGGCGTTACCGCTGCCCGGCTGCCGGCCAACAACGCAGTGATCTGCACCCTTCGGGATGCCGAGACTCCCAATATCGCCGCCGAGATCGGCAATACC
>JBARWY010000172.1:0-73651 GCA_049647065.1 Devosia sp. | reverse complement strand
TTCAGGCTGCAACGCTCGAGCAAATGGCCGGCCAGATGATCGTCGTCGGCTTTCAGGGCGATGATGCCGATGACGCGGCTGTTGCCAAACTGCGCGATGAGCTTGCCGCTGGCCGGCTGGGTGGCGTGATGCTGCTCAAGATCAACGTGAAGAGTCTCGATGCGGTCGCCGAGATGAACGCCGCCTTCCGCGCGGCGTCGCCCGACCTGCCGCCCTTTCTGACGCTCGACCAGGAAGGCGGGGCTGTCGAACGCCTGACCAAGGATGTAGGCTTCGCCGAGATTCCCAACGCCGCCACGATCGCGGCCGAGAATTCGCCTGACGAGGCCGAGGCCATTTATGCCAGGATGGCGGCGTCCATCGCCGAGCTCGGCTTCACGGTCAATTTTGGTCCGGTGGCCGACATCAACCTCAACCCCAACAATCAGGTCATCGCCAAGTTTGGCCGCGCCTTCAGCGCGGATCCGGCAGACGTGGCGAGCTATGACGCGGCGTTTATCGAGGCGCATCATGCAGCTGGCCTATTGACGTCGCTCAAGCATTTCCCCGGTCATGGCTCCTCCACCGCTGACAGCCACGAGGGATTCGTAGACATCACCGAGACTTGGCAGCCCAGCGAGCTTGATCCGTATCGAGCGCTGATCGCGGATGACCTGGTCGACATGGTCATGGTGGGCCACCTCTACCATGCTGACTACTCCGATGCCGGAGCGCAGACCCCATCCTCGCTATCGCCGCAGTGGATCACCGGCGTGCTACGCGATGAGCTGGGCTATGACGGCGTCGTTATCAGCGACGATCTCGAGATGGGTGCCATCCGCGATCATTTCACGCTCGAACAGACGGTTACCATGGGCGTTCGCGCCGGAATGGACGTGCTGCTGTTCTCCAACACGTCGAAATATCGCGCCAGCCTGGGGCAGGAAATCCTCGATATCCTGCTCAGGGAAGCCGCATCTGATCCGGCCTTCGCCGCCCGCATCGAGGAAAGCTATGAACGCATCGTGGCGCTGAAGGGCCGCATCCGCTAATCGCGGTTTCCCCACCTTCTCGCCGTCAAAGGTTTCCTCGCAGGCGAAGCGCAGATAAAGTGCGCTCCTCGAAGCTGGAGTCGTTGCTTGATGACGGATGACCGCGAAATCCGACAGGTCCGCGCGATGTTCATTTCGGACGTGCACCTGGGCATGAAGCCGATCCGGGTCGGACAACTCATCGAGTTCCTGCGCCTGCACGATGCCGAGACCATCTACCTGGTTGGCGACATCCTCGATGGCTGGCGTCTTGCCAAGTCCTGGCACTGGCCCAACGAGTATAACGTTCTGGTGCAGATCCTGCTGGACAAGGCCAATGCCGGCACGCGCGTGGTCTATCTTCCGGGTAATCACGACGAGTTTCTGCGCGAGTATCTCGGCACTTATTTCGGCGAGGTCGAATTCGTCGATCGCACCATTCACACCTCGGCCTCGGGCAAGACCTACCTCGTCATCCATGGCGACCAGTTCGACGTGGTGGTGATGAATGCCAAGTGGCTCGCCCATGTCGGCGACTGGGCCTACAATGCCGCCCTGCGCGTCAACATTGCCATCAACTGGGTGCGACGCCGCCTTGGCCTGCAATACTGGTCGCTCAGCGCCTGGGCCAAGCAGAAGGTCAAGAATGCCGTCTCGGTCATTGGCCGCTTCGAGGAAGCGCTGGTGCACGAGGCCAAAGAGACCGGCGTCGACGGCGTCATCTGCGGTCATATCCACTTTGCCGACATGCATGACCGGCTCGGCATCCACTACATCAACACCGGCGACTGGGTCGAAAGCTGTACGGCCATCGTCGAGAATGCCGATGGGGCGTTCGAGCTGGTCAAGTGGACCGAGATGGTCGCTGGGGAGCCGCGCAAGTTCCGGCTGAGGCGGGCCGTGGGCTGATCGTCAGGCTGAATTCCTCCCCGCGTGAGCTGCCGTGTCGTCCAGCAACCGGCTAACATCCCACCGCGTAACAGTAACGTTGCAAAACGGCCTTGAATTGGGCGCCGATTCGATTCACGAAGACGCCGGGCAGCAATTTGCCCGGAGTTTGACTTTCCATGCCATCGGCACTTTCGCGCCTGGACACGCCGGAGATGCGTGCGTCCATCTACCAGTTCATGGTCTATGTCCCAGGCGGCGTGGCTTCGGTTTTCCTGGGCATCTGGCTCAGCGAGCATGGTCTGCCTGCCGATCAGATCGGCATCATCAACGCCTTGCCGACGCTGCTCCTGCTCCTGCTCAACATCGTGGTCGGCCGTATCGCCGATAAGGCAGATGACTGGCGCACGGCGCTGATCGTCATCTCGCTGCTGTCCGCGTTGGCACCGCTGCCGCTGTTCTTCGTCTCCGAGTTCTGGGGCATTCTGGCCATCTGGGCGCTGACCGCCACCAGCAATGGCCTCGTCGCCCCCATCATCGATGCCGCCACCATGCGCATGACACGCCGCAACGGCACCGACTTCGGCACCGTGCGTGCCTGGGCCACCGTGGGCTATGTGTTTGCCGCCGCCGGCTTGGGGCTGCTGCTCAACGTGCTGGGGTCGGGTGCTTTTGTCGGCCTCTATGTTGCGACAGTGCTGGTGCGCGCCGCGATAGCCTTCATCCTGCCGCGCTTCCGGGCGCCGGCACCCAAGGTGACGCTAGCCAACACGCCCACCGGAAACCCCGCGCAGCCCAGCCGGCTGCGCGATTCGCTGCAACTCTGGTTCATCCTGCCGCTGCTGGCCTTTTCGCTGGTCAATTCGAGCAACGCCCTGATCGGCAGCTTCGCGGCTTTGCTCTGGCACGAGAACGGCATTCCCAGCTATTTCCTCGGGCCGCTGTTGGGTATCGCGGCCGTGGGCGAGGCGATCCTGATGTTCGCCTGGCGGCGTTTCGGCGGCCGTGTCACCGCGCGCAACATGATCCTGGTCTCCGCCATGGCGGGCTTGCTGCGCTTCACCATCATGGCCTTCAATCCTCCGGTGGAGCTGCTGTTCCTCACCCAGCTGCTGCATGCCTTCAGCTTCGGCATGGGCTATTTCGGCGTGGTGCACTTCATCGCCAACTGGACCAACGAGGCCAATGCCGCCGAGGCGCAGGGTTTCGCCAATATGCTCAACATGGGTGCCTCGATGACGGCGCTGATCGTCTTCGGCGTACTGGTCGAGCATTTTGGCTCTTACGCCTTCTTCTATTCGACCATCACTGCGCTGGCGGCCATTGTCTGCGTGCTGGTGTCTCTGCGCATCAGGCCGCCCAAGGATGCACATTGACTGCACCTGTGTAATCGATATGGCTGGTCGGATACTGACCAGCCATTGATTTCGCCGGCTTCCGGGCGCGATCGAACCTGAGTTCATCCATGTCGCTTACCGAGGCGCGCACGCGCCTGACGCCCGAATTGCGCACCACGGCATTCTACTTCACCTACTTCATGGGACCTGGCGCTGCAGTCATGTTCCTGCCAATCTGGCTCAGCGAGAAGGGCATCACCACCGAGCAGATCGGCATCGTCAATGCCGTTCCGGTCTTTGTCATATTAGCGCTCAACCTTATTATAGGCCGCGTCGCCGACCGGGCCAAGGATTGGCGCCAGGTCATCGTCATCGGCGCACTGATCGCTGGTATCATTCCGATCGGCCTGTTCTTCGTCAACGAGTTCTGGGGCATCCTGCTGTTCTGGACGCTGACATCCCTGCCGGGTGGCGCCGTCGGCCCGGTGCTCGACGCCGCCACCATGCGCATGACCCGTCGCAACGGCACCGACTTTGGCACCATTCGCGCCTGGGGCACGGTGGGCTACATGCTGTTCAACGGGCTCACTGGGTTCCTTGTAGTCTGGTATGGCTCCGATATCTTCGTGCCGCTATTCGTTGGCCTGGCGCTGCTGCGCGCCGCGATGTCGCTGCAACTGCCGGGCTTCCGCGCGCCGCCCGGTCAGGTCACGGTTGCGTCGGTCCGTCCGGTAGCAGGCAAGCTCGGGGAGATCATCGCCAAGCCTTGGTTCATCCTGCCGCTGATCGGCTTTGCCATGATTTTCGGCACCCATATCGTGCTCAATGCCTTTGGTGCGCTGTTGTGGAAGGAGCAGGGGATTTCCGAAGGCATTATCGGTCCGCTGATCGCCTTGGGCGCTGCGGCCGAAGCCGGCATGATGTTCGTCTGGAAACGCTTCGGCGGCCGGGTCTCGGCCCGCCAGATGATACTGATTTCGGCCCTGACCTCGGTGCTGCGCTGGGCCGCCATGGCCTTCTCGCCGCCGGTCTGGGTGTTGCTGCTGCTGCAACTGACGCATGGCGTCACCTTCGCCCTCGGCTATCTCGGCTGCGTGCATTTCATCGCCAACTGGACAAGTGAGGACATTGCCGCCGAAACGCAGAGTCTCTTCACGGTGCTGCAGCAGGTGATGTCGGTCGTTGCATTGATCGGCTTCGGCTGGCTCATCGGGCTATACGGCGCCCACGCCTATCTCTTCGCGTCGCTGGCGGCGGCCATCGGCGCCCTGTGCATCTGGCTCTCGCTCAGGATGCAGCAGCCTAAGGAAGAGGCGGTGGCAGCGAGGTAGGGCGTCTATGGGAGGGGGCTACCCGCACCAGGCGATAGCCCGCCTCAGCCATCGTCCTGGCGATGTGGTCCGCATACCATTGCGGCCACTCGACATCATGCACACCGCCCAGCACTTGGGCCTCATAGATGCCATGGGCGGCAGCGGCCTGCTTGAGCAGGCTGAGCAGAACGGCGGTCTGGTCTGCCGGGCCGGCGAGGTCCTGCTCCTCGCTCATCGCCCGGGCGCCCGCTGCTTGATCTCCTGCAGCACCCAGCCATTGCCATCGGGGTCGCTGAACGACGCAAACGATCCATAGTCACTGCGCTTGGGATCGGGGCCCGGTACCTGCTCGGACGGTCGGTGGAAGATGCCGGTGCGTTCGTGGAAGATATCGCTGACACTCGCACCGCGGGCGATGAGCTCGGCCCGCGCGGCCTCGATGTCGTAGACCACCAGATGCAGGCCCTGCAAGGAGCCGGGCGCCGCTGAGGTCACGCCTTCGCCAAAGATGATCGAGCATTGCGAGCCGGGCGGCGTCAATTGCACCACACGATAGCCGTCCTCCAGTGGGAAGTCGCCGTCGAGACGAAACTGCAGCTTCTCGTAGAAGCTCTTTGCCCGATCGACATCGGACACTGGCAGCACCAAAACCTCGAGTTTCAGGTCCATTCGTCACTCCCATTCCTGTTGCCAAGAATGCGAGCGCATTCTGCAAAGGCACGTTGACGATAGCATGAATTGGCGACCCGCCGGACCCATAGAACATGGTCGTCGGTTATGAGGTCTAGCCAAAGCAAAACGGCCCCGACTTCCCGGGGCCGCTGTCAATTCAATGCAGGCTTCAGTTCAGCCGGCCACTCGCGTGGGCGAGGGTCGTGTAGACCTTGCCGCGATCGCTCAGCAGGTATTCGCGGGTTTCGGCAGCGGGGTGGGCGCCGGCGGCGGCGCGCTTCAGCAGCTGTTCAAACTCACTCATATAGGCCTGCGCCGTGCGGGCGAATTCGGGCTCGCGCTGCAGCTTCTTGCGGACTTCGTCGTAAGTGCCCTGGCCGCTGAGCGTGTAGATGCGGCGCGAGAACACGTTGGACTCACCGGCCTGGTAGCGGGCCCAGGCATCGGCCAGCGCGCCATCGTCGATGGAGCGGGCGATTTCCTCGGTCAGCCCTGATAGCCCGGTTGGCTGCGGCTGGGTGCTCTGCTGCTTGGCCGTAGCGTTGCGCAGGACGTCGCGCAGCCAGCCACCACCCTCGGCGGCGCCGGGTGCCTCTGGCTCGGCTTCGGCAACGGGCTGTGGCTCAGGCTGGCGCACCGGTTCGGCGCGACGCACCGGCTCGGTCGGACGGATTGGGTCGACCAGCGTCGTGGCCTGCCGGGCCGGCTCCTCGCGATAGGTATCGCGCACGGGTTCGGGCTGGCGCGGCGGCTGATAGGCCGGCGCTTCGTTGCGGATTTCCTGACGCGGGGCAGGGCGCGACGGACGACGATCGTTGAGGTCGTGCGTTGCCGGCTGGCTGCGCACGATGGCGTTGAGCTCGCTGAGAGCCTCGATCTGCTCGGCGACGACGCGACGCATGGCGGCGGCGCTGGCGCGCGTCTCTTCGGGCAGTTCGTTGACGCCGCGGGCCAGTTCGGTGCGGGTGGCTTCAAGCTCGGTGCCCACTTCACGCGCGGTCTCGCGCATGGCGCGAGCGGTGTCGTTGAACCGCTGCGTGGCTTCCTCGATGGCGCGCTGCATTTCGCCGACCATCAGTTGCTGGGCCTGCTGCAGGGCAGCGTTGGCGCGGCGGCCTTCGGCATCGGCTGCGCCACGGAACTCGCCGAGACGGTTGGTGACCTCGTCCGAGGTTTCGTCGAGCGCCTGGCGGAACGTGCCGGTGGTCTGGTCGATGGCGTTGCGGAGCTGGCCCGCATTGCTGGTGATGGCGTTGCGCACCGATACCGAGCTGTCGTTGATGGTGTCTGCCAGCGTTGACGTGGTCGAGGTGAGCACGTCGGTAACATTGCCCGCAGTGGCGGCAAGCACGTCGCTCACCTTGTTGGCATTGTGCTCGAGCGCGTTGTTGACATGAGCGGTCTGGTCGCTGAGGGCCACGCGCACCGAGGAGGACGTCTGGCTGAGAGCCGCGGCGGCGGCTTCGGCAGCGCGCTGCACGGCGTTTTCCACCTGGCCGGCATTGGTCGACAGTGTCGAGGTGAAGCGCTCATTGGTGGCGTAGAGCGCGTCGGTGACGCTGTCGGTGGACGACTTGATGGTCTCGGCAATGGTGCCCGACGTGGCGGTCAGCGCGTCGTCCATGGCGCGGCGTGCGCCGATCAGGCGGCGTTCGGTATCGTTGACCGTATCGGCAATGGATTGAGCAAAGAGCCGCATGCGACCGTCGATATCGTCGGCCCGCGCGGCAAAGCTCTGTGCCAGCGCATCCATGGCGCTGCGACGGTCTTCGAGCGTCTGCAGGGCGTCGTCGCTGGTGATCGCCAGGGCATTGGACGCCTGGGACATGTTGGCAGCTTCGGAGTCGAGGCGCCCCAGCACGGTCGAGAATTCGTCGACCATGCCCCGGATTGTGGCCTGCAGGGCTCCGACATGCTGGCTGACCATGGCGCCGGCCTGTTCGGTCTGCCCGATGGCCTCGCGCACGGTGGTCGAGTAGGTCGAGGTCTGCTGGGCGACGGAGGTCTCGAGGTTGGCCAGGTTGGCCGTCGAAGCGTCCAGCACACGCTGCAGCAGCAGGTTGGAATCGTTGAGCTTGCCCAGTGCCGCGGTGACGTCGGTGAGGATGCGCGAGGTCGAAACGGCCATGATGGCCTCGGCCTCGCGAGCATTCTCGCCCAGCGCGTTGCGCAGCAGGTTGCCGTGGCTGTTGAGCGCGCCTTCCAACTGGTCGGACTTCTCGGTCACCAGTGAGGCAAAGGCGGTGGTGTGCTGTTCCACCGAGCGGTTGATGTCGCTGAGGCGGGTCTCGATGTTGTCGACAGCGCCGACGGCCTTGACCGTGAGCAACTCGTCGATATCGGTCGCCGCAACCCGGATCTGTTCCAGCGCGGTCCGCACAGCGGTGTCCATGCGGTTGGCAGTATTGGTGATGTCGGTCGAGATGTTCTGCGTCGCCGCGGTGATGCGGGTGGCGATGGTTTCCTCGATGCGGTCGGCGCCGGCTTCGAGATCGGCCATCGACTGGGTGATCGAGGTGTTGATCGAGGCGTTGAGAGCCGCGAGCCGCTCGGCCGTGATATCGGCACGCGCGGTGATGGCCTCGGGCAGGGTGCCGAGGCGCTGGTCGACCATGTCGCTGATGGCCTGGCGGGCCGAGGTGACGCCGCTTTCGATAATTTCGGCGGCGCGGCGGGCGCTTTCTCCCACGGTTGAGCTGGCGGCATCGATACGGGCGCTGACGCCGTGCTCGGCATCCGAAATGCGGGCGATCGCACTGTCGAGGCCGGTGCCGAGATTGGAGTTGAGCTCGGCGACCTTGTCGGCGATCAGCGTCGACATTGTGTTCACGCGCTCGCCCATTGTGTCGGTGGCGGCGCGCAGCGAGCCGTCGATCTTGATGCGAGCCTCTTCGCCCTGCTGGGAGATGGTGTCGGCCAGTTCCGATGTGCGCAGGCCGATGGTCTCGCCCATCGAGGCGGTATGGGTTTCCAGCGTGTCGCTGAGAGCCTGCGTGCGCTGGCCCAGGGCTTCGGAAAGCTGCTGGGTGCGGGTGCCGACGGCCTGCGCGAGCTGCTGGGTGCCGCCATCGAGCGCGGAGCGCAACTCGGTGGCGCGGCTGTCCAGTTCGCTGGTGAGGGTCGTCGTACGCTCCTCGATCTGGGACACCAGCGAGGTGGTGCGCTCATCGAGCTGGCTGGCCAGCGTGCCGGTGCGCGAATCCAGTTCCAGCGACAGGGTCGTGGTGCGCTCCGAAAGCGTTTCGGCAAGGCGCTGGGTGCGCCCGGCAATGGCCTGGTCGAAGGCGCTGGTGCTGCTGGTCAGGGACTCGCCCAGCTCCTCGCTGCGGAGGCGGATTGCCTCGCCCATGTCGCGGCTGCGGTTGGACAGGGCCTCATCCAGTTCGAGCGCACGCGTCTCGATGGTGGAGCCCAGTTCGGCCGTGCGCGACGACAGGATATCGTCAATGGCCTTGGTCCTTCCGTCCAGCGCCTCGGCGATGATGCCGGCATGGCCTTCGAGCGAATCCGAGATTTCACGGGTGCGATTGCTGATGCTTTCGGTGATCGCCTTGGTCCGCGCGCCGAGCACTTCGCCCAGCTCCCGGGTGCGATCGGCCACTACGTCGTTGAAGCGGCCGGATTCCTCATTGAGCGCCATTTCGAGCACATTGGCACGCGCGGCGAAGCTGGTGCCCTGCTGTTCGAGGCGGGCGATGAGGCTGTCGCCCTTGTCGCCGATGACGTTGTCCAGCGTATGCAGGCGCGTATCGAGGATGGCGGCGATTTCGTTGAGGCGGGCGTCGAACTGGCTCAGCGAATCCTGGCCGGCGGTGGCCAGCGTGATGCGTGCACGCTCGGACGTGTCGTCGAGGGCACCGTTGATCTCGATCACCGCCGACTGCAGGCGGCTGTCCATGGAGTTGAGCTGGATGGAGACGGACTCGTCGAGCTGGCGGGTCAGCGCATTCAGCAGCACTTCGGCTTCATGCGAGCGGGCCGAGATATCCTCGGCGATGCGCTGGCCGATCATGTCGAGGCCGCCGGTCACTTCATGACCGCGTTCGCGCAGTTGCTCGAGCAGCGAGGCGCCGCCATCGGTGAGCAGGGTAGAAAGGGTCAGGGTGCGTTCGTCGAGCGCCGAAGCCAGTTCGCCGGTGCGGGTTTCGATGAGGCCGGCGATGGTCTGGGTGCGGTCCTCGAACGAGCCGGTCAGCGCGGCCGTGCGCTGTTCGATCTGGTCCGTACGGGAGTCGATCGCCGCTGCGATGGAAACCGAATGGGCGTCCAGCGCGTCGGTCAGCGAAGCGATACGGCTTTCGACGCCGGCATTGAGATCGGCGGCACGCTCGTCGAGCGAGCGGGCCATGGCGCCGGTCTGGTCTTCAAAGGTCAGCGACAGGCGGCCGGCACTGTCGTCAAGGGCCGAGATGAAGTCGGTGGTGCGGTTGTCGACCAGAGAGACGAAGCTCTCGGTGCGTTCGCCGAACGAGTTAGTCAGCGTGTTGCCGGCCGTCTCGAGCGCGCGGGTCAGGTTGCCGCCGCTTTCGACGATCGTGCCGGCGATGCGCTGGCTGATCATGTCGAGGTCGAACACCAGGCCGGTATGGCTTTCGGTAATGGCTTCGCGCACGCGTTCTGTATTGGTCAGCACGCTTTCGCGCTGGCTGGCCAGTTCGGCGATCAGCGCGCGCATGCGCGATTCATTGTCCGAATAGGTGCGTTCGAGCGCGGTGACCTCGTTATGGATCATCACTTCGAGTTCGCCGGCACGCGACAATGCGCGCTCGAGGCCATCGCCGAGCGCATTGACCTCGCGGCGCACGGCCTGGCCTACGGAGGCTACCTTGTCGGCGGCGGTGACTTCGGGTTCGGCCAGGCGGATAGCGGCCTGGGTGATCGAGGAGGCGGCGTTGCGCAGGTCCTGCGCGCGGCGGAAGAGGGTGGCGACGGCAAAGAAGCCGAGCACCGGCAGAGCCATGATGGCGACGAGGCCGATGAAGTCGATGGTACCGGCAAACTGGGCAAAATTGTTCATCTGGCTGCCGTAGCGCAGCCAGGCCACGGTGCCTGCGACTGCGAGCCAGACGATCGACAGAACCAGCGCGATCCAGGTCGGGGCGGCCGAGGAGCGGTTCTGCAGGTTGTAAAGGATCTTGGACGTGGGGTAGCGATCGTCGTTGGCGACGCTGCCGGCCTGCTGGGCAATCTTGTCGGCGGCGCGCAGGCGCTCCGAGCGCGCGCTGTCCGCCGGCCGCTTTTCGGCGGGCTGGCTGGTATTGTCGAGGCTGAAAACCGATTCCTTGAGTGCGTCTTCGACGGCTGAAAAGGCCAGCGCGGCGGGATCGTTATGGGGTGTCGGATTCTTCGCCATACTCTTTACAACTCTCGCGTCGGCTTGACAGCAACAAGGCGGACTATGGAAGTTGTAATGACTCCGCAGCCGTTTCCGGTCGCATCGTCATTTGGAAGCAATTCGATGCAAATGCCCCGCATCGTCCCCCCCAACCCTCGCCGCCGCGTGCTGGTTCAAAGCCCATTAATACATTCAATTTGAACCAAACCGAGTGCAAACTTACCCAAAGGTTAATTTTCTGGGGAAGATGCGGCGCCATCAGAACGGGCAAACCAAGGCGAAGATGTGGCTTAATCACCTGTTCACCCGCCCGATCTAGGCTGCTGAGTGTGGCATTGTCCGATCTCGGACGCGTCGCCGCAGCAGTCAAGGAGCCGCCAGAATGGCGCAGCGATCAGCAGCGGTTGAAAAGCTCAACCAGGCAGAGGCCCATGTCAGGCCGATGCGGCCCATCGACCTGGTTCATCTGGCCAAGCAGTGCCTGGGCGACGAAAACCTCGAATACGAAATCCTCCGCCTGTTCGACACCACGGTCAAAACCTACTTTGGCCGGCTCGAAATGGCTGCGAGCTACGATGATCTGGCCCTCAACCTGCACTCGATCAAAGGCGCGGCCAGTGGCGTCGGTGCCTGGACCATTGCCGACCTCGCCAAATCAGCGGAAGTCGAAATGCATGCCGGGCGCCCGCTGACCGCCGAGCGCATCTCCGACCTGGGCATAGCGATTGAGGAAGTCCGCGCCTTTATCGGCCGCATGCTCAGCAACGAACCGGCCTAGCGCACCCGCCGCAGCACTGCCACCGGCAGGTCTCCCAGGACGCCGCGCAGATCCAGCGTCCCCTTGCTCGGCTCTCCGCCAAAGACGGGCTGCCACAAGGCGCCGATCAGGTCTCCCGGCAGTTCCAGTCGCGCGTCGACCACGTCATCCGGCAGCCCCAGCCACGCCACAACCAGCAGAGCCTCGTCTCCGTGCCGGCGCAGGAAGGCGAGTGCCCGGTCGTTTTCCTGCTTGATCGGCTCGTAGCTTCCCGTGGCGAAGAGCTCTGGAAGCTCGCGGCGTAGCCGCAACAAGCGGTGGTTTACGCCCAGTTTGGTCGCGCCTGTGGACGACTCTTCGAACACCAAGGCTGATGCCGCCGACACCTCGGTGAGCAGCTGCTGCCGCAGCGCGAAATCGATCGGGCGCCGGTTGTCGGGATCCACCATGCTCTGCTCGTGCAGCTCAGCGCCCTGATAGATGTCGGGCATGCCCGGCACAGTGAGCTTGAGCGTGGCCGCGATCAGGCTGTTGCGAGCGCCCAAGGGACCGAGAAGATCAGCAAACTTCCGGACGTCGGGGAAGAGCGTGCCATCCCGATCAAGCAGGGCAGCGAGCGCGGCCGCAATTGCCGCTTCGTAATCCTCGTCCGGTGTAGACCAGCTCGAGCGGACGCGCGCCTCGCGCACGGCTTTGACCATTGCCGCGACGCTGCGCTCGCGGAAGGTGTCGAGGGTATCGGCGGCAATCTCCTGCTCGCCGGCGAAATCCGTGGGCCACGCACCCACCAGTTGCTGGAACAGGTAGTAAAGGTCGTTGGCATCGATGCCCGGCGCGTTGGCCTGCCGGAGCAGGTCACTCCAGCGCTGCACTGCGGCAACCCATTCATCGGCGATCAGCGTCAGTCCGGCCAGGCGGGCTCGCACATCCTCGCCGCGTTTGGTGTCGTGGCTCGAGCTGGTCAGCATGCCGAGCGGCGCATGCTGGCTGCGCCAGCGGTTGAAGTCGTGGAAGCTGTCGACACTGGCCGAAAACCGGTCGGGCCTCTCCCCGACATCACTCAGCGCAATCAGGCGGTTGTAGCGATAGAGCGCCGTGTCCTCGAGCCCTTTGGCCATGACGGGGCCGGTATATTGCTGCAGCCGCATCGCCGCCTCGATGATGGCTGCCCGGTTATCAGCAGCGTCAGGCGAGGCGGTCGCAACCCGTTCCAGAAAATCGAAGATAGATGGATCGAGCGCCGGTGCAATGCGGCGCGCTTCACCCAGGGCTACCGCAAGATTGCGCCTGTCCTCGTCGCTGGCTCCGGCGCTATCGACGTAGCTCCGATAGACCGGCATCGAGGCAACGAGGTAGCGCAAGCCATTGCGGATGCCGTTGCGGGTCAGATCGGCGGTTATGTAGCTGGTCGCGGCAATGTCGCGGAGCCTCGCGGTCAGGGCATCCAGTTCGGCCGCCATCTCGTAGTCGATGATGTCAAGCTTTGCCCGGCGCTCGATGGTGTCGAGCGTCTCTGTCTGTCCGGTAAAACTGACATAGAAATCGGTCAGCCGCTGCTCGGCCTGCGGGTTTACCTGTAGCTGCGCGATGGCATTGGCGAACTCGTAGCCGGTCGTGCCGTCGACGTTCCAGTCGGCGCGCAGCTTTTCGTGTGGTGCCAGGATTTTTTCCACCACGAGATAGATGGGACGTGGGCACTGCTCCCGCAGCCGCAGGGTGTACTGCCTCGGGTCATAGAGGCCGTCGATATGGTCAATGCGCAAACCCTCGACCAGACCCTCTTCCACCAGTTGGAAAACCAGCCGATGGGCATGATCGAATACCTCCTGCTGCTCGATGCGGATGGCCGCGAGGTCGGAGATGATGAAGAAGCGCCGGTAGTTGATGTCATCCGCCGCCACCGAATAGCGGGCGGCGCGCCAGTTCTGCCGCTCGCAGAGGCGGGCTAGGTCTTCTCGGCCATCCCGATGGTTGAATGAAGCGACGATGGCTTCGATCTCGGTCGTGGCAGCTTGCAGTTTCTGCTTGAGCCGGCTGGCGCCGTCCGGGCCCGGCAGGGCCGCCAGTTGCTGGCCGAGCTGCCGTAGCGCCTCGCTGCCGCGGTCGAGAATATCGCCATAGGTCCGGGGGTCTATCGGCAGCTTGTGAGCATCTTCGGCCCAGGCGGCAAAGCTGCCGTCCTTGCTATCGAAGCGCAGGGCAAGACGACCGCTTTGCAGCGCCTCCCCGAAAGAGCAGCCGAGAAAAGGCGCCAGCACCTTGTTGCGCAGGCTTGGCTCGGAGGGCGACCAGTTGACGTCGAACCAGCTGGCGCAGCGGCTGTCGCGGCCCCATTCCAGCAGGTCCAGCCAATAGGGGTTGTCGGCGCCGCCCACGCCCATGTGATTGGGCACGATGTCGAGGATGATGCCGATGCCTTCTTCCTTCAGCCGCCCGGCCATGCGGCGAAAGTCGTCCAGCGTTCCCAGCTCGGGATTGATCTGGGTGTGGTCCACGGTGTCATAGCCATGCGTGCTGCCGGCACGGGCCTTTAGAATTGGCGAGAGGTAGGCGTGGCTTACTCCAAGCTGCCCCAGGTAGCCGGTGATCCGCTCCACATCGGCAAAGGTGAAATTCTTGTTGAGCTGCAGCCGATAGCTGGCGCGTGGCTTTGGCTTGGCGGCGGCGGTATGGGTCATTCGGTATTCCGGTCCTGGGCTGACCTCAATTCCGTGGCGCCGCGCCGGTTCCGTTACTATTGCCTGTGCATGGCGCGTTGTCGCGGCCAAACGGCGCGCGGGCGCATGGCCGATCCGGGATGGCCGGGCAGGGTGTCTCCCGCGCCGATCAGTTGCTTTCGGCTACGGAAGCACTACCTCTGTTTGACGAAAACGCCCGCACTACTCTATAGAGCGGCCAATAATTGACGCGCCGCGCCCAGGCCTGCGGCCCAACAGTCCAGCAGAATCCATGTCCCTGTCTTCCGTCGCCGAGGCTGCGCCCCGGTCAAATGCCGAACCTTTCCGCACGCGTCGGACCTTTGCGATCATCTCGCATCCGGACGCCGGCAAGACGACGCTCACCGAGCGCCTGCTCGCAGCTGCCGGCGCGATCCAGCAGGCCGGTGCGGTGCGCGGCAAGGCCGGCACGCGCTCGACCCGCTCGGACTGGATGGAGATGGAGCAGCAGCGCGGCATTTCCATTACCTCGTCGGTGATGACCTTCGACTATGACGGGCTGACACTCAACCTGCTCGATACTCCCGGCCACTCGGACTTCTCCGAGGATACCTACCGCACGCTGACCGCCGTCGATGCCGCCATCATGGTGATCGATGCCGCCAAGGGTATCGAGGCGCAGACGCTGAAACTGTTCGAGGTCTGTCGGCTGCGCGACATCCCGATCATTACCTTCATCAACAAGGTCGACCGCGAGGGCCTGAGCCCGCTGGAGCTGATCGACGAGATCCAGGGCAAGCTGGCGCTCGACCTGACCCCGGTGCTTTGGCCGATCGGGCAGGGTGTCGATTTCCACGGTTATCTGGACCTTCTGGAAAAGCGCGTCCTCAGCCCGCAGGGCAAACCCGTCGCCGAATACGATGCCATCGAGGACTTGCTCGACAACGATAAGCTCATCGAGGACCCGGTCTTCATAACGGCGCTCGAAACGCTGGAAATGGCCACCAGCATGCTGCCGCCCTTCGATCTCGAAACCTTCCATGCCGGCCATCTCAGCCCCGTGCTGTTCGGCTCGGCGCTCAAGGGTATCGGCGTCGCGGAACTGCTGCGTACTTTGGGCGAATGGGGCCCGGAGCCGCGTCCGCAGCCGGCCATTCCAGAGCCAATCGAACCATCGGACAAGAAGGTCACTGGGTTCGTGTTCAAGGTGCAGGCGAATATGGACGCCAACCATCGCGACCGCATCGCCTTCGTGCGCCTGTGCTCGGGTACCTTCACCCGCGGCATGCGGCTGAAGAATGTTCGGTCCGGCAAGGACATGGCCGTCAGCAATCCGATGTTTTTCTTCGGTAATGACCGCGAGTTGGCCGAACAGGCCGTGGCCGGCGACATTGTCGGTATCCCCAATCACGGCACGCTATCGGTCGGCGATACGCTGACCGAAGGCGCCACGATCAACGTCACCGGCATTCCGAACTTCGCGCCCGAAATCATTCGCCGCGTGCGCCTCACCGATCACATGAAGACCAAGCAGATGGCCAAGGCCCTGTCTGACCTCTCCGAGGAGGGCGTCACCCAGGTGTTCCGCCGCATGGTCGGTGCCGACTGGATTGTCGGCGTGGTCGGCCAGCTGCAGCTCGAAGTGCTCTCCTCGCGCGTCGCCAAGGAATATGGCGTGCCGATCACCTTCGAAAGCCTCAATTACGAAGTGGCGCGCTGGGTCGAGAGCGACGACCCGAAAGAGCTGGAACGCTTCATCACCGCCCAGAAGATGAACATGGCCGAGGACCGCACCGGCTCGCCGGTGTTCCTGGCGCAGAACGCCTGGTGGGCCGATCGCGCCAAGCAGGACTTCCCCAAAATCCGTTTCCTCACCACGAAGGAACGGCATTGAGCGCGGAACGCATCGAAGAGTTCCTCGGCGCGGTGAAGTCGGCCTTTGCCGGCAACACGCTCCTCAAGCTCAAGCTTGGTGGCTATCAGGGCGCCGAACCCGATCTCAAATCGATCGACGTCAAGAAGATCGTCGCCAAGGGGGTGGAGAAGTTCAGCTTCACCTTCCACTACAAGACGCGCGACATCATCAAGAACCAGATCCAGCCCGAAGCGCTGGGCAACCTGCGCGTCGCGCTGACCGACGAGTTCCGCAGCGCCCAGCTCGCCACCACCGAGTTCGACATGAGCTTCGAGCGCAATGGGAGCAAGGTCCGGGTAAGTCGCGAGCAAGTTGCAGGCAGGATGCAAGCTTCGAACGAGCATGATCGGAGCAAGAACCGACCCCTGAGTGAGACCAACAAGCCGTATCTGCATGCCCTTGGCATCACCGGCAAGGACGGTCAGGTGCGCAACGACGCGCAGGATAAGTTTCGACAAATCAACAAGATGGTCGAGATTTTCGCGCCATTGATTCAAGCGATCAAGGCCGACAAACCGCGTATCGTCGACATGGGCGCCGGCAAGGGCTATCTCGATTTCGCCCTCTACGACTACCTCGCCAATGTCGCCAGCCGCCCGGCCGAAATCATCGGCGTCGAGATGCGCGACAAGCTGGTGGAAGACGGCAATGCGACCGCAGTTGCCTCGGGATTTCAGGGGCTTAGCTTCGTCCCCGGCACTATCCTCGATTACGACGCTGATGGCGCCGACGCCGTCATCGCGCTCCATGCCTGCGACACCGCCACGGACGACGCCATCTTCCGTGGCATCAATGCGGGCGCCTCCTTGATCGCCGTAGCACCTTGCTGCCACAAGCAGATCCGCCGCCAGATGGAAGCGGGCAAGCCCGCCGACCAGCTCGGCGTGCTGCTGCGCCATGGCATTTTCCTCGAGCGCCAGGCCGAGATGGTCACCGACACGCTCCGCGCGCTGCTGCTTGAACTCAGTGGCTACCGCACCAAGGTGTTTGAGTTCGTCTCTGACGCGCACACGCCCAAGAACAACCTGATCGTCGCCGAGAAAGATGGCCGCGTGGGTCGCGATCGCGATGCTGTGCTCAAGCAGATTGCCGAGACCAAAGCTATGTTCGGCGTGGAAAAGCACTATCTGGAAGGCCTGCTGGGGCTGTGAGGCCCCGGACCTCGCAGGGCGGCCCTACCCAAGGGCGGGTTTCAAACCTCCACCCCATCCCCTATATCCGGTCATACCCAACAAGCTTCGAGACCATGACCAAGATCATATTCGTCCAGCAGGACGGCGAGCGCATCGAGACCGAGGGCCAGAATGGTGCCACGGTGATGGAAACGGCCATCATGAACGGCATTCCCGGCATCATCGCCGAGTGTGGCGGCGCCTGCACCTGCGCTACCTGCCACGTCTACGTTGATGACGCCTGGACCGAGGCCGTCGGCGGTCCGTCGAACATGGAAGAAGACATGCTCGACTTTGCCTTTGACGTGAAGGCCCAGAGCCGGCTGAGTTGCCAGATCAAGGTCAAGGATGTGCTGGATGGTCTCGTTGTCCACGTGCCGAGCCGGCAGGGCTGATATCAGTCTTCTGGCGCTGCACTTTCGCACCCACGCCGCTTCCCGCGGACTTGATCTGCGAGTCGCGCTCAACACGGCGCGCGCTACGCGAAACCCGCGGCTCAAGTCCGCGGGAGGCGATTGTGGTTGTGGATCGTCGGGGCGTATGCCGGCATTTGGGAGCAAAATTTGCTCCGCGCCCACCATGCAAAGATTCATTTAGCGGGTTTGCTGTATTCCCATGCCCAGCGTTCCACGCGGAGCCTCCGCAGGGAAATATAAAAGCGATTGAATTTCAACGCCTTGCCGTCATGGGCTGGTTTGGATTATTTTCCTCCCATTCACACTAGGGTTCCAATGGGTCAACTCAACACATTTCCGTTGAGCTACAAAGTTCAGGGTCAGCGCATCGTCATCGTCGGCGGTAGTGAAGAAGCCCTCAACAAAGTCCGGTTGGTAACTAAGACGACTGCTCAAGTCGTGATTATTTCCCGTCACATCGAAGTCGACTTCAGTGGCTTTGCAGTCGAGGTGATGGAGCGCTCTTTCGCGCCCGCTGACCTCGATAATGCGGCTTTGGTTTTCGTTGCCGAAGAGGGCGAGGATGCCGATCGCGCCAAGACCCATGCCCGCGCTCGTGGCATTCCTCTCAATGTAGTAGACGTGCCGGCCGAGTGCGATTTCTACACACCCTCCATCGTCGACCGCGCTCCACTCACCATCGCCATCTCCACCGAAGGTGATGCGCCAGTGCTGGCCCGCCTGGTCCGTGCCCGCATCGAGGCCATGCTGTCGCCGCGGATTGGCAAGATCGCCAGCCTGGCCGGTGGCTTGCGCAAGGCCGCTGAGAGCCTGATTCACGACGGCGCTGCCCGCCGTCGCTTCTACGAGGCGCTGGTGACGTCGCCCGAGATCGAAGCGGCCGAAATGAAGGGGCAGGGGCTCGATGCTGCCCAGGCGCTGCTGGCTCGACACGCCAGCGCCGACAGCAACGGCGTGGTCTGGCTAATCGGCGCCGGTCCCGGTTCGGAAGACCTCCTGACCCTGCGCGCCCAACGACTGCTGCAGGAAGCCGATGTCATCGTGCATGATCAACTGGTGCCGTCAGTGGTGGTCGATATGGGCCGCCGCGATGCCGAGAGGATCGACGTCGGCAAGGCCAAGGGCCATCACAGCTTCTCGCAGGCCCAGATCAATACGCTGATCATGCGGTTGGCCGGGCAGGGCAAGCGGGTGGCGCGCCTCAAGTCGGGCGATCCGATGGTGTTTGGCCGCGCCGGCGAGGAAATCGCCGCCTTGCGCAAGGCCGGAATCGCCTATCAGATCGTTCCAGGCATCAGTGCCGCGCTGGCCGCCGCTGCCGATACGGCGACGCCGGTCACGCTGCGCAAGGTGTCGAGCGGCTTCATCATGGCGACCGCCCATGGCGCCGATGACAGCGATCTCACCCACTGGGCCGCGCTGGCGCAGTCGGGTCTCACGCTGGCGCTCTATATGGGCAAGTCCATCTCGGCCGACGTCGCTGGTCGCCTCATCGCGCACGGTGCGGCGCCGACCTTGCCGGTCGGCATCGTGGTCAATGCTGGTCGTGCCGACAAGTCCACCTATTCGGGCACACTCGCTGCCCTCTCGGCCGGTCAGGTTGCGTTCAGCGACGGTCCGGCAATCATCTTCGTAGGGGAAGCCGTTGAGGCCGGAGACTGGGCGGACGCCGCCCAACTCGCCGGCATGAGCTTCAAGGTAGCGTGACATGGAAATTCTAGTAGCCAATGAGCTGACATCGGGCGCAGCGGTTTACCTCGACAATCACGGTGACTGGCAGGATAGCCTGCAGTCCGCGCGGCTGTTCGCCAAGGACGAGACCGCGGTGCGTGACGCTGCAATTGCGGCGACCAAGGCGACCGGCCGTATCGTTGGCATCGAAATTGAAGAGGTCGATGACCTAAACGGGCACGTAGTTCCCAAGCGCATGCGCGAGCGCATCCGTGCGGCGGGCCCGACCACTTTGGCGTGGAATGGCGTGGCCTTTGACCGCCAGCATCTGGATGAGGACGGTCATGTATCGATATGACGAATTTGACTCGGCTTTCGTAGCCGGCCGCACGGCGCAGTTTGCCGACCAGGTTGCGCGCCGCCTGTCGGGCGAATTGAGCGAAGACCAGTTCCGCCCGTTGCGCCTGATGAACGGCCTCTACCTGCAGTTGCACGCCTATATGCTGCGCATCGCGGTGCCCTATGGCACGCTGAACTCGCGCCAGATGCGCAAGTTCGCCCATATCGCGCGCACCTATGACCGTGGCTATGGCCACTTCACCCCGCGCCAGAACATCCAGTTCAACTGGCCCAAGCTGCGGGACGTGCCTGCGATCCTGGGCGAATTGGCCTCGGTGGAAATGCACGCGATCCAGACCTCGGGCAATTGCATCCGCAATACCACGGCGGATCAGTTCGCCGGGGCCGCTGCCGACGAGATCATCGATCCGCGGCCCATTGCCGAGATCATCCGGCAGTGGTCGAGCCTGCATCCCGAATTCAGCTACCTGCCGCGCAAGTTCAAGATCGCCATGACCGGCTCGCCCAACGACCGGGCGGCCATTCGCTTCCACGATATCGGCTTGCAGGCAGCCACCAATGGCTCTGGCGATATCGGCTGGGAAGTCTGGGTTGGCGGCGGTCTCGGGCGCACGCCGATGATTGCCAAGCTGATCAACAGCTTCGTGCCCAACGAGCATCTGCTCGCCTACCTCGAATCCATCATGCGGGTTTACAACCGCTATGGCCGCCGGGACAACAAGTACAAGGCGCGCATCAAGATCCTGGTGCATGAAGAGGGCCTGGAAACCATCAAGGGCCAGGTCGAGGCTGAATTCGCCGAAGTGCGGGGCGGGGTGCTGACCCTGCCGCAGGACGAGGTGGATCGCATCACGACCTATTTCGCTCCGCCGGAATTCAAGACCCAGACGGCGACGAGGATCGACGTCGCGTACGAGTCGATCATCGATCCGGCCTATGGAAACTGGCTCGACAACAATATCAACTCCCATCGCCAACCGGGCTATGCCTCGGTGACGATTTCGCTCAAGCCGATTGGAGGCGCGCCCGGGGACGCCACCGACGCGCAGATGGACGCTGTCGCCGATCTCGCCGAGCAGTATTCGTTCAATGAACTGCGCATCACGCATGAGCAGAATCTGGTGCTGCCGCATGTGGCGATCAGCGATCTCCGTACGGTCTATGACGCTTTGGTCGCGGTGGGGCTGGCCGAGGGCAATGCCGGGCTGATCACTGATATCATCTGCTGCCCGGGCATGGATTTTTGCGCGCTGGCGACGGCCCGCTCGATCCCGATCGCCCAGGAGATTACTCGCAAGTTCGCCGAGCCCAAACGCCAGGCGGAAATCGGTGATCTGAAGATCAAGATTTCCGGCTGCATCAATGCCTGTGGCCATCATCACGTTGGCCACATCGGCATTCTCGGCGTCGAGAAGAAGGGCGGCGAGCTCTACCAGATCACGCTGGGTGGCGACGCTACCGAACATGCCGCGGTGGGCAAGATCATCGGCCCCGGCTTTGAAGCCGAGAACGTGCCCGGCGCCATCGAGACGCTGGTCGATACCTATATTGCCCGGCGCACCGGTGCCGATGAGAGCTTCATCGAGGCCTATCGCCGCCTCGGGGAAGCGCCGTTCAAGGAGGCCCTCTATGGCAATGCCTAAGCTGGCGCCGGTCCAGCCCGCGCATGACAAGCTGCGCGCGCTCGGCATCCTGGCCCTCAACGGCATGTTCGACGAAATGGACGCCGTCGGCGTGCTGCGCTACGCGGTGAGTGACGTGCTGCCTGGTGATCTCGCCATCGTTTCGTCGTTTGGCGCCGACTCGTCCGTGCTGCTGCACCTGGTGGCGCAGGTCGATCCGTCCATGCCGGTCTATTTCCTCGAGACGGGCAAGCACTTCGCCGAGACGCTGGACTATGTCGAGACGCTGAAGAAGCACCTCGGCCTCATCAACATTCACGCCATCCATCCCAATTCAGAGGACGTGAAGCGCTTCGACCCCAAGGGCGAGCTGTGGGAGACCGATCCCGACAGCTGCTGCCATATCCGCAAGACCGAGCCGCTCGAGCCGATTACCGAGCAATATGGTGGCTGGGTTACCGGGCGGAAGCGCTTCCAGACGAAGGAACGCGGCGTGCTGCCGCATTTCGAGCTGACTAGCGATAATCGCATCAAGGTCAATCCTTTGGCCTACTTTTCCGATGCCGACGTCAACCAGTATAAGATCGACCACGGCTTGCCCGAGCACCCCCTGTTCGCTAAGGGCTACAAGTCGATTGGCTGTGCGCCCTGCACCTCGGTGGTTGCCGAGGGAGAGGATCCGCGCGCCGGACGGTGGCGCGGCCTCAACAAGAAAGAGTGCGGCATCCACTTCGATTTCAACGGAGCAATTGCCTCGCCGATGACCGCCGCTACCCGCTATACGCTGTGGAAAGACGGCGCCTTCATTGCCGACCCGTTCCACGAATGGACCGAAGACAGCGATCCGTCGACCGCCGCCTACAAGCATGTGCCGCTTCCGATCTTCCTTGCCAACCGCGAGGCGTTCCTGGCGACCCAGCATCCGCTGGGCCTGCTGGTGGTGCCGGGCGACCGGATCGAGGATGTCGAGGGCGATCTTGCCCGCTTTGCCTCGGTGGCGATCAAGTTCCCGGCCTTCAGCGACGGTCGTGGCTATTCGACCGCGCGCCTGCTGTCTGAGCGCTACAAGTATGATGGCGAAGTGCGAGCCGTCGGCGACGTGTTGCAGGACCAGATTCCGCTGATGCGCCGCTGTGGCTTCAACGCCTTCGTGGTCACCCACGAGCCAACCCGGCATGCGCTGATCGAAAACCGCCTGCCGGAAGTGGCGATTTTCTATCAGCCGGTCGGCGTCACGGAAATTCCCGTCGGGACCCGCCCCTTCCTTCGTCGCGTATCCTAGGGTAAGTGGAGCGCGCTACTCATATTAACCCGGGATCTCCAGAGCCCCGGCGAAAACGGACTTTGAGACGAAATGACCACTGAAATCACCACCGATGTCGTCGTCATCGGCGCGGGCCCCTGCGGGCTGTTCGCGGCCTTCGAACTTGGGTTGCTTGATCTCAAATGCCATTTCATCGACATCCTGGACCGTCCCGGCGGGCAGTGTGCGGAGCTTTATCCCGAGAAGCCGATCTACGATATCCCAGGCTTCCCCGTGGTCACCGGCCAGCACCTGACCGACAATCTGATGGCGCAGATTGCGCCATTCGCGCCGGAATTCCATTTCAATCGCATGGTCAATTCCATCGAGAAGCAGGCTGACGGCTCGTTCAAGCTGGAAACCGACGCCGATGAAATCTTCCACACCAAGGTCGTGGTGATCGCGGCGGGTGGTGGCTCATTCCAGCCCAAGCGGCCGCCGGTTGAAAACATCGAGCAGTTCGAAAACAAGTCGGTGTTCTACTCCGTCCGCAAGATGGACGACTTCCGCGGGCAGGACGTGGTCATTGTGGGCGGCGGCGACTCCGCGCTCGACTGGACGCTTAATCTGCAGCCCATCGTTCGCTCGCTGACGCTGGTGCACCGTCGCGCCGTGTTCAAGGCGGCGCCCGCCTCGGTCAACAAGATGCAGGAGCTGGTGGGCGAGGGAAAGATCAACTTCCTCACCGGCCAGATCGCCAAGCTTGATGGCGAGAATGGCCAGATCAACCACGTCCATCTCACCACCGATGCCGGCGATCTGTCAGTCCCAGCAACGCGTTTGCTGCCTTTCTTCGGGTTGACGATGAAGCTCGGTCCGGTGGCCGATTGGGGTCTCGAGCTCAATGACAACACGATCAAGGTTGATACCGAGAAATTCGAGACTTCGGTGCCGGGCATCTTTGCCATAGGCGACATCAACTGGTATCCGGGCAAGCTCAAGCTGATCCTCAGCGGCTTCCACGAAGCGGCGCTGATGGCCCAGGCTGCCAAAGCCATCGTATCGCCGGGCGAGCGGGTCATCTTCCAGTACACCACCAGCTCGACCAAGCTGCAGAAGAAGCTCGGCGTCGCCTGAGCCAAAAGCATGAGAGCCTTTCCCTTGCGGGAAGGGCTCGTGCGGGGGTATGGACGCCCCTGTTGTTGAGGACGCGCCCATGATTATCCATGTCACCGACCAAGCCGGCGAGAAGCACGAGCTCGAAGGGCTTGAGGGCTGGCGCGTCATGGAAGTGATCCGCGACTGGGGCCTCAACATCAAGGCCGAGTGCGGCGGGGCGCTGAGCTGCGCCACCTGCCATGTCTATGTCGACAAGGATTGGCTCGATGTCGTCGGCGCGCCCAATGACGAGGAGGAGGATATGCTCGACAGCGTCGGCGATGTCCGCTCCAATTCCCGGCTCTCCTGCCAGATCCTGTGCAGCGACGCGATCGACGGCCTGACACTCACGCTGGCGCCCAGCGCCGCCAAGGACTGATCAGCCGATAGCCGGCTTGTCACGCTCGGCGTCGAGCAGTTTGCGTACCTTTTCGAGCACGAGCAGAGCCGCGAGCAACTCGTCGGCGCTGATGTTGTCCGCCAGATACTGAAATGCCGGCGCCATGCTGGCGATGGCTTGCTCGCGAAAGGCCCGGCCATCCGGGGTGAGCCGGACGACCTTGGAACGGCCGTCGGTGGCATGGGGTTCAATGGCGATGAAACCATGCTTGCCCAGCACGGCAAGCGTATGGGTCATCGTCGCCTTGGTCACCTGCAACGCATTGGCGATTTCGACCGGGGTGCGGCCATCGCCAATGCGCGTCAGGTGATTAAGCACGATGAAGTGCGACAGGTGGACGTTTTGCGGGACCAGCCGGCCAAACAGCGCGCTGCTTAACTGCGAGACGATGCCGATCTCGTTGAAGAAGCCGAAGATCATGCCGCCGTTTTGCCTGTTGTCCATACCCCATCCTAGATGAGTTTGGCCGCCAGCGGCCAGCGTGGGCTGGGGGCGACTGGTGCCGCATATCCCAAACGCGCCAACATTTGGACGGTGCCGCCGCCGGGCGCAAGCCTTTGATGGGCCTCGGCGTAGCAGTCTTGCATTTCGGGGAATTCCTGTAGTGCCTGACTGAGCGGTTGCAGACCCACCCCGGCGGCGGTCGCAGCCAGGTTTGTTCGCAGCCAGTCGCGGCCAGCGCCAATTTGGTCGGCGCGGCTATTGCCTGAGCTGACCAGCCAGACGTGGGCCATTGCTGTATCCACGTTAGCCATCACGGCATCCACGCCCTGGGAATAGACGAGCGAGCCTGGGTCGAGTGCCGTTTCCCGGTTGAACTGGCCCAACAGAGCCAGGGCATCGAAGAGCGGGCTGCCAAAGTCGATGCCATCAGGATTGGCCTCAATCTCGGCCTTGCCGATGCGGAACAGGTCGACGCTTTCCTTGTAGGTACGTGGCGTCCCGATCTCGATGTCGAGGGCGCGATGGGTCAACGCGCGCAGAGCCGCGACATGGCCGGCATCGCCGCTGGTGTTGATGGAGTTCCCATGTTGGCTGACGACCCGCAGAGCCGTCAGAACGTCCTCCGGTACGGGCCGGGCAAGGTCATACGGCTCCTTGAGCGAGCGTCGGTCCAGCGCATGGTCGAACAGTGGATCGGCCGCCACTGTGGCATCGGCGACGAAGCGGATGCGGGCGACCGGCCTTGCATCAAGCTGAGTTGCATTCTCGCCTTCGGGGAACAGTGCGGTTGTCACGCGATGGCCGTCGTGGGCGGCGGCCATCGTCATCAGTTCGAGAAAACAGCCCAGTCCGATGGTGATCTGGCGGTTGAATGGGTCAGTGTGTGGCAGCACGCGGTGGGTATCGACATGGAGAACGATCTCGTCGTCGCCCACCAGCTTGACCAGCCATGGCTGCCGGTTGTGCGGATTGGGTGCCAGGATGGCGAAGGACAGCGCTCGACGGCGCGGCTCATCATAAAGCGAGGTCTGCGACCACGGGGCCAAGGCTCCGGTCGGCGTCCGGGTGGCAAGAAACCCGCCTGCGGCCGCTCCCGCCGCCAAAACCACGCCACCACCCGCCAGCGCGAGGAATTTCCGTCTCTGCATCGTCCGCTCCATTAGTTCGACGTCGTACTACATAGTATGACGTCAAACTAAATTCAAGTGAATGATGTGCTAAGTGCGGGCGGCGCCGGCCACCAGGGTGCGCAAGGTCGTGAGTAACATCTTGCGGACAGGTCTGGTATCCATTGGTAACTCACACTACAACGATAACCAGTCGAAAGCATGAGGTACCAGATGCCACCCATTGATCCCCACAACGATTGCCGGCCCGTCGGCGAGATCCTGAGCCAGATCGGCGGCAAGTGGACGGTGCTGGTCATCAACCTGCTCAGCGATGGTCCGAGGCGGTTTTCCGAGATCAAGCGCATGATCGGCGGCATCAGCCAGAAGGTACTGACTTCGACTTTGCGCGAACTTGAAATGGATGGCTTCGTGACCCGCACGGTAACACCGTCGATCCCGCCGCGTGTCGATTACGAACTCACCGAACTGGGCCGCGATCTGCAAGGACCACTCGCGGTGATGGGCAAATGGGCAATCGACAATCGTCCCAGGGTGCTGGAAGCGCGCGGGCGGTATTTTGCCGAGCATCCCCGCGCCGTGCCGCAGCGCAAGGGCCGCGTGGCGCATCCCCACCTGCAGGCAGCCGAGTAGCTATTTCGCCGCGACGTCACCAGTCAGCTTCGTCAGTTCGGGAATGAAGTCCCGGACCACCGGCTGAGGCTGGGTCTCGAAGGGCAGGGGCCGAACGACCCGCATGGCCGCGATGCCGACGCGAACCGTCATCAAGCCATTGACCACGCCCTCGCCAAGCCGGGCCGACAGCTTGGCGGCCAGGCCCTGGCCCACCAGTTGCTCGACGACGCCATCGGTCAGCACCAGCCCGCCCGTGACGGCCAGATGGGCGAGCACGGCGCCGGTGAGCCTCCAGAAGCCAAACAGGCCCGGGCGGGCTCCGTAGAGGCCCGCGATCGCCCCGGCGAGGCGGATGCTTTCATAAATAACGAAGGCGATGTCGACGAGCGCCCGTGGCGATACGGTGGTCACCAGTGCGACCCGCCGCGCCGATGCTGCGGTCAGCACCTTGGCGCGGGCGTCAAGCGGAGCCATCAGGCTGCGCTCGGCCAGCGCGATCATCTCGTGGCCGTCAAACAGGTGAGGCAGGTTGTCCGCCACGCCTTGCCGGGCCCGGGCGAGATTGGCGCTACCGGCATAGATATCGAGCAGGCTATCGACCACCTGCCTTGCCCGATGGGCGTCGTTGTCGGCCGTGGCGAGCGCGGCATCTCGCTTCAGTGCGTCGAGCACGCGCAGGCGGCGCAGGGCGAAGATCTCGCGGGCGCCCAGGGCCAATATGGCAATGACGAAGGCGCCGAGAACGCCTAGTCCCAGCCAGCCAAGCCATTCATTGGCCGCGAAGAGATCGCGGACCAGCCGGTCGGCCGCAAGGCCGAGTCCGGCCGAAATCAGAATACCGCCGGTGGTCCAGGCCAGACGCGCCACCCATCCCATACGGCGCGGCGAAGGCGCGACGAGGCTTTCATCGGTCGGCATGTCGAACTGGGGTTCGGTGATCTCAACCTTGGCCGGCGCGAAGGCGCGCGGGACGCGGACGGTCTCGATGTCGTCGGGCGCGGTGGCTGTGGGACGGGCAATGGGCCGTTTCATGCGAGCCAGTCTCCTACCAGATAGTCGAGAGCGCGGTCGAAGCGGATATGGGGCAGCACAACGTCGCCATTGGCATTGCGGTCGAGTTTCTGCGGCGGGGTGAAGCGCAGGAAATTGAGCGTCACCGGGGTGCCGTCCTCGAACAGTGAATCCGGCCGCTCCGGCAAGTCACCGGGAAACAACGCGATTTCGGTCTTGCCGTCATAAGCGGTTCCATCGAGCACTTCGCCCTTGATCGGCGTGCCGATGATGGTGGGCAGCGTTTCCCCGGCTTCAACGATGCTGCCTTCGCGCGTGGCGCGGATGCCGGCGAGAGCGATCGACCGTGTTTCGGCACCGCCGAAGCGGGCACGCCTGCTGGCATTGGCGACCAGGCGATTGAGAATGGACTCCAGCCGGTCATGGCTGGTGTGGTGGACGTGATCGGCCTTGGTGGCGGCAAAGAGGATGCGGTCGATCTTGCGGACGAAGGGGCGCAGGAGCGGATTGGTCTCGCCCTGGCGGAAGCAGCCGAGCACCGCCGTTAAGGCGGTTTCGAGATCCGCCACGGCGGTCGGGCCGGCATTGAGGGCCCGCAGCGTGTCCACCAGCACGATCTGGCGATCCAGCCGGGCGAAGTGGTCGCGGAAGAACGGGCGCACCACTCGATCCTTGTAGGCCTCGTAGCGATGCTCCAGCATGGCGAAGAGACTGCCGCCGCGTACCGCCTGAGCCGGCGGTGGCAAAGGCGCAAAGGTCAAAGCCGGTGAGCCCTCGAGATCGCCCGGAAGAAGGAAACGGCCCGGGGGCAGGGTCGACAGCGCGCCATGCTCGCGGCTGCGCCGCAGGTAATCGGTGAACGCCGCGGCCAGTCGTTCGGCGTCTGGGTCGTTGGCATCCTTGAGCGGATCGATGCTTTCAAGCAGGTCGAGAAAGGGCTTGGCCTCCTTGCCCGATCCCGGTCGGCGGGCGCGTTCCAGGGCCTCGGCGCTCCATTCGGCAAAGCTCAGGCCCAACAGGGGCAGATCGAGCAGCCATTCGCCGGGATAGTCGACGATGTCGAGGTTGAGTGTCGAAGGGCCGGTCATGCCTGAATACCAGTTCTTTGACTGGAACTTCAGCACCACGCGAAGCTGCGAGATGCGCCGCGTACTCTCAGGCCAGGCCGGCGTCTTGCCCGTCAGGGCATCGAGATGCTGCTCATAGGCAAAGCGGGGAATAGTGGCGTCGGGATATTCGGCGAGCCTGGCGCCGATGAACCTGCCCTCGGCGAACGGCGCGAAGCCGGGCAGGCGGCCGCCGGTCAGCAGGTTATGTACCAGCGCGGTGATGAAGATGGTCTTGCCGGCGCGGCTGAGGCCCGTGACGCCCAGCCGGAGCGTCGGGGTGAAGGCGCCCGTGGCGGCGTCGGCCAGGTTGGTCAGGGCAATGCCCAGTTCGTCGACGATGGTCGTGGGATTCTGGGGCACGCGCGGGTCTCACTTGTCCGTCCGCAAGATAGGGATTTGTGCGGACGGTTCAAGCGGTTGGGCTCCGCCGGGGCGGAGCCCGGTTTGTCAGGCCTTTCGCGCGCCAATCTCGGACATGTCGTAAGGCGTCGTCTGGTAGATCTCGTTGATCCAGTTCTGGAACAACAGGTGGGCATGGCTGCGCCAGCGGTTTTCCGGTGTGGCCGACGTATCGCCATTGGGGAAAAGGTTGGCCGGCGGCGGCGTGCCGAGTCCTGCCCGCTGATCCCGCTCATACTCGTCGGCCAGCGAGCGGTTGTCGTATTCGAGGTGGTTGAGGAAATGCACCGCACGGTGCTTCTCGTCGCCCAGCATGCAGACACCGATCTCGGCATTGTCGATCAGGACTTCGAGATCCGAGCCGAAGGTCGTCCTGTCGATGTCGTTGTAGCGCGATACCGGGATCATCGGGCTATCCGAGAAGCCGCGCAGGAACGGCGAGCGCGGATTGACCACCTGGTGGCGGAATACACCAAAGGCCTTCTCGGCCATGCGGTAGCGAGTGGCGCCATGGAAGTGGTGCAAGGCCGCCTGCGCGCCCCAGCAGATGAACATTGAGTGGTGCACGTTGGACTGGGTCCAGTCCATGATCTCCACCATCTCCTTCCAGTACCGCACCTCTTCGAACGGCATGTTGGCGATGGGCGCGCCGGTGACGATGAAGCCATCGAACTTCTGTTCGCGCACGTCTTCCCAGGTTCGGTAGAACGTCTTGAGATAGTCCTCCGACGTGTTCTTGGCCTGATGGTCGGTGACCCGCACCAGCGTCAGTTCCACCTGCAGCGGTGTCGAGCCGATCAGGCGGGTGAACTGGGTCTCGGTGCGTTCCTTGTTGGGCATCAGGTTGAGCAGGCCTAGGGAGAGCGGACGGATGTCCTGCCGCGCGGCGCGCGTGGAATCCATCACATAGACGCCTTCGTCTTCGAGGGTCTTGCGAGCAGGCAGGTCGTCTGGAATTCGAATAGGCATATCAGCCTCTTAGCTGAGATTGATCGAGAAGCGATTCAGGCAGTGCGCGTCTCCCGTGGAGAACGCGCTACCGCATTCGCTTGTCAATCGCGGCGGCCATGAGATCGATGAATTCGTCGCCGTCGCGTACGGTGGCGAGATCGGAGGCCTCTACCACGTAGCCAAAATTGTCGGCCAATGCCTGGTAGCGCGGCAGGCGATCATGCAGCAGCGCCTCGAAGCCCCAGGCGCCGAAGTCGGCGGGATCGATATCGCAGTCCTCGACGATGCCGTTGATCAGCTTGTATTCGGCCCACTTCTCCACGAGAAAGGCGGGCCGGTAGTACATCGGCTTGGGACTTTGCTTGAAGCGGCGGACCAGCTCGGTGGCATCCGAGCCGGTGCCGCGGATGTACAGCAGGGCGGTCGACGCTGTCAGGGTTTTGACTACTGGATCTTCCGGATCGGTCGGATCAAGCACCTCGATCAGCGAGCCACCGGTGTCGGCAATGAAGTCCTCATAGCCATAGAGCGCCTTGGCGCGTTCGATGAAATGCGGGACGTCCCCGAGCGCGGCGATCTCGGCGACGCGATGCTGCTCCTGGCGACGCTGGTACTCGGCCAGCGGCAGGCCGCCCTTATCAGGATTGCCGGGCGTGCCGAGGTAGGTCGACAGCGGATTGAGGTTGTCGAAAGTTATGTTGGACGAGATGTAGATCGAGTCCGAGCGGAGCAGTTCGGCGAGGAACGGCACCTTCATGGCTTCGCGCTTGAAGTTGTCGACGATGTATTCGCCCATGTAGCGCGTGCCGATGCGGTAATCGGCTGAATAGTGAAACCAGCTGCTGGCCCGCAGCATGGCGCTGAGGCGCGTCTTGCCGACGCCAGCCATGCCAAACACGGTCACCGCCCGGCGTGGCGCTTTGACGAACTCATCGGCACTACTGAACAGCATGGAATGCCCCGGAATTTCAGGCTCCTGCATTACTGCAAGCGCCCCGGCTTCACAAGCGGGCGGCAAATTCTGCCGACGGCTCGGACTCAATTGCCGGGATGTTGCCACATTTGGGCCGGCTGAACCCAAATAACCTAGCAAAATCAATAGGAAGCCGAGTTGGCATCGCGCTTGCATTGATAACGGCGAACGCGTCGGACGACGCAAACGGGTTTTACGGAGTTTCACATGGGCATTTATGGCGCTCTTTCCAGTGCGGTGACCGGTCTGCGGGCCCAGGCGCATGCCTTGGAAAACATCTCGGGCAATATCGCTAACTCGCAGACGACGGGTTACAAGCGCATCGAGACCGACTTTCTCGATCTGATCCCCGATGCCCCGATTTCGCGCCAGGTTCCCGGCGCCGTGCTGGCCCAGTCGCGCGGCACCAATGATGTGCAGGGCGATATCAAGACGGTCTCCAACGAGACCTTCATCGCGCTCAATTCCAACGGTTTCTTCGTGGTCGAGCCCAAGATCGGCCAGTCCGACGGCAATGCCGTGTTCGCCGGCACCAATTTCTTCACGCGCCGCGGCGACTTCGAGATCGACAAGGACGGCATGCTGGTCAACGGCGCCGGCTACTATCTCAAGGGCCTGCCGATCGATACGCGCACCGGCAACATCTCGGGTTCGGTACCAGAGGTGATCAAGCTGTCCAACAGCTTCCTGCCGGCACAGCAGACCAACCGCATCAACTATCAGGCCAACCTGCCGCAGCTTCCCAAGACCAGCGCCTACAACAGCGCGGTGTTCAACAGCGAGTTGATGCAGGCCAAGAACTACATTGCGGCGCCGGCATGGTCGTCCGCCTCGGTCACGGGCGGCACCATGCCCCCGGTGGACGTTGCATCGGCGGCAAGCGGCGACGAAGATCTGGTTGGCACCGCCCTGGCGACCACCGTCTTCGACGATCCTGGCAGCATGACGGTGACCGTGGGCGGCGTTGCGACTGCCATCACCTTTGACTCGGTTGGGCCGACGGCCGGCAATCACATCAACATCACCGCCCCCGCGACCATCGCTTCGGTCCTCGCGCAAATGGAGGCCCTGGTGCAGGCCAGCGATCCGGCCGCGGCAGATGCCACGATCGGGCTGGTCAATGGCCGCGTGCAGATCAGCCTCGGTACCAATGTCACCGATCCGCTGACAGTTGCCGGCGACGCGGTAACGCTGGCCGCACTTGGCGTGACTCCGGGCACAACGAACCCGACCACGAGCACGGCGGCAAGGTACCATATGGTCCCGGGCGAGACCCTGCGGTTGAACATCAATGGCACGGCCGTGACCTTCGAGTTCTACGACACCGCCACCTATACCGGCTCGAACCAGGGCGTGAACGTCTCCGGCGACGTCACCGCTGCCCTGGCCAATCTGCAGGCGTCGATCCGGGCCAATGGCGGCCCCTCGGCCGCGGCGGCTGTGGTCGACCAGGGTGGCCCTGGCGGCGCCTTGCGGATCACGCTGGGTGACAACCATTACGCCAGTTTCTCGGTGGTGGAAGGTGATGCAGGGCTGGGGCTGGCAAGTCTCACCGACTCGACCGCACCCGTCCGGCCCAATATCGACAGCATTGCGGCCAACCAGAACGCGCTGTTCGTCTCCAACTCGATCTCGGGTGGCGCGGCCACGGTCTATGCGGAAAACGGCGCGCCCGCCAACGTCCAGCTTCGCTGGGCGAAGGTGGCGAGCGAGGCTGCTGGCGGCGCGGATACCTGGCACCTCTATTACATGTCCGACAGCTTCGCGACCGGCGCGGCAGAGATGTGGAAGCGGGTCGACTCCGAGTTTGTCTTCGCTGGTGACGGCTCCCTTGAATCACCGACGGCAGCGGCAGTGACGCTCGAAGACCTCCAGGTTAACGGCGTGCTGGTGGGCGATATCGAGCTTCGCTACGACACCAATGGCCTCAGCCAGTTCGCCGACGTCAACGGTACCGCCAACGTCTCGACGCTGAACCAGAACGGCTACGGCGCTGGTGAGTTCGTTTCGGTTGCCATCAACGACAATGGCCGTGTCACCGCGACCTACTCCAATGGCGAGCGTATCGACATGGCGCAGGTGGTGACCGCGGAATTCAACGCCATCAACAAGCTGAAGCGGCTGGATGGCGGCGTGTTCTCAACGACCTCCGAATCAGGCGAGGCGATCCTTGATCTCTCCGGCTCGGGCGTTATCGGCGGGGCGCTGGAAGCATCCAACACCGACATTTCCGACGAATTCACCAAGCTGATCGTGACGCAGCAGGCCTACGCGGCCGGCACGCGCATTGTCAGCACGGCCGACGAAATGCTCCAGGAAGCGCTCAACATGATCCGCTGAGGCGGGCTGAGCCACTAGGGTCCGGGGCAGAGGCTCCGGACCGCGTTCTCAGTGAGGAGTCCCGTGAATGGGTCTGACGACGTCACTCACCAATGCTGTGTCCGGACTGCGGGTCAACCAGGACTCCATCGACGTCCTGAGCCGCAATATCGCCAATTCGGGGACGCCGGGATACCATCGGCAGTCGCTCAACGTTGTCGACTACAACGCGCAGAACAGCACCTATGCCCGCAGCATCGGCGTCAACCGGGCCTTCAATACCAGCCTGCAGACCTATTATACCCGCCAGGTGTCCGACACCGCGAATTCGGGCGTACAGGCAAATTATCTCGATCGGCTACAGGGGTTTCTGGGCAAGCCTGGTGCTGCCGGTTCGCTGGATACCGTGTTCGGCAAGTTGCAGAATTCGCTCCAGGGCATCGCCACCAGCCCCGACGACTATACCGCGCGCTCGGAAGCCGTTACGGCAGCCCAGAACATGGTCGAGACGCTCAACCGGATGTCGTCGAACATCCAGGGTCTGCGGCAGGAGACCGAGGGGCAGATCGCTGCCAATATCCACGACCTCAACGGGATGCTCAATTCCCTGGCCGAGGTGAACAGCCGCATGCTCGACCTGGGCATGACGGACGGAGCCCGCGCGGCGCTGCTCGATCAGCGTGATCGCCTGGTTTCGTCGGTGGCCGAAAAGATCGACGTCACCGCCGACTATCGGTCGGATGGTACGGTCGCCTTGATGACCCGCTCCGGTGTTGGTCTCCTCGACAATGGCGTATCGGTCTTCAAGTTCGAAAGCGCTGGCAACCTGTCGCCGAACTCTACCTTCGATGCTGATCCGGACAAGACCAAAGTCGGCAAGATGACGCTGACGACACCGTCGGGCCTGACCATCGACCTGGTCACCCAGGGCGTGCTGCAGGGCGGGGAACTGGGTGGCCTCATCACCTTGCGCGACAAGACGCTGGTCGAGGCGCAGGAACAACTCGACGAGATCGCCGGCAATCTGGCCCAGGCGTTCTCAACCGTTACGACACCGGGGACCGCAGTCACAGCCGGCGATGGAAAGGGATACGATCTCGATCTGTCCAACATGGAGCCCGGCAACGACTTCCTGTTCACCTATTCCGAGAACGGTGTTGACCGTCGCGTCCGCGTGGTCAACTCGACCACTGCGCAGGATTACGTCGACTCGACCGGTCAGCGGGTTATTGGTCTCGACCTGTCGGCTGGCGCCGCCGCCACGGCAACGGCGCTCGACGCCAAGTTCCCGGCGCTGGACTTCAGCAGCACCGGCCCTGGCACCTTGCGTATTCTGGATGACGGCCTGGCTGGCAAGACCGACGTCAAGGCGGCCGTGACCCGGTCGACGTCCAAGGGGCTGCAGGGCGGTGGCCTGGCCTTCAATCTCTTCGTCGATCAGGGCAACACGGCTTTTACTAACAATCTCGACACTGACCCACCCCAGAAACAGGGTTTCGCCGCTCGCATCTCGCTGAACACTGCCATCATCGCCGACAACCGGCTGCTGGTGCAGCATGAGGTTGGCGGGACGCTGGGCAACGCCGACCGCGCGGACTACGTCATCGATCAGCTCGAGAAGATGAAGTTCGTGTCGGGAGGCAATCCTGCGGCCAATGCCGGACGTTTCCAGCTCGCCGGCAATCTCACCGAAGTCATTTCCCAGATCGTCGGCTTCCAGGGCTCGACCATCAATGCGGCCATCACCAAGCGCGACGACCGCCAACTGACGCTCGACACCATCATCGACCAGATGGAGAGCGAGTATGGCGTCAATGTCGACGAGGAAATGGGTCGGTTGATGGAATTGCAGAACGCCTATGCCGCCAACGCCCGCGTGGTGTCGGTGGTCAAGGAACTGCTTGATGCCCTGTTCGCGGCAACCTGACGGAGTAGCGTATCATGATCGTCAATAAATCGATGTTTCCGCTGCAGGCCGGGTTCGGGGTCATCTCCAAGATGCAGGGGCGCTTTGCCGAGCTGCAGACCCAGCTTGGTACCGGCATGCAGTCTTCGACGCTGGCCGGCATGGGGCGGGACCTGCCCATGTCATTGTCCGTGCGGGCGCGATTGAACAAGATCGAGGGCTTTTCGGCCAATATCGACACCGTCAACCTGCGCCTCAGCTTTCTCGACAAGACACTGGCGCGGTTCGACAAGATCGAGGGCGAGGCCCGCAACTCCGCCACACAGGGCCAATACGGCACCAACAACATCAACATGGCCACGCTGCCGGGCCTGTCCCATGCCCGGCTCGATGAGCTGGTGACGCTGCTGAACTCCGACGTTGCCGGGCGCTACCTGTTTGGCGGCTCCAGCACCGACAGCGCCCCGCTGCCCGAAACAGAGACCCTTCTCGAGGGGCAGGGCGGGCGGGCCGGGTACAAGTTCGTGGTCGGAGAGCGCCAGGCCGCCGACTCGGGCGTGCTGGGGCTCGGCCGCCTGCAGACAGGAGTGGGTGCCGCGCCGGATACCAACACAGTCACCATTACCGAGGATGGCAACCATCCCTTCGGGATGAAGCTCTCCACCATCACCAGCACGGCGCCGACGGCTGCGGTCGGCCGCAGCGATGTGGAGCCCTCCGCCATACCCACGCTGGGCAATACTGCCACCATCACCTTTCAGCCGGCGCCTGCGGAGCAGATCATCCCGGGCCAGTCGATTACCCTGGGCTTTACGCTGCCCGACGGCGGAGAGACGCAGGTGGTGATGACTGCGATCTCGCCTGAAGACGCGCCGGCCGCGACGGGACAATTCATCGTCGGCGACGACCCGGACGCCAACGCTGCCAGCTTCCAGGCGGCGCTCGACCTCAAGCTCAAGGCGGTGGTGAAAACCGAAGTTGCGGCGGCCTCGACCTTTGCTGCGGCGAGCAATTTCTTCAACAGCCCTGGCGAGCCCGTGCTGCGCGTCGATGGCGATCCGTCCACCGCCACCGCCCTGCGCGTGGCCTCTCCGGTCGACACCGTCATCTGGTACGAGGGACAGAGCCCTGCGATCGCCGCGAAGGGCCTGGGCCGGCTCGGTATCGCCACCAATGTGGATACGGTCACCCTGGCGCGCAAAATGCCGCTCTCGGAGGACTACGGGTTCAAGATTTCGCAGATCTCGGCGTCCACCGCCGGCATCACCACGACTTTTGATCCTCTCAATCCGGAATCGACCGGGGTGCAGTTCAATACGACGCCAAGCGTCGTCGCGGGCGAAACGGTAGAGATCACCCTTGCCGAGCCGCCCAACGGCAATACGCGCACGATCTCGCTGATTGCCGTGACCGGCAAGGCTGGTCCCGGCCAGTTCACCATCGGGGCAAGTCCTGCGGGGACGGCCAAGAATTTCGCTGCCTCGCTTGAGCTGTCGGTCACCGAGGCGGCAATCGCAGCCGAGGGCAATCCGCGCCAGAGCGTGACCGCCAAGGTCGATGACTCCACGCGGGTCAGCTATGGCATGCAGGCCAACGAATCCGGTTTCCTGGGGCTGATGCGCACGATGGCGGCGATGTCAGTGACTACCTACCCGCTTGGCGACGATCCCGAGCTGGACAAGGCCAATCGCGCCAAGTTCGACGCCATGGCGGAGCGGCAGCAATCGGCGCTGTCGGAAGGTCACAATTCCGAGCATGGTTCCATTGAAATCGTGACGATGGAACTGGGCGTGGCCCGCAGCACGCTGCAGAACTCCACCGAGCGCCATACGGCCTACAAGGCCCAGCTCGACAACCTGCTGAGCGACATTGAAACGGTCAACAAGGAAGACGTAGCCATGGAGATACTGGCTTTGCAGACCCGTCTGCAGGCGAGCTACCAGGCAACCTCGATGATCAGCAAGCTGAGCATCGTCAACTTCATCTAGTCCAGCAAATCCAATGGTTTAGCCCCGCCTCGGCGGGGTTTTTGCTATCTACCTGGCGGACAAACAAAAGCCCCGCACGAGGCGGGGCTGGGTTTCGATTTGCTTTTATCAGGTGCCGCGGAGACCGGCTGCGAGCTGGCGATTGAGGCGCACCAGCACGTCGAGCTTCTGCGGTTGCGGCTCGATCAGAATTTCGCGGGTCTGGTTCATGATGAACATGCCCAGGTTGGCGATATTCTCACGAACATCGGTGGGCAGGGGGCTGTCTTCCTTGGTGACCGAGGCCATGAAGATGGTCCACAGCTTGCGATTGAACGTCAAGGCAGTCTTGAGATCGTCGTAGCTGTCGGGCCACTCGTCCTTGATCTTCTGCAGGCCCGCAGCTGCTTTCATAAGCAGCGCGGATTCTCGCTCGCGCGAGGAGGCGACGACTTTAGCGGTCTGTTGGTAGGCCAGGGCGCCCTGCTGATGCATTGGAAATCAGATCCTGTTCGTACTCGATAAGCCTTTGCGAGGCCTTGAGAGCTTTGTACAGCTGGCCGGTTAATATCTCGTTGTTGATTTGGTTAACTATTTCGGCGGACGAGGGGACCGCAGCTATAAACTCGTTGACCAGGCTGAAATAGGCCTCGCGCGTCGTGGCGATGTCGTCCTCGATATACATCAGCTGCACGGCCAGGTAGATCCGCCGCGCCGGCGTATTGGCGGTCTCGGCGGTGAGAATGTCCTTTTCCCGCAGGATGGGCGCGCGCCCGTCGATGAACAGGCGAGTTCGCTGATCGGAATTGGTGATGATGCAATTGCCCACCAGGAGCTTTTCGCCTGGCTTGAGTTCGACCTTGAGTGCCATTCGACCTGTCCCCGCGACTCGGCAATGTGTGCGTCTGATCTAGCGTGACATAATGGCGAAAACAATGAAGGCGGGCCGAGGCCCGCCTTGTTGCATTGGTCGTCGTGAACGTCGCGTTTACTGCAGCAGCTGCAGCACGCTCTGGTCAGCCTGGCTGGCAAGAGACAGCGAAGAGGAAGAGAGCGACTGGCGCGTCTGCAGTGCCAGCAAGTTGGCCGCTTCCTCGTTCATGTCGGCCAGTGTCAGGTTGGCGGCACCAGTCTGGAGAGTGTTGATCATCTCCTTGGTGAAGTCCTGGCGGTTCTGCACGATCGACAGATTGGAACCGAAGGTGGACGACTGGGTGCGCACGTGGTTGAGCGCGGTCTTCACTTCGGCAAGGAAGTTGTCGATGTCCACGTCGCTGTCCAGCTGCGACGGGATGAGATCGTAGAGGTTCAGCGTGCTGGAGTTCAGCGCCACTTCGCCCTTGGTGCTGATGTCGATCGAGGACGTGCCGGTTTCGTTGAAGGTGATCTTAAGCAGATCGCCACGCAGCAGGTTGATACCGTTGAACGAAGCGTCGTCGGCTATCTTGTCGAGCTGGTCGCGCAGTTCGTTGAACTGGGAGGCATAACCGGTTCGAACCGAGTTGCCAGCAATGGTGGCGGCGCCACTCGAGGTGCCATCCAGCTTGCCGTCGGTGCTCACGCCGTCAACCACAAGCTCAGTGGTGGACAGGTTCTCGATGCGCAGCTTGCCGTTGTCGTTGGAGGCGCGGATCTTGCCCTTGAGCGGGTTCGGCGTGCCATCCAGCCGGTTGGTCGCGTTGAGTTCCGATACTAGTTCATCGACGCTCTTGGCGGGGCCGGAGTCGGGGGAGCCAAACTCTACGGTGTGGGTAGCAGAGTCGCCGAAGAGCGAGATGGCATCTGCGCCAGGCGTGCCGCCGTCGATGAGGATGGTCTTGGGCGAGCCGTCGGCCGGCCCCGAAATCACCAGCTTGCCGTTGCTGACCGAGGCGCGGAGCCCCTGTGCCGAGACAGCCACGCCGGGAACGGCGCCGTTGACTGCTTCGCGCAACTTCACATTGATGAAATCTGCGGCCTTCTGCGCGGTGTCGTGGGTGTCACCATCCAGCGTGATGGAGACAACGCCAGCGCCATCTGCACCCGTGTCGCCATCGAGCGTGAATGTATAGCTATCGGCAGCCGCGCCAAGCTTGCCAACCGTGACCGACGGAACGGCACCGAGCTGAGCTGCAAGGAAGCCGATGTCTTCGGCGTTGTTGGCGGTGGCGCCGTTGACCATTGTGATGTGAGCGCCGGCGCCAACGTTGGTGGCGTCGGTTTCATAGAGTTCGAGCTTGCCGCCATTGTCGCGAGCACGCACGGTGCTGCCATAGTCGGAAAGCTTGGTGTTGACGATCGACACCAGCTCGTTCAGCCGCAGCTTGGTCGGGTCCGCGATCCCAGCGGTATTTTCGTCGATGATAAAGTCGATCTGGGCAGCGTCCTTGTTGCCCTTGATGCCGAACGTCAGGTTGGTGGTTTCCACGTCGACGCCGGCGATCGGATAGACGCCGCCGCCTGCGCCTGCTGCAGTGAACGGTGCCGGGCCGGTGGAGCCAACCGGCTTGTATTCGATGCCCGCCGTGACGGATGCCGGAGTCGCCTGGGTCAGGTTGACGTCGATCGCGGTGTCGCCGATGGCGCCGCCACGGAACGACAGTGTTCCCATCCGGTTCGGGTCCAGCGTATAAGATGAGGTCTGGAACGACTTGTCCTGCCGGGCCTGACGCAGCGTCGACTGCATCGATTCCAGCGTCTTGGTGATGGACGAGAGCCCGTTGTCCGCGGCTTCCAGGGTCTGGATGCCGTTGGCCATCGAGTCCATCAGGCTGTTCATGTCGTTGGCGCGGCTGTTGAGCGCAGACGCGGTGAAGAAGTTGGTCGGGTTGTCGAGGGCCGAGTTCACCTTGTTGCCGGTGGCGAGACGTTCCTGGGTCTTGGCCATGAGGTTTGCCGTCGACTGCAGTGAAAGCAGGTTCGACCGAACGGCTTTTGACAGTGGGATATCGGACATAATGCTTCCTTCACTACGGTGCCGACCCGGCGGCGAAACCCTCTTCTTGAGGTTGATTCACATTTAGCTCATAGAATCCTAACGTCCCGTTAACCATGCGGATTGAGGTCTCATAAACCATATCCGTTCATACGCCCGAAACCCGAGGCTCTGCGGGCGTTTGGCAGTGGTGGGGGAGGGTATGAGATTGCCGGGGCAGTGACCCGCTGACGGGTCAGGCGTGAACGAAGCTGTGCCAAAACGAAAAAAGGCGGGCCGAAGCCCGCCTTTCCGATTCTATGGTCGACTGAACCGATTAACGGATCAGCTGGAGGACCGACTGGTCGGCCTGGCTTGCCAGCGAGAGCGAGGAGGACGACAGCGACTGGCGGGTCTGCAGGGCCAGCAGGTTGGCGGCTTCTTCGTTCATGTCGGCGAGCGTCAGGTTGGCGGCGCCGGTCTGCAGCGTGTTGATCATGGACTTGGTGAAGTCCTGACGGTTCTGCACGATCGACAGGTTCGAGCCGAAGGCGGAAGACTGCGAACGCACGTCGTTCAGGGCAGACTTCAGCTTGGCCAGTTCCTTGTCGATATTGGCATCGCTGTCGAGGTCGGCAGCGTTGAGCGTGGTGGCAACGCCCAGGTTGGTCGAGTTGACCGACTTTTCGCCCTTGGTGGCGATGTCGATCGACGAGGTACCGGTCTCGTTGAAGGTGATGGTCAGCTTGTCGCCGCGCAGCAGATTGATACCGTTGAACGAGGCGTCGTCGGCGAGCTTGTCGAGCTGGTCGCGCAGTTCATTGAACTGATCGGCCAGGCCGCTACGGACCGAGTTGCCAAGGATCTCGGATGCGCCGGTCGAGATGCCATCAACCGCACCGCCCGTGCTGACACCGTCAACCTTCAGGGCAGTCGTCGACATGTTCTCGATGCGGAGCTTGCCGTTGTCGTTGGACGCACGGATCTTGCCCTTGAGATCGTTGTTGTTGTTGATCTCGGAGATGAGCGCATCAACAGACTTGGCAGGACCGGAGTCGGGCGAGGCGGTGGTGGTGGACCGCGAAGCGACGGGGCCAAAGACAGCCAAATCGCCGGCAGCGCCGCCGATGGTGATGGCCTTGGCCGAGCCGTCAGCCGGACCCGAGAGTACCAGCTTGCCGTCCTTGACGGATGCGGTCACGCCTTCAGCCGCCACGGTACCGGCTTCCTTCAACTTCACGTTGATGAAAGCAGCGGCCTTTTCAGCGGTATTGTGCGTGTCGCCATCCAGAGAAATGGCAACGGAGTTGATGGTGATGGCCTGAGGGGCGTCGGCAGTACCAGCGCCCGCAGCGCCCAGGGTAAGACCCGTAAAGCCGTAGCCAGAACCAGCCTCGGCACCCAGCACGGTTGCGGTGGCACCGGTACCGACGTTGCTTGCATCGGTATCGTACAGCTCCATGCTGCCGGCCTTGTCACGGACACGCAGGCTGCTGCCGTGGTCCGACAGCTTCTGGTTGATGGCCGTGTTGACCTCGGCAAGGGTAGCCTTGGTGACGTCGGCGAAACCGGTGCTGTCTTCGTCCAGGGTGATGGACACCGCTGCGGCGTCTTTGTTGCCCTGGAAGGTGATGGTGTGGCCACCGGTCAGGTCAAGAACACCAGCCGTACCAAACGCGGTTGCCGCAGTGGCGGCCGCGCTGCCGGTCAGCCCCTTGGACTGGACGGACTTATATTCGACGCCGGCAGTCACCGACTCCGGCGTAGCCTGGGTCAGCTTGATGTCGACGGCAGTGTCACCGATAGCGCCGCCCGAGAGCGAGATCGAGCCGGTACGAGCCGGGTCAAGCGTGTAGGAGGCGGTCTGGAAGGACTTGTCCTGGCGAGCCTGACGCAGGGTCGACTGCATCGATTCAAGAGTCTTGGTGATGGAGGTCAGGCCGTTATCAGCAGCTTCCAGGGTCTGGATGCCGTTGGCCATCGAGTCCATCAGGCCGTTCATGTCACCAGCGCGGGAATTCAGCGCGGAAGCGGTGAAGAAGTTGGATGGGTTGTCGAGAGCCGAGTTCACCTTGTTGCCGGTGGCAAGACGATCTTGCGTCTTGCTCATCATGGTGGCGGTGCCCTGAAGAGAAAGCAGGTTCGAGCGAACGGCTTTCGAGAGGGAGATATCACTCATTTACTAAGTCCTTTTCTAGGATCACGCAAATTAACGCCTCTTCCTGAGGCTGGCCGATCCTCATCCGACAGGCTCTAAAGAAGGATTAAGCGGGTGATGAATATTTGGGCAAATTGCGCTCGATTTCTGCTGATGTGAAAAAAGGCCCCGGAGATCCGGAGCCTTCGACAGACTTGCAGGGTGGGTATGTGAGACAAGGCGGAGCTAGGCAAGGAGGTCCTTGAGCCGAGCCTCGGATTCCGGCGGGATCGGAATAGCGCCGATACGCATGATCAGCTCTTCCATGGTGGTCGGAACCGGCGGCAGGGCCCCGGCGATGACCGCCGCGGCAAACATGGACGCCGCCACACTGTTCTGCTGCTCGGGCGCAGGTTCGGTGGGCCGTTCCTGTCGCGGGAAGGTGCCATTCTCGCCCGCCCCTGCGTTCCTGGGCGTCGGCGGGGCGCTCTCCGGCAACATGCTGCGCTCGCCAGCGCCGGAGCGTGTGCGATAGCTAGCCATGGCGCTGCTGGTTATCTGTACCGGGTCGGCCGCTACTGCGGTGATCATGACGCTGTCCCTGCATTCACGAATGCCAGCGGTCATCCTAATGCTGCAGTTTTTGCGGTCCTGTTACTTTGATGGGGCGCAATTGACTAAAGTTTAGATCAAATCAAAGTGCACGATTGATTGCGATGCCACGGGCAGATGCTGCGGGGTCTGCTGTTACCGCGCCGCCTCGACCATAGGTCTTTGCCTTGTTCTGCTGCCCGACGACCTTGGCCACATCTGTGAGCAGGTCTTCGGTGACCATCCTGGCAGTGGCGAGTACGCGCAAATTCTCCGCCATCTGTGTGGCGAGGCGTTCATGGCCGGAGCGCAGGCGTTCGACCGCGCCCGGGGCGTCGGTCCGGAGCCGATCGGTCTGGCGCTGTATCGAGCGAGCGAAGCTCACATAGTCCTGCGCTAGCCGCGCCTTTTCCGGCGTGAGCGTGCTGGCCTGCCGCATATGCCCCGCCCGGAGCAGGGTTGTTTCCTGGTTCATGACGTCGACCAGCGCGGCGAGCGCGATCTCGGCCATGCCGCAGAGTTCTTCGGCCGGCAGGCTGTCGAGGGCGGCGAGGCGTGCGGCTGCGGTCATTTGTAGGCTCCCGGCAAGATGTTGTTCTGGTTGTTGGCCGCTTCCTGCATGGCGAGCAGGTCGGGCAGGAGTTGTTCGGCGATACCGAGACCGCCATTCTGCGCCATGGAGGCGGCAAGCTGTTCGGACTGCATGGAGCGCCAGGTCTCTTCGCCGAAACCACCGCCCATGGCGCTTTCATCAGTCTTGATGGACGAGAAGAGTTCCTTGGTCAGCGTGTTGAGGAACACGCCCTCGAATTCTTCGGCCTGCTGGCGAACCTTGGCGATCTGGCCGTGGGTGAGGGTGGAGCCGGGCTGCTTGATGGTTTCCATCATCACAGAACCTCGATCTCGGCCTGCAGCGCGCCCGTCGCCTTGATCGCCTGGAGAATAGCGATCAGGTCGCGGGGCGAGATGCCCAGGGCATTGAGACCATCGACCAGTTCCTGCAGCGTCACCGACTCGTGGACCACTTGCAGGGCAGTCTCTGACAGGTTGGCATTGAGGTTGGTGTTGGACTCGACGGCGGTCACGCCCAGGCTCAGCGGCCCCGGCTGCACCACCGTGGGATTCTCGGCGATGGTGACGGTGAGGTTGGACTGCGCCACCGCCACGCTCGACACGCGCACATCCTTGCCCATGACGATGATGCCGGAATTCTCGTCGATGACGATCTTGGCCGTCTGGTCGGTTTCCACCATCAGTTGCTCGATATCGGTGAGCAGGTCGACAATGTTGCCGTTGAAACCGGGTGGCAGAGTGAGCCGCACCGTGGCCGGGTCCTCCGGCGTCGCGGTCGGCGCGCCGATGAAGTCATTGACCGCCAGCGCAATACGGCGCGCCGTCGTCAGGTCCGGGTTACGGAGCGCCAGGCGAAGCGAGGTCTGGCTGCCGAGATGGAAGTCGATCTCGCGCTCGATCAGGGCACCGGAGGAAATGCGGCCGGTGGTGGGGACACCCGAGATGATCGTGGCGGCATCGCCTTCGGCCCTGAAGCCATTGATGGAGACCGAACCCTGCGCAATGGCATAGACCTCGCCGTCGGCTCCGAGTAGCGGGGTCACCAGCAGCGTGCCGCCCTGCAGGCTGTCGCTATCGCCCAGTGCGGCTACCGACACATCCATGCGCGAGCCCTGCGTGGAAAAGGCGGGCAGGTTTGCGGTGACCATGACGGCTGCGACATTGGCGGTGCGCACGTTCTCGCCGGCCGTGTTGACGCCGAGCCGTTCCAGCATCGACTGCAGCGACTGCTTGGTGAAGGGGGAGTTGTTGAGGCTATCGCCGGTACCGTTGAGGCCGACCACCAGGCCATAGCCAACCAACTGGTTCTCGCGCACGCCTTCGAAGTCGACAATATCCTTGATCCGGGCAGCCGCGGCCTGCGCCTCGAGGGCGGGCGTCAACACCATGACTATGGCGAGTGCTCCCGCGATCAGCCTGTGCAGCAGTGGTTTGGTCATTCCGGCATCCCCGTCTTCGGCCGAGCCATCCCCATGGCGCAGCGTTCGCAGATCACATTGCGAAAACCGTGCCAGTTGTTAAGGAGTGGCGCAGGGCTTTGAAATTCAAGGATATTCTGGGCCCGGCGGGCTTGCGTCCGCCTACTCGAATGGCTGCATGAGCAATTCTTGCCGGGTGCGTTAAGGCCTTGTTAACGGCTGGCGGCAGATTTTGCCGATGACGGCACTAACCGATTTGAGTCCAGCCTTGCGCATCGACACCACCAACCGAACCACAGGCGTCGGTCGCGGTAATTCCGCCGGCCGCTCCGGCCCGGGTGCGGATTTCGTGCCGGCCGGTGGCAATGCGCCGGCGCGGGTGGCGGGTAATGTGCCGATGCAGTCGGCCTCCGGGATCGATGCCATCCTTGCGCTGCAGGCGGTGGATGGGCCGCTGACCGGACGAAAGAAGGCTGTGCGTCGTGGAGCCTCGCTTCTCGACATGCTGGACGAGATCAAGAACGATCTGTTAATCGGGCGCATCAGTGCTGACCGCCTGGACCACCTCGCGGGGATGCTGTCGGAGGTCCGCGAGCGATCGTTGCCAGGGCTCGATGCCCTGCTCGACGACATCGAGTTGCGGGTGCGCGTGGAGCTGGCCAAGTTCGGGCGCTTCCCGGCTGCCTGACCTCTGGTCATCAAAATGTTGTCAATACTGCGCTATGCGCCTGACGGGCTGACGCTTTCCCGTGTTAATCACCGGCGCTTAGCGCGCTTGCCGGGGGGAGTGGACGCGCATATATAGGCCGCCTTAGGGGTGCATTGGAGTTGAGTCTGCTGATGTCTTCGGTTGCTGAAGTGATTGAATACCGGCCCACTGACGATGAGCCGTTCATGAGCCCGCGCCAGCGGGAGTATTTCCGGGCCAAGCTCAACGCGTGGAAGGATGACATACTCCGCGAGAGCCGCGAAACCCTCGAGAACCTGCAGGAAGAGAGCCAGAATCATCCGGATATGGCTGATCGGGCCAGCTCGGAGAGTGACCGCTCCCTCGAATTGCGGACGCGTGATCGGCAGCGCAAGCTGATCTCCAAGATCGACGCCGCGCTGAAACGTCTCGAAGATGGCACCTACGGCTATTGCGAGGAAACCGGCGATCCGATCGGCATTGCCCGACTCGACGCACGGCCCATCGCCACGCTGAGCCTGGAAGCCCAGGAAATGCACGAGCGCCGCGAAAAGGTGTACCGGGACGAATAATCCTCACCCGGAAAGCATTCTGAAGGCCCGCCTTGGCGGGCCTTTTCTTTGCGCGGATAGTTCACGGACGCTCTGCTGTGCCGTGGTGAACGGTACTTTAAATTACCGCTGCTCTTCTTAGCGTCTGCAATTGAAATCTTCTAACCGGCACAACTTTGCAGCCTTGTTTCCGCCCCAGCTTCACGCGCATATGGTGCCGTTGAACTTGGGAGGACAACATGGGGCGTTTCGTCGAGAAGCTGCGCTGGCTTGGTGTGGCTGCCGTTTTGGCGCTCGGATTTTCCGCAGCGCAGGCAGCGGATTACAAGATCACGCTCCTCGAAAACACCGATCTCCCCGGTTTCGACTATTCCATAGTCCGCGATACTGATCTGGACGCCTGCAAGGCTGCCTGCGCGGACGACAATATCTGTCGCGCCTTCACCTTCAATTCCCAGTCCAATTGGTGCTTCCTGAAAGGCACAGTCGGCGAGAATACCGAGTTTGCCGGCGCTACCTCCGGCCGCGTCAGCCGGGCGCCGTCGCCGGCGGTGACCGAGGCCGTGCGTCAGGCCGAACTGCCATTCCCGGCCCAGGGCATCATCGACAATGCCCGCTCCTTCGCCAGCGGTCTGCCGCAGACCGATGCGCCGCCGCCCAAGGTGACCTATGCCAGTCTGGTGGAATCGGGCGACGAGGCTGCCGCGGCCGGCAATCCGGTTGCCGCCACTGTTGCTTACCGGCAGGCGCTTGCCATCAATGCCAATGACCGCGCCGTATGGCAGGCGCTGGCCCAGGCGGCGCTGACCCAAGCGGAAGCAGTGGCGGGGCAGGCCGAGGGTGATAACAGCGGTGAACTGGCGCGTCTCGCCACCAACGCCGCCATGAATGCCTTCCTGCGCGCCAGCGAGCCGCTGGACCGGGCCAACGCCCTGGCCGCGCTCGCCAATGGCATGGAATATCAGGGAATGTGGCGCGAGGTGATCGCGACCTATCGCCTGAGCCTCAAGCTGGCGCCAAACGATGCCGTCGATGCGCATCTGGACGAAGTCGTCGCCCAGAATGGCTTCCGCGTGGTCAATCATGTGGTGGATGCCGAGGCCGCGTCGCCGCGCATCTGCGCCGTGTTCTCCGCGCCGCTGCCCTACAGCACGACCGACTTGTCCGCCTACGTGGTCGTTGCCGATACCCCGCAGGCTTCCGTTGAAGCCGAGCAGGACCAGATTTGCGTCGAGGGAGTGCAGCATGGCGGCCGCTATGCGATCCGCCTGCGCGCCGGCCTGCCGTCCTCGGATGGCGAGGAGCTGCTCAAGGATGTGGTGCTCGACGTCTATGTGCCCGATCGCTCGCCCTTTGTCGGCTTTGCCAACAATGCCTATGTCATGCCGGCAGGGCTCGGCGGCGGTCTGCCGATTACCTCGGTCAATGCCGACGTCGCCCAGGTCATGATCTATCGCGTGGGCGATCGCTCGATCGCCACCGCCGTGCGTGACGGCATCTTCCAGGGCAGCCTGACCGAATATGACGCCGAGGACATTGCCGGTCGCGTCGGCGAGCAGGTCTGGCAGGGTGAGGTCGACCTCGTCCGCGGCCAGCCGAACGAGCTGACCACCACCGCCATCCCGGTTGCCGAAACTCTCGGCCAGATGGAGGCTGGCGCCTATGTCGTCACAGCCAAGATCAAGGACGACAACACAGAGTATTGGGACAGCGTGGCCACGCAGTGGTTCATCGTCACCGATCTGGGTCTCACCACCATTTCCGGCGACGATGGCGTGCATGCCTTCGTTCGCGGGCTCGATGATGCCAAGCCGATCACTGGCGCTACTGTCCGCCTCGTCGCAGTCAATAACGAAATCCTCGGCGAAGCGACCACCGACGCCGATGGCCGCGCCGTCTTCGCGCCGGGTCTGGCGCGCGGCGAAGGGGGCAGGGCGCCGCAATTGCTGGTCGCCGAAACTTCCGACGGCGATTACGCCTTCCTCGACCTCAGCCGTCCCGCCTTCGACCTGACCGACCGCGGTGTCGAAGGCCGGCCGTCCCCCGGCCCGCTCGATGTCTTCGCCACCACCGAACGCGGCGTCTATCGCCCGGGCGAGACCGTGTACCTGACGGCCCTGCTGCGTGACGAGCGCGCGGTGGCCGTAACCGGCCTGCCGCTGACCCTGGAGGTCGAGCGCCCGGATGGCGTCGTCGCCAGCACGCAATTGCTCAACGATCAGGGCGCCGGCGGCTATTTCGTCGCCTTGCCCATGGTGGACGAGGCCATGCGCGGTTCGTGGACCGCCCGGCTTTATGCCGATCCTGAGGCTGAGGCGCTGTCCAGCACCAGCTTTCTCGTGGAGGACTTCGAGCCCGAGCGCCTGGCCTTCGAGGTCACCGCCCTCGATGCGCCAATAGCGGCCGGTGAGGTCACCCAGGTCGATATCGCCGCCAAGTATCTCTATGGCGCCACAGCGCCCAATCTGGCCATCGAAGCCGATGCCATCACCAGCCCGCGGAGCACGCTCGACGCTTTCCCCGGCTACACATTCGGCCGCCTCGACGACACCATCGAGACCAGCCGCGAGTCGCTGGGCGTGGTTGGCACCACCGACGAATCCGGCAATGCCGTCGCCGAAATCGTGCTGCCGGAGCCGCAGGTCACGACCCGTCCTCTGGAAGCGCAGCTCCTGCTGCGCCTCGTTGACAGCAATGGCCGCAGCATCGAACGCAGCATCAGCCGGCCAGTACTTGCCACCGTCGACCGCCTCGGCATCAAGCCGGCTTTCAGCGACGCGTCGGGCCTCGCCGAAGGCAGCGAAGCCAGCTTCGATATCATCGCGGTGTCGCCCGAAGGCGAGGCTATCGCCAGGACCGGTCTCACGTGGACCATCTCCCGCATCGAAACCAACTACCAATGGTACCGCAATGGCAGCACCTGGCAGTGGGAGGCCATTACCACCTCGCGCGAAGTCGCCAGCGGCACGGCCGATACTCCTGAGGGCGGCCCGGTCACCATCGGCGCCAATGTCGATTGGGGTCTCTATCGCGTCGAAGTCGAAAGCACGGGCGAGAACGCGACCTCGTCCACCTACGAATTCTACGCCGGCTATTATTATGCCGATGCAGGTTCCGACACGCCGGACACGCTGCAGGTTGCCCTCGACAAGCCGGCCTACCGGATCGGGGAGACAGCCAACCTCAAACTCGATCCGCAGTTTGCCGGTACGGCTTTGGTGATGGTGGTGGATAATCGCGTCATTGCCATGCAAGCGGTTGAAGTTCCCGAGGGCGGCATCACCGTTCCGCTCGAGGTCACCGAGGAGTGGGGCCCCGGCGCCTATGTCACGGCGATCCTTTATCGGCCATCCGACGCCGCCGAAAAGCGCATGCCGTCGCGGGCGCTGGGCCTGGCCTTTGCCGATGTCGAGCCGGGCGACCGCAAGCTCGATGTGACGCTGGCTACGCCGGAAGTAACGCTGCCGCGCCAGAGCTTCACCACCACGGTCGAACTGGGCAACCTGGCCGCCGGCCAGCAGGCCTATGTCGCCGTGGCGGCTGTCGACCTGGGCATTCTGAACCTCACTAACTTCAAGGTGCCGGATCCCGACGGCTGGTATTTCGGCCAGCGCCAGCTCGGCATGGAGGTCCGTGACCTCTATGGCTCGCTGATCGATCCAACCCAGGGCCTTGCCGGTGCCATGCGTTCGGGCGGCGACGGCGGCTCGTCCCGCACCGGCACGCCGCCGGCCACATCGGTGCTCGTTGCCCTCCATTCCGGCATTGTCGAGGTCGATGCCGAGGGCAAGGCCACCATCACCTTCGACATGCCCGATTTTTCCGGCACCGTCCGCGTCATGGCCATGGCCTGGACCGAGACGGCTGTCGGCCATGCGTCGGCCGATGTGATCGTGCGCGATCCTGTCGTTGTGACCCTCAGCCCGCCACGCTTCCTGCGGGTGGGCGACGAGTCGCGACTGCTGGTCGAGATCAACAATCTCGGTGGCGCCGCAGGCACTTACGGCGTCGCACTTTCGAGCGGTGACGGCATTGCCACCTCGGCGGAAAGCACCGACGTGGAACTGGCCGAGGGCGACAGGACGTCGCTCGATTTCTCCCTCAACGGCATGCAGATCGGCGATTGGCCTGTCGTCCTGACCATCACGGCGCCAGACGGCACTGTTCAGACCAAGGAACTGCTGCTCGGAGTAAGGCCAACCAGTGCGCCGGTCACCACCAGCCGTCTGCTGCCGATCAGGGCGGGCGAAAGCGTCACCGTTGGCCCGGATTATTTCGACAGCTACATGGCCAATACCGGCGCGATGACCCTCGCCATCGGCCCGATCGCGCGTCTCGACGTGCCCGGCCTGCTGCTGGCGCTGGATCGCTACCCCTATGGCTGCGCCGAACAGCTGTCGAGCCGCGCCTTGCCGCTGCTCTACCTGAACGACGTGGCCAAGCTGGTGGGTACGGCTGGCGATGACAAGCTCAACCAGACCGTCATCGACGCTATTGCCGATATCCTCTCCAAGCAGACATCCGCCGGTGGCTTCGGCCTCTGGGGGCCGTTCGATGGCGGCGACCTTTGGCTTGACGGCTTCGTCACCGATTTCCTGCAGCGCGCCAAGGCTGCCGGTTACGAGGTGCCCGAGCAGTCCATGACCATGGCCTTCGACAATCTGGCCAACCAGCTGTCCTATGCCGCCGATTTCGACAAGGGTGGGGAAGACATTGCCTACGCGCTCTACGATCTGGCGCGTGCCGGTCGGGTGGCGATGGGCGACCTGCGATACTATCACGAGGCACGCCTGCATGCCTTCGGTTCGCCCCTGGCACAGGCGCAGCTCGGTGCGGCGCTGGCGCTCTATGGCGATCCGACCCGCGCCAATTCAGCCTTCGAAGCGGCTGTGGCCGGGCTCAACGCGCCCGACAATATCAGGCGCTATCGCAGCGATTATGGTACACGCCTGCGCGACCTCGCCGGCGTGCTTGCCCTGGCCGCCGAGTTCAAGCCCGACAGCGTCGATCTGACTGATCTGGCCAACCAGCTCGCCAAGCTGCGCGACCGCGCCGTCTATACGTCGACGCAGGAGGACAGCTGGACACTGCTGGCCGCCGCAGCCCTCGGAGCGTCCAGTACCGACGGCTCGGTGACGCTCGACGGCGAGGCCCTGACCGGCCAGGTCTATCGTCGCTTTGACCAGCAGGGTTTCGCAGCGGTCGAGATCGCCAATACCGGCGACAGCGATACCGAGGCCAAGGTGACCGTGACCGGTTACCCGATCGATCCACTGCCGGCGACCAGCAGCGGCTTCACCATCGCGCGTGAATACTTCCTGCCCGATGGTACGCCGATCGATCCGCAGGCTGCGCCGATCGCCCAGAACGAGCGGCTGGTGGTGGTGCTGACGGTGCGTCCGCAGACCCTTGGCTCAGGCCAATATGTGGTGGCCGATCCCCTGCCGGCCGGCTTCGAGATCGAAAATCCGGACCTGTCGGCCGGCGGCGGTGTCGCCGACTTCAGCTGGCTCAATCTCGATAGCGCCAGCCATGTGGAATCCCGCACCGATCAATATGTCGCGGCATTCCGCTACTTCGATGAAACCGGCAGCTTTACCACGGCCTACCTGGTGCGCGCCGTATCGCCCGGCACCTTCGTGCTGCCCGGCGCTACGGTGGAGGACATGTATCGTCCCGAGTTCCGGGCGAACACTGCCGCCGGCTCCATCGAGGTCACGCCGACCGGGCCATGAGCGAACTGATGTGTCGGTGCGCGGAGTTTGGAGGGCACACGCTCTCCTATTCACCAGACAGCACCTCCCCCTTCATGGGGGAGGGTGGGAGGGGGTGTGTGGGCCCCGATACCGCGGCCAAACAACCCCCACCCTTGATCCCACCCCACAAGAGGGAGGGTGTCGACTGGATACTTCGTGCCTCCAGTCATGACTGACGACAGCATGCAAGCGCCACGCCCCTGGACCCGCTGGCTGACCCTCACCGGCTTCAGCCTATTCGTCCTCGCCTGCGCCGGCGCCATCCAACTCAACTCCACCATTATCGGCATCGCCGGGAATCTGCCGCCAACGCCGGATGTGGCCACCCTCCCAGTCTCCGTCGCCGTCACCGACCGTGACGGCCTGCTGCTTCGTCCCTTCACCACCAGTGATGGGCGATGGCGCCTGCCGGTCGACCGGACCACAGTCGATCCTCGCCTGATCAACATGCTCATCGCCTACGAGGACCGAGGTTTTGCCGACCATGACGGCATCGCCTGGTCCTCCATGCTCCGCGCCGCGGGGCAGTATATCGGCGCGGGTGGCCGTGTCGTGTCCGGCGGTTCGACTCTCACCATGCAGGTGGCGCGCCTGATCGAAGGCCAGCCGACGCGCAATGTCTGGGGCAAGCTCCGCCAGATGGTGCACGCCGACAGGCTGGAACACGACCTCAGCAAGGATGAGATCATCGATCTTTACCTGACGCTGGCGCCCTATGGCGGCAATATCGAGGGCATTCGCGCCGCGACGCTTGCTTATTTCGGCAAGGAGCCGACCCGGTTGACCACCGCCGAGGCTGCCTTGCTCGTCGCCCTGCCGCAATCGCCCGAGGCGCGCCGTCCCGACCGTGACCCGGCCGCAGCCAGGCGCAGCCGCGACATGGTTCTCGACCGCCTGGTGGCTATGGGCGCGCTGCCGCTGGAAGACGCCATCGCTGCCAAGCGTGAGCCCGTACCCACGGCGCGCCGCGAATTTCCGATGCTGGCCGCGCATATGGCCGAACAGGCAGTCAGGGCGCAGCCGACGGCGCGCTCGGTCGAACTGACTATCGACAAACGCCTGCAGGATGCCCTCGAACATCTCTCCGCCGGCCGCGCCCGCCTGATCGACCCGAAGGTATCGGTGGCCATCGTCGCTGCCGATATCGATAGCGGCGACGTTCTCGCCTCGGTCGGCTCGGCGGGTCTGCTGGCCACAGAAAGCGCCGGCTTCGTCGATATGACGAGCGCCATCCGCTCGCCCGGATCGACGCTCAAGCCCTTGATTTATGGCCTCGCCTTCGAGCTGGGCCTGGCGCATCCCGAAAGCATGATCGAGGACAGGCCCACCGCCTTCGGCGCCTATGTCCCGGTCAATTTCGACGGTTTCAACCGTGGCACCGTGACCATCCACGACGCGCTGACGGAGTCGCTCAATATCCCGGCCGTGGTGGTGCTCGATGCAGTCGGTCCGTCGCGGCTCGTGTCGCGCCTGCGCCGCGCCCATGCCGATCCGCGCCTGCCGGTCGATACCGCACCGAGCCTGGCAGTCGGCCTGGGCGGGGTGGGCATTACCCTGCGCGATCTCGTCTCGGTCTATGGCGCCATCGGCAATGGCGGCATGCCGATCCAGCTGCATGATGGCATCCGCCCGGCACCGGCGCCCGAGATCGCAGCGCCCGTGCTCGATCCGGTCGCGGCCTGGTATGTGTCGGATATTCTTGCCGACGTGCCGCCGCCGCTCAACGGTTCGCCCGGCCGCATCGCCTACAAGACCGGTACATCCTATGGCTATCGCGACGGCTGGGCCATCGGCTTCGACGGCAAGACGGTCATCGGCGTGTGGGTCGGCCGACCCGATGGCGCCCCGGTGCCCGGCCTTTCCGGTATTGTTGGGGCCGCCCCGATCCTGTTCGAGGCATTCGATCGTCTGGGCAACCGCAAGGCGCCTTTGCCCCGGGCGCCCCAAGGCGCCATTCTCGCCTCCAACAGCGAGCTGCCCACGCCGCTGCGGCGCTTCCGTCATCCCGACGAGGACCTGGTGGCACGCGTCTCCGCGCCCGAGATCGCCTTTCCCGGCGATGGCGTCGATGTCGATCTGGGACTGGCGGGAGGCGAAGTCTCGCCGCTCATGGTCAAGGTGCGCAACGGCGTACCGCCCTTCACCTTCTTCGCCAATGGCGCTCCCTTCGGCCGGCCGGAATTTGCCCGCCAGAGCCTGTGGGAGCCCGATGGCCCTGGCTTTGTCACGCTATCGGTCGTGGATGCCGAGGGCAGGGCGGATACCGTGACTGTGTTCCTGAACTAAAACAGAAACGGGCCCCAAAGGGCCCGTCGCATCAGTCTGTCGCGATTCTTCAGAACCCGAACACGGTGGTGACGCTAGACTGGCCGTTGCCATTCTGCACGCACTGGCCGTTGGTGTTTTCGCCGAACTGGAACAGGCCGCAATTGTTGTTGTTGCCGTTCTGCTCGATGGTGCCTTCGTGGCCGTTGCCTTCCTGCACGATCAAGCCGTGATTGCCCGAGCCATTCTGGTTGAAACCGGCGGCGTTGAAATTGCCGTTCTGGCTGGCGTTGGCGCCGGTCGAGGACAGGCCTTTGACCAGCGAGAAGATCTGCAGGCCCGTGCCCAGTGCCTGCTGCTGGTCAGGATCGGTGGGGGTGAAGCTGATCGACACCTGGCCAGCGGCCATGGCGGGGGCGGCGAGGCTGGCGACGCCGATGACGGCGGCTGCGAAAGCGGCAACGAAGGTCTTGGTGAACTTGGTGGTCATGGCGTCTCTCCCTGAGGGTTGGTTGGCGTTTGCTGGGGTGTTCCAGCTGATGACTTCACACTAGGGGTAGCCGACTGAACCGATCTGGAGTGATGCGTTCAGGATGCGTTCAGCGATTCGAGCCGCGATCTCTAAGTCGACTTCCTCCCCACAAGGGGGAGGGAGGCCGTAGTACGTGTGGACGACACTGTGCGCTGCAGATGCAAAAGGCCCCGGTTACCCGGAGCCCTCACCTGTCGCGATATTGTGGTTTCAACGCAGGCTCGCAATGTCCTGGTCGCAGTCGAGCTTCTTGCCACCGGAGGTGACGTCGAAGACGACGCTGTAGTTCGAACCGGCATTGATCAGCACCTTGCCGAGCGGGGTCGCTTCATTGGCATTGGCGGTAAAGTAGCCGCCCTGGCTGATATTGGACGAACCGCCGCTGCCGGAGCTCTGGATGGCGAAGCGGTATTCGCCGCTGAGCGCCACGGGGCTGAGAATGGTGCCTTCCAGCGCCAGCATGCCGCGTTCGGAACTGGTGGCAATGCCGCATTGGGTAGTGCCGTTCGAGTTGGCGAGACCGGCACTGGCCGCCAGGGTGGCGACGACGAGGCCGATGGCAATGGCGCTGCTGCGCCGCGATGGGATGTTCATGGCTTCCTCCTGAAGTCGGGTTGGGCAGCGAGCCGGAAGGGGGTGGCCCCTCCGGCTATCTGCAGCTCACGTCAAAACCGCTCAGGGGCAGGCCTGGACGAAGGCGGTGACGTTACCGGCACCGGCCTGGGTGACGTTGGCATTGCAGCCATTGCCGACCTGCACGCCGGCGGCGACGTTGCCGTTGCCATCCTGGGTCAGGACTGCGTTGTGGTTGTCGCCGAACTGTCCAACGCCGGCTGCGTTGTTCCAGCCATTCTGCCAGGTGTCGCCATAGTTGTTGTTGCCCTGCTGGCCGATGGCGCCGACATTGTTGCCGCCATTCTGCGTGCCGACAGCGGTGTTCGCATTGCCGGTCTGGCTGACGCCGAACTTGTTGTTCCAGCCGAACTGCTGGCCGCCGGCGGCGTTGCCGAACCCGAACTGATCGACGAAGACGTCGTTGGACATGGCGGGGGCAGCCGAGGCAGCGATGGCGACGGCGGCGACTGCAGTGATGATGAGCTTGCGGATCATTTTGGTCTCTCCTGTCTTGGCTACGCTCCCTCGAGCGCTTCTTGCCGATGACACGAGGATTAGCTGGCTGATTTGGAACGGCCTCTGAGCGGCGGGTTCAGACTCCGTTCATCGGCAAGGCAATTGTGCGGACAATGCCGATAGCAGCGAGGAAATCGGCGTCGTGGCTGACCACCAGCAACGCTCCGTCATAGCCGCGCAACCCGGCCTCGACCTGCTCTACCGCATGGATATCGAGATGGTTGGTGGGCTCGTCCAGGATCAGCAGTTGCGGCGGGTTATTGCCGCCGATGGTGCAGGCCAGCCCCGCTCGCAGCATCTCGCCACCGCTCAATGTACCCGCCTGCTGCAAGGCGGCGTCGGCCCGGAACATGAAGCGGGCAAGCGCCGAACGGCAGGTTTTCTCGTCCGCGTCCGGGTTGAGCGCGCGGAAATTGTCGCGGATGCTCAGGGTGGGATCGAGCAGGCTCACCGTCTGGTCGAGCATGGCATGGGGCACAAGGATCCGCGCCGTGCCGGACACGGCGGGCAGGGCGCCGGTCAAGAGGCGCAGCAGCGTCGTCTTGCCCGAGCCATTGGGGCCGGTGATCGCTACGCGTTCCGGCCCGATCAGCTGCAGCGAGAGGTCGCGGATGATCGGCGCGGCCTGATCGGAACCCCCGGTGAGGCGATCTGCCTGCAGAACCATTCGACCCGACGGCAGGCCGGTCGGCGTCAGAGTTACCGATAGCGGCGTCAGGATCTCGATCTTCGCCCGGGCGTCGCTCGCAGCCTCCGCAGCATCACCCCTCAGCCGATTGGCCAGCCGGGCATTTTCGCCGCTGGTCTTCTCGGAATTGTCCTTCATGCCGCCGAGCATGATCTTCGGGATATCGCCCTTCGCCGCCTTGCGCTTGCCCGCCCCGTCCTTGCGTGCCTTCTTCTCGGCTACCGCCTGGATCTTGCGGTCGATCGCGGCAACCTTGCGCTCGGCGCTGTTCAACTCGTTCTCGGCCGCTGCCAGCTCGAGCGCCTTGCGTTCGGCAAAGTGGTCCCAGTTGCCGCCATAGCGTGTGGCCCGCAGCGTGGTGAGTTCGACGATGGCATCCATCTCGCGCAGCAAGGCGCGATCATGGCTCACGACGATGGCGGCGCCACGCCACTGATGCAGCAGGCCGATCACCGCCTGCCGCCCCTCGGCATCAAGGTTGTTCGTCGGTTCGTCGAGCAGGATGATGTCTGGCGCGGCCAGGATCAGCCCGGCCAGGGCCAGCCTCGTGCGCTGGCCGCCACTGAGCGTCGCCAGTGGCCGGTCGGGCGCATAGCCCGGCAAGCCTGCATCGGCCAGTGCCGTTTCTATCCGACCAGGAAGGGTCCAGTCGGCCTCGCCGGCATCCTCGACACTGCCGAGGCCTTGTTCCAGCCGGTCGAGCCGAGCCAGTTCGCCGGCCACGCCGAGGTGGTCGCCAACAGTGTTGTCAGGCGAGATTTGCACGGATTGATTGAGCATCCCGATGCTGCCCTGAACCGTCACCGAACCGGTGGCGGGTTGCAGGTTTCCGGCGATGATGCGGAGCAGGGACGATTTGCCCGTGCCGTTGCGGCCGATCAGCCCCGTTCGTTCGTTGCCGAACGAGACTTCGAGACCGGAAAAAAGCGGCTGGTTATCGGGCGTGGACCAGGAAAGCTGGTGCAGTGAAACGGAGGCAGGCATGGGCGGATTCCAGGTGAGCGATGCGGGCGAAGCAGTCGTTCAGCTTGGAGTCCATTTGTACCGTCCGGTCAGTGCTGCGGATGGCGTGAAAATAGGGATGGAGCCCGGGATGTCAACCCGGGCACCTAATGTCGTTTGAAGTACTGCACTTCGCGTTCATGCTTTTCCGCCGCTTCGCGGCTGTCGAAAGTCCCGAGATTTCGGCGCTTTCCGGTCTCCGGATTGACCTTGCGGGAATAGAGCCGGTACTGGCCGGATTTGAGCTTGCGGATCATGTCTCGCCTCCTTTGGAAGGCAAACGAATGACCCGCCAGCCCTGTTCCGATCAGGCGAGATAGCGCTTCTTCAGATGCGCCTTGAAGAAATCGGCGTTGAGCGGCTCGCCCGTCGCCCGGGTGATCAGGTCCGGCGTCGACCAGCGCGAACCCTGCGTCCAGATCTGCTCGCTGCGCCAGCGGTTGACGCCGCCGAACTCGCCCTTGCCAATATCCTCTCGCACCTTGGGCTGCGCCTTTTCCAGCGCCGCCCATTGCTGCGCCGCGATCATGGCGCCCAGCGTGTAGCTGGGGAAATAGCCGAAGGCGCCGCCGGGCCAGTGCACGTCCTGCATCGGCCCATCCTTCGGATCATTGATGGTCGAAATGCCAAGATATTCGGTCATCTTGGCGTCCCAGGCCTCGGGAATCTGGCTGGCTTCCAGCGTGCCGTTGACCAGCTCCTGCTCCAGTTCGTAGCGCAGGATGACATGCAACGGGTATGTGACCTCGTCGGCATCGACACGGATGTAGCCGCGCTCAACGAAGTTCACCTCGTTGAGGATATCGGCGATTTCCCAGCCGGGAATAGCGTCCTCGCCAAGATGCAGATGCACCAGCGGCAGGGTGAATTCCCAGAATTCCGGGCTGCGGGCGAGCTGCATCTCGACGAACAGGCTTTGGCTTTCATGGATGCCCATGCCGCGTGCCTTGCCCAGCGCCCAGTGCGACCAGTCTTTGGGTAGGCCCTGCTCATAGAGCGCGTGGCCGGTTTCGTGCAGGACGCCCATCAACGAGCTGAGGAATTCGTCCGTGCGGTAGCGCGTCGTCATGCGCACGTCGGTCGGTACGCCGCCGCAGAACGGGTGGTGCGACACGGCCAGCGAGCCATGGGTGAAATCGAAGCCGACGGCGCGCATAGCGGCAAGGCCGAGCTCGCGCTGCTTTTCGATCGGGTAGGGGCCGTTGAGCGTCTTGCGCGGCAGTTTGGCTAACCGGCGCTCCTGCGCGTCGAGCGCTTCGGGCACGAAACCCTTGAGGAAGGTCTTGAGGTCGTCGAAGATGACGTCGAGATCGACCGCGCGGTTGCCCGGGTCGTACTGCTCCATCAGGGCGTCGTACGGGGCCAGCTTCAGCGCCGCAGCGCGCAACTGTGCCTCTTCCCGCACCAGCGCTACCACGCCTTCGAGTGCGGGCAGGAAGCTGTCCCAATCGCCTTTGGCGCGCAGGTCACGCCAGAGCTGCTCGGAGCGCATGGTGGCTGCCGTGCGACGCTCGACGAACTCGGTCGGCAGGCAGGTGGCGTTGATATATTGCCGCTTGAACTCGGCCAGCGCCAGCTTCTGATCCTCGCTCTCGGGTTTTGCGGCCTCGATCCAGTCGGCGATCTCGGGCGCGGTGGCCTGGGCGTGGTACATACCGGCCAGGTTCGACATCGCCTCCGCCCGCTTGTGGCCGCCGCCGATCGCCATATGGGTGGCCTCGTCGGCCCCCAGGATGGACAGTGCATGCTCCAGCGCTTCGAGCTTGCGGCCGAGATCATCGAGTTTCTGGAAGGACATGCGGGCTACTCCGGTCTTGTTGCCAAAGGTCTTTCACAGTGCGCAAAATCGATCAAGTCGCACCGCGCGGCTGCTTTAGGATGTTCGCATGACCGACGACAGCTACATCAAGATCCGGCCGCACAGCGTCAACGGGGTCATGGTCGACCAGACCATGCTGATGCCCAGTGCGGAGGCCATCACCCGCCAGATCGAGGCTGTGCCGAAAGGTGAGACTCGCTCGCTGGCCGATCTGCGTGAGCAGCTGGCGCGGAAATACCGCGCCGAGGCGACCTGTCCGGTGACAACCCAGCGCATGATCAAGGTGGTTGCGGCAAAGTCGGTTGCCGATCATCAGGCTGGCCGCAGGGCCGTGCCGTTCTGGCGGGTGGTCGATCCGGACAAGCCGAACGGCAAGCGACTGCCCGGTGGCCGCGACTTCGTCTTGGCCCGTCGCAAGGATGAGACGGCCTAGTCCTTGGGCTTGTCTTTCTGGGCTTGCCACACCGCGCCGATCGCGGCACCGATCGCAATCCCGATGCCCACGCCCATGGCAAGATTGTCCATCGCAGTGCCGATACCTGCGCCGATCGCGACGCCAACGGCGATCCCCATGGCCATGCTCGATCCGGTGCTCATCGCCAATCTCCTCTGCGAACTCTCTCTCGTCCAATCCATGTAGGAAGTGATCCGTTCCAGAAAAGGGGAAGAGGCGCAGCCGGGGGGACTGCGCCTCTGGAGAGGCCGGATCTATTCTGGAGCCGGCCGGGGCAGGGCCTTCTGGCACCTGCCGGAGAGCCTTGGCGCACCATTGGGGGAATGTGCGGCAAGGAAACCGGGGAAGGGAGTTGTCAGAAGGGCAGGATCGCGTCCATTGCCTGCTGCCCGTAGCGAGGCTGCTGCATGTTGGTGATCTGCCCGCGGCCGCCGTAGGAGATGCGCGCTTCGGCGATCTTGGACGACTGGATCGTATTGTTGGCCTGGATGTCCGAGGGGCGAACGATGCCGGCGATGATGAGGTCGCGCACTTCGAAGTTCACCCGCACTTCCTGGCGCCCTTCAATGACCAGGTTGCCGTTGGACAAAACCTGGGTCACCACGGCGGCGACCGAGGTCTCGAGGCTTTCCGAGCGGTTCACCGAACCATTGCCACGATTGGTGAGGCCCGAGTCGAATTCGATCATGGCCGACGGATCGATGCTGCCATCGGTGATGTTGTCGACGGCGACGCCGAAGATGCCGCCCATGCCGGCCGTGTTGGACGAGGTCCGGTTCGACTGGGTCGTGTTGGCGATCTGGGCGCTGTCGTCGATGGTCACCATTACGGTGAGGATGTCGCCGATGCGGTGCGCGCGTTCGTCCTTGAAGAAGCCCCTGGCCGAGGTGCGATAGAGCGAATTGGGCTGGTAGGTGTCGGCGATGGCCGGAGGCATCGGCATGTGCACCGGCTGGTAGCCCGCCGTGGTAGTCGGGTCGGCAATGGCCGTCAGCGGCGGCGCCTGGCCGACGCTGGCAAGCTGATCCATGGTGTTGCACGCGGCGAGGCTGGCCGTAAGCGTCAGGAGGGTGGCGAGTTTGAAGAGGTTCATTGGTCTGGTCTCCTGAAGGCTACTAGAGGCCCGCTACGGCGAGCGGGTCGGCGCTGACTTCGACGGCGCCGGCGGAAATTGCGGTGGCGCTGATGACGCGCTTGGACATGAGGTTAAGCACTTGCACCAGCCCACCCGCGGCAGCGCCGCTGACGGCTTGGCCCTTGACGGTCAGCGTCATCGGCCCCTTACGGAAGTAGATGGTGACAGGGTCGTTCTTGCTGATGAGGAGCGGCACGGTGACGTCGGCCGGCTTGAGCATCATGCCCTCGCGGCTCTGGCGCACCAGCGTCTTGCCGACGACGTCTTCGAGCCGCGCGACCCCGGTGTTTTCGACGAACTTCAGCGGCACGGAACGCATCTCGATATTACTGGCGGAGAGCAGGGTGCCAGCCGGCAGGTTGGCATTGATGTGTGGGGCCGCGATCATCAGAACGATGGTGCCGGCCACATCGAGCGGCCGCTCGATGCCGGCAATCGCAAAACGGGCAGTGAAGGCGCCGCTGCCCGGCAGGTAGCGCAGGCTGATGATGCTGGCCGGCTGGGCCACGGCTTCTGCATTGAGCGGCTCGACAGGAACCGAGAACAGCGCGTCGAGCGTCATGTCCGCGGTGATGATGCCGCGGTGGGCAAGATCGGCGGCGATTAGGTCGGCGAGCGCGGCTTCGTCCACGATGGCGGCGGCGCGGGTGACCCGCACGCTGTCGATACCGCCGGTCTCGAATTCCGTGATGCCGATGCGGCCGAGCGCGGTCTCGATGTCATTGATGCTGACCATGCCGCTGGTGCCTGCGCCTGGCGCACGGAACAATGGCTCTTCGGCAGCGGCACCCGCGGCCTCGAACATGTCGCCCACCGTGACGATGCGGGCGCTGACGATGATATCGGCCTTGAGAACCGGGGCGGCCCAGGCGGTGCCTGACAGCAGCAGGCCGGCAAGGCTGGCGATGGTGGAACGCAGGATCATCAGAAGAGCTCCTATCAACGCAGCTGGGTGGTGGCCTGCATCATCTGGTCGGCGCCGGAGATGACGCGAGCGTTCATCTCGTAGGCGCGCTGGGCAGCGATGAGGTCGGCGATTTCGGTGACGGAATTGACGTTGGCCATTTCGAGATAGCCCTGCAGCAGGTTGCCGGTGCCGTCGGCATTGGGCACGCCGATCTGGGCAGGACCGCTGGCGGGTGTTTCGAGGAACAGGTTGTCGCCCATCGATTCGAGGCCCGACTTGTTGACGAACCGCGCCAGCTGCAGCTGGCCGAGCTGGGTGGGAGCGACGTCGTTGTCGAGATAGGCGCTGACCAGGCCGTCCTGCGAAATGGCGACACCTTCGGCAGTGCCGGGAATGGTGATGCCCGGATCGATCGCATAGCCGGTGGAGGTGACGATCTCGCCATCGGGAGAGCGTTCGAACGAGCCGTCACGGGTATAGGCGGTGCGACCGTCCGGCAGCTGCACCATGAAGAAACCTTCGCCGCGCACGGCGACGTCAAGTTCGCGCTCGGTGATGTTGACTGTGCCCTGGCTCATGACGCGCGGGGTGGAGACGGTACGCACGCCAGAGCCGATCTCGAGGCCGGCGGGGACCATCGTGCCCTGGTCGGACGTCTGCGAGCCGGCGCGGGTGATCTGCTGGTACAGCAGGTCCTCGAACTCGGCGCGCTGGCGCTTGTAGCCAGTGGTCCGCATGTTGGCGATGTTGTTGGAGATGACTTCGACGTTGCGTTCCTGAGCGCTCATGCCGGTCGATGCGATGTAAAGGGCTTTCATGGCATATCCTCAGGTCAGGAGTTGGCGTCGCCGAGACGCTGGATGGCGCTGCGACGCAGCTCGTCCTGCTTCTGGGCCAGGCTGGCAGCCGATTCGTAGGCGCGGGTCACGCGGATCATCTCAGCCATTTCGGCGACGCCCGAGACGTTCGAACGTTCGATGAAACCCTGCATGGCCCGGGTGTTGGTCGCAGCGACGGGCGTGCCGCCGGCAAACAGGTTGTTGCCCTCGCGGGTCAGTTCCTGGGCATTCTCGAATTCGACGATGCGCAGCTTGCCCTTGGGGCCGGCGCTGGAGCTCACCGAACCGTCGGCGGCGATCAGGATGCCGTTTTCTTCGGGGCCGAACTGGATCGGACCGCCCTCGCCGAGCACCGGATTGCCGTTGAGATCGACCAGGGCGCCGGCGGAGTTGAGCTGGAAGGCGCCGGAGCGGGTCCAGCGTTCGCCTGCCGGGGTCTGGACCGCGAAGAAGCCGTCGCCATTGAGGCCCACGTCATACTCGTTGCCGGTCTGCACCATGCTGCCGCCGCTGAGATCGTGGATCGTGGCCCAGTCCTGCACATAGGAGAGGGGCTGGTCGAGGCGCGGGAAATCCTGGTCGCGGGCGACCGGCATCACATATTCCTCGAACAGGATGTTCTCGGCCTTGAAGCCAGTCGTGTTGATGTTGGCCACGTTGTTGGCCACCACATCCATCTGCCGCTGCAGCGCGATCTGCCTGGAAAGGCTGATCAGTTGCGCATTCTCGATCATTGCTGATCCCCGAAAGTTAACGTCCCCGAGACTGCCGACTTCCCCAAGCCGCTGCCTCGCCATTTACATTGCAGAAACCATGCCAAGGCCGGAAATTTAATAAAATCAGTTGGATAGCGGCAATGCCGGGTTATCCTTGCTGCGTTACTCTTTCCGGGTACGGCAAAAGCTGCCCGGCAAATTTTGCCGCTTTGGGGTGCTTTGTAACCAATCGTTAACCATCGGGCGCTTAGCTGGACCTACAGCCGGAATCGTCCGGAAAAGCCTCTTATCTGGCAGGTTGGCATGGCCGCTGAAGCAGACGTCGACGATGGCGCCCCGGCCAAGAAGGGGATACCGAAGCTCTTTATCATCATCGGTGCGGCGGCGATCGTCGTCGTGCTGGGCGGCGCGGGGCTCTTTTTCTTCCTGTCATCCTCCTCGGCACCGGCCGAGGATGCTGAACACGGCGCCGCCACGACCGACGCTCATGGCGCAGTCGTCGAAGCCGGCCACACCTTCATCTTCAATCTGCCGTCGATGATCGTGAACCTCAAGGACGACGAGGGGCAGAAGGGCGCGTTCATGAAGCTGTCCGTTGCCCTTGAAGTCGCCAACCAGGAGATGATGGTCGAGATCCAGCCGCGCATGGCCAAGGTGGTCGATGCCTTCCAGGTGTATCTGCGCGAGCTCCGCCGCTCCGATCTCGAAGGCTCGGCCGGCGTCTATCGCCTCAAGGAAGAACTGCTGCGCCGCGTCAACGTCGCGATCTATCCGAGCCAGGTCGAGTCCATCCTGTTCAAGGAAATCCTGGTGCAGTAATGGCTGGCCCTACCGAACAGGACAAACTCGCGGACGAATGGGGGCTCGATGACGTCGGCAGTCCCGGCGCGAGCATGGCCGACGCCGTCGTCAGCGAAGACGAGATGACCGACGAGGAAAAGGCCGCTGCCGCTGCTGCCGAATGGGCCGCCATGCTCGAGGGCGATAATGGCGACGGCGAGGGCGGTCCGGACCGCGTCCTCAACCAGGACGAAATCGATAGCCTGCTCGGCTTCGACGCCAGTGTCGGCAGCAATGTCGAACTCACTGGCGTCCAGGCATTGATCAATTCGGCGCTGGTCAGCTACGAGCGCCTGCCGATGCTCGAAATCGTCTTCGACCGGCTGGTCCGGCTGGCGACGACCTCGCTGCGCAATTTCACCTCCGACAATGTCGAAGTCACCCTGGACTCGATCTCGTCGGTTCGCTTCGGCGACTATCTCAATTCCATTCCGCTGCCGGCCATCCTTTCGGTCATCAAGGCCGAGGAATGGGAGAATTATGGCCTTCTGACCGTAGATTCGAGCCTCATCTACTCGATGATCGACGTGCTGCTGGGCGGCCGTCGCATCGGCGGCAATATCCGCGTCGAGGGCCGGCCTTATACCACCATCGAAATGGCGCTGGGGCGTAGGATGATCGAGATCATCCTCGAGGACACCCACCGCGCCTTCGAGCCGGTGACCAATGTCAATTTCAAGCTCGAGCGCATGGAGACCAATCCGCGCTTCGCCGCCATTTCGCGGCCGGGCAATGCCGCTATCCTGATCGAGCTGCGCATCGAGATGGACGACCGCGGCGGCAAGATCGAAATCCTCTTGCCCTACGCCACCATCGAGCCCATCCGCGAACAACTGCTGCAGATGTTCATGGGTGAAAAGTTCGGCCGCGACCCGATTTGGGAAGGGCACCTGGCGACCGAGATCTACTCTGCCGATGTCGAGATCGAAGCGGTGCTGCATGAGCAGGAACTGCCGCTCTCGCGCATGCTGACGATCAAGCCGGGCGATACGGTGATGTTCGAGCGGGCTCCGTCCGATCCGATCCGGCTGCGCTGCGGCGGTGTCGAACTCACCGAGGCCATCATGGGCCATATCGGCAACCACGTATCGGTGCGGGTTTCCCGCCCGCTTAACCCGCCCAAGGTCACCATGGCGGCCTTTGAAGCGATTGACGAGAAAATGGAAGGACGATGATGTTCGGCTTGCCTCTAGGGCTTTTTGTGGAAGGCGCTGTCGCCATTCTGCTCGCGCTGACAATCGGATATTGCATCGTGCTCAATCAGCGTCTGAAGCGGCTTCATGCCGACAAGGATGTGATGCGCCAGATGGTCACCGATCTGTTCGGCGCCACAAATCTCGCCAACCAGGCGATCAAGGAACTGAAGCAGACCGCTGTCGAGGCCGATCTGTCGCTCAATTCCCGGCTCGAGGAAGCCGAGCGTTTCGGCATCGAACTGGCGCATCATGTCAATGCTGGCACCGTGCTCATGGAGCGCATTGCCAAGATCACCAGCGTGGCGCGCCACAGCCAGGCCATCGAGCCCGTCGAGCAGCCCAACAAGGTGCAGTCGGCCCTCGAACAGCTGTCGGCACGCGTGCGGACCCGTGGAGCCGCTGCGTGACCAACATCCGCCTGCTTCCCGTCGTCGTTCTGGCCGTTGCCGCATTGCTGGTGCTCAAGACCCTGGGCCTGGTCACCAATGGCAGCTACGTGCTGACAGGCGTGAGTGTGGCCCGGGCGTCCGGCGCCAGCGCGGAAGGCGGCGCGGGGACGACGGAGGCTGACGCAACGGTAACGCCCGTGGGTGAGCCAACGCTCGAAGACACCAGCCCGACGCTGTCGGATAACGCTCCGACATTGGGCGAGCCGGCGGCAGACGCCGCCGCGGCCGGTGGCCATGGCGCACCGGCAGCAGAAGCCGAATCCACCGAGAGCGCCGCTCCGGCGCCGGAGGCGGCTGTGCCTGGCCCGGCATCGGCGACCAATTGCGTCGTGTCCGATGCCACCATCACCGAAGGTGGCGAGGTCATCCTGCAGGGTGGGTCAACCGAGCTTGCTGGCGGCGGTGGCGCCCATGCCGAGCCCTCTGTTGCCGAAGACGGCGATGCCGGGGCGCATGCGGCAGAAGAAGGCACGCCGGTGGCAGTTCCCGAGGGCAGCTTTGCCGCACTGATGGAGGCTGATTGCCTGCCGTCGGGCGACGCCGTGCCGATGGAGCTGACCGCAGGCGGCCAGGTTGCGCCGCTGACCAGCGCGGACGGCGTGTCTGCCACGGAACAGCAACTGCTGGCCCGCCTCACGGCGCGCCGCGAAGAATTGCAGAAATACGAGGAAGACCTCGCCCTGCGCGCCTCCATTGTCGACGCCGCAGAAAGGCGCATCGAGGAGCGGGCGGCTACGCTCGAAGCCCTGGAAGCGCAGATTTCCACGCTGGTCGACCAGCGCGAGCAGATGGAAACCGGTCAGTTCGCCGGCATCGTGGCCATGTATGAGACGATGAAGCCGAAAGATGCCGCCAACATCTTCAACAATCTAGAGATGGCGGTGTTGTTGCGCGTGGCCAAGACGATGAGCCCGCGCAAGATGGCCCCCATTCTTGCCGAGATGGAGGCCGTGCGTGCCCAGGAGCTGACCGTGCAGATGGCGGCGCTGGCGGACCGCCCTGCTGCCGAGATGACCACCGAGGATCTTGCCGCCTTGCCCCAAATCGTTGGTCAATAGGGCTTTACGGTTTGGTGTAAGGCGACGTTAAGCACGGAGCGTTAGGGTCGCCCGAGAGTATCGTGTAACCCATGCGTTTTATGATCCCGGAGCCGAAGGCTTCGCCATGAGACGCGCAAAGTGCGTCGGGCGGGCAGAAGCCGGTGAAGACCGCGATTATGGTTGGTTTGCGGCGCGCGAGGCGAGCCGTCCTCGCTGCCGTTGCCATGGCAACGCTGGGCCTGGTCGTATCGGCCTCGGCGGAGGAACAGGGCCAGCTCTTTGCCACCCAGGAAGACGGCTATGCCCGGCTGATCCTCAGCTTTCCGAGCCGTGACGACCTTCCCGAATATACCATGCGCATCGAAAACGGCGTGTTGTCCCTCGAATTCGAGGAGCAGGTGTCGGTGATCCTGCCCGATGTAGGCACCACGATGGCGCCCTATCTTTCAGTGGCTCGCGTCGATCCCGATGGCCGGGGCCTGCGGATGGGCCTGCGTTCTGCATTCACCTTCAATCGGATTGAAGCCGGCGAAAAACTCTTCATCGATCTGCTGCCGACGACGTGGCAGGGCATGCCGCCGGCCTTGCCGCAGGAGATCATCGACGAGCTCGCGGAACGGGCCCGTCTCGCCGCCATCCGTGCCGAACGCGAGCGCAAGGCAGCCGATGTGATCGAACTCGATCCCAAAGGCACCGTGCGGGTCGGGCGCAATCCTACTTTCATGCGCGTCCAGTTCGACTGGACCGTGCCGACCGTTGCCGAATATATCCAGGAAGAAGGGACGAGCCATATCGCGTTCGAATGGCCGGTCGGTATCGACCTGCGTGAGCTGACAGTGGATCTGCCGCCGGAGATCGGGTCGGTGGAAAGTACGGTGACTCCTGACGGGTCGCTGGTCACCCTTACGCTTGCCGAGGGCGTGACGCCGCGCTTCTATGAGAATTCGCCACGCCAGTTCATTCTCGACATCGATATTGCCGGTGTCGGGCTTCCCAGCTTCACCGCCGCCAGCCTGGCCGACGGCATCGCGCAGGAAGCTGAAGCCGAAGCGGAGACGGCGGGCGGGCCTGATAGCGCCCAGGTGGACAAGCTTCTCCCACAAAGCGCCGCCCAGACGGTTACGCCGTTCGTCAGCGTCCTCGGCTCGACCGTCCGCGTGATTTTCCCATTCGAGCAGGATACGCCCGCGGCAGTGTTTCGCCGGGGCGATACGGTCTGGATGATGTTCGATACCGTTTCCGGGATCCTGCCGCCGAACCATTCCGCGGAACTGGATGCGCTGGCGAGCCAGTTTTCCGTCGTGGCATCCGGGGATACCCAGTTGGTGCGGGTCGAGCTGTCGCAGGATCGGCTGGCAACGCTGGGTTCGGAGGGCATGGCATGGGTGCTGTCGCTGGGCGACATCATGCTGACGCCAACCGAGCCGATCGAACTCAGCCGCCGCCGCGACATCGAAGGCAATTTCGAGATCGTTGCCGACGTCATGCGTCCGGCCCGCATCCATGATTTCCGCGATCCGCTGGTCGGCGACATGCTCAAGGTGGTCACCGCCTATCCGCCGGCGCGCGGCGTCACCCGCACGCTGGATTATGTCGATTTTTCCGCGTTGCGCAGCGTGCACGGCCTCGTCATCAGGCCGGAAAGCCAGGAACTCGACCTGGCCATCGAGAACGATCTGGCGGTGCTGTCCGTCCCGGGCGGTCTCACCGTCTCGGCGGTGGATGCGCCGCGCACCCTGGGCAATGGCATTACCGAGAGCCTGCGCGGTAGCTTCGTCGATCTGGCGGCGCTGGAAGAAAAGGATTACGGCGCCTTCAATGATCACGTTGGCGCATTGCTGGGGGCGGCGGCCGAAGGCGAAGGCCGGGAGCGCGACATCGCCCGCCTGGACCTGGCCCAGTACTATGTTGCAAACCACTTCGCCTTTGAGGCGCTGGGCGTGCTGGACGTCCTTGAAGCCGAACTCAAGGCCGAAGACCTGACGCGCAATATCCGCATCACCCGCGCCATTGCGGAGACCCTGGCATCGCGGCCCAACGATGCACTGAGCATTCTCAATTCAACCGGCGTTGGGCAGGAGCTCGATGCGCTCCTGTGGCGAACCATAGCGCGCGCCGATGCGTATGATTTCAAGGGCGCTCGCACCGATGCCGTCCAGGCCAACAGCATTGTCGAGAGCTATCCGCTCTGGGTGCGCAACGAGTTCTACTTCGCCGCCCTGCGCGCTGCCGCTGAAACCGACGACGTTGCGCTGGCCGAGCGTTTTCTCGACGGCATCGATTTCGCCAGCCTCAACCCGGAACAGTCCAGCCTCTATCACCTGCTGTCCGGCCGGATCGATGAGGGACGCGACCGCATCACGGAGGCGCTCGATACCTACGGCCAGGTGATTGCCGCAGATATTCGCCCCACCCGAGCCGAGGCGATCTACCGCACGCTGTACCTGCTGAATGAGCAGGGTACGCTTGACCTCGCCAAGGCCGCGGAGACGCTCTCGGCTGAATCGCTGCTGTGGCGTGGCAATGCGCTGGAAGCGGACATGCAGACCATGCTGGCAGATTTCTACTTCCGCGATGGCGACTATCGCCGCGGTTTCGAAACCGTGCGCCAGGCGGTGGCCAACCATCCCGAAAGTCCGCCAATCACGGCGTTGCGCGACGAGGCGCAGCGCATGTTCAGCGACCTGTTCCTCAACGGGGTGGCCGACTCGCTGGGGCCGGTGGACGCGCTCAGCCTCTATTATGACTTCCGCCAGCTCACGCCCCCGGGCGCCCGCGGCGACGAGATGATCCGCAACCTGGCCCGAAGGCTGGTTCGCGTCGATCTGCTGTCGCAGGCCGCCGAACTGCTCGATTACCAGCTCGAAAACCGGCTGCGCGGCGTCGCCCGCACCCAGATCGCGGCTGACCTTGCAATCATCTACCTGGCCGACCGCAAGCCGCAGGAAGCGCTGCGGGTGCTCAACAGCACGCGCCTGCCGGGCCTGCCGGAATCCCTGCAGCGGCAGCGCCGCATCCTGGAGGCGCGTGCCATGATCGATGGCGGCCGCGACCAGCTCGCGCTCGACCTGCTGCGGGACATGGACGGGCGGGATGCCAATCTGCTGCGCATCGACGCGCACTGGAAAGCCAAGCGCTACGATCAGGCCAGTGAAATGCTGGAGGGGTACTATGCCGACCAGCCGGCCGGTACGCCACTGGGCCAGGACGTGCGCATGGGCCTGGTGAAGGCCGCGGTCGGCTTTGCACTGTCGGGCGATGCCTTCGGGCTGTCGCGCCTGCGGTCCAAGTTCGGCGATGCCATGGTCGTGACGCCGGAATGGCCGATGTTCGACCTGGTCACCGGCCAGATCGCCATCACCAGCCTCGAGTTCAAGGCGGTGGCCAGCCAGGTCTCCGATGTCGGCGGCATCAACGCCTTCCTCGCATCTTACCGTCAGACCTATGCCGGGGAGGGCGCCCTGGCGCCGCTGACGGCCGCAGAACCCGACGCCGGCCTTGCCAGCGCCAAATAGCTAGCCGCCGCCGCTGACGAAGCTGCGGACCAGCGAGCCGGCGACGAGATACCAGCCATCGACCAGTACGAAGAAGATCAGCTTGAACGGCAGTGAGATCACCACCGGCGGCAGCATCATCATGCCCATGCTCATCAGCACCGAGGCGACCACCATGTCGATGACCACGAAGGGCAGGAACAGCAGGAAGCCGATCTCGAAGGCCCGGCGCAGTTCGGAGATCATGAAGGCCGGGACCAGCAGTTGCAGCGGGATGGCCTCCGGCTCGTCGGGAATGGGTGCTTCCGTCAGGTCGTAGAACAGGCTCAGGTCCTGCTCCCGCACATTGGCACGCATGAATTCATGCAGCGGCGCGCTGCCCAGCTCGAACGCCTCGGCAATCTCGATATCCCCGGCCAGCAGCGGCGCGATGCCTTGGTCGTAGGACTGCTGCAGCGTCGGCTGCATCACGAAAATGGTCAGGAACAGCGCCAGCGACACCATCACCGAATTGGGCGGGGCGGTCTGCAGGCCGATCGCCGTGCGCAACAGGGAAAGCACAACGACAATACGCGTGAAGCTGGTGACCATCACCAGGATGGAGGGGGCCAGCGACAGCAGCGTGATGAGGCCGATAATCTGGACGGCGCGCTCGGTAAGCGTCGTTTCGTCACCGAAATCGATCGATACGTCCTGGCCCAGCGCCATGGTAGGCGCCAGCGCTACCAGCGCGAAGGCGATGAGACCGGCATAGGGTGCAAGCCGCCGCAGGCGCGACGGCGGCGCCTCAGTTCCGGTTTGCCTCGCCATTATCCTCGACAAGTTCGCTGCCTTCTACGTCACGTCGCGCCGTGTCCTCTTTAGCTGAGTCGGGCACCGACACGACCGGCGCGGGCGAGTTTTCAGGGGAAACTGGCAGTTCCATCTCGCTGACCGGGCGGAGCAGGCCGGTGTGACGCAGTGAGAGATGCGCACGCTTGTTGGTTGGCTGCCCCAGTTCGCGCAGCCGCTCGATCGCCGTCGGCGGCGTTGCTGGAGTGGGTTCCTCGGGCTGTACGGGCGCAACGGCAACTTGCGGCGCGGCTGGCGCAGGCTTGGCTGGCGCGGGCTTGCGGGCAGCCACCATGGGGATGGGACGGCGGGTGGGCTGGGCCGCCGGTGCCTCTTCCACGGCGATGCCGGTCTCCACAACCACATCCTGGGGACCGCCGGTCAGGATCAGGTGCTCGACATTGTCGCGCCTGATGATGAGCAACTGCCGCTTGGGATCGAGGGCGAGCGAGTCCACCACCGCAAGCCGCCGGTTGCGGCCGCGCGTCATGTTGCCCGACGCCTTGGACAGCACCTTGAGCAACCACAGCACCAGCAGGATGGCCACGATGACTGCGCCGAGGGCGAAGATCGCCGTGAGGAAGGTATTGCCTGAGCCACCGAAGAGGCTGGTGAGGAATTGCATGTCGGCTCCAAAATCGCGTCTCACCCGAATCCGGGCGGCATATATTGCCTATCACATCCCGTAAATGTGCAGAATGCGAGGCTGCATCTGCCGTAACGGGCATCGGTTAACGCTTGATTAACCATAGGTCGGCAAGAATTGCCCATCGCGCCATGATTTCGAGACTCGCGGGGGACTTCGGCCAATGGGCCTCATGAACATGCCGGTCTTCACGGCGATCACGGACAAGATGCGCTGGCACCAGACCCGTCAAGGCCTGTTGGCCGAGAACGTGGCCAATGCCGAGACGCCGGGCTTTCGCGGTCGCGATCTGGCGCAATACGATTTCGCCGACCGTGCCTCTGGCTTTTCCTCGGCGTCGGTCATCACGTCGGCGACCCAGCCCATGCACTTTTCGGTGTCCAGCAGCGAGGGCAGTGCGTTCGGCGCCCAGCGCATGGCCAATTTCGAGATCACGCCGGAAGGCAATGGCGTCACCCTCGAAGACGAGATGATGAAGGTCACGACCAACCTGATGGACTACCAGGCCGCGACCAGCCTCTACCAGAAGTCGATCAAGATCCTCAAAACCGCGATGGGCCGCCAGGCCTAGTGCGTAACGCGACCAGATAGAGAGTTAGCGTCACATGGACTTCAATTCATCACTTCGCATCGCTGCCACGGGTCTCCACGCGCAGACGGCCCGCATGCGGGTGATCGCCGAGAACCTGGCCAACGCGGATTCTGCCGGCAAGGCGCCGGGGGAGGAGCCCTATCGCCGCCGCATCCCTACCTTCGAGGCCGCCTTCGATCCCGATGTTGGCGGCAAGATCGTCGAGGTGGGCAGTCTCGCCTATGACATGAGCGACTTCACCTCGCGCTATGAACCGGGCCACCCGGCGGCCGATGCCACCGGCTATGTGCAGTATCCCAACGTCAATCCACTGATCGAGACGATGGACATGCGCGAGGCCCAACGCACCTACGAAGCCAATCTCAACGTCGTCACCGTCACGCGGCAGATGCTCGGGCGCACGCTCGACATCCTGCGCGGCTAGGAACCTGAATAATGGCCATCAATACACCCTTCAACGCTGCGACTGCCGCCTATGGCAATGCCAGCCGGCTGATCAACCAGGCGGCGCGGCCCCAGACCGACCTCACCGCCATGGCCTCAGGTGGCAACGGCGATAACTTTGCCGACATGCTGGCCCAGCAGGTGCAGGGTGTGGTCGATGCCGGCGCGACCAGCGACCGGATGGCCATCGACATGGTCAACGGCAAGGCCAATGTCGTGGACATGGTGACGGCGCTCAGCGAGACGGAAATCGCCATCGAGAGCATGGTCACGGTCCGCGACCGCGTCATCTCCGCGTATGAGGAAATCATGCGGATGCCGATCTAGCCGGGGCAGGCGTAGAATGACCAGCGGGCGGCGATTCGCCTTTGGGAAAGACAATGACCGGCGCCGAAGTTCTCGACATTGCCAGTGACGGCATCTGGGTGCTGATCATCGTATCGGCGCCGATGATGGTCGTGGGCCTCGTCGTCGGTGTGATCATTGCACTGTTCCAGGCACTGACGCAGATCCAGGAACAGACCCTGGTCTTCGTTCCCAAGATCATCGCCATCTTCATCACCATGCTGCTGACGCTGCCGTTTCTTGGCGCCACCATGGGTGGCTACATGAACCGCGTGGTCGACATGATCATCGTGGGCGGCTGACGGTGACCATCGGCCTCGACTGGCTGCCCAATACCGCCTTTGTCTATCTGCTGCTGTTCGCGCGCATCGGCGCCATTCTCATGCTCATGCCGGCGCTAGGCGAGGACATGATCCCGATGCGCATGCGCCTCAGCTTCTCGCTGGCCTTTACGCTGGTGCTCTACCCGCTGCTGTCCCCCAGCCTGCCGGCCATGCCGGAGGATGTCGTGGCCATTTTCGGGCTGATCTTCCACGAACTGGCGATCGGCATCATCCTGGGCGCCATTGCACGCATCACTGTGATGGCCACCCAGGTGGCTGGGGCGATCATCGCCTTCCAGACCGGCCTTTCCAGCGCCATGGCGGCCGACCCGACCCAGGTGGGGGTGCAGGGCGCCGTATTCGGCAGCTTCCTGAGCTTCCTCGGCATGGTACTGATCTTTGCCACCGACCTGCACCACATGGCTCTGGCGGCCACCTATGACAGCTACATGGTGTTTCCGCTCGATACGCCATTGATGTTCGATGATGCGGCGCAGTTGGCCATCCGCACCGTGGCGGGCGCCTTCAGCGTCGGCGTACAGATGTCGGCGCCGTTCATCGTCTTCGGGCTGGTGTTCAACCTCGGCATGGGCATCCTCAGCCGGCTGA